>BDTM01000062.1 GCA_002898015.1 bacterium BMS3Bbin03 | reverse complement strand
GGAATGCGGATAGTGTCGATTCCCTGGTGATTCACTGGCCCTCCGGGATCGTTCAAAAATTCACGCATGTGCAACTGAATCAATATCTTTCCATCACGGAGACACAGACGCCGTCTGAACCGCAATTATCGGTGGATCCGGAACGATTGAATCTGGGTTACAGTGGTGTGCAGGCTTCGTTTCAGATCCACAATTCGGGGGGCGGGCAATTGAATTGGCAGATAGACGGCAATTGGAATGCGCCCTGGATATCCGGTATTTCTCCGTTGTCCGGGACAAACGACGGTCAGGTCACGGTGCAGATTGATCGGACGGACCTGACGGCAGGGATTTACCGGAAGACACTGCACATCACGTCGAATGGCGGGGAGGATTCTCTAAAGATAATTGTGAAAGTCTCAAGTCCCGAAAATTTTAATCTGAGGATGGTGGCGGGGGGTCAGGATTATATCGATCGGGCGGGGGAATTATGGCGGGCCGACCAACCGTATACGCCGGGCGATTGGGGCTACGTGGGCGGGAAGGTTAATGTTGAAAAGGATTCCATTAAAAACACAACGGATCCCTATCTCTATCAGACCGAACGGTACGGGCTCAACGCCTACAAATTTGATGTGCCGGATGGCCGATATACCGTCATCCTTCATTTTGCAGAAATTTATTGGCATCAGAGCGGCAAGAGAATCTTCAATGTGTCCGTCGAGGACAGCCTTGTTCTGGACCATTACGACATTTTTGCCGAAGTGGGTGCCGATTATGCCACGATTCATGCCTACACTGCGAAGGTTTCCGACGGACTGTTAACCATCGATTTTAAAACTATTCAAGACAATTCGGAAATCACAGCAATCGAAATAATCGGCCTGAGCACTCCGAATTTCCCTGTTGAATTAACTTCTCTCAATGCCGCCTTAATGGGTGCCAATCAGATAAGGCTTGAATGGTCTACCAAAACGGAAACAAATAATCTTGGTTTTGAAATTGAAAGAAAATATGAAAATAAAGATTTTAAAAAAATAGGCTTTGTAAATGGAAATGGGACTTCAAACAATCCGCAATATTATGAGTTTAGAGATAGAGTGGATGAGATGGGTGACTATACGTATCGCCTGAAACAAATTGATTTAAACGGATTATTCAAATACAGCAGTGAAGCAAGAGTCACTGTTGCGGCACCGCCCAATATAATTGTATTACAAAATTATCCGAATCCATTTAATAATTCAACATTAATCCAATATTCCGTCCCCGAAAAATTTTCCGGGCAGACCGTCAAACTAACGATTTACGATATTACGGGGGACATAGTAAAAGAAACCACCAGGAATAAGACAAAAGCGGGTGAATATGATTTTCGATGGGATGGCACGGATGAAAATGACCATCCGGTTGCATCCGGTCTCTTTTTTTATCGCTTGAAAGTGGGACCGATTGAAAAGTTTTCCAGAATGATTTTGTTAAAGTAGAGCAACGAGGTAGCTTATCAAAACGAACGACATTTTTACAGACGGATGTAAAAAATTCCTATTGGTAACTCTGATTTTTTTATTTTCTCAGAGTTTTGGCTGGAATGGATTACGTGCCGAAAGCGGATTGCGAATGAATCAAGCCGGGGCATATGGGATGGCAGAGTCCGATACGTTATTGATTTTATCGGATGATCTTAATCAAACTGCATCGGGTGTGGTCACCGGCGGAGAATTTCTGGCGTCGGGAGGATGGAAAGTAAGTGCTAAAAATGCCATGATATTCTATGATCTTGCTGCCTATATTTCGGATGGAATTCTGGAAGTGACGGTCTCAAATTTTGATCCCGGTTTAGAAAACACATTTAATCGACATCATGTTTTATCGATGTACACAAACCATTGGGGAGAACACCATCAGGTGGAATTGTTGGACACGGATTGGAATTTGCACACAGGGTTCAATTATTCCAACGGTGTCAAATTACAGGCGGCAACTTATGAAAATAATCGGGATGTCGTCTTGCCAGGGGATTCTCTGGCCTGGGATATCGCACAATCGTATCGTTTGAAATTTATCTGGCGGGGAGATTCCGTACAATTTTTCCGGAATGATACATTATTTATTACCAATAACCATAACCATGAATTTTTGCTTCGGTATATTTTCTTAGGACGGGATCGGACAATAAGCGGTGATTATGTCACAAATTATCAAAACCAACAGTATCCGGCAATGGTTGGGCCGGTATTTTCAAATTTGCGGGTGATGAAAATTATCACGGATTCGACGCTATTAGCCCCCCAAATTAAATTCCTTAAAGTAGTAAGAATCTATGCTAATGCAGCGAACCTTAAATGGAATCTCTCTGAAAAAGGAATTTCCAGATTGATTTTCAGGAATGTCAATTCGGTTGATTGGCATAGTACAAAATATTTGGGGCCGCCGCAGCAGGATTTTGAATACACAATTGATCATTTGGCTCCCGGTGAACATTATGAAGTTAAAATAATCGTTAAAGATGAACAGGGAAACACTTCGTCCGGGGTTCCGATATTTTTTGCCACGCGTACGAGTGATTATTTTCTTTTCAAACCTATCCGGGATTCTTTTGTTGAACAGGCAGGAATTTTCGGTCCCACTCGTGATTTGGCGAATATGGGATGGCTGTATTTAATGGTGGGTAACGGCCGAAAAATCTTTATGAAATTTCCGCCTATAAACAGCGATTCTCTGGCACAAAGATGTGTGCTAAGATTGCATATTCGAAATGAAGCGGGGAATAGCCGTTCTCTAAGAATTTACCCCGTTGAATCGGCTTGGAGTGAAGATACCGTTACATGGCACTCTCAGCCTGAGATTGGGGATACGGCAGTGGCTGTTTTGAACAAGCAAGAATTTTCGCCTGAAACGTGGGTAAATTTCCCCATAGCGATAAATGACGGTATTAATAATGGCTTGAATGTTGCAATAACCTCATCGGATAGTGGCTGGATTTCATTTGATTCCAGGGAATCCTATTTTTTCCAACCGGAACTAATTATCGATTATAGAACAAGTTATGTTTTTAACGGGGAAATTATGAATCCCCGGTCTCATCCGATTTCAAATGTTAAGGTTCATATTCGTTCTTTAGAAAACGGCGGAAAACTGTTTTCTGATGAGACAATTTCTACGGATATTGACGGATTTTTCAAAACATCATTACGTTTTGGCGAGCCTTATCAAATTGATTTATCAAGAGAATCCGATCAAAAAGATCAAAAGGCGATTTCGATTTACGATGCTTATCTGACGGCGCGATTGGCACTGGGGATAGATAAATTAACCCCCCATTTGCAATTGGCTGCAGATGTGAATGGAGACGGTAACGTAACACTTTATGATGCTTTGTCCATTGCAAAAGCCTCGGTGGGATTAAATTTAGAAGGGGATTTGGGAGATTGGAAATTTGACGCTGAACCTGTGTTTTCGAATTTGCAGGCCGATACCGTACATTTACAGAAAAAGGGATTATTAGTCGGTGATGTGGATTTTAGCTGGCCGTGTCCCAATACGACATCCGTTTGTTCGCCTTACGGTAAGTCTCCATCGAATATTGCCGATATTGTAAAATCCGGAAAGGCTATTGATGTCAATTTTTCGGGATTTGGAACGCAGAAAATCGCATCATTCTCAGTGGATTTTCAGATTAATTCTAATGATCTGGCGTTTCAGTCAGTTGCATTACCGGATTCCATGAAGAATTGGTTTATTGCGCAAAATATTACGGATGGCCGTGTACAAATCGCTTTATTTGACACGCGGCCGCAGTGGGTGGATCTCAGACAACTTATCTTTAAATTTAAAAAAAGAAAAAATGGAATTACCCCGGAGATCGTAATCAATAAAATTCAATTGGATGATAAAATTTATAGAAATTTAATTTCCACGAAGGTCGCTGAGAAAAATAAAAAAAAGGATAAGTCATTTATGGCCGCTTTTCCCAATCCGTTTAATGAATCGACTATGATTAAATGGAATTTCCCGGGGGATGAGACGGAGAATTTATATATTTTTAATCAGTTGGGTGAATTGGTATTTTCTGCCGGCCGGAAAGAATTTAGAGGTCAGAAATATTTTATCTGGAATGGGCGAGACCGCAATGGGATATTAATGCCAAGCGCGGCCTATTTTATTCTTTTGAAAACCAAATCAAGGGAGATTGTCCGAAAAATAATGCTGCTTAAATAAGGAAAGAGCGTAAATGAGGCTGTGGGAACGCGGAAGCTGGCTGTTTTTATTTGTGATAATCAGTAAAACTCTTTTTGCACAAATTTCTGTAACTCTGGACGATTACTGTGTAAGTCCGAACGACATGACAGTAATTTCGGTTAATGTAAGCGATATTTCAAATAAGGGGGTTGAATCTTTCCAATTTGACCTGTTTTTTAATAATTTGGTTTTGAGTCCTGTTGATGTCGGTTTATCCGGGACAATCGCTGAAGGCTGGGGATCTCCTTTTGTCAATGATCAAATTCCCGGTGAATTAAGAATCGGTGCTTTTGGGTTAAGTCCTTTAACAGGCAGCGGGGCTTTTGTAAATGTGAGATTTAAAATTATTGGGCAGATTGGAGATTCTTCCGCAGTAAAAATAAAGAATTTTATGTTCAATGACGGCAGTCCGGAAGTTGTGACACATAATGGAATAATCGTGGTGAAAAAAAGTGTTCAACTGACCGTTGCTTCAAATACTGCTGGAATGGGCGTAAACATCGACGGCAGCCATTATTGGATTCCCATATCGCTGCGCGTATTTACCGGAACTTCTCACACCATAATGGTTGATTCAATCCAAAATTGCGGGGAAGGCGTACGACATGTTTTTAGTGCCTGGAATGATGGTGGAAATGCATCACACGTGGTCATCATCGATTCTGTAAAGATGAATTTACGGGTCACATTTTTAAAACAATTTTATTTAAAAATTCAATCTGAGCATGGATCCCCCATTGGTGAAGGCTGGTACGATGAAGATTCAACAGCATTGTTTTCGGTTTCAAAATATGATTTGGCAGCAGATTCTATTCGCTATCGATTTTTGTACTGGAGTGGAGATACTTTAACGGTGAATTTATCCGATTCATTAAAAATGGATACGTCTAAAACAGTTGCGGCAAATTTTGCAGAAGAGGATTTTGTGTTTATAAACTACAGTGAGGAAAATATGGGAAAAACTGTTCCACCGTGCCCGGGTTTGTGGGTTGAGAAAGGGAACAGGGTAAATCTTGCCGCTTATCCTGATGGAAATTATCGCTTTTTGGGCTGGAGCGGGGGTGCATATTCTTCGGCCAATCCCTTATCAATCACAATTAATGCACCCTTGCATATTACGGCAAATTTTGGAAATTTATTCCCGGTAGAATTAGCATTTTGGAAAATGGAAGAAAAATCAGGGAATTCCGTTAAATTTCACTGGCAAACCAAAACAGAAATAAATAATTATGGATTTTATGTGCTGCGCAAAACGAGATCCACTGAATACCAGAATGTGGCATTTGTGAAAGGGCATGGTTCTTCCAACACGAGTCATGACTATTTTTTTACGGATACGAATTTGGCTTCCGGGACATATTATTACCGTTTGAAACAAGTTGATTTTAATCGTGTAGAGAAGTTATCAGACGCAATTATGACGGTTATCCAAAAAAACGATGCTGTGAATGTCCTGAAAAATTACCCAAATCCATTCAATTCGAATACAACTTTGTCTATTAATTTGCAGAAAGATGACCAGGTGGAGTTAAGGATTTATAATCTTCTTGGACAAGAAATTTATCATTTTAGAACAGAAAAATTAGCAAAAGGCATTCACAATTTCAATTGGGCAGGTAAAAATAATTCCGGGGAGCGGGTGCCTCAGGGCATCTATATCGCAAAACTAAATACATCCGGGTTATCCAAATATCATAGACTAATGCTAATATTTAATAAATAAGAGGGAGAAATGAGAATGAAAAAATTCTATATTCTACTGGTTATTTTGACATCTTTGTTCTGGAGTGAATTCAATCGGGCAGTTGCCGGTGAACCCTTTGTACAATATAGTATCTACCGGGTCGATTCTTTGGACACCGGATATGTGGAAACTCGCATATCATTTCAGGACACGCTTGATGTTCAAGAGCGTACCAAATTTAGATTGTATGTTTCCTTTTTAGGATCGAATAGTACCGTGAATCAATCGAATGACAAGCTCGTTAAAGGTATTCATACGCCGGCTTTTGTTGAATGGAACGACACTTTTAGCGATTATGGTTGGGGGTATACGCTTCGTGTGCCCTTTACAATTGATACACATGCCCCTCTTCCAAAAACAGGTAAGTTTTCATTTGACATTGTTTCACAGATTCTCAGGGATAACTCAACCGATGTGCAACTCACCGACACAACTCAATTTACATTCTGGGTGCGTCCTTTTATCCATGAAGATTCCACCTTTTCGCGAGGATTGAGTAAAAGTGTTACCTGGTACCCGTCCAAATATCCTTTTGATCAAGAAATAATTTCAAACGCGAGTTCGCAAAAATTGGGTAAAGAACTGGACTATCATTATAAGCGAGTAGTTGTTTTTAACCATTTAGTTAATGGGCAACGTTACTCTTATTTTGTGAGAAGTATTTTTCAGACCGATTCCGGACTTGCGGAAATTCATTCCGATACGGTCTATTCTACACAAGATGCCTCTCCGCCGGACACGGTTCATCTGGATTCATTGACTTCTTATAATCTTAAAACTGTTCATATTTATTGGAAGGGCGTTAAAGATTCCGTGAGCTATGTGAAAGCCTATAATATTTACCGAATGCGGGATAATGATTCACTGTCGATTCACAAAATAGCCACAGTTTTATCCAAAGATACAATTGGAACCGATAATTCTTATTATTTATTTGAAGATGATCCAAAAGATCCGCCAGCCGAATCGTTTGCCTATCAAGTGAGAGCCGTTGATGCCGTCGGGAATGAAGCTTTTGGAGAATTCTCCGGCCCAATGGTAAAACTGCCCATTCCCGAAATAACGGCATGGTATGACTTCAGCCGCCCTGATTTTTCATGGACAGATTTTTATAAAAAAGGTGTGGAAAATATCATCTCTGTCAAAGACACTCGCCCCGGAAATGAAAACCAAATTCTTTATCCACCCGATTCTATTCGGTTTCAGGCCGTTCGGGATAGTTTGAAATATTTCCCGATTCGATGGGATCCGGGGAAGCAGTTTTTCGAGAGCCGGTACGAAGAAAATGGTAAAACGACCGCATGGATACCACTATCCTATTTTCCTAACGATTCCATAAAATACACATTTGATTTATCGAATAACGGCGGGAATGACGGCAATTACATCAATCATCACCAATATCATTTTCGGGTTCAATTTAAGGATCATTTTGGCAATTACAGTGCCTGGTCCGATACCGTCTGGGAACGGCAGGATGTGTTCCCGCCGGACGATATCGATCTTCAGATGATTAAACCGGTTGTCCAGGGGGATACGGCTGGCTATATGTCGATTACCTGGAACAAACCGCAGGATTCGGTAACAGGTGTTGCCTACTATTTTGTTTATCGAAAAATTGGAGCAAATGGTGCCTATGCACTAATTGATACGACTTCACAAATAACCTATCACGATTCATTCGATTCGGTTGGTACCAATCAGGTTATTTATTACAAAGTGGGAAGTGTTGATTATGTCGGCAATCAGCGGCCCATGGATCAAATCAAGGATGAGGAATCGGCCCGTTGTCTGATCGGCCCTATTCTGAATGTACTGGGAGATGTTATTTCATACAAAGGCAACCTCTACACAAAGGCGAATGCCCTTAATTACTATTGGGAAAATTTCATCGCCGATGACATTTACAAGTATGAGATTCAGGTGAGCGGTGCTGTGGATTCCTCCTTTTATATAACCGATCCCGCTGCCACGAACTTTATTTGGTCGCTGCCCAAATTAGGAGCTTATATGGTCCGTGTTCGGGCCATTTATTCAATTGGTGTTCAATCAATATGGTCACATCCGGTAACCGTAACCAAGGCAGGCCCCCCGTCAGATATTCATCTGGCTGCACGGAACGATTCGACGCCGAACGGCCATATTTTCCTCTCGTGGAATGAAAATTCGGATGAATTGCCTATTAAATCATATAAAATTTACCGGTGGCCGATCGGGAATTCTCCCGAATTATTCGCTGTGATTAACATGGATTCTCTTTATTCGATTCAAACTAACTTTATGGATACGGATACCACCCAACCGGTTTATCAATGTTTTCGGTACAAAGTAATCGGAGAAAACCTGGTTGACCTGTCGACTGAATCCAACATGGATTCCAGTTATTTTAACCGTCCGCCTAAAATTTTGGCGGACCAAACGGTGATAACTCCGGGGGAAATGAAACTATTCTGGGAACGCCCAACGCCCAATCTGTCTAATAATTTTGGCGATGTTATTCGAGTTTTTAAAGAAGATCAACCCATACCCGTTAAAATTGACACGGTATTTGGGAAAAATTCATATTCATTCTACGAACCTGAAAAAGGGTCTGTTTATCATTTTCAGGTGATGGAATTTCCGGCCGTAATTACCGCTCAAATGTGCAAAAATCAATTGGTCCAAACGGCATGGAGTCAGAAAGCCACCGTTCCTTACCTTAAATATCCGCCCGTTCAGGAATTAACCGCGCAGGCGCTGCCGACGGCTCCTCCAATCGATTCGGCTCCTGAAAAAGGGAAAATTTATTTGACCTGGCAGAGGAAGACCGGTCAGACACATGTTACACCCATAACGTCTGTTTCTCTCTTTCGGGACGGACAACTTTTGGCTCAATTGACGCCTGCTGTTACATCTTACACAGACAGTAATTTAACCGTTAATCATTTATATGCCTACAATGTTGTGACAATAGACGAATTTGCGCAAAAATCCAGTTCCGATACGGTCAAAACAAAAATTAATCCCTACTGGGTTTTTACCCCCCAGATAAAATCAAATCATGAGACTTATTTCAAAGACACGCTCCGTGTGCGATGGGGATGGCTCGGGGCTGATTTCAAATGGTCTGATGATCTATTCGGAGCCGACAGCGCCGAAGTGTCCGTGAGTATCGATCCGAAATTTGAGCATCATACGGCATCAACAGGCTGGGTCAAAAATGATAATCACAAAGTTTCGCTGGCCAGGCCCTACTTTGTCACACAAAACAATAACGATGTTTATCTCAGAGTACGGGCAAAAGATAAGTGGGGGCATGTTTCCCCCTGGTCCAATCAGTATTTTGGATTGGATTCGGCAAAGGCGACTTATGACGGTGTCGCGCCGCAAAAAGTGGCTCACATACGAATTGATTCCACGATCGCTTCTAAAAATGTAATGGATTTGGTCGACGTTTATTTAAGTTGGGATGCGACAACAGATAATATCAGCGGCATGAAAGGTTATTATGTCCGCAGAAGTGATTCTCTTGTGGCCGTAATCCCGTCTTCAGTTGAAGACAGGCTGCATTTTGTTGATAAACGGGTTCCTGTTGATAATATTTTAGACCGGTACTGGCAGGTGTTTCCGTTTGATGTGGCGGGCAATGTGCAAACGGAAAGTGATTCGGCATTTATCGAAATTCAACTTTATGCGCCTCTGCCCAAACCATCCTCTTTCAGAAGTTTTCACTGGGACAAACTGAATACGCCGTTCGGCACGACGGAATATTGGGCCGAAATCGCCGACAGCAATGCTTATTTTGATTCGAAACTTGCGGAAATGCTGCATCTGGTATCACAAAGCGGCTGGATCACTTCTACTAGTTATGAGGATTCACTCTTTCAATCATCCGACGGTACGGCCTTCTTTCGTTTAAAAGTGCGCGTCCAAAATATCGAGAGCGGCTGGTCTCCCATGGTCCGGTATCCCTCGAATGGCTGGGAGATTGCCCGCAGCAGCCGGGAGAGAGAGACATTTTTTAAAAAATACAATGTGCCCAAAGTTTTTCGATTGTATCAGAATTATCCAAATCCATTTAATATGATTACGCATATCACATACGATCTGCCTGAAGAAGGCCAGGTTAAAGTGGAACTCTGGAATATTTTAGGTATGAAAATTGCAAACATAGAAAACAGATTTCACAAACCCGGCTCTTACACAATTTCGTGGAACGGCTTGAATGCACAAGGACAGGAGGTCGGAACAGGCGTTTATTTTTATACCATTCGTGTATCCAATTCAGGACAAACCCTGTTCCAAAAAACTTCAAAATTGCTGTTGCTAAAATAATATTTGTATTTTCTTAATAAACTGTATATATTTGAAGTTGGGGTGTCTTTTAATGGAGAGATTTACCTGTCCTTAATTCGATTTTCTTTTCAACATTCTATCATTAGAACGGAGTTTTCATGAGAAAGGATTTTTCGCTTTTAAGGGATATTCTGTTTTTATTAGTTTTCGTCTTAAGCTCGGAGATTGCCCTTCCTCAGAAATTAAAGAATTCTCCTTTAAGTGCTCAAACTTATGCGTCAGGCGCACTTCAAAAATTGCTGCAGTCGGCCGCCTATAATGCCAATTTACCTGTCCCGGGAATGCTGCCGGAGCCTATTTTTACTGCGGGAAAAAATAATACCGTGTTTTGGGAAATTGATTACACGCCTGCCGCCGATGATTCTATTCTCCTGATTAATGTGGTAAAGAAAGATGAAGTGACGGGATTAACTTCAAATCAGGTTCAAAACTTTAATAAAAACTATTTTCCGTTTACAAGTCTAATACCCTTTCATCGCTATTCCTTCAGAGCTCAATTGGTTCGCCAAAAAAAAGGTCAGGCAATTCCCGAGATTGGTGATTTATCGCCTGTTCCGGCTTTTTCGACGCAGGACAATAAACCGCCCCTGCTGCAAAATAGTGCTATTTCGAATGCGAATTGGCACGGAGACTGGACAAATACAAATTCTCTTCAGATTCAATATACCATAAAAGACACATCCGGTATCGATTCGACCTATTTGTTTATTCGAAATTCGCCTGCTTCGGATTGGTCTCTTTTTAGAGCAAGTCGTTTCGATTCAATCAAAATTGTAAATTATCATTTTTTAACAGGGATTCTCGCTGACGGCTATTATGAATTCAGCATTACGGGTAAAGATTATTCGCACGCCCCTAATTCACACGGAGCGGGGCTAACCACAGCCGCCAATTGGATTGTGGCAGGAAACAAAGGCATTCCGGATACGGCCCGGCTAAAACTTCATGTGGACGTGACGCCTCCGGATACGGTTTCACTTACAATCCGCCAGGAAAAAGATGTGATTCAGATCAGTTGGAATCAACCCAATGATGCCGGGATTGGTTTACAGGGTTATAAAATCCTTAGAGAGGGTCAGGTATTGGCGGATTTTTCGGGAACGCAAACGAGTTATCTGGATACGCTATCGAAAACAATGGCAAGTCTGCCGGATCCGGATGCCATGTTGTTATATGAAATTCAGCCGTACGACAGTTTGCTAAATCTTCAAACAAAAGCCGTCGGCAAGACATTTCATTTCTGGGCAAGACCAAAATTGCTTGCGGAGCCCAATTACACGGCGGGGACTTCTAATTGGGTCTATTGGCGTACCGTCGGTGAAACCGATCACTATGTTCTGGAATGGGCATCCGATATAAATTTCATCGGGGACATGCACTCAGCCACGCCGACGGACACGAGTTACAGGGTTCAAAACCTTGCAGACCGTGAGAAAGTATTTTATCGTGTGAAGCAGGTTCGGTCCGATGGCAGTGAGACGAATTGGTCGGATGTGGTCTGGTCGATTCAGGATTCGGATCCGCCGGTTCTAAATCAATTCCAGATTAGTGAAGTGGATTCATCCACATTCCATAACGGATGGTACAACCGGCCGACAATCCATCTAAAATATGGGTTTACGGATTCCGCCGGTATCGATTCCGTGATCATCTGGAAAAAAAATCTCCTCACTAACCGCTGGGTGCGTCTCTTTGTCAAAAATGCTTACGATTCAACAACGGTTGTTCGCGATACTTTGATAAGAAATCTTCCGGATGGCGATTATCAGCTCTTTGCATCGGCCAGGGATCACGCCCATGCCCCGGAGTCCCACGGCGGCCGTCTTTCGATTTTGGGAAATCTGTATGTGCCGGCGCTCTCTGATCAACCACTTGGCGAAATAAAAATCGATACAAAACCGCCTTTACCTGTGGTTCTGGCCGCGCAGCAAACGCATGATAAAATTCGGTTAAAATGGACCGCTTCGGTCGATTCTTCAAACGGAATCGGTTTGGCAGGTTATCGCATTTTGCGGAACGGCGAACTGATTATAATTGCTTCTGCTGCAGATACCGCATTTACCGACGCATTTACACCGCCGCTTTTGAATGATCAGGAATTTCATTACCAGATTCAGCCCTTTGACAGTTTGAATAATATCCAGCGGTCCGGCGGTGAAGCCGCAATCTGGTATCGGGCCAATCCGGTTATGTACCGTGAGCCTGTGATGACGGCGGGGACGCAAAATCAGGTGTGTTGGAAACCAAAGGACGGCACGCTGAAATATGTTCTGGAAATAGCCACGGATTCGTCTTTTCAAAATCAATTAACACCCTTGAGTGTTCAGGATACGTGTGCGACAAAGACTTTATTGCAAGACGGCAGAACCTATTACTACCGCGTGAAACAGGTGCGAAAAGACGGCAGCGAAACGGGCTGGTCGAATACGGTGTATTCCACACAGGATGCCGATCCGCCCGCAATCAAGAATGTGAAGATTGCGGAAGAGGATTCTGCAGGATGGTTCCACGGATGGTTTAACCGGCCCAATATTCAGATTCGGTTTTCCGCAAGCGATCCCTCCGGCCTCGATTC
Source organism: bacterium BMS3Bbin03 (assembly GCA_002898015.1). Lineage (GTDB taxonomy): Bacteria > Zhuqueibacterota > JdFR-76 > JdFR-76 > BMS3Abin05 > BMS3Abin05. The sequence continues at coordinate 17,000 of BDTM01000062.1, read as the reverse complement.
TCTGTTTCTGTTCTCCCGGGTTGATGCCACAGCTTCCTGGCACGATATAAAATCGGTTGCGGGGTTGGATTCTGTCTCTTCTATGGCCATTTCCTTCGATTCCACTTTAAATGACGGCTGGTATGACTTCTACATTACGGGAAGAGATCATGCACACGCCGCCATTTCACATGCCGGCCGGTTGTTGGTTCTGGGGAATAAATATGTGCCGCGAAAAACGGATAAGCCGCAGGCCAAAATAAAAATAGATACGACGCCTCCCAAAACAACCGTTACAACCGGGAAACAAATTGAAGATGTAATTCAATTAAGTTGGGCGCCTTCGGCAGATACACCATTGGGTATCGGTCTGATGGGGTATCGAATATTAAGGGATGGAAATCTGATTATTGAGGTTTCCGCATTACAGACAAACTATTCAGACACATTAACCAATCCGCCGGCGGTGGAAACAGACTTCAGTTACCAGATTCAGCCTTTTGATAGTTTATCTAATGTGCAGCAGAGCGGGGGTACAGTGGTTGTGACATACAAGCCGCATCCTGTTATGTTTACGGAACCGGAGATAACGGCCGGATTACAAAATGTGGTCTGCTGGAAAAATGTGGATGACCTGGATCATTACCTCGTGCAGATGTCTGAAAACCCGAATTTCAGGGGGGATATCGATAGTGTGAGTACAGCAGATACCTGCGCAATATTCACGAATTTAGAAAATGACCGCACTTACTATTATCGTGTACGGGAAATTCGCACCGATGGAAGCCTTACGGAATGGTCAAATGTGGTACATTCCACTCAGGATAATGTGCCTCCACAACTCAGTGATTTGTTCATTTCCGAATCGGATTCATCAAACTGGTACCACCATTGGTATTCCGGTTCGAATATTCATATTAATTTTAGTGCCTCCGATTCTGCCGGAGTGGATTCCGTTTTTCTCTGGGAGAAAAATTCTCCGGAAGAGAACTGGCAGGATTTTGATAATCAAGATTTTGACTCGCTTGAAACGGTACGCAGTTTGTTTAACGAAAATCTTTCGGATGGAAAATACTATTTTTATTTATCCGGTGTGGACAACGCGCACGCACCGGCATCCCGCGGAACGGTTTTAATTGTGAAGGGAAATAAATATATCCCGAAACAATCCGATAATCCGGAGCTGTTTATCTTTATCGATACTACACCGCCGGATACCCTTACGATTACAACGGCAGCCCAGACCCGCGGAAACCGCATTGAATTTCAATGGAATAATCATGTGAAGGATGCTGGAATTGGCGTGGAAGGAGTTCATGTGTATAAAGAAAATACGCTGGTCGCTACACTCCCTGCGGCCGCCAATTCTTTTCGCGATACGATTACCGCTTCCTATTCATCCGTGCAGTCGTTTCATTATCAAATTGTTCCGTTCGATTCATTGAAAAATGAAAATGCGAATGCCGGGAAACGAACGGTTCTGTTTTATCCGGCCGTCAATCGTATCATCATTCATGAGGAACCGGAATTTACGTCCGGCTCATCGAACACAATTGGCTGGAGTCCCATTTATTTGAAAGCCGCTTATACCGTTCAATGCAGTGATGATTCCACATTTGCAAAAGTCCTGCAGGAGAAAACCACTTCGGATACGTCGGCGGTGTTTGAATCGCTTCAAGATAATGTCCTGTATTTTTATCGGGTAAAGGCGGTTGATCAATTTGACCGGGAAGTCGGATGGTCTCGGGTCACCTCTTCCAGACAGGATATGTCTGATCCCATTATCCGTTCTTTTGTGCTGGGAAATGCGAAATTAGTGAATGGCAAAAATTGGATTTATGGTTCATCCGACATTAATATTCAGGTAAAGGCGGCGGATCAAAAATCAGGCAAGGTGGCCGGGATTTTGATTTATGAAAATGCGATTCTGCAGGATACCCTCACATTTTTGCCGGAGCATCAAATCGAAACGTCTTTTTCATATCGTTTAAAAAGTACCGCCCACACAGCCATTGAAGTCTGCTTAAAGGCTCTGGACGCGGCCGGCAATGTGAGCGGTTCAAGCTGCAAGACGATTTATTGGGAACGATTGAACGAAAAGATTGTCGCCTTTCCCAATCCTTTTAACCCTTACAGCGGAAAGTTGGCCGTTATTCGGGTAAAAGATCCGGAAGTTAAAGAAGTACGGATTTACGATTATTTTGGGAATTTGGTTCGTACTTTGCATAAAGAAGCTTCAAAATACGATTTCCTTTGGGACGGCAGGAACGGAAAAGGAAAGGTTGTGGCGAATGGCGGCTACCTGTGCGTGATTCAGGGATCAAAAGCATTTTACAAGATTGCCGTTTTGAAATAATCAGGATTCTTATATGAAACGCATTCAATTATTACTCATATTTTTCTTGTTTTACGGATTAGGGATTCAGAATGGATATTCTCAGGAGAGCGCCGGTCAGGCAGGTGAGTTCCTGCGTTACGGCGTGCATGCCCGCGCCCTTGGCATGGGAAGAGCGTACACCGGGCTTGCGGATGGTGCCGCTGCTATTTATTGGAATCCGGCGGGCCTGGCAACGCTTTCGAGAGAAGGCGTGAGTGCCACAATCATGTTGACAAAACTGTACGCCAACACCTCTTACAACTATTTAGGGCTGGCCGTTCCCATGGAAATTTTTATTTCCGCTCTGTCGGAAAATCCAATTTTAAGTGAAGTCAGAAATTGGAACATCGGTTTTGCTTACCTCGATTTAAATTCCGGCAATTTTGAAGAAAGAACGGATGCCAATTATTTTACCGGGCGCACATTTTCTGATGTGCAGCGGGCTTTTTATATAACAATGAGCCGTTCATTCTACCTGTTCGGCTATCAATTTGGCGCCGGCTCAAGTCTGAAATTTCTGTCGCAGAATCTTTTTCAAAATAATGCCTCGGCCGCAGCAGTTGATTTTGGTTTAAAATTTTATCCTGAATTCAGATGGTTTCAGTTGGGTGTTATACTCAAAAATTTTAATCGACCCGATCTCGAATTGTCATCGGGTGGGAAAAATGTGATTCCGTTTTCCGTCAGAAGTGGGATTGCCATTACGCCGCAGTTAAATATTTCCTGGCTGGATGCCATGCTTGTGACCGCCGATTATGAGATGACCCCCGGCTCCGGCCGAAGTCCCGAATGGTTCCTGGGATTTGAATATGACCTGCGGAGGACATCGTTAAAAATGCCCGTTAAATTGCGTGCAGGGACAAACTCAACGGCTGAGCTTTTTACATTTGGCCTGAGTTTAAATCTGTCGCAGAATACATATTACACGCAATTTAATGAATATCTTCCCAAAATTGATTGGGCGTACCTTTCCAATAGCGAAACCGCTTTGGGAACGTCTGCGGGACGCTTTTCTCTGGATTTTAATTGGACGCCTTTGACGGCTCAGCATTGGTATTCATTGGGAATTAAAGAATTCCGGCAGAAACGTGGGAATTGGGGTGAACAGGAATTTGCATTGGCCGTGGATGCAAAGAATCCAAAACTTTACGGATATCCGATTTCCGCATATCTTCGATTGGGTGATATAGAAGTGAGAAAGAATAAAGATATTCAAAAGGGGTTGATTCGAGCGAAGACGTTTTACGACAGGGCATCGGCCATTCAGCAAAGCACCCGCGAAATCGACTCTGAACTCAATTATTTTTCCTTTTTAAATTATGTTCAGGGATTGATTCTTAACAAAGAATTCTCTAAAGCCGTTCAATTCTGCAATAAAGACGTGGTTTGGGTGAATCACCAACTGGATAAAAACACAGATCCGGCTATCCAATATTTAAAGGCTTATGCCCTTTACCGGTCAAATCGTGTGGATGAAGCCGTCTCCATATTAGAGCGAAATCAGAACTATTTACCCGGCGTTTATTTGTTAAGTCGAATTTATATCGACCAAAACAAGCTGCCGACCGCTCAGGCCGTTCTGGCAAAAAATATTTACCCGGTTGTAAAGAGACTATCTGAACACATTTATCTGCCCTATTTCAAAGACAAAATGGTCGATGATGATTTATTCTTGCTGAAAGCTTATGTCGATTTTCGGCTGGCGGATGCAGAAGATTCTCTTCAAACCGTTGAAGAACGATCGGATTTAGCGGGTGAATTTCTGGATGTCAGACGTTATTTTCCCGACTCTGACACAGGCAATTTGTTTACAACTCATGAAATAGCAAAAATTGTCGAATTTATCAAAAGGGGTGGCAGCGATGTTTTTGAGAAAATATTTGACAAGTACAGGGGCATCATTTTATAAAATGAGGGAGAATCTCATGAAAGAAAAAATCAGATTCGGGGTTGTATTTCTGCTAATTCTTGTATCCGGATTTTTCTGGAAACAAAATCTTCTGGCTCAGAATAATCTTAAAATTCACATACTGGACATTGAAAGAAGCAAACAAACGAATTTTCTGGGCATCCCTAAAAATGTGAATTATACTCTGAAGTGGGCTCTGTTCTCGAAAGACAGGGGCAAGACTGCCGAGGTAAATTACACGGAGATTCCGGACTATGTGGTTTATTATTCGGCAAACGACAGTCTTTTTAATAACACTCAAAAAGAAACGGTTTCGGGGAAAAATCTTGTCACACTCAGGCATCTTAAAATTGGACAACGCTACTTTTTCAGAATCGAAGGGCTAAACAATGGAGACAGAGTGGCTCTTTCGGATACCGCCTGGGCTATCAGCGGAAGGACCCTTTCCGCTTCAACGGAGGAAGGCCCGATAAACTGGATGGATTATTTTCCTCTCAGCGGCCGTTTTCCCATGCAGTTGTTGGGACAAGGGAGAATTTTTGAACACTCCACCCTTTTGGGGAAATTTGCTTTTCATCTGATATGGTGGTCATTTTTGTTCGGATTACTCATCTGGATCGTCACGATGAAAAATTTGAGATTGTCCAGAATCTTTCCTTTTAAGAAAATTGGCTTAAAGTCTGCGTTTTATGTAATGAATTATGATAAAACGTACTCCGGGAGAATCTCAAAGGAATTTACAAATCTTCTCCAAAAATGGCAGAAATTAATTAATGAAGCCTATAAACTTGTCGAGTCCCCGCCGATGGAGAGAAATCAGATGGGCGAAGAAATGATCGATCTGGATATGCTGCAAAAAGAATATGCCACCTGGTGGAAAAATGTCGGGAAAAAGAAAATCGAAAAAATTGAGAAAGATTTGTTACATAATGGATATGCAAGTTACCCGACAATACGAATTGTACAGGCCGGGTTGGGAAATCACAAAATTAACGGCTATCGATGGTTGGAGGCTTCTGCGGAGGTAGACCGGGCCATCGAAAATCGGGCTTCATCTGAATTAGAAACGCTGAAGCGAAAATCTTTCCTGGAGTGGTTGTGGAATTTGGGAGCCACAGCCCCCTTGCTGGGATTGTTTGGAACAGTGACCGGTATTTCTGTGGCTTTTGCACACTTGGCGACTTTAGGTGCCGACACAACGCATCTTAAACTGGTAAAAATGTTGGCCGGCGGTATTAATGAAGCACTCTGGACGACCATTTTGGGTCTTGTGACCGGCATCGTTCTGGTTATTCTTTATTATTTTTATAAAAGTAAACTGGACTGGATCTTTTCCAAATGGGAAGAAATCTATGTCCAGGTGTCGGAAAAACTTTAGCCCGGGTTATCCTAAAGCGTTAGCCCATTTATTGCCGTTGACGCGGACATGAATCAGGAGTCTAAATGGCGTTTAAAAAAAAAGAAGGAATTCGGGATTTGGAGTTTCCGAGTCTGATCGATATTATCTTCTTACTATTGATATTCTTTTTAATTACGATGCAATTTTCTGTCGAATCCACCTCTGCACGAAAATCAGGCGCAAAACCCCCGGATATTCAATTGCCGCATGCAGAAGGGAGTGAAGATGTGGCGGCGGAGGATATTATCTCGACGCTGTTGTTTCAGATTCAATATAAAGTCAAAAATGATCCGCAAAGCCCGCGCGTGGTTTATGTGTTGGAACCTGCCGGCAAAGATTCGATTTCCAGAGCGGATGCGTTTAATATTGCGAAAAGAGATTCTATGTTTGCGGAATTCCCCAAGGATTTTTTGGAGATGAATAAAAGGAAATTCAGACAAACAAATGCCGGTCAACTTATTTCAAATGCGATTTACGAATATAAAGAAGAACATTTTCTCGCACCCTCAATCGAAAATACCGTTGAGATCCGAGCAGAAAAAAATATAGAGTTTAAAATTATCAATTATATCATGCAGGAATGCAGCGCTTATAAAGATACCATTCCGAGAGTTATTTTTCGAACATTATCAAGATCAAAGAGGTAATAAGGTGGCGTTTAGAACCGTGGAGGATGGCCATAAAAAAGTTCAATTAATTTCTCTTATTGATATGATCTTCATTCTTCTTGTGTTTTTCATGGTCACTGTTACGGTTGTTCGTTTAACGATTAAAGAACAAAAATTGCCTGTTCCAACGCCTGTTTCAGAACCGGGAAGAGCACAAATTGTGATTCAATTGCTTGATAACGGCAATTTTTTATGGATTGATGATCGTGCGACTTCATTAATTAGTAAAAAAATGGAGAGTGTGGAAAAAAAATTCAGCTATTTAAGTCCATCTGAATTAAATAAAAAAAAGACCCGGGAAGCGCTGAAGGTATTAATAAACAGAAATATTTATAGAGGAGAGCAATTAGATAATCAGTTAAGTAAATTAGTAAAGAAATCGGATTCCGATCCGTCTTCTCAATATTTTGTGATGTTACGTTCACCGGACAAAATACCGTATTACAAAATTATTCACATTATTCAAAAGCTCAGCGACGCAAAGTATCAGAATATTCTGTATGGATGTGTTGGGGGCTCTATCGAGGATATTAAAAAAAGTAAAAATGTAAAAGTCATTATTGAAAGAGATAAAAATGGACGCAGGCGGGAAAATTTGCAGATTAATTTTTAAGCAAAACAGCTCGTAACTGAACGAGGGGTAAATGATTAATTCTCAAAAGCAAAAAAAAAGTCAAAAGAAAGGGATCCTAATCGCTGTATTTTTATTTCTGGGATTGATTTTCGCTATTTTTGTGATTCGAATAGTCCTTTTGCAAAGACTTCCGCCTGATGAGATGATGATTCCTTTAAATGCACTGGAAGATAAAATCCCAATTCCACCGCGTCCGGGGATTCAGGGAATTATTATTACGGGGCCCCTAATTAAAGATTTGGTATTTCAAATTAACACAAAATCAAGTATGCTGAGGAAGTTGAATTGGAAGCGTATCGAAGCGATAGACAAAACCGCCGATGTTAAAGTTCGCTTACGCGTTTTAAAAGATGGAAGCATTGAATTTAATCCGGTCACGGATGTGATAAGCCCGGGTCATTCGTATGCCGGAAGCAAAATTGCCAAGGTCATCGAGACATGGAGATTTACGCCCTATAAAAGTGGCGAAATTCGATTTTGGTTTAATTTCCCGTCGAGAGGTGTGAAGCTCACGATTGATACACACAACCTGTTTCGCAATGAGGACATACCCAAAAAATATTTTGTAAGAAACGGCTTACTGTTTTACATTGAAGGGCTGGAAGCTTCCAAAGTTAATCAATCCGGTCGTATAGCCATTGGCGATTAAATCATTTTGGAGCACAAATGGTACGAAAAGCTGCTTATATATTTATAATTCTTTTTCTGTCTCAGAATTTATTGAAAGCACAGGAGTTTACAAAAACAGCCGCGCTTCAATTGTTCAATCAGGAAAAATATGCCGAGGTGATTACATTCGCTCAAAAATGGGCGGGACAGCATCCTGACAATAGCAGTATTGCTTATTATTTTGCCGCCGAAAGTTACTATAATTTGGGCTTAAAAAACAATGAAGTGGGAAAAGCGCGTGAAGCCTTTCGAAAAGCCTATCGCTTATTTCAGAAAATAACGCTCGATGAAAGTTTTAAATTACAATATCCAAAGTTTTATGAGCTTTCTCTTTATAAAAAGGGGTGGTGTCTGTTTCGCCGGGCTGAGACGGCGGAGAATCCTGTAACACTGTTTAACGCATCCGTACAGGACTTTAAATATGCAAAAACAAATGTATCGGATTCATTGGGTGTGATTGTCGTCTATATGATATCCGAAGCGAAATTCAATGGTGCCGTGCTTAAGTTGTATCAATCCTATCAGGGAAGCGATGCACGGAAATATAACGAGATTCTAACCGATCTTAAGGCCGCTTCAAAGGGCTTTAAGCAAGTTAAAAATGCATCCGGAATCCCTGTTGATCTAAAAGTGGCGGCATTTATTCGGGTGAACGATACTAATTTTCAGCTTGGAAAACTCTATCAGAATTTAGACGAAGCGCTCTTTTCCGAAATAGCCGATCCCAACAAACGGCTCTCTTTTTCTAAAACGGCTGAATATTATTTCTCAAAATGCAATTATCTCTCAATTTTCAAACATCTCGATATGAAGCAAAAACAAAAATATAAAGGCGCTTTATATTATCTGGAAGCGCTCAATTCGCTAAACCGTTTTGCGACCACCGCAAATGTAAAGTACTCCGTCGAATTCAAAAAATTGATTTCAAATTTAAGAAATAGTCCTGTTTTTAAAAATGAGATCCTGTTTCGCAGAGGGAATTTAGTCCAGTTAAGCAGAAATATTCATGGGAAGGCTTTTACCGAATTAGGCCTTGAAAATACGAGTTACTATGCCAAAGTTGCGAAACAAATTCCGGAGGCTTTATATTGGTTGGGTTCTGTTCAATTTATGAGAAATGATCTGGCCAATACTCAGCGAAACCTTATCCGATTTGTTAAAAACAATCCGTACCCCATTCTGGATCCGAGAGTGCAGATTTTGGTGGATGATGCCAAGATTAAAAAGTATACCATCGATTTTGAGGAATTTTCTTCAAGGAATAATAAAGCCGGATTACGTCAGGTTCGGAATGCCCTGACCAATTTTAATCCGGCAAACCAAATAATTAAGAATGAGAAGCAAAAGTTAATTGGATTGGTTCGATTGGATCTTGGAGAAGATTTGTGGACGCAGATTCTGACAGGAACAACTCAAAATAAATTAAATTTGGCTTTATCAATGATACGAGACATCCTGCCGAGAGCCGCCACAACAATAGGGGTGAAACGGGAATATTACCTCAAACAACTTGAGAAAATATTTAAAATCACAAGGCACCAGAAATCCAATGAAACCACTTTTTATGAAGGTGTCTCCCTTTCCTTAAAAGCCGAAATTCAAGCGACACAAGCGAAAAAAGATGCAGGCTTTCAGGCCGCAGCAAAAATATTGGCACAGGTTCAGCCTCCTTATAAAAAAGAAGCCCAATATATCGAAGCGCGAAGTTTATTTTTTGCCAGGAATTATAAATCTGCACAAAAACTATTTATTCGATTAGTCGATAAAATGCACAGTGCCAGGAGTCTGTATTATCTGGGTGAAATATTGAGAAATAATGGAAATGATAATGCAGCCAAAAAATGCTATGAAGTGGTGATGGAAAAAACTTACAATAAACCCGGCGGCACATTCTGGTATGAAAATGCGAAAGCCTCGCTCGAAAAATGCAGAACGCGCGGGGATTTAAGTCTATTAAGCTCGATTAATATTGAAAATGTGGAGTTCCCTGATGAATTGCTGGTGATCGGGAAAGAACATATTTCGTATGAAAAACTGGCCAGTAGGGAATATCTCGAGGACCAGGCCGTCGAAAAAATGAATAAAATGCTTCTTAAATTCGGGTTGCCGAAGAAGAATATTTATCCTTCAAGAAATTTGCTCACTCGTTCTTTGTTAAAAGATGAAAATCTATTCTCAACACTAAACGCGGGTATTCAGGATAAAAAAGGAGCGATTACCGCAAACTTAATTCTGTGGGTGATTAATGAAAAAGGACAACCCTATGCATCCGAAGTTCGGTTGGACGGTCAGCCATTGGAAACGCCCAAACCCAATAGTCCTTTTGTGATGAAACACTTGCCGCTTAATAGGGATATCGCTCTGAAAATTGAGGCGATCGGGTATTATCCGATTCAAAAAACCATTGTTCTGGCGCAGCCGAATGATAATGAAGTCATAATTCCGCTTTCGGAAAAGGTGAATTATCTAAACGCAATTAAAAATTATGACCCTGACAATGAGTTCCAAAATTTCAGAAAAAATATAGATAAAGATGTTTTAATGTCAAATTCCCTGCCCAAAATTCCGCCGCAATCAAGACTATTTTCTGATTTTGAAAAATCTGTCGCCTACCGCGACGCTGTTTTTCAACCCAATCTGGATGAATTTTTGGTGGTTAATAGTTTTACAAAGAATATCTTAATCTATAATGCTGCCGGGGAAATCGGGCCGAATAAAATATTCGATGTCTCCATTCCGGATCCCCCCGGAAAATTAAAGAGCCCTGAAGGCATAACAGTTGATTCCGAAGGGAATATTTATGTGGCGGATTGGGGTCGCCACCGGGTGTACCTGTTTAAGTCGGACGGATCGTTCATTCGTCAAATTGGCGGATTTGATAATTGGGGCGCTTCAAAAACAGGCAGTTCTTCACTGATTTACCCCAGCCGAATTGCAATCGAGGAAGATAAAGCGGGCATAGAATTCCGGGGAAAGAAAGTTTATCGGGAAAAGCATATTTTAATAAGTGATTTATTTGGAATCCATAAATTCACGCTCTCCGGAATAGAATTGGACCGTTATTTGAATAACGAGCAAAATTATGGTTTAGGCAATTTAAGCGGTTTGATGATCAAAGGTTACGGAATGAACTCAAAACTCTATGTGTATAATCGTCTGGATGACAAAGTGTGGGTCTTTCCTGCGGAGAAAAAACTGCGTTGAACCGCGACTAAAACACAGACTTATTTAAAAAGCCTTGCAAAGTCATGCAGGGCTTTTTTATGGTTTTAAAATGTGAAAAATTGCTATATTTATACAGCATTACTGTACTAAAAAGTATAGTCGTTAAAAAAATATTTCCGCATATTCAATAATTGTTGCTATGAAATCTAATAAGAATTTACGAAAAATAATGAACAAACTTTTTATTCTCGGTTTGCTTCACTATGTCATCTGAAGTATCCGGCCGATTTTATCGAGAGTAAGCCTCAAATCTCGATATTTTTTTAAAAATATTTACAAGCTATTTGCGCAATTGAATAATTAGCACATTTCATCGATTATTTGCCCCATGGGAGGAGTTATTTAATAATGAAAAGAATTATTTTTGCGCTTTTATTGTCCCTGATTTTCTTTTCTCACATTTTTGCCTTTTCGGATAACAAGAAAAATGCGACGGAATGTTGGATTGGTTTGGATGTTACGTTTCCGGATACGCTTTATGTGGGCGAAAAGGCAAAAATCGTTGCAAAAGCCCATTTTAAATTAACCGAAACTCCCGCCTTGGATTCACTAATTGTGGAGCCCATACCCTCTTTTTCCGAAGGTTGGAATAACAAAGTGGTTAGGAGGGGAGGAGAGTTTTTTTTGAGTGACACACTTATTCTTTTTCCTCAGAAAAAAGATGTGGGTGACTATCGTTTATTATTCAGGGCCTCAACTTCAAAAAATCCAAGCGATACACGCTTACGAGAAATACATTTTATAATTGTTTTTTCCCCTCGCGTACCACAAATAATCCCGGAGCCAAAATTTACACCTGATTTATCAAATACAATATATTGGATTCCGGCAAAAAATGCACTTCATCAATATGCTGTCTGTTTCAATCCAAGTTCTCCCGGCACGGAAATGAGAGTGAATAGACTCTTTAAATTGGCTATGACCGATACAATGTCAACTACTTTTGAGAATTTGCAAAACGGTACGCGTTATGGATATTTTGTCAGAGCTATTTTTGATGATAATGGCAAGCAGCTCATTGTTAATTCTGATACAACTTATAGTACCCAGGATAATACACCTCCGTTTGATGTAACGACAACAAGGGTAATACCTAATCCGGACGGTGTGGTTGTAATTTCCTGGGAAAGCGTTGCCGATGCCATCAGTTATGTCAGGAGTTATTCTATTCTTCGAAGAAAAATGAACGGGGAATTTCGTTTAATCGATACATTGGCCGTTGGGAATCCTGCCGATAAAATGATTTATTCATATCACGATTCTTTGGGTGGATCAACAGGGTTGATTGAAGGAGAACATTATTCCTATAAAATTTTAGCGACAGATGCCGTTGGAAATCGCTCCGAAGGCAGTGAAACTGCATTTGTAATGCCTGATAAAACACCTCCACCCGATCCCCGGTTTGTCTGGGAAAAAGGAAATGGGTACGATTATTTCGATCCGTTTACTCATAAATATTTTGCCGGAGGATGTTCGGAAAAAATATCACTGGTAAACCCCTATCAGGGTTCTAACCAAAATAGTATAACTCAGGCTGATTCCGTGAGATTTCAGGCGTCGATTGATAAGATTGATTTTCTTGGGAAAGAAGAGGAGTTACCCGGATTTGCGTTTTCCACATCCTGGCTGCCGATCGATTCGCTAAGCCACACTTTTAATTATTGTATTTTAAAGGATCTTTATCAATTCAATGTGAATGGACATCCCACATTTTACCGGGCACAATTTAAGGATAAAAGCGGTAACATGAGCCAGTGGTCCTATGTAGACCGGAAAAATCAAACAGTATCCGTTGTGATGGACAATGCAGCACCCGGGGATGTGCACAATCTCACAGCCGTGGCAGAGGTCAATTCTTCGTTTACGGATGGGATGATTACTATCAAATGGGGGGAGGCCACTGAGGCCGGCAGCGGTTTGGCCGAGTATATTGTTTATCGAAAAATTGGCCTGGCCGCCGCTTTTGATTCCGTCGGTTCTGTTAAAGTATCCCTATCAAAACCGACTTATTCGTATGAAGAAGCTTTTTCTGAAATTGATACCAGTACAACCATCACTTATCGAATTGGAAGCCGGGATCATGTTGGAAATTTAAGAGACGCGATTCTCACCCAGCAAGAGGCTTCTGTCCGGTGTTTATTGGGTCCGGGAATTCATCTGGACAGCACAGTGGTTGTGGATGACACCCTTATGACCAATCACAATTATGGGATTGTAAGCTGGAAGGGATTTGATGAAACGGGAGTCACCAAGATTGAGGTTTATGTAGAGCATATGAACCAGCTTTCTCACTATGTGCAGAGGAATGTTGGACTGGATACCGTTCACATCAAGCTGCCTGAGGATGGGGAGTATGCCATTCGGGCTCAGGCCATTTTTGGAAATTCGGATAGGAAAAGTACGTGGTCAAATACCATTAAGCTCTACAGAAAAACAATAACCCCGCCACGTGTAGACGATTTGGCCGTAATCAGTGTGGATACCTGCAGCGCTGAAGGGAATCTCTACCTGAGGTGGAGCAAACCGATTCAAAATGACTGGGTTTATGGTTATCAGATCTGGAGAAAAGAGAGTGGAAAGCCTCATTGGGATAGTTTGGGTTGCGTATGGTCCGGCAATGAAAAAATGGATTATATGGATCCAGCCGACTCGACATTGAAAACATTTTCTTTCTATTTATACAAATTAAAAACACTTGATCCGTTGGGAAATCTGTCGGATGATTCAAATATCGATTCAAGTTATTGCAATCGGCCTCCCAAAATCAAAGGCGATTCCACTGATACGAATACCGGTATTATATGGGTGCATTGGGAAGAATCCCAGCCCTCAGACGTTCGAAAATATAAATTTATGATAAAAATCGATAGTCTTGGCAATAATGAAAAGTGGGAATTTCTCAAAACGGAAGTAGTCATTGATACTACCTCTTACTCCAACCCCGGATTCAGCAGAGGTTCGATTTATCGCTTTCGCGTAAAAGAGATTCCATATATTCAAAATCGGTGGCGGGATAATTTGTCAACAACCTGGAGTTATCCGTTAATTGTACCATTTGGAAAAGTTCCGCCCAACGTTGATCTTGACGTTCAGGCATTGCCTTCTTTTCCGGATAGCCCGGATCAAGGAAAGATATTCCTTCATTGGACCTGGCAGGTGGGAGTTTCCAACATGGCTCCCGATTCTTTTCAAATTTATCGTGGAAAAACGCGAGAAGATTTAGTGAAAATTGCAACTGTGGCCGCTTCAACGGATACGTTTACGGATAGTCTATTATCTGTTCGCACGGATTATTATTACAAAGTCGTTTCCATTGATAAATATGGAACCCATTCAAAGAATGACACACTTAAACGGGCACGCATCGATCCCATCTGGATGTTCACACCGTTTGTGAAGGACACAAATTTTGTTTATTTTAGAGATTCGTTGACGGTTCGGTGGGGCTGGAAAGACAGCGTAAATCATGAGACGGATAAGAGCTTTGGCGCCGCGGCCTGTCAGCTCCAGTTGAGTGCCAACAGGGATTTTTCCATTCCCGATACTTTGTTGGGGTGGGTAGATAGTGGTTTGAAAAAATCCCGATTGAAAAAGCCGCCGTGGGTCTCCAACAGCACCCCATTCGTGTTTGTTCGTATTCGGGCAAAAGATAAATATGGCCATTTTTCGCCGTGGTCAACGACCTATTTTACTTTAAAGAAAAGAAATTACGATGCAATTCCACCGCCAATCATTCGCGCAATAACTATCGATTCTGTTTATGCAAGCACACTCGTTGCAGATTCGAATAAAGTGATCGCAGCGCTCAGTTGGAATAAGGTAACCGACAAAGGTTGTGGAACAGCATTTTATGAAATTTATCGCGATAATGAATTGATTCATACCGATAGGCAACCATTCAAGTTTTCGTATAACGACAAAGTCTATGTGGATAAGCTTTTATCCTACAAATGGTCTGTCAAACCGGTGGATAGTTTATTAAACAGGCAAAATAATGTTATCCCCGTGAGTATTAAATTTATGGTCGACTGTCCAGAATCGGTCAAAGTTGAAGAGGCAACTGTTTCTGATAGTATTATTACAAGCATAAGAATAGCTTGGAAGCCCATTAAGCCTAAAATCAACCCTGATTCCGTAAACTACATTTTAGAAATTGCTGATAGTTTATATAAGTTTAATAATAGATTTTTAATAGCCGTTTATGAAACTAATGATAGTTTCTATGTTGCCAATGATTATGAATATGATAATGGACAATTTTTTTATCGTTTGAAAGCTCGAGCAATGCTAAATTCAAAAATATATGAAAGTAGCTGGTCGACAATTAAAGAATATTCAACCAGTAAGGACTTTTCATATCCATTATTAACAAATATAAATGAAAATAAGGGGATACCTGAGAGGTTTAATCTACAGCAGAATTATCCAAATCCGTTTAATATGACTACGTCATTTATTATTGACATCCCGGTTAAATCGTCGATTGTATTAAATATTTATAATGTGAGGGGGCAATTAATAAGAAGATTTAAAAGAAATGCTCCTGTTGGATCCTGTCTTATTTCTTGGGATGGAAAAGACTCTTTTGGATATGCACTGCCTTCAGGTGTTTATATCTATACATTATATGCGATAAAAAATAAAAAGATGCTCTATTTTGAGAAAAAGAAATTAGTATTAATAAAATGAAAGTTGTTAAATATGCATGTGAGAGGACGTAATTTTATCATATTTTTTGTGTTTTCTCTTATTTCCCTTTGTGGTAGTGAGCTTTTGGCGATTGAAAAACACAGAGGCGCTCAAGAAATGAAAACCGATAATTCCCCTGTGATTTTAAGAGAGCCTAAAATCACGGTAGGAAATAAAAATACTATTTTTATTAAATTAGCGAATGAGCCCTCCTTTAATCTTCCCAAGGATTCACTCTATATTTTTATTGAGAGAGTAGATACTGTGGATAATGACACCGTAAAAAAAACTCGTCAGAACATTAGCAATTTTAAAAAAAATAGCCTTATTCAAGCAATATTTCCCGAATTGCAGGATGGCCATAATTATGAATTTCAGGCGAGGTATGAAATAATAGATCGCTTAGGTTATTCTCGGCAAATTTATCCGTTTTCGGTTGAAACATCTTTGCAAGATTCCTCGCCGCCCAAGACTTTGCTGGTAGATTCTCTGGGAAATTATTTGAATACGGAAACTATACAATTAGTATTTTCCACCTGGGATTCAATCTGCAAAAATGTGGATTCCGTTTGGGTTTATTACCGGCCCGATTCCAATTCTACCTGGGATTCTACAAGAAATAAAAACTGGGCTAAAATAAATTTATCAGACAGTTTCTACTGTTCTGACGAAGACACTGCTTTTCGTGATACATTATCATTGCCTGTTGATTCATTATATTCTGATGATGGTTATTATGAATTTTATCTGGGCGCCGTGGATACCGCCCACGCTCAGGATGATACTCTCTTAACGAAAGAAGGACGAAAAGGCAATGTCCGCCGGCCTGAAAAGAATTCCTCCCCGGATGCATGGACCTATGTAGATCGAAAAGCACCCACTTCCACAATATTAGATAGCGATACCTGTATTAACACGAAAGAATTTTCCGTTCATTTTGCGGCCCATGATATTCCCAATGGGCCAAGAAATTATGAAAGCGGTCTTTCTTTAGTATGTTTGTTTTATAGCTACAGACCAAATAAAAATAGCCCATATTCCATAAAGGATTCTCTAATTAAATGCAATTATTATAAAGAAGTTACGGACACTGTAGAAGATTCTTTCAAGGTTCATGTGTCTCCTGACGGCATTTATGAATTTTATACCGTTGCCAAAGATACGGCTCAAAATCGGGAAGAAAAATCCCCAAATGACACGCTAACAATTTTTGTGGATACTCAACCTCCCACAATTGATAGCATTTCTATATTCGATTCCACCCCCCAATCCGATTCTTTGGATTTTGCTGCATGTCCGGGTTGGACGAATGATTCTATCGTCTACGTACAGCCCTATGGCGCAAAAGATGTGAAAAAGGACAGTTTCGCCTGCGGGCTGGATTCAATTCGAATTGATTCGATTATTTATAAATATGATCCAACTAAAAAGCATTATAATAATACACTAAA
>BDTM01000061.1 GCA_002898015.1 bacterium BMS3Bbin03 | reverse complement strand
GCCGGCCCGCTTTCACCCGCAAAAACCGGAAGTCCGGCAAAACCCAAAATGAGGTAAAAAATCTGGCTGACGGCGCCCCAGCGTGCACCCAGAAGGCCGCCGGCCAGAAACACAAACAGGGTCTGAAATGTGATCGGCACCGGCACCATCGGAATGCGGATTTGCGCTCCCACCGCCGTGAGTGCGGTAAACAGGGCGGATAATATCCAGAGCCGGAGTTTGGACGGCCGTTCCAATTATTTCAGAAGACCCAATTTCTGATTCAATGCAATCCGGCGCCGGATGGCCATTTTCCGCGCCAGTGTTTTGTTGTAAATTTTTATCTCCGGTTCGCGTTTGATGTCTGTGTTGTCTGCGTGTCTGCGATACCGGTAGCAGACCTCCTGTACCCGGCACACATCGTACTTCTCGGACACCTTCAGTACCAGGTCATAATCTTCACCGTAATGTCCGAAGTGTTCCACATTAAATCCTCCCATCTCAAGCATGACCTTGCGATGCCAGGTGCGCACCGCACCGGCGCCGTCCACGCGGAGGATATTGTTCCGGTTGTACTCCAGATGTTTAATAATGCCAAATTCCTCGAGCAAATTGCCGACTTCATCGATCAGCTCGTAGTAAGAAATGGCCAATCCGCATTTGGGGTTGTTTTCCAGATGCCCCGTCATCGCTTCCAGTGTAATCGGTGTGTACTCGTCATCGGAATCCAATTGGGAAATGTATTTGGCTGTGGACGCGTTCACGGCCAGATTCAGAGACAGGGCAATGACATTCTCTTTATTTTTGATCAGCCGCACGCGGGGATCTTTCCGGATGTACGATTCTACGACTTCAATCGTGTTGTCGGTCGAGCCGTTGTCGACCACAATAATATCAAAATCCTGAAACTTTCCGTTTAAAACAGAATCGATCGCCTTTCCGATAAAGGCGGCGCGATTGTAAACCGGAATAATCACACTCACCATCGGAGACTGTTTTTCATCCGGCCCATAAACAACCGCCTCATTTTCATGTGTCAGGTAGGCACCAATCCGTTTTAAATAGTTGTAAAATGCCCGTTCAATTTCCTGCTCTTCATCTTTGTCGTAAAACAGGTACGAAAAACCGCCATATTTTCCTTCACCCGGATAAAAGAGTTTTGAAGCGCCGACACTCATTTTTTCCGAGGCTTTTTCCGGGGAGATAAACACGTCGTAACGCACATCCGGAACACGGATTAAATCATGGTGTTCGGACAATTTTAACCGGAAATCGTATTCTTCCGCCCTGTTGAACTGTTCATCGTAATATCCCACGGCTTTGGCGGCTTTCAGAGAATAACCCTTCACATAACCAAAATTGCCGCGTTCGGTGATGTCGCCATCGTAATCGCGCAGACGTTTTTCTTCGATTTTGCCGTCCGGTAACACTTCGGCGTAATCCGCAAAGATCATTCCCGGCATCCCGGACGATTGAAACGCGTCCGAATAGGCCTGAACAAGATTCGGCTTTAATCCGATGTTTGGCGGCATGTAAATGAGAAGGTCGCTCGCTGCTCTTGAAAACCCGAAATTCATCATTTCGGCAATATTTTTAAATTGCTTTTCGATCCAATTCACCTTTGGAAAAAGCTGAAGCACACGAGATTTGGAATCTTTGTTTTTCCCGCTGCGCTGATCCAAAACCAGTAAATCCACATCTTTTTCAGTCTGATTATGAATCGTTTTAAGATCTCTCAGGACGTCCTGCTGATTCCGAAAAATCGGGTACAGGATTGAAACTTTTGCCATAATTCGCTCCTTGGTTTGGAAAATATAACGCTTTTTTAATTCTTTTTATTTTTCAACTTTTCCGGATTTTCGATAAATTTCCCGTTAATTGATTTAACCCTTCGTTCCGATTTTTTTACATCTTCTTCAGGGGGCAATTCTTTCGGTTTAGTGCAGCGGTCAAACATTAATTCACTTTAACCTTTATTGTTCTGATATGTTCCCGGGCGATTAGATTTCTGTTTTGGATGGTTTTATCTTTCACAGGCAGAATCGTGGGTGCATGGTTCTGCCTGTAGAAAGGGGTGCGATGTATCGTGTTCTTACATTTTCTTAAACTCAAGCACATAATCGATTTCGTAAATATCCCAACTTTGAACAAAAGTAAATCCGTTGGTTGCCAGGTCGCGTGTGACTTCCTGAATTGTAACCCGGTGTTCCAGCGGAGGGCCGAAATCCATTTTCTCATATTTCCAATCGATAATAAAGGCATGTCCGTTTAATTTTAAAATTCTATTGAGTTCTTTGACAACCTTACTCCTCTCTTGAAGTTCGTGAAAAACATTCACGAGCAGAACGTCGTCCACAGAATCATCCTCAAGTGAAATAACAACACCTTCGGATTTAATATACTCGATATTTTCAAGCTGTTGTTCTTCGGCTCTTCTTTTACAGATCCCGAGCATCTCATTACTGATATCGATTGCAAAAACTTTAGTCACCTTTTGGGCAAGCGGCAATGTAAAAAATCCGGGACCGCAGCCGATGTCCGCCCAAATTTCGTATTTGCCGGGATCGGCTATTTTAAAAAAGAATTCACGGTTTTGCCTCTGTTCGCGCTCTTCACTGACAAGCTTTTTCCAATTTGATGCAGAAAATATTTTATTGTCCACTTTTCACCTCTTTT
>BDTM01000060.1 GCA_002898015.1 bacterium BMS3Bbin03 | reverse complement strand
CGTCCATGTCGTATCAGACGTCGAAAAAACTCATCGATCTTAGAGACAAAACCGTCTTGAAATTTGAAAATGAGAACGTCGAAAGACTGGTTCTAAAAACGAAAACCGGCCGTTTTGTGCTTGAAAAATCGGGTGATACCTGGCAAATTACTTCGCCTATTCGCAAAAGCGCCGACAAATCCGAAGTTGAGAAACTTTTGAATAAGGTTAAAAATGCACGCGTCAATAAATTTGTAGTTGAAAAAGCTGTAGATTTACAAAAATATGGGCTCAGGAAACCATCTTTCGTCTTTACGGTTTATTTGAAACCCAACCAGGCCCGGAAAACACTCTTTATCGGCAAAAAGACTCCGGGGGGTGACTATTACGCAAAAGACGATTCCCGGGATCCGATAATGAGTATCTCGAAAGATGTGCCTGAAGGCCTGCAGCCGACGCTCTTCGATTTAAGGAATAAGAAAATCTTAACCTTCAAACGAGCTGATCTCGCCGGAATTAAGCTCATCTACAAAGATACAACAATCGTTTGTGAAAAAGATACCAGTAACAAGTGGGTGATTGCTTATCCTGAATCGGCCAAGGCTAAAAGCTGGAAAATCAGCAGCTTATTGGCTGGTTTGGAAAATTTGAAAGCTGCGGAATTTTTGGGAGAATCAAAGCAGGCGTTTCGGAAAGCGGGCTTCAGACGCCCGGAACTAATCGTTCATCTGTACGACAAAGATAAAAATTTGGTGGAATCCCTTTATATCGGCAGGTCTTATGATGCGAAAAAGAACTACGTGACAAACAGGAAAAAGAAAGAAGTGTTTGGTGTTTCTTCAGATGATTTAAAGACCATCGAGATTTCTTTAAATGAATTAAAAACAAATTAGTATTGATTGGAGGATAACTGAATGGTTGTTCGTAAAGAAGTCGAGCTTGGAGATAGAAAGCTCGTGATTGAAACAGGAAAAATGGCAAAACAGGCCGACGGAGCGGTATGGGTGCAATATGGCGAAACCGTTATCCTGGCCACAGCCGTTTCATCGGATCAACCGGTAAGGGGCACCGATTTTATGCCTTTGTCTGTTGAATATCGGGAACGGGCTTATGCCGCCGGAAAGATTCCGGGTGGTTTTTTTAAGCGAGAAGGAAGACCGAGTGAAAAGGAAATAGTCAGTGCGCGTTTAACGGATCGGCCCATTCGGCCGCTTTTTCCCGAAGATTACCGGAATGAGGTTCAGATTATTGTTTATGTCCTCTCCGCGGATCAGGAAAATGATGCGGATATCCTTGGGCCAATAGGGGCGTCTGCCGCCCTTTCTATCTCAGATATTCCGTTTCTCGGGCCAATTGCCTCCGTACGTGTCGGAAAGGTGGACGGAGAATTTGTCATAAATCCCACTTTTGCTCAATTGGAGGAAAGTGAATTGGATGTGGTGATTGCGGGTTCAGCCGATTCCGTCGCAATGGTCGAAGGCTCCTCGCGTGAGATCAGTGAAGAAGATATGCTTCAAGCCATTGAATTTGGGCATAATGAAATCAAAAGAATTGTTCAGCTTCAAAATGATCTTGTGGCAGAAGTCGGAAGACCGAAAAGAACTTATGAATCGACAAGCATTCCGGATGATCTGCAAAATGAAGTGCGTTCCCGTGCCGACGCGCGCGTGGAAGAGATGGTTCAAATTGCGGAGAAAAAAGAGAGACGTTCGGCCATAAAGGCTCTGATTCAAGAGATAACGGAAGAATTGGCGGAATCTTTTCCCGATTCGGAGAGCATGATTACGGCCATTATCGGCGATATTGAAAAAGAAAAGATGCGGCGCAATGTTCTGGAGAATGCAAAACGGTTGGACGGCCGCGCGTTAACGGATGTTCGACCCATCACGTGCGAAATCGGCCTTTTACCCAGAGCACACGGCTCGGCGCTTTTTACACGCGGACAGACCCAGAGCCTGGCCACATCCACACTCGGGACTAAAATTGATGAACAGAAGGTAGAAGGACTCGAAGGCGGTTCCTGGAAACGCTACATGCTCCATTACAATTTTCCTCCGTTTTCCGTGGGTGAGGTCAAACCCATGCGCGGACCGGGACGGCGTGAAATCGGTCACGGACTACTGGCAGAGCGGGCGCTTAAACCCGTTATTCCGGAAGATACGGAGTTTCCCTACACCATTCGTATCGTTTCAGATATTTTGGAATCGAATGGGTCATCTTCAATGGCCACCGTGTGCGCGGGCTCGCTTTCGCTCATGGATGCGGGGATTCCCGTAAAGGCGCCTGTGGCAGGAATCGCAATGGGCTTGGTTAAAGAAGACGATCGTGTGGCCATTCTGACGGATATTCTGGGTGACGAAGACCACATGGGAGACATGGATTTTAAAGTAGCCGGCACGGAAACCGGCATTACCGCCTTTCAAATGGACATCAAAATCAAGGGCATTTCATCCGATATTATGCGGGATGCACTTCGACAGGCGAAAGATGCCCGGCTGCACATTCTCAGCATCATGAATCAAACCCTGGATCAGCCCCGCAGTGATATTTCCAAATATGCACCTCGAATTATGTCGCTGCAAGTTCCGGTTGAAATCATCGGAGCCATTATCGGCCCCGGCGGAAAAAATATCCGGGAAATCATCGAAAAGACGGGCGTTACGATTGATATCGCAGATGACGGAAAAGTGACCATCGCCTCTACGGACGAAACCGCAGCCAATGAAGCTCGGAAAATCGTGCTCTCTTATGCTGAAGTTCCCGAAGAAGGAAAAGTTTATCGCGGCAAAATCAAGAAAATTCTAAATTTCGGGGCTATTGTTGAAATTCTTCCGGGCAAAGAAGGCTTGCTTCACATTTCTGAGTTGGAATATCATCGCGTCAACAAAGTCGAAGATGTCCTGCATTTGGGAGATGAAGTCGAAGTCAAACTCCTCAAGGTTGAAAGAGACGGGAAATTAGATCTTAGTCGAAAAGCACTATTGGAAAAACCCGAGGGTTACGTAGCGCCCACATCCACATCCAACTACGGATCCGGTGTCCGCCAGCGCCGCAGAAATGATGTCAATCGGTTTGATAATAAGAGAAGATAATTCCATTGAGCCAAAATAAAAATGTGAATGAAAGTTCTCTTTATAAAAAAACCGTACTGTCTAATGGAATTCGAGTTGTTTCGGAGAAAATTCCCTATGTCCGCTCTGTTTCAATCGGTATCTGGATTGAAGCCGGCACAAGAGATGAGACGGAAGAGACAAACGGAATTGCCCATTTTTCAGAGCACATGCTTTTTAAGGGGACGAAAAAACGGAATACGTTTGAGATTGCAGATGCATTAGAATCGCTGGGCGGAGGACTTAACGCCTTTACGGGCAAAGAATTGACCTCTTATTACGCACACGTTCTGGATGAACATCTCGACATGGCAATGGATGTCCTGACCGATCTGATTCTGAATCCGCTGCTTGATCCGAAAGAATTGGAAAAAGAGAAGAATGTGGTACTGGAAGAAATCAAAGATTTTGAGGATGCACTCGATGAACTCATTTTTGATTTTTTCTTCCAGGACCTTTTTTCACCGCATCCGATCAGTTTTTCGACATTGGGCAAAAAAGAAGTGGTCCAGGGGTTTAAGCGCGATGATCTGATCCAATTCATGCGGTCTCACTATTCTGCCAACAGAATTGTCATTGCCGCCGCAGGAAATCTTGAACACCAGCAGTTAGTGGATTTAACAGGGAAGTATTTTTCTTCTCTTAATTCATTCAGTACCAGAAAGTTAAAAGATTATCCCGAAGATAAGCCTGCACGCCGTGAGAGAACCGGGCACACGCAACTGACGCATATTTGTGTGGGTTGTCGCGCAATTCCATATACCCATGAGAAAAAATATCCGCTTCTTCTGACGAACACAATTCTTGGCGCCGGAATGAGTTCACGCCTGTTCCAGACCCTTCGGGAGCAATATGGATTGGCCTACTCCGTGTTTTCTTTTTCAGATTTTTACCTCGATACGGGCGTATTCGGCGTCTACGTGGGGACGGATGAGAAAAACATCGATCAATCGATTGAGTTGATTATTAATGAATTCAATAAATTAAGGGATAAAAAGCTTAAAGAGGAAGAGCTCACAAGAAGACAATCGCAATTGAAAGGCAACCTGCTGCTGGGATTGGAATCGACATCCAACAGGATGGACCGCCTGGCCAAAATGGAAATTTACCTGCATGAATTTCATACGCTGGATGATGTGATTCATGAAATAGACCAAGTCCGGCTGAAAGATGTGATCGAAACGGCTGAAACCTTTTTTACGCCTGAAAAAGTTTATCAAACGATTGTCAAACCAAACCATGAACCTTAAGCTATGGAAGGAATTAAAAAATGATCGTAGGTGTGCTAAAAGAGATTAAGTCAGACGAATATCGAGTTTCAATGCTTCCGGTGGGTGTAGAAACGTTACATAAAAATGGCCACACGGTATTGGTGGAAAAATCTGCAGGAGAAGGCAGTGGCTATTCGGATGAGGAGTACAAAGATGCCGGCGCCGCGATTATCGATTCTGCGGCAGATATCTATTCAAAAGCCGACATGATTGTAAAGGTAAAGGAACCCCTGCCTCAGGAGTACGAGCTCATTCGGGAAAATCAAATTCTGTTTACCTATTTTCACTTCGCTGCTTCGGAAAAACTAACACGTGCCATCATTAAATCAAAGGCCATTGCGATTGCTTATGAAACTGTGGAAAACGAGGATCATTCGCTTCCGTTATTAATTCCGATGAGCGAGGTGGCCGGGCGAATGTCCATTCAGGAAGGGGCAAAATATCTGGAAAAACGGATGGGGGGCAGGGGAGTGCTTCTGGCCGGTGTACCGGGCGTCGAGCCTGCCACCGTCGTCATATTGGGAGGCGGGATCGTCGGCACAAATGCGGCCAAGATGGCGGCCGGACTTGGCGCCAATGTGTTAATCCTCGACATCAATCTGGACCGTTTGCGCTATTTAGACGATGTGATGCCGAAGAATGTCGTCACCCTGATGTCAAATTTGTACAACATTCGTGATTCAATTAAAAAGGCCGATCTTCTGATTGGAGCCGTTCTGATCCCGGGTGCCAAAGCGCCCAAGCTGGTCACAAAAGACATGCTCAATCTTATGAAGCCGCGTTCTGTTCTCGTTGATGTGGCGGTTGACCAGGGCGGCTGCATCGAGACGGTGCATCCGACCACACATCACGATCCCATCTATGTGATTAACAATGTGATTCATTACAGTGTGGCCAATATGCCCGGTGCCGTGCCCAGAACGTCTACCATTGCTTTAACCAATGCCACATTGCCTTACGCACTAAAATTGGCACATTACGGCGTAAAAGCTCTCGTTTCGGACAAAGCGCTTCAAAAAGGCTTGAATATTTATAAAGGCAAAGTCACTTACAAAAATGTCGCAGATACGTTTGATTTAGCCTATATGCCTGTAAATGAAATCTTCTAAGGTTATTCTTAAAAATGTCTATATTTTTGCGTATCATCATGTTTGTAAAAAAAGGCTGCCCAGCGCCGCCCGCGTGACGCCCGGGCAATTCGAAAAGCATATCCTGATTCTTAAGGAATTGAATGTGCAGTTTTTCTCTCTTGACGAATTGTTTTCGCTTCCTTCGGAGTCCTCGCAAAAAAGAGTGGCCATTACTTTTGACGACGGCTTTTCCTGCGTTTATGAAAATGCCTTTCCGATTTTAGAAAAATACAAATTACCGGCTTCCGTCTTTTTGGTCACCCATTTTATGGGTCAAAAAAGCGCATGGGATGTCAATTTTGGAAGCCGCCGGCCTCATCATCTTTCATGGGCACAGGTGAAGGAAATGGCCGGACACAAATTCACTTTCGGATCGCATTCACATACCCACCCTGATCTGAAATCGAACTCTTGCAACACGATTCGACGAGAGCTTAAAACCTCCAAGGAATTAATAGAGGATAAATTGGGCGAGCCGGTTAATCTATTGGCTTATCCGTTCGGACGGTTTTCCAGTCAAACCAAACAGATCGCAAAAAGCTTAGATTACAAATTAGGTTTTACGCTGATTCCGGAATCGACGATAGAGGAACCGTTTCAAATTCCGCGGTTCGGAGTCTATTTATTCGATTTAAACCTGTTTTTTAAGTCAAAGCTCGAATTAAACTTATTGTACGGATTAGAACAATATAAGCTCAGAATTATTAATTTTTTATCATCCGGTACTATTTTTGTCAAGAATATGAATCAATAAAAAACACTTGATATTTAGAAAAATATTTACTATTCTATTAAGGTTAATAAATTGACCTTATGCAAAATAGACCCATAAAAAAATTGTATTATTCAATTAGCGAAGTGAGTGAGCTCGCCGGGTTAAAACAACATGTGCTTCGCTACTGGGAGACGGAATTTCCGGAATTAAAGCCGTCGAAAAATAGGGCGGGGAATAGGATTTACCGTCCGAAAGATCTGGAATTAATTCAGACCATAAAAAAGCTCTTGTATGAAGAGCGATACACGATTCAGGGCGCCAGAGAAAAGATCAAATCCGGGCAGTCTCATAAAGATCGGGAGAGCATTTCAATTGATCCCGAACGTGTGTCCGATATTCGCAAGATCATTGAAGAGCTGAGAGATGATCTGGCTGAAATAAAAAATTTACTTGATTCGGACGGGGCGTAGCGCAGTCCGGTTAGCGCACTTGACTGGGGGTCAAGGGGTCGGAGGTTCAAATCCTCTCGCCCCGACCAATGAATCAAAGGGTAGAAATAAAAATTGTTTCTACCCTTTTCAATAACTTATAGACCGTTAAAGTGTTTTGTGAAGGGCTTAGTACTTATTCCTGCTTATCAAGCAGAAAAACATTTGGGATCCGTTCTCAAAAATGTGTTAATCGCTTTTTCTAAATCAGGCGATGTGCTTGTTGTGGATGACGGTTCAAGCGACGGGACGGCACGAATAGCGCAAAAATACGGCGTTTTTATAATCTCACATCGAAAAAACTGCGGCAAAGGGGCGGCTTTAAAATCGGGTTTTCGCTTTGCTATTGAAAAGGGTTATGATTATGTCATCTGTTTGGATGCCGACGGACAACACGATCCGCTTTATATTCCGTCGTTCCGGCGCATGTTCGAATCAGGGGGATTTGATTTGATCCTCGGCACCAGAAAGCTGTCGCC
>BDTM01000059.1 GCA_002898015.1 bacterium BMS3Bbin03 | reverse complement strand
TTCCGATCTCCTATACAAAAAGAGCATTGGATGTTCTAAAGGATAAATTGCCGAATGATTTCAAAAACTTAACAGTTAATCTACTTAGTGGGGATTCAGCCTCTATTCGAGGTCTTGAAGCAAGTGTCAATGCAATTAACGACGAACTTTCAAATGCAGATATATCAAGTTACAGAAGACAGATAAAAAAACTGGAGGAAGAATTAAGAGAATTGGAGGGGAAAATAGCTCAGGATTCAAATGAATTGATTAAAATAAAAGAAAAGTCAACGAGGAAACAAGAAATAAATGATTATTATCATGGCACATTATTAGAAATAGCAGAAGGGTTGGAAAAAGATGCGAATAAATATGGCTGGTATAGGGATGATTATTCAGATATAAAGAACCTGGAAATAGTTGAGAATGTGAAAAATTATTTTTTGTTAAGAAAAGAATTTATAAAGTATAAGGTTGAAAAATTACGTCTTGAATTACCGCAAAAAGAGAAAATAATATTAGGAAAGGATATTGAATATTTTAATAAACTGATCAAAGAGATAAAATCCAGAAAAATTATTGAAAATCAAATCGAAGGAATCAAATCGAAAAATTATGTTTTATTAAGAAAGGAGTTAGATACATTAGGATCAATTTTAATTGATATAGAAGCAAGACCACATATTTTTAAGAAACAAATAATAGAGGATGAAATAAATGATCTAGGAGAAAAATGGGGCAATAAAATAAATACGTCAAGAAAAATCATTGAAAAATTAGCTGGATATAATTTGGTTGAAATAGATAGAAATTATGAAATTAAATATCCAAAAGGTAAAGGCTTGGTTGATCTGAAAAATGATGCAAATACTCTCTTGTCATATTCGAAGAAAAATGGAAATATTTCGGGAATAAAATTTTTGTTTAAAAAACCATTTTTGCCGAGGGAAATAAAAGAAAAATTGTATTTTATTGAAGCTGTAAAAGTTAATGGAAGTCCATGTGATACGGAATCGGAATTTAATTCAGTGATTCGGGACATAGATATTAAACAAAATTATGATGAACTAACAAGAATATGGAATATAAAACTTGATTATGATTTAAAAAAATATAATGAGTTATTTGATGATATTTCAAGATTTCAAAAAAAGATAGAAACGTTATATGCTTATATTAAGAATGCAAGAAAGGAAATCAAAGAAATTGAGAGAATTTCAGATATTAGAATAAAAAGTTATGATGTAAAATATATAGAATCGTTACAAAGAAAAGTTATAGATATTTTAATATTAAAGGAGTATAAAAGGCTAAGAAAAAATATAAATGAAAGTACTAAATATTTATCGAAGGATGAATTTCATCCAATTGCGCTACAAATAAAGGAAAAAATATCGGAATTAAATATTGGAATGCTTGGAAAACTATTGGAAGATTTAGAAAATTTGAAAAATATAAAGGAGCAATATAAAGAACATAAGATTTTAGAGGAAGGACTTAATTTGGTTATGCCAAATTTAATTGAAGATATAAAGATGAACAGAATAGATAAAGAAAACTTGATGGAATTAGATAAAGCAATCTACTTTAAGGATGCAAATAAAAAGCTAAAAAGATTGTTAAATGAAGATTATGAACAGAAATTATTAGAAGATCTTTCATATTACGATTCAAAAAAAGAAGAACTCATATCAAAGATTGCTTCTCTAAAGGCATGGGAACATGTATTGCATAATTTAGAGGAAAACCGGACATTGCGGCAGCATTTAGAAGCATGGGTTCAGGCTGTAAAAAGAATCGGAAAGACAGGAAGAGGGAAGCGTGCTTTAAAATTCCGAAATGTAGCCCAGGAAGAAATGGAATCTTGCAAAATGGCAGTTCCCTGTTGGATTATGCCATTATATAAGATTACTGAAACGATCAAACCTCAAAAAGAGATGTATGATTATGTAATTGTAGATGAAGCAAGTCAATTGGGGCCAGATGCAATATTTTTGCTCTATATTACAAAAAACATTATTATTGTTGGAGATGATAAACAGACATCACCAGAATATATTGGAATCGATGCCAATGCAATGGAACCCTATATAAAGAAGTACCTAAAAGGGATTCCTTTTTCAAATTTTTATGGAACAGAATTCAGCTTTTTCGCGCACGCAAAAAGATTTTGTGAGGGACTGATTGTTCTTAGGGAGCATTTTAGGTGTATGCCTGAAATAATAGAATTTTCAAATAAGCTATTCTACGCACCGGATGGAAAGGGCTTATATCCGCTGAAACAGTACTCAGAAAACAGATTAGAGCCATTAAGGCATGTTTTCTGTCAGGATGGATTTATTGAAGGCAGCGGGCAGAACATAAGAAATTATAATGAGGCTAAATCTATTGTTAATAAAATATCTGAACTTATTAAGGATCCGAAATATGCAGGAAAGACCATGGGGGTTATTTCCTTGCAAGGGACTGGTCAAAGTGTTTTGATTGAAAATTTATTGATAAAAGAAATTGGAGAAAGGGAATTTAAGGAAAGAAAAATTATATGTGGAAATTCTGCCAGCTTTCAGGGAGATGAGCGCGATATTATTATTTTAAGTCTTGTAACGGCCCATAACCATAGAAGGAATGCATTGATGCGTCCTGAAGATGAAAGGCGCTTTAATGTTGCTGTGAGCCGGGCAAAAGAACAAGCATGGTTGTTCCATTCTGTAGAAATGGAGGATCTAAGCAATACGGGGGATTTAAGGTATAAAATTCTTGACCATTTTATAAATTATAGACCGGAGAATATTCCAAAAAATAATAAAATCAAGAGAACAATTGGAAGGTCGCCTAAGCCATTTGATAGTTGGTTCGAGGTTGATGTGTATAATAATATTGTTGAGCGAGGATATCGTGTAATTCCGCAATATGAGGTAGCAAAAGGGAAATATCGGATCGATCTTGTGGCGATATTCCCGAACGGGAGCAAAATTGCAATTGAATGTGATGGGGATAAGTGGCATGGTTCCGAAGAATATAAAAATGATATTATGAGGCAAAAGGTATTAGAGCGTTGTGGCTGGCAATTTTTTAGAATTAGGGGTGGAGAATATTATGCAAATAGAGAAAACGCACTGACCCCACTTTGGGAGATTTTTGAAAAGAATAAGGCTGTTCGATACGAAGAAATAAATAATAAAAAGGCAGAAGTTAGCGAAAGAAATCTGGATAAGGTAAAAAAGGAATTAAAAAATAAAATTGCATTTGAAGGTGAAGGGTGGCATGAGAAAATAGAAGATGATGAAAATCTGTTACCGGAAAATAAGTTGAAACGAAAAAGTGATATCATACAGAATAATAAAGGTTCAAATGAGATTTATAAGATACGGATTGGCTCTCTGAATATTCCCGAGTTATGGAATAAATCTGAAATTCTTTTATTTTCTGATAGATATAATGTTTACAAAATAAAGAATATGGGATTTAATGATACGAGAGATGTTTTGAGTAGTGTAAGAGTGGAGAATAATGAGAAGATAATCTACATTACGGGCACGTCAAACTATACTGGATTTATGATATTTGGATTTGAGAATGGAAAAGTGGCGAAGGTATACATGAATAGTTATAAGACAGTCACACAGAGAAAAAAATTAGCGAATGCATATAATAAAAAATCAAAATTACTTTATGTAGACCATATAAAGTATGATATGGACTTAGTAGCAATTAGCTCAGTTAATAAGGTATTAGTATTTAATACGAGCTTAATATTAGCTAAAGATAGTAGAATTGCACAAGGACATCAGGTAATGAAATCAAAGAAAAATAGTGTAATGAGAATGATAAAAAAAGCAAATGAAGTAAAATTCGAAAGTGTCGAATATTATAGAAAGCAAATTCCTGCAACGGGAAATTATTTAAAAAGAGAAGATAAAATAATATAAGATCAATTCGGTTTTCTGGAAATAAATTTTTATTTGAATATATTTAATGATAAATACCCAAGATATACAAATACCAATGTAACGATTTCGGGTTTTCGTTTGGATCGGGTTGGGGTTGCTATAAATATGTGGTGAATGGTGGGGGAAAAGAATTGTTTGTGCTCATCCAATAATTGGGTAGGGTGCTTTCACGTTTTTTATCATCTGTTCTTCTTATTTTTGAAGCCTGCATTTAATATAATCAAAAATAGTGTAACTTTATTCAAATAGTCACTTGACAAACGTAAATAATTAGAACTATATTTAGTATTATAATGAAAAATTATATAAAGAATAACATACCGCCTTCCAATAAAGAAATTAAACCGGAAATATCACATTTCATGTGATCCATGGACGGAAGAAGCTGATGGTACGCAAACAAAACTTCAAAATTTATACCGGTCCAGCTATCTTAAGTATCGTAGAATTATTAGAAGAGGAATAAAAAATGTCAAATAAAAAAAATAAACATACCATCGAATATTATATGGGGCTGCCTTATACGATTCACATCGAAGATAAAAAAGATGAAGATGGGCATTTCTTTTATGCCTTTATTTCCGAATTGGGAAAATACACCTGTTACGGTGTGGGGAAAAGCATGGATGAAGCCGTGAAAAGCCTGAAGGCGGCTCAGGAAGTCACGATTGTGGATATTCTGGAGGCAGGCAAAGAGGTTCCGTTACCGAGAGAGGAAGCGTTGTTTTTGCCCAGCGGGAAATTTGTTGTTCGTACGTCTCGGCGCCTTCATGCGCAACTGGTGGAACAGGCAAAGGAAGAGGGAATCAGCCTAAACTTGCTGGTGAATGAACTGTTAGCTCAAAATATCATTTTGAGAATGCGAGAGAAAGAAGAGGAAAAACAAGATAAGGCAAGAACAAATGAAAATGAAAGGCCGGAGGATAAACCTATCCGGATCGATCCTAATGTTGTAGAGAAAGAGATAGAACGGAAAGTACGATTTGCCAAAAATACAGGGGCATTTAAGGGGATCGTTAGAAAGGGCTATTATAAAAGGGTATCATAAAAAATGAATAGAGAAGCAGCGGCGCCAAAAAAGAAAAAGATGACAAATAAAGAATATTCCAATCTATTAAAAAACATAGAAATCAACTCGATTGTATTATTGGAATTGGAGGCGAAAAGATACCCGGCATCTATCGAAAAGGATATGGGATTTCATATTAAGCACGAACCGGAATTTGTAAAAGCGAATTGTAATGATTTTGATATCATTGATTTGTACACCATAACGGCGAGATCAGGGAGAAAAAATATCTTTAAAATTAGAATAAAATGGCTGCTAAGTTTTTCCTCAGAAGTGGAAGTCAATGAGGAATTTTTTGCTGTTTACGCGGAGCGGTCATTAATATTGAATACGTATCCTTATGTTCGGGAAATTGTTCAATCGATTACCAGTAAAATGGATGTGCCGCCGCTGGTAATGCCATTGTATAAAGCAAAATAAAAATTGTTAATGTGTCTGCAACAGTTTTTCCTATTTGTGGTTACAAAACTTCTAACTGTAAGAGTTAAACGTTTTAAAAAGATTCCTTCGGAATACCGGGATTCCTGTCTGCGTTTTTGTACGATCTGTCGATGAGTTTTAACGCCTTCCACAAATTTCATCTTGCTTTTTTCAACTTTCTGCCTCATATTTTAAAGACATTTTACAGGCCGGAGAGTCAGAGAAATTTCTTTCTTTGTGCTCTTTCAGGCTAATGAAAATCTCAGCCGAAAAAATAGGATGAAAAGCTTATGACAGACTCACAAATTACAGCCGGATTGCGCGCTCTGGAACTTGAATTCGGTAAAGAAATCGTAAAGCATGCCGTCGCCGCCGTTCAGAAATTCCGGGTGGAAGTTCCCGGTTGGGTTTTCGGTCGATTTGGCGGCGGACGTTTTGGTGATTACACGCCCCCCGGAGCCGCCCGAACGATTTATGAAAAACTGGATGATGCCGCCTTCATCCACCGGCTCACGGGGGCGACGGAGACCGTGGCCATGCACATTCTCTGGGATTTTTCGAAGGACGGCGTTGTGGGTGACCTCAAAATTGCCGAAGAGGTGGCGCGTGCCGCCGAAGAAAGGGGCGTCCGTATGGGCTCTGTGAGTCCCACGTACTTTCTAAAAGGATCTCACCGCGGCAGCCTTTCGTCGGATGATCCCGCTGTGCGCGAACGCTATATCGAACAGACGATTTTGGGCGGGCAAATTGCAAAGGATTTGGGCACCAGACTGCTCACGCTCTGGTTTCCGGACGGTTCGCTCTATCCCGGTCAAATTCAATTGCGGCGGGCCTTTGCGAATCTTGAAGAAAGTTTGCAAAAAGCGCATCGCCGGATCGATCCGGACGTGACCGTTTTAATCGAGTACAAGTTGTTTGAACCCGGCACGTACAGCACAACCGTTTCCGATTGGGGAAGCGCCTACGTGCTGGCATCCCGCCTGGGGGAAAACGCGGGTGTGCTGGTCGATCTGGGACACCATCCGCACGGGAAAAATATCGAGCAGATTGTGGCGTATTTGATTCACAGCGGAATCAAGGGCGGGTTTCACTTCAATACACGGTATGCGGCCGATGATGACCAGGCTGTGGAACCGAATCCCGAGATGGCCAGGATTTTTTATGAGCTGGTGCAGGGGGAGGTCATTTTAAACGATACGCCTTCAAAAAACTGGGCTTATATGATCGATCAGTGCAGCGGCCGCGAGAATCGCATGCATGCCGTCCTTCATTCGGTGGATTCACTGCAATTATCGCTGGCGAAAGCGCTTCTGGTGAACGGCGCCCGGCTGCGGGATTATCAACAAAAAGATGAAATCATTCTGGCAAATCGTATGTTCAACGCGGCTCTGCTGAACGCAGATGTGCGCCCGATTGTGGCAGCCGCACGGCTGGATCGAAATCTTCCCGCCGACCCGCTGGACGCCTATATGAAAAGCGGCTACCGGGAAAAGATCGAAACCGAGAGGAAATAAAAAACACATCATCACATACTTTACGAATGGGACAAAAGGAGAACGAGAATGAAACGGGTGTATCTGGAAAATAAATGGGATGAAGAGGCGGCTTCAAAAATGAATGGTCCGGAGCTGCTGCGGTATCGATCGAATTTGCTCGGTTCCGATTTGCGCATCACCAATTTCGGCGGCGGAAACACGTCTTCAAAAATTCACCAGGCCGATCCCGTGACCGGCGAAGAGACGGAGGTGCTCTGGGTGAAGGGCAGCGGCGGCGATCTGGGTTCGATCACGCTTGACGGCTTTGCGTGCCTTTATATGGATCGATTTTTGGCGCTGAAGCAAAAATACCGCGGCAGGGCGTTTGAAGATGAAATGGTCGGTTATTATCCCCTGTGCCGGTTCGGCCTGAACGATCGACCGGCCTCTATCGACACGCCGCTGCACGGGCTTCTTGCGTTTAAACACATCGATCACATGCACCCTGACTGGGCGATTGCCCTGGCGGCTTCGGCAAACGGCAAACGCAAGTTGGCGGAATTTAATGAACGTTTTGGCCGGCATCTCATCTGGATCCCCTGGCAGCGGCCCGGTTATCACCTCGGCAGAATGCTGGAGGATGCCGTGCACGATCATCCGGAATCAGATGGAATTATTCTGGCGTCCCACGGCTTGCTCACCTGGGGAAATACCCAGTACGACTGTTATCGAAACACCATCGATACGATCGATGCGCTGGGTCAGTTTGTGGTCCCTTTGGTTGAAGCAAAAGGAGATGAGTTGTTCGGCGGTGCCGCGCACGTCTCTTTTGAAAACAGACGGGAATGGGCACATCAGGTTTTTCCGTACATTCGAGGCCGGGTGGGAGCGATCAAACCGCTTATCGGAAGTTTTGTTGATTCACCGGAAGTCCTGCGGTTTGTAAACAGCCGGGATGCGCAAAAATTGGCTTTCCAGGGCACAAGCTGTCCCGATCATTTTGTCCGAACCAAAGTCCGCCCCTTTTATGTGGACTGGGATCCGGTAAACGCCGATCCGGAAGCTCTCAAAAAAAAGGTGGAGAAAGGACTCGTTCGCTATCGAAAAGACTATGAAGCCTATTATCGGGAGAACAAGGAATCCGGTTCGCCGGCCATGCGGAACCCAAATCCGACGGTTGTTTTGGTGCCCGGGATCGGCCTGTTCAGCTTTGGGAAAAATAAAAAGGAAGCTCGAATTACGGGCGAATTTTATGTGAATGCCATTCATGTGATGGAGGGTGCCACGGCACTAAACGATGGGCAGATCGATTCCGGAATTGAAAAGGAGCGTGTGATCAACAATTACGTGGCGCTTCCGCCGCGGGAGGCTTTCCGAATTGAATATTGGGCGCTCGAGGAAGCCAAGTTAAGACGCCAGCCGCCCGAGAAGGAAATGGCTCGAAAAATTGCACTTGTAGTCGGCGCCGGCAGCGGCATCGGACGGGTGTTCTGCAGCCGCCTGATAAAAGAGGGGGCACAGGTTGTGGCTGCCGATCTTGACATGAAAGCCGCCGGAGAGACAGCCGAACGGGTTGAATCCCAATTTGGCAGGGAACTGGTAATTCCGGTGTCCGTGGATATTACGGACCGGCTTTCCGTTCAACAAGCCCTTCGGCAGTCAATTTTTGCATTCGGAGGGGTGGATATCCTGGTCAATACAGCGGCCGTATTTATTCCGCCGGACAAAGGAGACCGCTATTCGGATAAAGCGTGGGATCAAACGCTGAAAATTAATATCGCCGGAAATGTGATTCTTGTGGAAGAGTTTGCGGCCGTTATCCGGGAACAGGATTCGTTAGGAACGGTTCTTTTAACCAGTTCGGCGAATGCCGTGGTGCCAAAAGCGGGAAGTGAACCTTACGATGTGAGCAAAGCCGCCGTCAACCATTTGGTGCGGGAGTTTGCCATTCGGTACGCGCCCAAAATTCGGATCAATGGTGTCAGCCCGGCGACCGTGGTTGAAGGAAGCTCGATGTTTCCCCGCCATCGGGTCATTGCAAGTTTGAAAAAGTACAACATCGATTTTTCTGAAACCGAAGAGACAAAAATTCTGCTGCGGAAACTGGCCAACTATTATGCTCAACGGACATTAAACCATTTGCCGATTCGTACAATCGATGTGGTCGAAGCGGGTTATTTTTTGCTGAGCCCCCGGTCCAGCCGGACCACAGGCCATCTCATTCCGGTGGACGGAGGCCTGATGGAGGCATTTTTAAGATAGGGATAAAGTCGTTCATTTTATGAAAAAAACAAAGCGTTACATCGGTTTTGATTTAGGTGCGGAGAGCGGCCGGTGCGTGGTGGGTACACTCAAAGACGAAGAACTCTTGTTGAGGGAAATCTACCGTTTTGCCACGCCGTCTCTCTTGTACAACGGGCATCTTTATTGGGACATCCTGGCCGTTGTTCAGGAAATGGAAAAGGGACTCAAAGCGGCGCGGGAAATTTTCGGCGACCGGTTTGATGGTATCAGCGTGGACACGTGGGGCGTGGATTACGTGCTCATGGACGCCGAGGAACGTCTTTTGGGGTATCCTTACCATTACCGCGATGACCGGACAGACGGGATGATCGAGGCGGCTTTTAAAATTGTGCCCCAACCGGAACTCTATGAAAAAACCGGAATCCAGTTTAACCGGATTAATACGCTGTATCAGCTTCTGGCCGAAAAGGGACAAAAACTGAATCTGCTGGAGACGGCCGCTCATCTCCTGCTTATTCCCGATTTTTTGCTGTTTGTGCTTTCCGGCGTCAAAAAAGCAGAATATACAATTGTCTCGACCACCAATCTTGCCGATCCGTACACGCGGGACTGGCATTGGGTGCTGATGAAAAAATTTGGACTGCCGCGCCGCCTCTTTCCGGAGGTGATCGAACCGGGAACATTGTTGGGCAGTCTGCAGGAAGACCTGGCCAAAAGAACGGGCCTCCATTCGGATACGCCCGTCATTGCGGGAGCCGGTCATGACACCGCAGCTGCCGTGGCTTCGATTCCATTTGAATCGGACCACTGCGCCTTTTTGAGCTCGGGCACCTGGTCATTGATGGGCGTGGAACGACCCGAACCGCTTCTTACGCCGAAATCTCTGGCGTACAATTTTACCAACGAGGGCGGCGTTGCCGGCACTATTCGTTTTTTGAAAAATATTATGGGACTCTGGCCGGTTCAGGAATGCCGAAGAGCGTGGGCGCTGGATGGCAAAAAGATCGGCTATCCGGATTTAGAAAAGATGGCCTCTGAGAACGGTTCGGCAAAATCCTGGATCGATGTGGATGATGGCCGGTTTTTGAAGGCCGGACACATGCCGGAGAAGATTGTTGCGTTTTTGAAGGAGACCGGTCAGCCGTACAAAAAAGAGGCCGGTTGGCTCACCCGTTGTGTGTTGGAGAGTCTGGCGTTCAAGTATCGAACGACCCTTCGGGAATTGGAGGAAGTGACCGGACAATCGTTGGAGCGATTGCACGCAGTGGGCGGGGGGATTCAAAATGGATTACTGAATCAGTTGACGGCGGATGCCATCGGCCGGGAGGTTGTCGCAGGGCCTGTGGAAGGCGCCGCTGCCGGAAACATCGGGATGCAGGCCATTGCGAAAGGCGATATTCGATCCCTGCCGGAATTAAGAAAAATTGTGCGTCGATCTTTCGAGCTGAAAACGTACACGCCCCGGAATTCCGGTTATTTTCAAGAAAATGAACAGAATTTTTTAAAGATTTTGGCGGGAAGGAAATGAAATGCGGATGATACGGATTGACCGGATTTTTGAAGCAGGGGCTTATGAAACCTTCTGAGATGTTCGATCCGAAATGGGTGGACCGGTTTGTGAAAGCGGCGGAAGCGGCCGCCGCCACGGTGGAACGTATTGGGCGCTCGCCTGAAGCATTAAAATCAGCTCTCGTGCAGGCCGCCGGTGAAACGGAACCTGTTCTTCTTGCAGAACCGGATTTTTTGCCGCCGGAGCTCTTTGCGCCATTTCGGGAATTATCCAATGTTATTACGCATCCCGATGACAAACAATTGGCGTCCGTAAGAATCGGAGTCACCGATGCCTTTGCCGGTATTGCCCGTACCGGATCGGTCTGTGTGTCAATTTCAAAAAACCTGGGTGGGTCCGTCAGTCTTTTCGCACGCGAACATATTGCCGTTTTGGATGCGCGCTCAATTGTGCCCCGCCCGCGTGATCTGTTCTCGAATCATTATTTCCAACGCGAGCGGCTGCCTGAAAATTTTGTCCTGATTACAGGCCCCAGTGCCACGGCAGATATGGGGGAGCTTGTCCGGGGGGTTCACGGCCCGGGGCGGGTGCACATTCTGCTGATAATTTAAAAATCAAAAATAAAGACGAATAACCGGTTGAGAAAATTAAACACATCGATTGCACGGAGTAAATATGTCTCAATATCCAGCGGATGCCGATTTCCGGATTAAACCTCGCGAAGTAGCCGACAAATCTTCCAGGGAAACGCTCTCAAAAGCCATTCGGATGGCATTGGCGGTGGAGAGCGAACCCGTTCGACGCAATACAAACACATTCAATCAGAACCGGTATACAGCCGTCCGGACAATCGACGATTACGAAGCGCTCAAAGACCGGGCCCGTGCGATCAAAGAAAAAGCAATTGAGCAAATTGAATCATCCGTGGCGGTGCTTCGGAAGGTTATCGAAGAACGGGGCGGGCATTTTTATCTGGCAAAAGATGGGGCTGATGCGAATGCGTACATTCTTGAGGTGTGCCAAAAGCATCAAGCGAAACTGGCGGTAAAGTCCAAATCCATGACATCGGAAGAAATTCGGTTGAATGGAGTGCTGGAAGGTGCGGGGATTGAAGTGGCCGAAACGGATCTGGCCGAATTCATTCTTCAGGTCGCGGACGAACAGCCGTCGCATATCGTGGCGCCGGCCATTCATCGAAGCCGGGAGCGCATTTCAAAACTATTTAAGGACGTTTTTCATCCGGAGCAGCCGCTCGAGACGGGTGAGGATCTCACAAAATTCGCCCGAGAGATTCTTCGCCGGAAATTTTTAACAGCCGATGTCGGCATCAGTGGTGCCAATATAATTGACGCGGAAACCGGTACAATTGTGCTTGTGGAAAATGAAGGGAACATTCGAATGGTGACCCAGGCGCCGCCGGTTCATATTGCCGTCGCCGGTGTGGAGAAGATAGTGCCGCATTGGGAAGACCTTGCCCCTTTCATCGAGTTGCTGGCGCCCAGCGGCACCGGACAGCCCCTCTCCCAGTACACGAATATTTTGCACCCGCCTTTGAAAATGCCGTCCTTCTCTTTCGATGGCCGTCCCCGCCGGGAACGCGCCTTTTACCTGGTTCTGGTGGACAACGGCCGGCTGAGAATGCGGCACGACACCGAACTGAAACGGGCGCTTTATTGCATGCGATGCAGTGCCTGTTTAAATGTGTGCCCGGTTTTTCAGGTGCTGGGCGGACACGCTTTCGGCGGAGAAACTTATTCCGGCGGCATTGGCGGTGCCTGGGAAGCGGGTACCGGCTCGTTGGAAAAGGCACGCTTCAGCGAACTCTGTACCGGCTGCTCCCGGTGTGTACGCCAATGTCCCGTGCGTATTGACATTCCCTGGCTGAATACGGTGCTGCACGACCGGCTGAATCAATTGGATGGAAAAGGTGCCGCGGCCCTGTTTTTCGGGAAGTTGTTCGGCAGCGAGAGCCGGGATCGTGAGGCAGGGGTTGAGAAGCAGTTTTTTGGAAATTATGCGACATTTGCAAAAGCGGGAAGCGCCTTCGCGCCGCTTTCAAATGGAATAAGTGCGCTTTCTCCGGTGCGTCACTTAATGGAAAAAATGGTGGGATTGGATCATCGCCGGCGTCTGCCCGCTTTTCAAAAGAACACGTTCACCAAAAAATTTGCGGCCTGGCAAAAAGGGCGGGAAAAGAGTTCCGGAGGGAAAGCACGGCCCGCTAAAGTTCTGCTCTTTGCCGATATTTACACGAATTTCCTGCACCCGGAATCGGGCATGGCCGCCGTAAAAGTATTAGATGCCCTTGGAATAGACGTTCGATTGAGTGACGTTCCGGCGGAAGGGCGGGCGGCGTTGTCGCAGGGAATGGTGGAAACGGCGGCTCGCCGGGCCAACCGCGTCGCACATGATTTGGAAAACGAAATTGACAGAGGATGGAAAATTGTGGTCCCGGAGCCCAGCGTTTTGGCACTATTTCGGCGGGATTACAAGAACCTTCTGAATAATAATACGCTTTTTGAGAAACTTCGGGAAAACAGCCTGGGGGCGGTTGAGTATCTGGGCCATTATTTGACCGAAAATAAAATTCCGCTGCAGGCTATTTTCGATGCGAATCGATTCCCGCCGGGAAAGAGGCTGTTTTACCACGGCCACTGCCAGCGCAAATCTCTGGGTGGGATTCCGGATGAGGGCGCACTATTTACAGAACTGGGGTTTGATGTGGTTTCTTCAAAGGTGGAATGCTGCGGCATGGCGGGCAGTTTTGGGTACAAAAAAGAATTCTACGATGTGAGCATGAAAATCGGAGAAGCGCTGTTTCAGCAAATCAGATTGGCGGACGGCGAAAATCCCCGGACAATTGTGACCGGCGGTATTTCCTGCAGACACCAGATCGAAGAAGGGGTTCACCGCCCTGTTTTCCATCCGATGGAGGTTCTTGAAAAAATCCTGGCTGCTGAGGGGGGAGGTCTATCTTGATATTGGGACAGATTGGATTTGTTTGAGATTTTTTTCTCTCTCCACAGATTCACATCCGTGGCAACCGAAGGACACCCCCTGCGGGGGTTTTAAAATCAGGATAGCCCCTAAAGAGAGCCTCGCCTGCGAGGCGAAATATGATTGCCCCGGGCGTGAGCCTGTGGAAAAAGAGAGAAGAAGATAATTCAACCCCACAGCCGCCGCAGAGCATCATTAGAAAAACATTGAAATCCTTTTAAAATCAGGCCATCCCTCTGAAAAGCCTCGCCTGCGAGGCGAAATGCGTTTGCCTCGGGCGTGAGCCCGTGGAAAAAGAAAAAGAGAAAAGCAAAAAATTCAGCCCCCGCAGGGCGGAGGCTGAACTATCTTAAAATGCCTTTTGATAAAGCTCCCTATTATTCTTTTCTATTTCTTACCATTACCGTTTGAATCGATGTGGCTGTAGTCCATTGCCGCCAATTGTGCGTAGTAGTTCCAGCGGGCTTTCGCTTCCCGCTCCGCTTCTATCAGAAGCTTTTTGGCGCGTTCGGGTTGACTCTTTGACAACATCTTGAACCGTGTCTCATTGTATGCATATTCTTCAAAGTGAATGGTCGGCTCTTTGGAATCAAGCTTCAATGGATTCTTACCCTGCTTAATGAAATCAGGATTAAAACGGTACAGAACCCAGGCACCCGATTTTACCGCCAATTCCTGCTGGCGGCCGCCGTACATCATATCGATACCGTGTTCGATACAATGGCTGTAAGCAATAATGATCGAAGGCCCCTCGTAGGCTTCCGCTTCCATGACGGCACGTACCGTTTGAGCATCGTTATAACCCATGGCCACTTTGGCCACGTAAACATTGCCGTACGTCATGGCCATTAACCCAAGATCCTTTTTTGGCATCGGCTTACCGGCGGCGGCAAATTTCGCCACGGCACCCAGCGGTGTGGCTTTAGAAGCCTGCCCGCCTGTGTTGGAGTAAACCTCCGTGTCCAGTACCAACACATTCACATTTATGCCGGAAGCCAGCACGTGATCAAGGCCGCCGTAACCGATGTCATAAGCCCATCCGTCACCACCCATGATCCACACGCTCTTCTTTACCAGCATATCCGCCAGGGAAAGAAGATGTTTTGCTTCGGGGGAATCTAATTTAGCCAAGGCTTGTTTTAAGCGGATGACGCGCTCACGCTGCATCCGGATGCCAATTTCATTCCCCTGATCGGCATTCAGGATTTCTTCGGCCAATTGCGGCCCGATTTTCCCGGCCAACTTCCGAGTTAATTCGGCTGCAAATTCGGATCGCTTATTAATAGATAATCTGAAACCATACCCAAATTCGGCATTGTCCTCAAAAAGTGAGTTTGACCACGCCGGTCCCCGGCCCTCCGGGTTGATATCCCAAGGCGACGTGGGCAAGTTTCCTCCGTAAATAGAAGAACAGCCGGTGGCATTGGCAATTAAAGTCCGGTCGCCGAATAATTGTGTGACAAGTTTTATGTAAGGCGTTTCACCGCATCCCGCACAGGCACCGGAAAATTCAAACAGGGGCTG
Organism: bacterium BMS3Bbin03; assembly: GCA_002898015.1. Taxonomy (GTDB): domain Bacteria; phylum Zhuqueibacterota; class JdFR-76; order JdFR-76; family BMS3Abin05; genus BMS3Abin05. Next base: position 21,840 of record BDTM01000059.1, on the reverse strand, counting down.
TAAAAACTGGGAGCCTTTAACGGTATCAAGTCTCACTTTTGTGCGATCCACTTCCGGCAGTTCACAGAAGAATTCAAAATTATCTCTTTCCTGCGCCCGCAGCGGGGGTTGTGGAACCATATCCAGAGATTTGTGCGCCGGATTGGTTTTGTCCTTGGCCGGACAGATGTACACACAGGCCCCGCATCCCGTGCAGTCTTCCGGAGCCACCTGGACGGTGTATTTCATGCCTTTAAATTCTTTGCCCCGGTAATCCATGTATTTAAATGCGGCCGGAGCATCTTTGAGATGGCCTTCATCATAAACTTTAATTCGTATGGCCGCGTGCGGACAAACAATGGCACATTTATTACATTGAATACAGAGGCCTTCATCCCAGGCCGGAATTTCCAGAGCGATGTTTCGTTTCTCCCATTTTGCTGTGGCATTCGGAAATGTGCCGTCTGCGGGCAGCATGCTGACGGGGACATCGTCTCCCTCACCCGCGATAAGCATAGCTGTCAGTTTTTGCACAAATTCCGGTGCCTTGGGAGAGACCGTAGGCGGCATTCTAACCGTACCCGTGGCTTTGTCGGGCACCTTTATTTCATGCAGGTGGGCCAGTGATTGATCGACCGCATTAAAGTTCTTCTGAACAATTTCTTTGCCCTTTCGTCCGTAGGTCTTGCTGATGGCGTCCTTGATGGCTGCAATGGCTTCATCTTTCGGCAGAACACCCGAAATGGCAAAGAAACAGGTCTGCATGATGGTGTTGATCCGAAGCCCCATGCCCGTGTCTTTGGCCACTTTGTAGGCATCGATCACGTAAAATTTTAATTTTTTCTCAATGATTTGTTCCTGCACTTTTCTGGGGATTCTATCCCAGGTTTCTTCGTGTTTATAAGGGCTGTTTAAAAGGAATGTGGCCCCCGGAACGGCATTCTTCAACATGTCGAATTTCTCAAGGAAAAAGAATTGATGACAGGCCACAAAATTCGCCGCATTGACCAGATAGGTTGAATGAATGGGGCGCGGACCAAATCGCAGATGGGAGACCGTAACCGATCCGGCTTTTTTGGAATCGTACACAAAATAACCCTGCGCGTAATTTTTTGTGCCCTCACCGATAATTTTGATGGAATTCTTGTTTGCACTGACAGTGCCGTCGGATCCCAGGCCGAAAAACATGGCTCGAACGACATCTTCCTTCTCAATAATAAATTTGGGATCCCAATCCAGACTTGTGTGGGTCACATCATCGTGAATACCGACGGTGAAATGATTTTTGGGCTTTTCTTTCTTTAATTCGTCAAAAACACCCTTTACCATGGCAGCCGTAAATTCTTTTGAAGAAAGTCCGTAACGACCGCCGACCACTTTGGGTGCTGTTTTAAAAGGGGCAATTCCCTCATCCATGGCTTCCTTAATGGCGGTCACCGTGTCCATATAAAGGGGTTCGCCGATACTTCCCGGCTCTTTGGTTCGATCCAGTGCGGCAATTACTTTGACGGTGGGCGGCAGCGTCTGCATGAGATGTTTCACCGAAAAGGGACGAAATAATCGTACTTTAATCACGGCAACTTTTTCGCCCTGTTCCGTTAAATAGTCGACTGTTTCGTGGGCGGTTTCCGCACCCGATCCCATCAGCATGATGATGCGCTCCGCATCCGGTGCCCCTACATAATCAAATAAATGGTACTGGCGGCCGACAATTTTGGCGAATCTGTCCATCTGCTTTTGGATGATGTCCGGTGCCGCCAAATAGTAGGGATTACAGGTTTCACGGCTCTGGAAGAAGACATCCGGGTTTTGGGCGGTGCCGCGCAGGAAAGGGTTGTCCGGAGAAAGGGCTCTTTCACGGTGGGCGCGCACCAGATTATCATCAATCATGGCCCGCATGTCCTCGTCGGTAAGCTCTTCAATTTTTGAGATTTCATGGGAGCTGCGGAACCCGTCGAAAAAGTGCACCATCGGCACACGGGATTCCAGCGTGGCGGCCTGGGTGATTAAGACGGCATCCATGATTTCCTGGATGGAAGCGGATGCCAAAAGTCCGAAACCGGTGGATCGTGTGGCCATCACATCGCTGTGATCGCCAAAAATAGACAGCGCATGTGTGGCGACCGTACGGGCCGCGACGTGAAAAACGGTCGGATTCAATTCGCCGGCAATTTTGAACATATTCGGAATCATCAGCAGCAATCCCTGGGAAGCCGTAAATGTAGTGGTCAGGGCGCCCGCCTGAAGGGCTCCGTGCACGGCACCCGACGCGCCGCCTTCACTCTGAAGCTCCACAACCGTGGGCACCGTACCCCAGATATTTTTTTGATTCATTGAAGACCAGAGATCCGCCCATTCTCCCATCGGAGAGGATGGCGTGATTGGATAAATGGCGCAAATTTCATTAATTTTATGGGCAACGTAGGCTGCGGCTTCGTTTCCATCAATTGTGACCATCTTTCTACTCATGTTAGTACCTCCTGAATAAACTAATCGTTATAGTAAGAGAGTTATTTTCAAAAGCCTGAATAACGTCTCGGGCTTGCAATTTAAAACATCATTTAATATAAACAAAATTTTGGCAAAATAAAACAAAATTTTCAATTGAAACCGGATTTGACAAAATAAATTTAAAATGAATCGGAACCGTCCGGTTTTGTTTTCCATAAAGCTCTATATTAAATATTTTTTACTTGACTATTAAGAATTTGTTTTATAAATTTTAATAAATTTAAAAGATTGAATTTTATTATGATTTCTATCACCGTTTTTGCCTATCGATAATGAATATCTATTTTCATTCTGCTTTTTCAAACTAACAAATAAGGAGAATCATAATGGAAAAAATCTGGTTAAAACATTATGAGAAAGGCGTGCCGGAAAAGATTGACTATCCTGACAAACCGCTTAATCAGTTGTTTGAAGAAGCCGCCCGTGATTATCCCGATACGCCCGCCGTTATTTTTATGGGGAAGAAGATTAGTTTTAAAGAATTGCAGAAAGCGATCGATCAATTTGCTGCCGCGCTGTATGCCCTGGGAATTCGGCAGGGTGACCGTGTAGCCATTATCTTACCGAATTTGCCGCAATATCCGATGGTTCATTATGCCATCATGAAATTGGGAGCGATCATTGTGCCGACCAATCCGCTGTATGTGGAGCGTGAACTCGAGCACCAAATGAATGACAGCGGGGCAAAGGTTGTCATTGTTTTAGATTTGATTTACCCGCGTTTAAAGGCCATCAAGGACAAAACTTCTCTGGAAAATGTTATTGTCACGGGTGTGAAAGATTATCTGCCCGGTTTACTGAAGCTTCTTTATCCGATTAAAGCGAAAAAGGAAGGGAGCTTTGTAAAGGTAGAGAAGGCACCCGGAGTACATTTCTTCCAGGATCTGATGAAGGCGAGTTATTCGAAACCGCCTGAGGTCACGGTGAAAATGGACGACATTGGTATGCTGCTGTACACGGGAGGCACAACGGGTGTTTCGAAAGGTGCTGTTTTACTTCATAAAAATCTTGTGGCCAACGCCTACCAGGTTCGCTATTGGATAACGGACACTCACGAAGGGAGGGAGGCCGTCATTTCTGCACTGCCCTTTTTTCACAGTTTCGGAATGACCACCTGCCTACACTTGTCGCTTGTCTTAAAATCGCCTGCTGTATTAATTCCCCGGTTTGATATAAAGCAGGTGCTTCATTCGATCCAAAAATATAAAGCCACACTTTTCCCCGGCGTTCCGACCATGTATATTGCCATCAATCATTATCCGGATTTGAAAAAATATGATTTCAGTTCACTTCGAGCCTGTATTAGTGGGGGTGCGGCTCTGCCGATTGAAGTTCAGCGCGAATTTGAAAAAAATACGGGTGCGAAATTGGTTGAAGGCTATGGTTTAACCGAATCATCCCCTGTGCTGACGGCCAATCCCGTTTACGGGTTGCGAAAAGCGGGCTCTATTGGCATTCCAATGTCCGACACCGAGGTGAGCATCAGAGATTCGGATTCCCACAAAGAATTGCCTCTGGGTGAAATAGGAGAATTAGCCGCCAAAGGCCCGCAGGTCATGAAAGAATATTGGAATAATCCGGAAGAAACCGCACAGGTGCTGCGCGATGGATGGCTCTACACGGGTGATATGTCGAAAGCGGATGAAGACGGCTATTTCTACATTGTGGACCGGAAAAAAGACATGATCATCGCCAGCGGGTTTAACATTTATCCGAGGGAAGTGGAAGAAGTCCTGTTCCAGCATCCCAAAATTATGGAAGCGGCCGTTGTGGGCGTTCCCCATGAATATCGGGGTGAAACGGTAAAAGCATTTGTTATTTTAAAAGAAGGCGAAACGGCAACTGAAGAGGAAATTATTGATTTTTGTGCAGAACGTCTCGCAAAATACAAGGTTCCCAAGATGGTTGAATTTCGCAAGGATCTTCCGAAAAGCATGATCGGTAAAGTGCTCAGACGCGTTCTTTTGGAAGAAGAAAAGAAAAAATTTGAACAGAAAAAGAGCAGCTAATCCCGAAATCAATTATTTATGGGAATCAACCGATAAAAGAAGAGAAGTGGCCTGTTTGGGTGAAAATGGATCGAGCCTGTTTTCACCCTATTTTTATTTAACTTTTAAAAAATAGAGTGACTAATTTCCAATGGAGCAATCGAAAATTATTATTGAGAGAGGAAAATCGCTCTCTGATCCGGTGGTTTTGCAGCCCACAGGAATTTTTGATTCTTCAAGAGACTTCGATCTTTTCCAAAAAGCGCTTCTCAATCTAGCTCAGCAAAAGTTTAAGAAGATCGTACTGGATTTGCAATCCGTGCCCTTCCCTTCAACAAGTTTTATTGCCTTTATAATCGAAATAGCCAGCCGTCTGAGACGTGAGCGCCGGGAATTTTATATTCTGCATCTCCAGAAGGCTTCACGAATGAATTTTAGCAGTTTTTCCGCCCTGTCTTTTTTAGAAGAAATTCACTCCGGACAGGATACCGTGCACCGTACAAATAAACTGGAAACCGTAAATCCAATAGCGGAACAATCCTTACCCAAAACGGAGCTGGAAAAGACTACCGAAGATTCTTCCGGTACACAAAATCATATGTCGATTCTTGAAGATAATTTCAAATTTGATATTGTGGAACATCCACTCCGGATTCGGGAAGAGGATTTAGACCGGCCCTTTGCCTTGTATGATGACGACGAGGAACCCATTCAGGATTCAACGAATGAAAATCCTTTTCTTCAGCAGGAAAAGAGTGGAAATTATCACATTGTGGTTCGCAGCCGGGAAAAAGAACTTTACCAGATTACGGATTTTGTGATTCACCATGCACAAAATGCCGGTTTTCCCGAAGCGGATGTGGGGAAAATAAAGATTGCTGTTTATGAAGCGGCCGTTAACGTCGTCGAACATGCCTACGCAAACAGTCCTCATCATTTTGTGGATGTTATTGTGAAATACGATTCGGCGGATTTTACAATTATTCTAATGGATCGCGGAAAGAGTTTTGATTTTGACAAACATGCAGAGCCTTACAGCGCCGACAAAGCGGTTGAGCAAAAGCAAACGGGCGGGTTTGGCCTTTACATTATCAAACGCTCCATGGATTCAGTCGTATATGAATCGGATCCGGTATGGGGAAATAAACTGACAATGGTAAAACACGTGCCTCAGCAAATGTCATCCACTTCCGCCGAACATTAGCGATTTATACTTCGAACACCCCCCAGTTAAACGTTACAAAACCTGTAAATTCCCCGGCAGAGATTGAAATCAAACTCAATGAGTTGTTTTTAAAAAATGGTGACCCGGTGCCTTTGTCCTTCCCCTGCAAAGAAGGGCCTGTCGGCCTACGGCTTTCCCGCATGTCAATAAATTTCAATTTTCCTGAAATTTTTTTCTTTTATTTGTCACAAAAATAACTTATAATATGATGTCGGACTATTTTATTTCATTGTTTGACTCGAATCATCACCCTGATTTACCCGGGTGATCGGTTCACGGTGGAGACGAATCGTTCGTTTAAAGGTTTGAAAAACGTCTTTTGGAGAAATTCAATGGAAACTAAAAATTTGAAGGTGTACCGGTACAGATGGGTGATTTTGTTCGTATTTGCACTTTTAAACATTGTTGTTCAGATTCAATGGATTACTTTTGCACCAATAACCGGAGAATCCGCCGCATTTTACGGGGTCTCGCCGCTTCAAATCGGCATGCTCTCCATGGTGTTCATGATCATTTATATTCTGGTCACGGTGCCGGCCTCTTACGTGATCGATACGTACGGCATAAAAATCGGGATCGGAATAGGGGCTGTTTTGACGGCGGTTTTCGGATTGCTGAAGGGCATATTCGGCACAAATTTCACAATGGTTTTTATTGCGCAGATTGGTCTGGCGGTGGCACAGCCATTTGTGCTGAACGCCTACACAAAAGTGAGCGCACGGTGGTTTCCGATAAACGAGAGGGGAACTTCCACGGGAATTGCCACCTTGTCCATGTATATTGGGATTATTATTGCATTGATAGCCACGCCTTTCCTGTTTAGAACCTACCACATGAAAGGCATGCTCATGATCTACGGCATTCTCTCATTGGCCATCGCCATTATCTTTATGATTTTCATAAAAGAGAGACCATTAACCGCACCCAGTATCGCCGATCAGCGAGAACGGTTCAAAGTTTTTCAGGGCATAAAGTACATCCTGACAAACACCAACATGCTGATTCTGCTCTTTATTTTCTTTATTGGCCTGGGCATCTTTAATTCCATTACCACCTGGATTGAGCAAATTGTCAGTCCCAGAGGATTCAATTCGGAACAGGCCGGAATAATAGGCGGTCTGATGTTCATCGGCGGCATCACCGGAGCATCCATTCTGCCCGCCTTTTCAGACAAGTATCGGAAACGGAAACCCTTCCTTCTAATCGCACTAATTGGGATGGCTCCGGCGCTGGCCGGCATTACCTTTATCACAAATTATGCGTTTCTTCTGGTCGCCGCCTTTGCAATGGGATTTTTTATGATGAGCGCCGGTCCGATTGGTTTCCAGTACGGAGCGGAATTGAGCTACCCCGCGCCTGAAGCCACTTCACAGGGATTGATTTTGCTTGCCGGTCAAATATCGGGGATTCTCTTTATCTTCGGAATGGACAAGTTAAGATCATCCTCTACCGGAGCGATGACGCCGTCTCTGGTTATTTTTATCGGATTGATTATCCTGACATTTCTTTTAGCGTTAAAGCTGAAGGAATCGACACTGGTTCGCGATGTGTAGTCGAAACAAAATGACGTCATTCTGAAGGACCGAATCACGGCTGGAATTTTATTTTTATTTTTGATTCTTTCAGTTCGATTTCCTATATTGTGGTTTAAGGAGGTGTGATGCGAAACAGACGCGCATTTTTCACATTTTTCTTTTTAATAACATCTTGTGTGTTAGCCGGATCTGTATCTGCTCAGATTCAGTTTTCAATTCCGAAAAACCTGCGGCCGGTTCAATTTAACCAGAAATTTGATATTTCATCCTGGAACCACTACAACAGTGTCGAGGGATTGTTTGCCGGAGTAGACGGAACACTGGTGCCGTTTCCCCAAAAACGACTGGCCTTTTCGGGAGGAGCAGGATACGGTTTTGCATCAAAAACACCCCGTTTTCATTTTTACACGATAGCTTCATTTGGAAACCAAAACGCCGTTAAATTGGGAGCAGGATTTTTTAATCATACGGCCGCCAATGAAAAATGGTTGATCGGTGAAATTGAAAACAGCTTTGCCGCGATTCTTCTGCACGAAGAATTTATGGATTATTATGGCCTGAAAGGCTGGCAGGGCTGGGCGCAATTCCGCCTGAAAAATTGGATTACGCTTCGCGGTCTGTTTCAATCGGCCGATTACAAGAGCTGCCGAAAAGAAACGGACTGGAGTCTTTACCCGAACAAACGGAGAAAATTTCGCCCGAATCCGGCGGTTCGCAGCGGGAAAGAGAACCTATTCCGCATGTCCCTTATTGTGGATCGTCTGGACAATCCCATTTACCCAATGGCAGGATTTTATTTACAGGTGGCTGCCGAAAAAGCACTTCCTTCTTCAGAGGCACAATTTCAAGACTATTCCGGTTTTTTTTCAACGTTTCGCTGGTTTCAGCCCGCAGCCGGAAATCAAAAGATCTCCGTACGGGTTCGCGGGGCGGCGGTTTTTCATGCCGATTTTCTCCCCCAGCATCTCATCGATTTTGGCGGAATCGGCACTTTGCAAGCCTATCATTACAAAGCTTTTAAAAATGTGTCCGCGGTGCTTCTGGGCCGTGTAGTTTATGGTTTTGAAGGCGATCTGATGAGTTCAGCGCTGTTTTCCTGGATCCCATTTTCGGATATGCTGGAATTGTCCGTTTTTGCGGAAGCGGGCAAAGGCTGGTTCCCATCGGCAGGGCCCTCTTTTCGGGCAGCCGAGCATGAATCCACACCGCTCAAATACGACGGCGGTGTCTCTTTTTCAATTTCAGGAGATTTAATCCGGGTGGATTTAGGACATCCGGTAAACGAGAAAAATGGGCAGTGGCGGGTCACCCTGCGAGTGCTGCCCAAATGGTAAAGATTCTTAAAATAGGCCTGATTGTCCTTTTTTTGGGTACTTTGGCCACACACATTTGGTCGCAGCAAAGGTTTTATGTCAAGGGGCAGGCACCCGGTGATTCTATTCGAATAGACCGTGTGGTCGTGGTCGGGAATCTCCGCACAAAAAAGCCGATCATCTTACGGGAATTGGAATTCCGGCCCGGGGAAGCGGTCACCTGGAAAAATCTGGAACTGGCTCAGAAACGGATTGAAAACCTGTACCTGTTTAATCGTGTTCAGTTTCGTGTTCTGAAATTCGATACGGAAAATGTCTTAAAAATCAATGTGACCGAGCGATGGACCTTGTTTCCGATTCCAATTTTAAATTTTAATGAACACAGTTTTTCAAAAATTTCTTACGGCGGGGGAGTGGCCGATTACAATTTTCGGGGCCGGGCGGAGAAAATCATTCTTATCGGATGGGCGGGGTTTAATCCGGGTTTTGAGTTTTCGTATCAAAATGGCTGGTTTGGCGGACCAAAGCGCTATTTTGCATCCCTCTCGGCGCATTCGGTACAGGTCGCGAATCACACGACTGCATTTAAAGACCTTGAATCCCGGATAAATGGTCTTTCAATCGGTTTTGGCCGCCGGTTTGGTATTTATAAATTTATCAATTTTGGCACCAATATTGAACAGGTGAAACCCTCGAATCCAATGGCGGCGCTTCGCTCGACAGGCAGAGATTTTTTGTGGGGCGGGGGAGTCTCTTTAAAGTATGACAACCGGGATTTACACGAGTATCCCACCTTCGGACATTTGGCGGAATTGGGGGTCCATAAGGCCTGGCTAAATTCATGGGGAAAAGGCTACACATCCTATCTCTATGATTTTCGTTTCTATCATTCGTTCAGATCGGCAATTTTTGCCGTTCGAACATTTGGGGAGTTTTTAGACGGCGATATTCCGGTTTACAAGCGCCTGTTTCTCGGCTACGGTGAACGCATTCGCGGCCACTTTTCCGAAACCTTTGAAGGTGAAAAACGGTTGCTAAATTCAATGGAAATGCGTTTTCCCATTATTCCAAAGCGCTATTACAGTTTATCTCAAAAAATACCGGCTTTAAAAGATCTGGAATTTGCCGTTTACGGCACATTATTTGGCGACACCGGAATAGTCTGGACTCAACCGCGCCGGCTGGCCCTGAAGCATTTTCAGAGCGGTTTTGGCATGGGGATAAACATGCTGCTGCCTTATTCAAACATCGTGCGGTTTGAGTTCGCCTGGAACGAGAATTTAGAAGGTGAATTTATTTTTGATTCGAACGTGGCATTTTAAATTAGGGTTTATTTATTTTTCAATTTGAACAACTCATTTTCATTTGAAACCATTATGTCGCACTACGAAAGTTTTTTCGTGAATCCGGAAGATGTAAGAGGAGATTTTCTCGTCATTCGGGGAGATGAATTCAGGCATCTGTCAAAAGTCCTTCGAAAAAGAGTCGGTGATGTGCTTGTGGCGATTGACGGACGGGGGAATTCCTACGAATTTGGCGTCATTCAGGTGGGGAAGGACACCGTGAGCGGTGAAATCCAGAAGGTCCTGCGGCGTAAGAATGAACCGCTGACAAAATTAATTCTCGGGCAGGCACTGATTAAAAATCCGCGCTTTGACTGGCTGTTGGAAAAGGGGACCGAAATCGGCGTGAGTGCTTTTCTCCCGGTTTTTACGGAATTCTCAATGATGGATCCGGATAAAAATCGATTGGTGCGGTGGCGGCGTCTGTTAATGGCCGCCATTAAACAAAGCGGACGTTCGATTCTTCCGGAAATTACGGAACCGGTTCCGTTTGAAGAAATGCTTCAAAAACTTAAGGATGTTCCGGTCAAAATTCTTCCGGAAATGGAGGGAAGGCGCTCGATTCGGAGTGTCATCAATCAGTTTATTCAAACGAACCGTCTTCCGCCGCGGGAAGTGGCGCTCTTGATCGGGCCGGAGGGCGGATTTAGTCCTGCGGAAATACAGGCCGCGGCATCGGCGGGATTCGCGCTTGTGAACCTGGGACCGCGGCGCCTGCGAGCCGAGACGGCGGCTTTTGTCGCCGGTTGCCAGATTTTAACTGAGTTAGATGAATTGTAGATTCAACAAACGTGGGAGAAACATTATGCTTGATTGCACATTCTGTAGAATTATTGCCCATGAGATGGAAGGAGAATTGGTGTATGAAGATGATGAGGTTGTGGCCTTCCATGATATTAATCCGCAAGCCCCGGTGCATGTCTTAATTGTGCCGCGAAAACACATCGCCAGTCTGAACGATTTAGCGCCGGAGGATGTTCATTTAATCGGTAAAATGGTGCTTGTGGCGAAAAAAGTGGCCGAACAAATGGGCATAACGGCCGACGGCTACCGGCTTATCTGGAACACGGGTGAAAACGCGGGGCAGTGGATTTACCATGTGCACATCCATTTGCTCGGCGGGCGCCGGATGACCTGGCCTCCGGGCTGATTGAACACAATTTTTTTTCCTTATCCGGAGAATCACAAAGGAATCATTGATTTCGAAAAAATACTTTGTTTTTCAGATAAAATTTTAGTAAATTTACTCAGGTTAATCTAAAAGAAAGGCGGGATTAAAATGTTTGAAGATCCGCAAATCTTTTCACAGGCTCCTGAAATCGACGGCCAGGTGTATGAATGTGAAGCCGGGTGTATTCATGTGAATGTACAGAATTTAAACATTCGCTTTCAAAAGGATGACTTTTTACTTTTCGGCTACATGATTAGTGAAGCGCTTGAAAAACTATCCGGTGTCGATATAGACGAAATATACCGGATATTGAATAAGCTGAAATCAAAACCATCGCACAAAAAACCTGATTTAGATACACCGTCTGAAAAATGATGAACTTATCTGTGTGAAACATGTCTGTAGCGAAAGACGGCTTTAAGCCGTCTTTTTTGTTGGAATGAAAGCATTACAGGCCAAACGGCAGAGGCTGCCGATCCTGTTTGTAAAAAGCGAGGAGGAGGACCTTGGACGATCCGGAAAAAATCAAAAAAGAAAAAGAGCGCTGGCAGGAAAAGATGCGTCAAAAATCAAAGGAACGCCGGCAAAAGTTCGTGACTACATCCTCTGAACCCGTTGAACCCCTGTACACCCCGGACGATATTGCCGACACCGATTATTTGCGTGATATCGGCTTCCCGGGAGAATTTCCGTACACGCGCGGCGTATACACCAACATGTACCGGGGAAAACTCTGGACCATGCGGCAATTTGCCGGTTTTGGCAGCCCGCGGGATACCAATAAACGCTTTCATTATCTCCTGAAACACGGCGAAACGGGGCTTTCAACGGCGTTTGACCTCCCCACGCTGATGGGGTACGACTCCGATCATCCCAGAAGCCTGGGTGAGGTGGGCGTTTGCGGCGTGGCTGTGGATACACTCAAAGACATGGAAATTATTTTTGACGGCATTCCTCTGGACAAAGTCAGCACGTCGATGACGATTAACTCACCGGCTTCTATTTTACTGGCTTTTTATATTGTTGTCGGAGAAAAACATGGGGTGTCGCCCAAACACCTGCGGGGCACGATCCAAAATGATATTCTGAAGGAGTACATCGCGCAGAAGGAATACATTTTTCCGCCCGAACCCTCCATGCGCATTATTACCGATACGATGCGTTTCTGCAAAGACGAAGTGCCCGGGTGGAACACCATCTCCGTCAGCGGCTACCACATTCGGGAAGCCGGTTCCACGGCGGTTCAGGAACTGGCGTTCACACTGGCAGATGGTTTTGTTTATGTGGAATACGGCATCAAGGCGGGAATGGCTGTGGACGAGTTTGCGCCGCGCCTGTCGTTTTTCTTCAATTCACATCTTGATTTTTTTGAGGAGATTGCCAAATTCCGTGCGGCCAGGCGCATCTGGGCCAGGCGCATGAAGGAAAAATACGGCGCAAAAGATCCCCGCTCCTGGCTGCTGCGATTTCACACGCAAACGGCGGGCTGTTCGCTCACCGCCCAGCAGCCGGAGAACAACATCGTCCGGACGGCCTGCGAAGCGCTGGCTGCCGTTCTGGGCGGTACGCAGTCCCTCCACACCAATTCAATGGACGAAACGCTGGCCCTGCCGTCGGAGAAAGCGGTCAAGATTGCACTTCGGACGCAGCAAATTCTGGCCGACGAAATCGGCGTGGCCCACACGATCGATCCGCTCGCCGGTTCGTACTACATTGAATCGTTAACCAATAAAATGGAGCAACAGGCAGAAGTGTATTTTCAGCGGATTGAAAGCCTGGGCGGGGTGATTCCCGCCATTGAAAAAGGATTTTTCCAGAAGGAAATTGCCGATGCCGCTTTTCGGTATCAGGAAGAAATCAACCGAAAAGAGCGAATCATTGTGGGTGTGAACGATTACATCGAAGAGGGCGAAAAAATAGACATTCCGATTTTAAAAATTGAGCCGGAAGTTGAAAAAGAGCAGGTTCGAAATCTGAAGAAAATAAAAGAGATGCGCGATAATGAACAGGTGAAATCCTGTTTGCAGAAGCTTCGCAATGCGGCCGGGGAAGGGGGCAATTTGATGCCGCGTTTTATCGAATGTGCCCGGGTGTACGCAAGTCTGGGAGAAATGATTCAGGTGCTGCGGGAAGAGTTCGGCGAGTACCGGGAAACTGCCGTATTTTAAAAGTGAATCAGATAAAAATCGGGAGTCAAATTATGAAAGAACGGAAGATTCGTGTGTTAATTGCGAAACCCGGACTGGACGGCCATGACCGGGGGGCTAAAGTCATTGCAGCCTCGTTACGGGATGCCGGCATGGAGGTCATTTATGCCGGATTGAGGCAAACGCCGGAGATGATTGTGGAAGCGTCGCTTCAGGAAGATGTGGATGTCATCGGCCTGAGCATTTTGTCCGGTGCACACATGACCATTTTCCCCCGTGTTCTGGAACTGATGCGTGAAAACGGCATGGATGATGTCCTTCTGACAGGCGGCGGCATCATTTCGGAAGAAGACATTCAAAAATTGGAAAAGATGGGTACCGGCAAACTTTTTGGCCCCGGCACCAATACAAACGACATCGTGGCATACATTAAAGAGTGGTGTGAAAAAAATCGCAGGGCGGTGGAAAAAGAAGAGGTTGATTCATGAATCCCGAGGAAAAGATAAAACGCTTGCGGAAACGAAAGGCAGAGGCACAGTTAGGAGGCGGCCAGAAACGCATCGATGCGCAGCATCAAAAAGGAAAACTAACCGCCCGGGAACGTTTGCAGCTTTTGTTGGATGAAGACAGTTTTGAAGAAGTGGACATGCTTGTCCGCCACCGCTCCACCGAATTTGGTCTGGAGAAACAGCGCTATTTTGGCGACGGCGTGGTCACAGGATACGGAACAATCGACGGCCGGCCGGTGTTTGTGTTCTCACAAGATTTTACGGTTCTTGGCGGTTCACTCTCCGAAGCGCACGGACAAAAAATCTGCAAAATCATGGATTTGGCCATGAAAGTGGGGGCGCCTGTCATTGGGCTGAACGATTCCGGCGGGGCACGGATCCAGGAGGGTGTGGCGAGTCTGGGGGCTTATGCGGAAATCTTTTTGAGAAATACTCTGGCCTCCGGCGTCATTCCGCAAATTTCACTCATCCTCGGTCCCTGTGCCGGCGGGGCGGTCTATTCGCCGGCCATCACGGATTTTATCATCATGGTGAAAAAGACCAGCTACATGTTTGTGACCGGTCCGAATGTCGTCAAAACCGTCACGCACGAAGATGTCAGTTTTGAAGAACTGGGCGGCGCGATGACGCACGCCTCAAAAAGCGGTGTGGCCCATCTTGCAGCGGAAAATGAAGCAGACGCCATCATGAACGCCAGGCGGCTGCTGAGTTACATTCCGCAGAACAATATGGAAGATCCACCCATTTTGGATACCGGAGATGATCCCGACCGGGCGGACGAAGCGTTAAATACGATTGTCCCCGACAACCCAAACAAACCCTACGATATGAAGGATATTTTCACGCACGTGTTTGACAAGGGTGCATTTTTTGAAATTCACCCGGATTACGCTCAAAATATTGTGGTTGGGTTTTCCCGGTTAAATGGCCGGTCCGTTGGAATTGTGGCGAACCAGCCGGCCTATCTCGCAGGCGTGCTGGATATTGATTCGTCCATCAAGGCCAGTCGATTTGTCCGCTTTTGTGATGCGTTTAATATACCGATCATCACGTTCGTGGATGTGCCGGGCTTCCTGCCGGGAACCGATCAGGAATGGCGGGGTATTATAAAAAATGGTGCGAAACTTTTGTACGCTTATTGTGATGCCACGGTGCCTAAAATTACCGTGATTGTGCGAAAAGCTTACGGCGGTGCCTACGATGTGATGAGCTCGAAGCATATTCGCGGGGACATTAACTACGCCTGGCCGTCCGCGGAAATCGCCGTCATGGGGCCGAAAGGGGCGGTGGAGATCATTTTCAGAAAAGAGATTAAAACGGCCGGGAATCCGGAGGAAGCGCTTAAGAAATTGGAGGCAGAGTACCGGGAACATCTGGCAAATCCTTATATTGTTGCCGACAGGGGCTACGTGGACGATGTGATCGAGCCGTCGCAAACCCGCCCCAAACTCATTCGGGCCCTTGAAATGGTTAAGAATAAAGTGGATCACAATCCGAAGAAAAAACACGGGAATATTCCGTTGTGAGTCTGAAAATCAGGAAACGATTAAATAATTTCCGGTACCTTTTCACCGGCGGGTCGAATTCCGGGAAAATGGCTGACGGGCACCCGGTTCTGGAGGCCCTTTTAAAACGCCGCAGTTGCCGCCGGTTTACGGACGAGCCCATCTCCGATGAAGCCCTGTCCGCCATTCTGGAAGCCGGACGGTTTGCGCCCAGCTCGGTAAATTTGCAGACGTGGGCGTTCATCACATTCACACATGAGGAATGGCAGGAAACCTTTGGCACCAAAATCCCTTTTAATGCCAACCGGGCGATTGTCGTTTGCAGTGATGTGCATCGAATCGGCCGGATTTTGACGGAGTTCGTCACCGACACGCTCTTGAGTCACACAATGGCCGTGTTCAATGCCGGGCTGGCGGCGATGGCGATGACGATGGCTGCGGAAGGTTTGGGACTTTCGTCCGTGATGCTTTCCGATACCGGTAAATCCGGGCTGTTGGACATCCCGTTTTTAAAAGAAAAAATGCACCTGCTGGAGGGCGTGATCCCGATTGCCACGATTGCATTGGGTTACCGGAAGACGGCTTCCACGGGCATTCCGCCGCGATTTCAGAAACGGGATGTTGTCTTTCGGCAAAAGTACGGGCCGTTGTACCGGGAAGACCTGGACGATTGGTATCAGCAGATGAAGATGGGTTACAAACTGACGAATTTAACGTCTACTTTTGAAAATAAATTGCGGTATTATTTATCTCGATTCAATGATGCAGAAGCGGCGTTGCAGAAAGCCGTGTTCAAAAAAACGGATCATTCGGAAATAAATAACCGAGGGGAAAATGGAAATCGGAAAAAATGAAAAAGAGTGCCCCGGATGTGCCCTGCCCGTCGATAAGGCTGCGGATGTGTGTCCTTACTGCGGCTATGAATTTCCGGAGCAAAAATCATCTTTGAAATGGGCGGCCATTTTACTGGCTATCATTTTTGCCTACCCGCTTCTGAGACTCCTGTTGAGGTTGTTGCATTTGTAGTTTAAAACAGAGGGAAAATGATTATGAAGAAGAAAAGCCATCGATTCGTGTATCTGGTGAATGGAATTTTGTGTGCCGGTATCGTCTTTTTTCCGATTTTCCTCTTTGCTCAAACAGGATCAATTAATCCCGTCGAGTTCTCGGTGCTGGAGAACGGCATGGAAGTCATTTATGTGGAAAATCATTCCAACCCCGTCATCGCTTCGGTTGTCATTATCAAAACCGGCGTGCGGAACGAAACGCCCGACATTAACGGTGCCTCTCATTATCTTGAACACTTGCTTTTCAACGGCACTAAAACGCGCACCCAGAAGCAGCTTTACGACGAAATGGATTTTATCGGGGCGTACAATAATGCCCACACCGACTGGGATTACACGGATTTCATGGTTTTGTCACCGAAAGACCATTTCGAAACGGCTCTGGACATTCAGGCGGACATGCTGTTTAACTCCACGATTTTGCCTGAAAAATTCAAAAAAGAGCGAAAAATTGTGCTGGAAGAAATCGCAAAAGATCGGGTGCACCCGTCTTACGCGGCTGAAGAGTTGTTCAATTACCTTTATTTTAAGGGCACCATGTACACTTATCCCGTGCTGGGTTCCTACGCGTCTCTGGCAAACACAACGCGTGATCAGGTGTACACGTATTACAAATCACAGTACGTTCCAAACAACATGGTGGTGGTGATTATTGGTGATTTTTACACGCCGGACATGAAAAAAGTGGTGGCAAAGTATTTTGGGCCTTACCCCCCCGGAGATGTGCCCGTGCCGGTGACCATCAAACGGCAGCCGGTTCGGAGTGAAGGGGTTTTTGTGACACACGGAAAGACCAGTCGCCCGCTTTTTTCGATGGGCATTCCGGCGCCCAAATATTCAGATCCGGATTATTACGCGTTTGAAATTCTGAATTCAATATTGAATGAAGACCTGTCTCTGAAATTTCAGCAATCGAATCCGCCGGCCGTTTTCCGGATAAACTCCGATTATATTGTTCACCCGGATCTGTCGTTGTTGAAAATTGATGCGGCACTGGCTCCCGGCGTTTCCTCCCGGAAGATCATGGAAGGCATCCGGGATGTATTCCGGCAACTGGCCGAACAGCCGGTCTCCCCCTTAAAACTGCGGCACCTCATCAATTCGATTCGAGCCGAAAATATTTATTTATTCGAACGTCCCCATTATTTCGGAATGATGAAAGCCACTTACCTTTACCTGGGCGGCTACGATTTCCTGAAATCTTACGGCACACACATTCAAAAGGTAACGCCCGAAGAGGTCCGGCGCGTGGCTGAGAAGTATTTGACGAATATCAGGCCGGTGCTGACGGTGATGAAGCCTGAGCCAAAGGAGCAGGCCGTAAAGGAAAATAAATCGTTGCCCCGCTACGAAAAAAAGAGACTTCAAAATGGACTGATGGTCATTGTGAAGCAAAGTTCGGGTTCCAGGGTAACCGGCTTTCATATTCTGGCCAAAAACCGGCTTTTAATGGAACCGCAGGGGAAAAACGGAATCACGGAGGTTCTTCATTACATGCTCCCCAAAGGCACCCGGCATTTTTCGGAAAAGGCTTTGAGCGATACCCTCGAAGCCATGGGGACGCATTTGAAAGTGCATGACAATCCTTACATTCCGTATGACAATTACTATCTCACCCGGTTCTATTCGTATATTCGAATGGAAAGCATCGAAGATTATGAAATCCCTTCGCTCAGGATTCTGGCGGAATTGGTGGAAGACCCGAAATTCAACAAAGAAGATCTGGAAAATGTGAAGGCAGAGCTGGCCAATCAGGCGAGCCGCCAGAGCCGGTCTGCACGTGCACTGACCGGCGGCATTTTTTCAAAACAAATATTTTCGGATTCACTTTTGTCGAGACCCATTCTGGGCCGTCCGGCCGAAATTAAATCCATTACACCGGGCGACTTAACACGTTATTATAAACACTATTTTGCCCCGGAGAATTTGATTCTCACGGTCGTCACAAACCGCCCCGCCGGTGACATGATGAATTTAATCGAAAAATATTTCGGGAAATGGAACACGGGGGCGGAGCCGGAGAAATTCTCACCCAGGCTGAAACAATTGACCCAAACCACACGACTTGAGATAAACCGCGGCCGGGGACAGTCGTATATCTTCATTGGAAAACCTCTGAATCAGTTTGATCCGGCCGACTACCCGGCGCTCATGGTCATGAATTCAATTTTATCCTCCCGAATGGCGTTTTATCTGCGGGAACAAAAAGGTTGGGCGTATTCGATCGGATCGTCTGTTGTGATGAATAAATTGCCCTATTTTACGGCGTCTATGAGCACCCGGCCGCAGAATGTAAAGGCGGCAGAGAAAGGCATGATGGGTGAAATTCAGCAATTCTCGGAAACGGAACTAACGGACCGGGAGGTTCAGCGGTCGATCAATCGGGTGATCGGGCGCTATCTTATGCGGCAGCTCCCCCGGGAGAATCAAGCCTATTTTCTTGGACTGAGTGAATTTGCATTTGGCAATTATAAAGTCTGGACAACCCTTTTCGACCGGATGAAGAGAGTGACAAAAGAAAATGTCAAAAGCATCGCCAGGAAATATTTTGGCGATCATAAATTTGTGATTATCGTAATTAAAAAAGTTTGAAAATGGACCCGAAATTTTAAAGGACAGGTGTTCGAATGAAGCTAATCACAGAACAATTCGAAAGTATTGTGGTCTGCCGCCCGGAAGAGTCCAAGATCGACGCTTCAAATGCTGCTGATTTGAAAAAGGAATTCCTGCGTGTTTTTCTGGAAGAATCTCCGCACGTCATTCTTGATCTTGGGGGCGTGACGGACATCGACAGCACAGGCCTGGGAGCCATCCTTTTCGGGCTGAGAAATGTCAAGAATTACAACGGTGAAATTAAGATCGTCAACCCGCAGCCCAGGGTACAAAGGTTAATCGACATTGCGCAATTGGGCCGCCTCCTGAATGTTTACAAATCCGTCGGCCAGGCTTTGCAGGATTTTAACCGGGGAGACGGCAATCAAATTTAATAATGGTTTTTGCACCGCCCCATGAATCGGTCTTTGCCAAAAAAATTGAAGGAGGTCAATTGATTCACAACGTATTGATTGCCAATCGAGGTGAAATTGCAGTTCGGATCATTCGCGGATGCCGCGAAATGGGCATTCGGACAGTGGCGGTTTACTCCGAAGTGGATCGACTCAGCCTGCACACGCGATTGGCCGACGAAGCCTACCCCATCGGGAAAGCGCCCTCTTCAGAAAGCTACCTCGTGCAGGATCGAATCATTGCCACGGCACTCAAAGCGGGAGCGGATGCCGTTCATCCGGGCTATGGGTTCCTGGCAGAAAATGGCGATTTTGCGGCGCGTGTGGAAAAAGCCGGTTTAATCTGGATCGGACCGCCGGCGGAAGCCATTCGACTTATGGGCGACAAAACGGTGGCCCGGCAGCGGATGAAAGAAGCCGGTGTTCCGACCGTGCCCGGCACACTGGAGCCCATTTCTGATGAGGCGGAGGCGCTGAAAACGGCGGAGGAAATCGGGTTTCCGGTGCTCCTGAAAGCGGCCGCGGGCGGCGGCGGCAAGGGGATGCGGGTTGTTTCAAAAAGGGAAGAGTTTCAGCCGGCGCTGCAGACCGCGCGTTCCGAAGCAAAGTCGGCTTTTGGCGACGATCGTGTGTACATCGAAAAATATCTGGAAAATCCGCGTCACATCGAGTTTCAAATTCTTGCGGATAAATTCGGACATGTGATTCATCTGGGTGAACGGGAATGTTCCATTCAGAGGCGGCATCAAAAGATTGTCGAAGAGAGCCCGTCGGTTTTGTTGACTCCTGAAATGCGTCAGGCAATGGGAGAGGCGGCTGTTCGGGCGGCTCAGGCGTGCGGCTACCGGAATGCGGGCACAATTGAGTTCCTGGTGGATAAAAATTTGAACTACTATTTTCTGGAGATGAATACGCGGCTTCAGGTGGAACACCCGGTAACCGAGGAGACCACCGGGATCGATCTGGTTAAAGAGCAGTTGAAGATCGCTTCCGGAATTCCGTTGGGCTATTCACAGGAAGAAATCAGGCAAACGGGTCATGCGATCGAAGTGCGCATTTACGCCGAAGATCCCGCGAACAATTTCATGCCGTCCGCAGGAAAAATTCAATATCTCCGGCCGCCTGGCGGCCCGGGAATTCGTGAAGACAGCGGTATCTTTGAAGACTCCGAAGTTTCACTTTATTATGATTCGATTCTTTCAAAATTAATTGTCTGGGGAAAAGACCGAAACGAAGCCGTTGCACGGATGGCACGTGCGCTCGAGGAATACCGGCTCTTTGGTATTCGAACCACGATTCCGTTTGGTCTGGCGGTTATGAAGAATAAGAATTTTCAGACGGGTCATTTTGATACCGGTTTTGTGGAGAAAGAATTTCGGAACGGAAGCGCGGATGTGAAAAACCTCTCGCAGATTGCGGCTATTGCGGCGTTGTTAATCGATCGGCAAAAAGCCGCATCCGAAATCCGTGCCTCTGCGAATCATCATCATAAATGGGAAAGCCCCTGGAAAACGGCGGGACGTGTGGAAAATATGAGGTAAGAATGAAATATTTTGTCACCAGTGAAGAAAAAGAATATACGTTTGATTTGAAAGAGGAAAATGGGGAGAAAAAATTTCTTCTGAACGAAAAACCCATGACGGTTGATTTTAAACAGGTGGGGAAGAAACCGGTGTATTCTCTCCTGGTGGATGGGAAACCGTACGATGTCTGGGCAGAATCGCAGAATGGTCATTATACCGTGGCTGTTAATGGGCAATTTTATCGTGTAAAGGTGGAAAATGAACGTTCCCGATTATTGAAACAGTTGACACGCGGCGCGGAATCCGCTGAAGGTGTCGTTTTGCTAAAAGCGCCCATGCCCGGGCTTGTGGTTCGTGTAAAAGCGGAAAAAGGCGCCCGTGTGAAAAAGGGACAGGGACTGGTTTTGATTGAAGCCATGAAAATGGAAAATGAAATCAAGTCCCCCGTCAATGGCGTGATCGGATCGATTGCCGTAAAACAGGGGGAAGCCATTGATAAAAATGCAGTGTTATTAGAAATTAATGCAGAGTGAAGATTTAAAATAATCCTTTGTATCCTGTTTAAAAAAGAGGTGAGGAGCAATGCCGATTTATGAATATCGCTGTCTGGATTGCGGTAAGCGGACCAATTTTTTGTTCTTGAAACGTGATGAAAAGCGAGAGCTGAAATGCCGTTGGTGCGGCGGCACAAACATGGTGCGGGCCGTGTCCCGGTTTGCGACGGTTCAATCGGAAGAAGACCGGTTTGAAAAGTTGTCCGATCCCAGTGCCTGGGGCGGGCTGGATGAAAATGATCCGAAGTCTGTGGCCAAATTTATGAAAAAAATGGGCAGTGAGTTGGGAGAAGAGATGGACAAAGAAGAACTGGATCAACTCATCGATGAAGCGGAACGGGAAGCCTACAACATGAAAAAGGGCGGCGCCGGTTTGAGTGAGGATGAGGTGGTTTAATAAAAATTACGAATTACGAATTACGAATTAGGAGTTGAGAATTAGGAATTAGGAATTACGAATTGGGG
>BDTM01000058.1 GCA_002898015.1 bacterium BMS3Bbin03 | reverse complement strand
AACAATACAAGCCCGGCACCAAAGTTCTGGGCAGGATTGTGCGGCCTATCGACAAAGGCCTGATTGTCGAGATTCCGGAAGATGTGGAGGGTTTTGTCCCCATTTCACATCTGGTGGAGATGGACAAACCCGAAATCAAACACATCAGCGATGTTTACAAAGCCGGAGATGATGTCGAACTTACGGTGATCGAGTTCGATAAAACGAACAAGCGGATCGTTTTATCGGAACGAAGTGCAGAAGAACTTACGCCCGAACAGGGCGGAACAGCCACCGCTGAACAGGTCAAACGAGAAAAAAAGCTCAGGGTTCGCAGAATTTCACCGAAATCGGCCCGAAAGAGAGTTTCGGAAAAACCGGCCGAAAAGCAGGATAAAAAAGCCGAGAAGCCGGAAGATGTGAAGGCGGAACCGCCGTCTGAAGCAGAAGCTGAAACACCGGAGGGTGCGAAGGCTGAAACCCCGGTTGAATTAGAAGCCGAAGGGACGGAAAAGACAGAGGCGGAACAGGAGGCTGTTTTACAAAATTCACCGCCTGCGGATGAAACGGAGGCCGCCGAAACCGAAGTTAAGGCGGAAGTTCAGGCAGAAGTCAAAGCGGACGTTCCGGGTGAAGCCGAAGCGGAAGTTCAGGCTGAAGTCAAGGCGGAGACGGAGGCGGAAACACCTGAAATATCCGAGGCTCCGGAAGAAGAAAAAAAACCAGAAGAACAATAATTGAAATCGTAAATAGAAAAAGAGTTGGGGATTTCTCCGGCTCTTTTTCATTTAAAAATCTCCCGGGGAGCGAATGGTTTCAGGGAAATTGAATTTGGTGTTGAAAAAGAATCCACAAAAAACGGTTTCATTTTACACGCTGGGCTGCAAATTAAATCAGGCGGAGACCGCGGCGATTGCATCGGATTTTGTAACGCACGGGTATGCGGCTGTTCCGTTTGGCGAACCGGTAGACGTCGTATTTATTAATACTTGCAGTGTGACCGAACGATCCGAGCAAAAATGCCGTCAAATTATTCGAAAGGCAAAACGTATTTCACCCGCCGGTTATATTATTGTGGCCGGCTGCTATTCACAATTAAAACCCAAAACCGTCCGTGAAATACCGGGGGTCGATTTAATCCTCGGCACACAGAATAAATATGATTCGCTTAAATTTCTGCAGACTGAATTCAAGAATCAGGTCAGCACTTCACAAATATCTCCGTTTCTGAGGCGTGAGGATTTCCGCCTGACCGGAGACGGCTATTGGGACAGCCACACGCGTGCGTTTCTGAAAATCCAGGATGGATGCGATTACCGCTGCACGTACTGCTCCATTCCGTATTCCAGGGGACCGTCGCGGAGCGACCCTCCGCAAAATATTGTTCGGCGTGCGCAGGCGCTTGTCGGGCAGGGATTCAAAGAATTGGTGCTGACGGGCGTTCACATCGGGATGTACGGTAAAGATCTCGATAAAGCAGAAAATCTGGTGAAACTGCTCCGGCGCTTGCTGAAGATTGAATCTTTGGAACGCATCCGGTTAAGTTCACTCGATCCGCACGAAGTGACAGATGACTTAATTGATCTGGTCGCTTCAACCCGCCGAATCGCACCCCATTTTCACATCGCGCTGCAGAGCGGCCATGAGGCTGTTTTGCGGGCGATGAAAAGAGCTTACACCGTCGAGAGATTTAACACGGCGGTGGCGAAAATTCACGATCGGATTCCGCATGCCGGTATCGGCGTGGATGTGATTGCCGGATTCCCGGGCGAAACGGATGAGATGTTTGAAAAGACGTATCGCCTGTTGGAAGAGGCCCCTGTCCCATTTTTTCACGTATTTTCATACTCGCGAAGGAGCGGAACGCCTGCCGAAATGCTCCCGGATCAAATTCCAAAAGAACAAAAAAAACAACGGGCCGACCTGCTTATTCATCTTGGAAAGAAAAAGCGAGTGGCATTTGAACGAAAATTTCTGGGGAAAAACCTTCATGTGCTCGTCGAGAATCGAAGAGACAACAGAGAGCCGCAGGGCGTTGCGGAGAATTATATTCGCGTGCACATCACGCCGTCCGCACCCACGAATGAAATCATCCCCGTGCGCATTATCGCGGTATCGGAAGAGAAGGTTTTCGGAGAACCGGTTGTCCGCTAAAATCATTAAGGCCGTTTTGTTGCTGTTTAAACGCTAAACCAAAAAGAGGAGACAACGCATGGCGAACAAAGAATTTAAGCCTTATGTGCCGATTGTAACCGACTTGAGAGAGTTTACTCCCAAGGCAATAATTCTTGGTGTGGTGCTTGCCGTGGTGCTGGGTGCTGCAAATGCTTATGTAGGAATGAAAGCCGGTATGACCGTCGCGGCGACCTTTCCGGCGGCAGTGATTGCAATTGCGGTATTACGCCCCTTCAAAGGCAGTATTTTGGAAGAAAACATTGCCCGAACTACGGCATCTGTGGGTGAAGCGCTTGTGGCGGGAGCGATCTTTACCATCCCTGCATTTCTATTGTCCGGGGTCTGGCAGCATCTTCATTATTGGGAGAGCACGATAATCATGTTTGTGGGCGGTACGCTCGGTGTGCTTTTTGTCGTGTTGTTGAGGCGGGCGCTTATCGAAGAAGCGGATCTGCCCTTTCCTGAAAGTGTGGCCTGCGGGGAAATTGTGAAAGCCGGGCAAAAGGGACACTCGGGCGCTTCGTATGTGTTTGGCGCGATGGGGTTGGCCTCTTTTTTGGAATTATTCAAAAACAGCAGGGGCATTCAGGTTTTTGTGGAAAATTTCAGTGGTTTTATTCGTTTTAAGCAGTCTGCCATGCAGCTTTTTAACGAACACGGGAAAAAGCTTGGAAGCTCGATTAGTTACGGCGGCGGGATTTTCTGGAAGTCTCCTGCGGCGTCTTCCGCTCTGGTTGGCGTCGGATATATTATCGGCCCGCGGCTGGCAAATATTACATTTTCAGGAGGGGTGTTCGGCTGGCTGCTCTTGATTCCGATGGCCACCTTTTTTAACACAAATCTGGCGGGAATCGTGGGTTCTTCGCCTCATGCAAATTGGTATGCCATCGGCAACGCCGTTTGGTATTACCAAATTCGACCCATTGCTGTGGGGGCCATGCTGGTCGGTGCCTTTTACACGCTGTGGAATCTTCGTAAATCCCTGGTAACCGGAATCGGCAAGGGCATCGCGGATGCCCGAAAGGCCAAACAGGGGGAAGAGACCGGCCGAAACCGGTGGGAAAAGGATTTGCCCTTTAACCAGATTTTAATCGCTGTGATTGTTTTAGCCTTTCCGATGTTTCTCATTTACAATCATTTTTCCGGAAATATTGTGAGCGCCATTGTGGTGACCCTGGTGATGTTGTTGTTAGGGTTTCTTTTTGCGGCGGTTGCCGGTTATCTGGTCGGCGTGATCGGAAGCTCCAGTAATCCCATTTCGGGGCTGGCGCTTTCAACCCTTATTATTGCCGCCGTGCTGATGGTTGCGATGGGCACCAAAGGGATTCACGGTATCGAAGCCGTTTTGGGGGTGACGGCTGTGGTGTGCGTCATGGCCGGAATTGCGGGGGATATGATGCAGGATCTGAAGGTGGGGCAGATCCTGGGCGGCACGCCCTGGAAAATGGAGGCCGGCGAAATTATCGGTGTCATTATCGCGTCTCTGGTAATGGTCTGGCCGATCACTATTTTGAATGAAGCCACACCGGGTGGAATCGGCGGAGAGTTGCTGCCGGCGCCGCAGGCGGGACTCATGGCGTTAATCGCCAAGGGAATCGTCGGAGGCCACATGGCCTGGCCGCTGGTCATTGTGGGCATGATGTTTTCCGTTGGCTTGATTTTAATCAAGTCTCCGTCGCCCATGCTCATTGCCGTGGGAATGTACCTGCCTTTCCAGACGACAGCCGCAATCTGGATTGGCGGAATCTTCAAGTGGGCGCTTCAGACGCTTGTAAAAAGGAAAAACTTTTCGGAAAGTAAACGGGAAACGGCCGAAAATACGGGTATTCTGGTCGCCTCGGGACTTGTGGCCGGAGAAGCATTGACGGGGGTGATATTGGCGGGCTTGTACTTGGCTCATGTCCGGCTTCCCCTGATCAGCAAATCCCCCTGGATCGGTTTGCTCGTGTTTCCGATTCTTTATTTTGTCATGATTGTCATTCCACTGCGGAGAGCGACACGTGAAGCTTAGGAAGAAAAAAGAAGAGCCCGGCGAAGCCAAAAATCTACTGGACATGGTACCGGTTCAGCTCAGAAAATGGGAAGAGGCAGATGAAGGAAAGGTCCGAATTTTAGTCCCCCGTTTTGGAAATCATTGGCTGGGACGACAGATTCTGTCGAGCATGAGGAATCCCCATTATTATGTCAATCTGGATGATTACGGCAGTTTTGTCTGGCGCTTTATCGATGGGAGACACACCGTTTATTCGATTGGGATCATTTTACTCGAACGGTTTGATGAGGCGGTTGAACCGGTGTTCGACCGCCTTGGCGCTTTTCTTCAGCAGTTGGCGCGGGGCAAGTTCATCCGCTGGGAAGAGGAAGAAGAGAGACCGGGGAAGTAAAAAGTCTTTTAAAAAGGTTCTTCTTCTGGTTTTGGCAAGGTGACAGTAAAAAATAGTGTATTAACTCTTATAACAGTTAAGGTCAAATCCAAAAATCTAAATGTCAAATGAAGCCCAAAATCCAAATGCAAACCGGAGATAGGATTTAGGGGAAAGGACAGCGGGCAGAAAAGTGTGGAAGGAAGCTCAGGAATTGGCGCTTATTTTTTCCTCTGTTCTTCGTCCAAAGAAGAAACAGTCAGTTTTGTGATTGAGTCATTTGGATTTTATTTGACATTGGCGTTTTTGAATTTAGCATTTGATGACAGCGAAATTAGGATGAACCATAATATTTTTATGAGAAAATGTACGCATTTTCAGGATGAATCTAAAAAAAGAATATTTTTCTGTTAAAACAAGTCTTGTGAAGCGGGTATCATTCGTAATTCGTAATTTTATTTAAGATTGAGTCATTTGGATTTTATTTGACATTAGCGTTTTTGAATTCAGCATTTGGTAATGCAGCCTATCGTACCCTTTGCCAACGTTTGAACAAAGTTCGAAAATTTGCGGGATGGGTTTGAAAAAAATATTATTTTTAATCAATCTCTTCGCTTTATTGATTGGGGTATCCTCTGTTTCTTATGCGCAAAAATTCGCCACTCTAACCGGTACGGTTAAGGATTCGTCCAACGGCGAGCCGTTAATCGGCGTCAATATTTTTTTAGAGAACACCACCCTGGGTGCGGCAACCGATGTAAACGGGTTTTATGTGATTCCGGCCATTCCCCCCGGAAATTACAGAGTCGTTTTCCAATATATGGGCTATCGGACTCTGAAGAAAAAGCTTCGCTTTTTGGCCGGCCAACGCAGAATTCTGCACATCGCTTTGCGGGAAACGGTTTTAAAATTCGGGCAGATCCGGATCACTGCGGAAAAGGAAGAAGGGTTTGACCGAACCGTAGAACCGGGTGTGATCACGATTTCCCCGCGAGAGCTGCAAAAAATGCCGGCGTTCATTGAATCGGATATTTTCCGGAGCCTGCAAATGCTCCCTTCGGTGAAATCTTCAGGCGACTACAATGCGGCGCTTTATGTGCGCGGCAGCAATCCGTCCGAAAACCTCACGTTGTTGGACGGCATCACCATTTACAATCCTTACCACCTGTTCGGCCTTTTCAGCACATTTAATACCGACGCCGTTAAAGAAGTGAATTTTCAGGTGGGAGGATTTCCGGTGCGTTACGGAAACCGAAATTCATCGATATTAAGGGTGATTACAAAAGACGGCAACCGGAAGTTCTTTGATGCCGAGGGCGACATCAGTCTGCTCAGCTCAAAAATTCTGATCGAAGGGCCTCTGCCTCACGGATCATTCTCGCTCGCCGGCCGCCGTACTTATTTTGATCAAATCATGAAGCTGTTTAAGGTGGATTTTCCCTACTATTTCTACGACTTTCAGGGAAAAGTAAATGTGGATGTCTCTCAAAATCATACACTCACTTTTATGGGATTTTTTGGAAATGACGCGCTGAAGCCTTCCGTTGAGGAGGGCTCCGGGGACGAATTCGATTTTCATTGGGGAAATCGAACATTCGGCATACGCTGGCGCGGCATTCTCCGTCCCAATCTATTGGTGGAATCGGTCGCTTCCGCCAGCCGGTTTGTGATCAGCCAATTTGCCAATGCGGATAATGAAAAAGTCAGTGCCGAAAACAGCATTACGGATGTCACCTTCAAGTCGAATCTGACCTATTTTTATGGAAAGAAACACCAGATCGAAGCGGGATTGGAAGCCACAGGATTAACGTTTCGAACGATCGTGCAGGATGCCTTTACCCGGTTTGTGGATATTCGAATTTTGCCCCGGTATGCGGCGCTCTATCTGCAGGATGAATATCACGCCGGGAAATGGACCCTTCAGCCGGGCGTGCGGCTGAACGCCTACAACCGCGGGAATCGATTTGTCGTCGATCCGCGGCTTAATTTGCGCTATCGTCTGAATGATCTTTACCGGTTTAAATTTGCCGCGGGACATTACACGCAGTTTCTCACAACATTCGACCTTGAAGAATTGATTCATTTTCGTGTGTTCGACATCTGGCTTCCGCTGGATAAAAACCAATTGCCCATTCAATCGGACCAAATTCTTCTGGGAGTTGAAACGAAAATTTGGCCGAAAGCCAAGATATCGGTTGAAGGCTATTACAAACGGATGAAAAATCTCCTGTCTTTTTATCCCGACAAAGTACGGGGAGACCGGGGTGCCGGACGTATTTTCCGGCCCGGTGAAGGCAGAAGCTACGGGATTGAACTTTTGGTGAAAAAGGATTATGGCCGCTGGTTCGGCTGGATCGGCTACAGCTTTTCCTTTACGGATCGAAAATTTCCGAAGATTCCGACCCAGAGCTCATGGCACCCGGCGAGCTTTGACAGGCGGCACAGCCTGACGGTTTCCGCAGCCGTTCCATTGATGCAAAACATCCGGTTTGGTCTGAATTACGTCCTCAGCACGGGGAATCCGTTTACCGAACCCATTGGTGTGGTCCCTATTTTTCATGAAACGGGCGGCACGACTTACCGCTGTCTGGTGGATCACAAAAACAATGCCCGGTATCCCGCGTACCAGCGCCTGGATGTCTCGCTGAGATGGGAATCACCCCGTAAAAAGGGCTTTCAGATTCAGCCTTATCTGCAGGTTGTGAATACGTTTAATCGAAAAAATGTTTTTTTCTATTACCCGTCTTTTACAAACAGGGGCGTGCCGTACAGCAGGAAATCCGTCAACGGCCTGCCTGTTTTCCCGACGGTGGGGGTCCATTTTAAGTTTTAGCCGGAACCCGGATTACTTGTTGAGCCAATTATGTTTAAAATATTTACGGCTGCGAATTTTATCAGCATGGGAATGCGTAATGAAAAGACGTCGTCCTGTTTTAAATTTTTCATATTTTGTTTTTTTAGTGTATTTTATCGGCAGCATTCAGTGCAGTAAAAATCCACAACTGCCCTCGACACACTACAAACCCGAATTGGTTGTATTTGGAATTCTGGCGCCCGGGCAATATAAATTCAAGGGCGAAACAAAGAATTTTTATCACTTGAATCCCAATTTTTTCATGGTGCAGCGAACCTTTCAGATAGGTGAAAAATTAGTATTCCGGAATTTTGATTCCGTCTCTGTTTTTATCGATTCGCTTCAGCTTCATCCGGCCGGATACGCCGGACAAGCGGTTTACGACCGGGATTCTTTCGGAGAAGCGATCGATTCTGTCCGTGTGTATTCATTTGATCAGGAGACGTTCCGGATTAAAGCCGGGCAGGTTTACACCTTGCGGGTAATCGTGCCGGGATTTCACGCACTTCGCGCCCGTACACAGGTTCCCGGCGTGCCCGTCATCAGAACCCCGGCTGATTCTGTTATTTCGGTAAAAAACCGGCTCACGATCGAGTGGGCACCTGTCGGGAATGCGGGCGGTTATCGTGTGCTGCTGTATCCGGGCAAAAGCCGGGAGGACAATCCTTTCAGCGAATTTGAGGATGAAGTCGGCCCGGAGAACCATCGATATGTGATCGATGGCTCTCAATTGGAGTGGCTCCCCCGGGAGGGTTTTATGACGATTGAAATTCAGGCAATCGATCAAAATTATACCCGTTATTTATCGCTCCGGAATTTGTTTTTCTCCAACTGTCTGACGCAGCAAAATTTTAATGTGGAAGGGGGTTACGGCGTATTCGGGTCTCTGTCGTTGAGCCGGAAGACGCTTTACATCCGGCGCGATTAGGCAGCCCCTGTGATGCGCCTCGCAGAACACCGGATTTTTCGCTGCGTTCCCGCCGGCGACGGGGGCGTTAAAAGATAAACGGGCCTATCGGTTTTTTACTTGAACTTTTTTAAGAAATACGCTATTTTAAATACTAATGAGGATTGAAGCATGATTGGAAAACTTTATCACTACCGGGGCCGCGTGGTGAGCGTTTACGACGGCGATACCATTCACGTGGATATTGACCTTGGGTTGTACACCTGGCGAAAGAACGAGAAAATTCGATTGGCAAGAATTAATGCGCCCGAATTACGGGGCAGCAGTCGTGAAAAGGGCGTTCAATCGCGGGATTTTTTGAGAGAATTAATCCTCGATAAGGCTGTTCTCGTTCAGACCCAGAAAGACAGGCGTGGAAAATGGGGGCGCTTTGTAGCAGAAATCTGGATTAAAGAAAATGATCAATGGGTCAATGTGAATGATCGATTGGTTCAAAAAGGCTTTGCCGAATATGTGGATTATTCTTAATCCATTTTAACGTAGAAAGGAGTTTTAAATATGTTTAAAAACAGGCCGGTTTTAAATCTTGCAAAGATGAGCGCCGTTTTGATTATTGGAATTGTCATGGTCACGGCGGGATGCAGCAAAAAGAAAGAAGCGCCAAAAGTGCAGACGCCTGCCGCTAATCCGCATGGGAATATGAGAAATCCAAAGGCGACGATGGGTATTCCACAAGTCGCCACTGATGATAATCCACTGCCGTTAAAATTGAAAGGCATCAACAGCGTTGAAGAATTAAATAAATATCTGGGCAAAATTAAAAACAAAAAATTAAAATCGGAGTTTGCAAAAGATTTCCGGCTTTGTTTTACGGAAAATCGAAATATAAGAGATTATGCGGCTGCACGAGACGATCTCCTGAATTTTGTTAAAAAAATGCCGAATTTTGCTCCGGCTTACCGGCTGCTGGGGTACACGGAATTCAATCTGGGTTTTAATGTGAATAAGTCGATAGACTATTACAACAAGGCACTCCGGATTGATCCGAATTACGGAGAAGTGCAGTACGCGCTCGCATTTATGTATGTCATGATCGATTTACAAAAGGGACTCGTTCATTTTAAAAAGGCCATGGCTCTGGGTATTCCCGACGAACACAATCTTGGGCCGAAATATTATGACATTCCGATAAAAAAGTAAACAAAGCTAACTATTTATAAAAATAGAAACAAACGATGACTGCGGATCGTAAAAAATTCTATATCGAAACGTACGGGTGCCAGATGAACAAATATGATTCTGAAATTGTCGCCGGCATTCTTGGAAAGGAGGGGTACACGCAGGTATTCCGCCCCGAAGAAGCCGATATTTTATTGGTCAATACCTGTTCTGTGCGTGAACATGCGGAGACACGGGCCCTCGGCCGTGCCGACAATCTGGGTGTTTTTAAACACAAAACTCCCGGTGTTCGGATCGGAGTTTTGGGGTGTATCGTGCAGAACAGGGGCGAAAAAATTTTGGAAGATCATTCGGCGGTGGATTTTGCGGTGGCACCCGATTCTTACCGGCAATTGCCCAAAATATTGAACAATCATCGGGAGGCCTCCGGGGACGATTTTTCCGTGCGGGCCTTTCTGGATGAAAGTGATTCGGGCGAAACGTACGATGATGTCTATCCGGCAAGGGTGAAAGGTCTGAGCGCCTGGATTGCCGTGATGCGGGGCTGCGATAACTTCTGTGCGTATTGCATTGTGCCGCATGTGCGCGGCCGTGAACGCAGCCGTCCTGCGGCGCACGTGGTTGAAGAGGTTCGCAAACTGGCAGACGAGGGAGTTGTGGAAGTGACCCTTTTGGGCCAAAATGTGAATTCTTATGACGACGGCACCCACGATTTTCCCGATTTGCTGGAAAAGGTGGCAGAACAAAACGGCATCGGGCGGGTACGATTTGCCACTTCACATCCGAAAGATCTCTCGGAAAAGCTGGTGCGCACCGTGGCGGACCATGAAAAAATCTGCAGCCACATTCACCTGCCGGTGCAGTCCGGTTCCACCCGAATTTTAAGGGTAATGAATCGTGCCTACACCCGGGAAGCGTATCTGGAACGGGTAGATCTCATTCGAAAGCATTTGCCGAATGTGGGTTTAACCACCGACATTATTGTGGGATTCCCCGGTGAAACGCAATCGGATTTTGAACAGACAAAATCGCTGCTGCGGGAAGTGGAATTTGACGGTGCATTCATTTTTAAATATTCACCCAGGCCGCATACGTCTGCGGCAGGGCTGAAGGAGACGCTGACAGAGGGAGAAAAGATTGCCCGCTTACAGGAACTCAATGCCGTTCAGAAAACGATTACGCAAAAACGCAACCAAATGCATATCGGCCGGACGGCCCAAATTCTTGTGGAAGGTCCGAGCAAAAAGTCTTTGAAGGATGCGATGGGGCGCCTCGAGAATAATAAAATTGTCGTTTTACCCGATACAAAGCTCCAACCCGGGAAATTTGTGACCGTGAAAATTACGGATTCCAAAGGGATTACACTCTTTGGAGAATTGGTTGATTTCAAATTTCAATAAATTAAGGAGATTTTCTATGTGGTTAATTAAGTGGATTGTGGGAATTCTTTTAATTTTAGTGATTCTGGGGTTTGCGCTTCAAAACCAGCATCAGGTTGTGCAGGTTAATGTGGGGAATTGGGTGTCGTCGGAAATGCCGCTCTATTTCGTGATCTACATTTCATTTGCCCTTGGCATGGTCACATCGATCCTGTTTGCGCTGGTCAAAGTTTATCAGCTTAAAATGGAAAATCGAAAAACAAAGCGGGAACGCGATGAATTAAAAGAAGAAATTCTGAAGCTGCGCAACCTGTCGATCGATGAAGAAACATCCGCACTGCCAAAACCGGCACCGAAAAATGCCGATGCCGCAAAGGAGTCCTAATCCATGTCTGTTGAAATCTGGTATGCCCTTATTTTAACCGCGATTATTGTCATTTTTGTTCTGGTCTTCCTGCTTTTTCACGCGCGGTCAAAAGCTTCCAAAAAGCAGCCGATTATTGATCTTTACGTGCAGGGTTTAAATGCGCTGGTCGATGGCGATATCGAGCGTGCCGCCATGTTTTTCAGAGAAAGCGCGCAGCAGAACAGTGAAAATGTGGATGCCTACCTGAAGCTGGGTGATATTATTCGCAAACAGGGAAAGCCGGACCGGGCGATTAAAATCCATCGTGAGCTTTTGGTTCGGCGCAATCTGATGCCCGGAATTCGCCTGCAGATTTTAAGAAGTCTGGCACAAGATTACAAAACGGCGCGTCAATTTGATCGCGCGCTGAGTACGCTTGATGAAATTTTGACCCAGGTTCCAAAAGACGAATGGGCGCTCACTTACAAATTAAAACTGTTCGAAGAAATGGGGGAGTGGGATAAGGCCTCCCGGACCCTGAAGCAGATGGTCCGGGTCAAAAAATTTACCGGGGATGCAAACCGGCAATTGGCTTTATATTGGGTGGAAGAAGCCCGCCGGCTATTTTCCGAGGGACACGAAAAACAGGGACGAATCAATTTGCGGGATGCCCTTAAAATTGACTCCAAGTGTGTGCCGGCCTACCTTTATTGGGGTGATTCGTACATTCGGGAAAATCGTGCGGATGATGCGGTTAAAGTCTGGAAAAATTTTATCGAAACTGTCCCGGAATTTTCACATCTTGCCTTCGGGCGCCTTCGGGAAGTTCTGTTTAACATGGGAAAATTCAGCGAGTTTGAATCGATCCTTTCCGATCTGCTGCATAAAGATCCCGAGAATTTAAATATTTATTACGCGCTGATTCACATTTACGAAAATAAAGGACAGTACACGGAGGGGATTAACCTCTGTGACCAGATTCTGGAAACCCGGCCCGCCGATGCGGATGCCCACATGTTAAAAATGCGCTTGCTGGCGCATAAAAAAGATTGTGAAATACTGCAAAAGGAAGTGTTTGCGTTCACCGATCGAATCATTCATCCGCAGGAGCAATACGCCTGCAGGATTTGCGGCTATCGCTCGGAACAGCCCCTGTGGCATTGTCCCCAATGCGGCGAGTGGAACTCATTCAATTTGAGGGGGACACGAAGCGATTTACCGCAGAGAAAATAAATGACAACCGATTACAACGATACGGGTCATCATTAATGAACATTCGCAAACTAACAATCTCCTGTGCCTTATTTCTGGTGTTCACCATCGGTTTGTCTCTGCATTCGAGCCAAGTCCTGGCGCAAAAGGAGATCATCTTTTATCTAAAATCCGGAGATTTTTCTGCCCTAAGGCAACAACTGCCCTTTATTCGGAAAAAATATCCGAATGATCCGCTGCTTCCTTACGCTCAGGCCATCCTGACCACGGACGGCAAATCGGCGTTAAAGATTTTTCAAAAGCTGAGCAAAAAGTACAAAAAGAAGAGATGGCTGCCGTCGGTCTTAATACGAATTGCACAGTATCATTATGTTCAGGGATATTACATTTCAGCCAAGAGTGAATTTTTGCAGGTGGCCGCGGAGTATCCCAACGCTTCGATTGCCCCGGAAGCCCTTTATCAGGCGGCGCTTTCCTGGATGGCGATGGCGTCTACCGATTCGGCGCGGGCGGTGTTGGAGAAAGTTGTCGAAAAATATTACGGAACCAAAATCGCAGAGTTGGCGGCACGGGATTTAAAGGAGATTTCAGGCGCTGCCGCGAAGCCTGAAAAAAACAGTACCTCGGGATTGGCGGTGTTTACGGTGCAAACGGGGGCTTTTTTGTCCAAAGACAATGCCATGATCCAATTGCAGTTTTTTGAACAAAAAGGAATCCGCGGAACGATCGGAAGCAAAAAAATCGATGGAAAAACACTGTATCTGGTGTGGGTCGGGAAATTTCAATCGAATACAAAAGCCGCTGCTTACGGAGAGCATCTGAAAAAGAAATTCAAAGTCCCCTACAGAATTGTGGAACGGTAGCAGGCGTTTCCGGCTCTGCCTTTAGGTCTTATCCAAATGAATTTTATTGGATCTCTCCGAAGGTGCGTATGGAGCGCCAGGATTTCTCCGACTGACGTTTGATGCGTTTGCGAATAAAATAGAACTTTATTCTTAAAGAGAACAGTCGAAACCACAGCACAATACCTCCCATAAATCCTCCTATCGAAGCCCCATTCGTTTGCCCAGCGGGTAGGTACGGTAAACAATTTTTTTCTTTTTGGTTTTCGGACTTTTTTCCCGATCTTTTACCGTATCTTCGGAATGCGCCTCTTGTTCTTTTTGATGAAGTTCTTGTTCACTTTTTTCATCCGGCATGGCCGTCTCTCCTGATTTCGTTTATGAGAATGCAATAATAGTACCAAAATTAAGGCAAATGCGGTAATGTTGCAACATCATTAATTACAATGAAATAGTGATCACCTGCTAATCGCCCTCTCTTTTGTTTATCGGCAGTTCTTGTTATAAACTGAACAAATTAAACACAAACTGATCTATTTTTGATACGCTTTGAACGGCCAAATATTCAGGAAACGGGGGTTGAAAGAATACGAAAACGTGTCGATAATATTAATG
This sequence comes from bacterium BMS3Bbin03, assembly GCA_002898015.1. GTDB lineage: Bacteria > Zhuqueibacterota > JdFR-76 > JdFR-76 > BMS3Abin05 > BMS3Abin05. The sequence goes on along the minus strand of BDTM01000058.1, from coordinate 6,459 downwards.
ACTTTTTGCTTGCTTTTTAATCCATTATTTTATACTTTAACTGGAATTTAAAAAATTGTGTAAGGGTTCTCAAAATGAAACGACATCTGCGCTTAAATTTCTATTTTTATTTATTATTTATTTTTTCTGTGCCGTTGATGATGAGTTGTGCCGGGACTCACAAGAAAATGGTTTCCGGTGAAACCGGTATTTCTGAAAAAAAAGAGGCAAACCTCTTAAAAGCCATTAAAACAAACGCCAACGACAACCTGGCGTATTTTCAACTCTCCAAATTGTCGTTTCATAGAGCGGATTATGCCAAAGCTTTAATGTTTGCGGATTCCAGTTTAAGCAAAAATCCCGATTATCTGCCCGCCTCAGTTTTAAAAGGCAAAATTCTCTGTCAGCTTGAACGGTACAGAGAGGCCTGCAACACGTTTGTCCGGGTTCTGGAGCGGGACGAAGAGGGGCTTTACGTGCGGGAAATCGGCGGCACCGTGGGCCTTCTGTATAAAATTTCTCAATTGACAAAGGGTGAATTTAACGATGCCGGTCCGCATTTTACGCCGGACGGCAGCCGGATTCTATTTCAATCGGATAGAAACGGCAACTGGGATATTTTTTCGATGAATCCGCTGGGCGGCAATATTGTCCCCGTGGTGACGGATTCGATGAATCAGGAAGATCCGGTGCCGTCGCCGACCGGGGATTGGGTTTATTACACGCAAAACCAATCTGTTGAGAGCAAAAATCGCGACATCTACCGGATAAATCTAAAATCCAAAGAAAAAGGGATTGTGGTGAGCGGATTGTCCGACGACTGGTATCCCGCTCCCGCGCCGGACGGGAAATGGCTGTTTTTCGTTTCAAACCGACTGCATCCTGAAAACGATTCGTTAACCACCATTTTCCGGCTCGCGCTGAACAAAGATAAACCCGCAAAGCCTCTGTTTTCCGATGGGATTTACGCCGCTCCGGCGCCTGTCACGTCTGAAAAAGCGCTTCTTTTGACACACAAAACGAATTCCTATTTCCATTTATATGAAGCTAACTATTCAGGGAAAAAGTTAAGAGCGGTCGGTGAGGAATCGTTCAATTACGGCACTCCTTCGGTCTCGCCGGACGGGAAAAATATTGTGTTTTACAGCAACCGGCATAATAATTATGATATTTACATGAAAAATGTTCAAACAGGCTCAATTTCTCGTTTAACGCATTTTAAAGGATACGATATGAATCCGGTTTTCTCCCCGGATGGCTCAAAAATTGTGTTTCATTCCAGCCGGGACGGCCATTTTCACCTCTTCGAAATCGATCTAAATCTTCCTTTTTCCCGCGGCGAATTACTCGACCAATTGAGGCGTTTATCAACCACTTTGGAATAAAACCGGCCGCGATTGTTTTTTCGCAATCCTGTTTGTTAAAAATAATTTACTATGTAACTATATCCTAAAAAAGAGGTTCGTGTGGACGCTGTTTTGGTTTTGGAAGATTCGATGGTATTTGAGGGGAAATCCTTTGGGGCTGCCGGAGAAGCCGCCGGAGAAGTCGTTTTTAATACGGGAATGGTGGGTTACCAGGAAATTCTGACCGATCCTTCCTACAAAGGTCAATTGGTCACTATGACCTACCCGCACATCGGCAATACGGGGATTAATTCTGAAGACAATGAATCCGATAGACCCTGGCTGGAAGGATTTATTGTGCACGAACATTCAAAATTTCCGGGCAATTGGCGGGCGCAGGAAGATCTGGATTCTTTTCTGAAAGCATGGCACATTGTGGGGATCGAGGGGATAGACACGCGCCAGCTCACCCGCCACATTCGTGACAGAGGCGCCATGAAGGGGATCATCTCGACGCGGACCGCAGATGTTCGGCTTTTGCGGGAGAAAGTTCAGACGGCACCGGGAATTGTCGGCTTGGATTTAGTCCGGGAGGTCACTCACCGCAAACCTTATGTGTTTGAACCGGATCTCACTGAATATGAAATTAAAGAATTTATGCCGTTAAGGCAATCTGAGCAGGAGCTCAGCCTTGTGGTTTACGATTTTGGTGTGAAACGGAACATCCTGCGAAATCTTTATTTTCGGGGATTTGCCATTACGGTTGTCCCCGCTTTTACGGAGGCGGATGAAGTCTTGGAAACCAATCCGGACGGCATCTTTTTTTCAAATGGGCCGGGGGATCCGGCAGCGGTGACGTACGGCATTCAGGTCGCCCAAAGATTGTTTGGCAAAAAGCCGCTGATGGGAATTTGCCTGGGACATCAGATTCTTTCGCTTGCGCTCGGCGCCGGGACGTACAAGATGAAGTTTGGGCATCACGGCATCAACCATCCCGTCAAAAACCTGAAGACGGGCAAAGTGGAGATTACGTCGCAGAATCATGGGTTTGCCGTCAATCCGGACAGTTTTCAAAAAGGCGCCGTTGAAGTGACACACACCAGTTTAAATGACGGCACGCTGGAAGGATTCCGCCACTCGGAACTGCCGGTCATGGCTGTTCAATATCACCCGGAGGCAGGCCCCGGACCGCACGACTCGCACTACCTGTTTGATGATTTTCGGGAATTGATACTGAAATCTGCGTTGTAAGGATTTAACGGTGCAGTTGAATCAAGACCAAAATTTTAATTTTCCCGGGAGGAAAAGCATTGTCCAAACGAACGGATATTCATAAACTGTTAATCATTGGCTCCGGCCCGATTGTCATCGGGCAGGCCTGTGAATTTGATTATTCAGGCACCCAGGCGGTAAAAGCCCTGAAGGAAGAAGGGTACGAAGTGGTGCTGGTCAACAGCAATCCGGCCACCATTATGACCGATCCGGAATTAGCCCACCGAACCTACATCGAGCCGATCACGCCGAAATATGTGCGGAAAATCATCGCAAAAGAGCGGCCGGATGCACTGCTTTCCACAATGGGAGGGCAGACGGGGCTCAACGTGGCCGTGGCACTCGCCGAAGACGGGACTCTGGAGAAATTCGGCGTTGAATTGATCGGTGCTAAAATAGAGGCCATCCGCCGGGCGGAAGACCGGGAATTGTTTAAAGCCACAATCGAAAGTATCGGACTTGAAATGCCCAGAGGCGGCTTTGCGCGCACCCCGGATGAAGCCCGCGGAATTGCGGGCACCCTGGATTTTCCCATCATTATCCGGCCGTCGTTCACGCTGGGCGGCACAGGCGGAAGCATCGCTTACAATCGAATCGAGTTTGAGACACAAGTTGAATGGGGGCTCCGGAACAGTCCGATTCAGGAAATTCTGGTTGAGGAATCGATCATCGGCTGGAAGGAATACGAATTGGAAGTGATGCGCGATCTGAATGACAATGTGGTCATTATTTGTTCGATTGAGAATTTCGATCCGATGGGCATTCACACGGGAGACAGCATCACGGTGGCGCCGGCGCAGACACTCACCGACCGGGAGTACCAAAAATTGCGGGATGCGGCCATCAAAATTATTCGTGCAGTCGGCGTGGAAACCGGCGGATCGAACATCCAATTCGGCATCCACCCGGCGACCGGACGGCTGCTGGTGATCGAGATGAATCCGCGTGTGTCCAGAAGCTCCGCCCTTGCGTCGAAAGCCACGGGATTTCCCATTGCAAAAATTGCCGCAAAACTGGCGGTGGGGCTTACGCTCGACGAAATTCCGAACGACATTACAAAAAAAACACCCGCCGCTTTTGAACCCACTCTGGATTATGTGGTGGTCAAAATTCCGCGCTGGGATTTTGAAAAATTTCCCACGGCAAATGCAAAATTGGGCACACAAATGAAATCCGTCGGCGAGGTTATGGCCATTGGGCGGACGTTCAAGGAGGCCCTCGGCAAAGCCGTTCAATCATTGGATACCGGCCGTTTTGGCCTTGGAATGGACGGATTTGTCCGTAAAGAACCAATCCGGGAAGCGGGTCTGAAAACCGGCCGGGAAAAATTAGTCGATAATCTCAGGCATCCCGACAACGACCGGTTGTTTTATCTTCGGGATGCGATTTTAAACGGCTTTTCTCTCGATGAAATCAACCAAATTACCGGAATTGATCCCTGGTTTCTTTATCAATTCAAAGAAATTGTGGATCTCGAACCGGAAATTCTTCATCTGAAAGAAAAAACGGCTTCGATTTCTGCGGAGCAACTGCGCCATTTCAAAAAGACGGGTTATTCGGATATTCAATTGGCCGCCGCCTGGGAAATGACTGAAGAGAAGGTGCGGGCGCTTCGGGAAAAATTGGGGGTGAAGGCCGTTTTTAAAACAGTGGATACCTGTGCCGCTGAATTTGAGTCTGAGACACCTTATTATTATTCGACTTATGATCGTCAAAACGAGGCCTTTCGATCCGAAAGACCCAAAATCATGATTTTGGGTTCGGGGCCGAATCGAATTGGACAGGGGATTGAATTTGATTATTGTTCCGTGCATGCCGTTTTTGCGCTTCGGGAAGAGGGCTTTGAAACCATCATGGTGAATTGCAACCCGGAGACCGTCAGTACGGATTACGACACGGCCGACAAACTTTATTTCGAGCCGATCATCTACGAAAAAATTATGGACATCATCGACGTCGAAAATCCGGACGGCGTGATTGTGCAGTTTGGGGGGCAGGCGCCTTTGAATCTCGCGCTTCGTCTGGAGAAAGCGGGCGTGAACATATTGGGCACCTCTCCTGCAAGCATCGACCTGGCGGAGGACCGGGAAAAGTTCGGTGCGTTTTTAAAATCGTTAAATCTGCGCCAGCCCGAAAACGGCTTCGCCTCATCACAGGAGGAGGCGCTCGCCATTGTCCGGCAAATAGGGTTCCCCGTTTTAATTCGCCCGTCCTACGTTCTGGGCGGCCGTGCGATGGAAATCGTCTACGATGAAGAATCCCTTAAATCTTACATGGCCCGGACCATTAACGGTTCGGAGACCCATCCGGTTTTAATCGATCAATTTCTGGAAGATGCCTTTGAGGGAGATGTGGAGGCCGTTTCCGACGGGCGGGATGTGATTGTGGCCGGTGTGATGCAGCACATCGAAGAAGCGGGCATTCATTCGGGAGACAGCTCCTGCGTGATGCCGCCGTTTATGATCACACCGGAACAGGTGGAGATCATTAAAGCCCAAACCCGGAAGATCGCCCTGGCGCTGAATGTGGTCGGATTGATCAACCTTCAATTTGCCATCAAAGACGGCATTATTTATATTCTGGAGGTCAATCCGCGGGCCTCCCGCACCGTTCCGTTTGTGAGCAAGGCAAAGGGCCTCCCGCTGGCTAAAATTGCGGCCAGGGTCATGGCCGGCAAAACGTTAAAAGAACTGGGGATCACCCGCGATCCGCTGATTCATTACAACGCCGTAAAATCGGTTGTGTTTCCGTTTCAGAAGTTTCGCGGCACCAACACTTATCTGGGGCCGGAAATGAAATCGACCGGCGAGGTAATGGGACTGGGAGAGAATTTTGGGATTGCCTTTGCGAAAGCCTATTTATCCACCGGACTCGTCTTGCCGCTGGACGGGACCGTGTTTGTGAGTGTAAACGACAATGACAAGGAGAAGGTGATTCCGATTGTCCGGCGATTGGCGGAATTGGGATTTAGCCTGATGGCCACCCGCGGCACCGCTGCCGCTCTGAATAAAGCCGGGCTGGGCGCGAAAATGGTTTACAAGGTGAATGAAGGCCGGCCCAATGTGGTCGACCGGGCGATTAACGGCGAAATTCAAATGATGATCAACACGCCGCTCGGAAAAGCCTCCCGTTACGATGAGTACGCCATGAATCGCATTGCCATTGATCGAAATATTCCGAATTTTACCACGCTTTCGGCTGCCACAGCAGCCGTTCAGGCCATTAAAGTATTACGCACAAATGATCTGGCGGTCAGGTGTTTGCAGGAATACCATGAAATGTAAATGGGTATTATTGAATGTCCAATATTCAACAAGGAATAATAAATTATGATTTGCAAGCCCGCTTGACCAATCTTGATGAAAGAAGTATAAAAATTTGCAGCGATTCAGCCGTAAAGTAAAACCTCACTTGCGGGTGGGTCGCAAAAAAAAGAGTGACATCTCACAAATCCAAACAGTTGTGTCGGCGATGGGCTGCCGCAGAGCTCTCCGCTGTAAGCAGATAAGTGTTTGTTTCCAATTCAAGAGTGTCTTTTTTTTTTAAATCCTGCCGCAAAAAGGGAGGACGCACCCCGCTTCCGCCAGAGGGCATTAGCATCAAGCTAAGCTGAATTGCCATGAGCTTCAGCGCGTGGACAAGAAAGCCCAAAATATCAGGGCTTCAGCCCGGCGAATCGAGGGGTTAAAAGATGCCTTTTTTGGGCTAAAGCCCGGGATTTTTTATGAGAATCCAGGAACCCCGATTTAAAAATCGGGGCAAGTCAAAAAAGAATGGAATGGCTCCTAACCTGTTTAATTCATAAAATTTCAGAGAAACACAACAAATCATAAAGAAATAATGAGTGATGGTTTTTCCTGAA
>BDTM01000057.1 GCA_002898015.1 bacterium BMS3Bbin03 | reverse complement strand
GGGACTCCGGGGACAATCGAAAACGCGTGTTCAATACGCCGCGATCGGTCAACTTGTTTTCTGTTATTAATATATAGCCGCTATGAGAAAAGAATGCCAATAAGTTTAAAAACATTTGACGTAACGATTCAGGGTTAGGTCTGCAGCAAAATCACGAAGGCGCTAAGAGCATAAAATAAATCTTCTCATTCCTTTCTTTCCTTTGCGGCTGAATCTTTTTTACTGAATTCCGGTGACCGGGAAATCGCCGGAAGAACCGGTTCTTTTTAAAAAGCGGCATTCTTTTCACTCCGCAAATCGGTTATAAAAAAACCACTTGATTTCCGAAGACATTATCCATAATTTAATTAAGAAGATCTATGAAGGAAACGATAAGAATGAAGATTAAATATTTTATCGGGCTCGGCGTTATAATTCTTTCAGTTGTGTTTTACATGATAAGGTCGCATGAAGAGAAACCGAAATTCATCGATTTTAATCAGAAATTGAGCACTTCGGAAGGGATCGATTCGCACAGGCGAACTTTAAATGTGGCCGTGTCCGCAATGACATCGCCCAAACATACACTGATCTACTATCAAAATCTCGTTGAATATCTTTCGGAAAAACTTCATTTAAAGCCCCATTTTGTGCAGCGGAAAACCTATCGGGAAATTAATGAATTGCTGGCGAGGCGGCAATTGGATCTGGCCTTCATTTGTTCGGGAGCTTATATTTCCGCGATAGAACGGGGCGTTGCTCTCAGATTGTTGGCGATTCCGGTCATTGAGGACGAAACCAGCTATCATGCCGTTATTATTGTCCGGAAGGAAAGTCCTTATAAGACATTCGACGACCTTAGGGGGCACCGGTTTGCGTTTACGGATCCGTTGTCCAACACGGGCTACCGGTATCCGTTATCTCTTCTGGCGCTGCGCAATACGACGCCCGACGATTTTTTCAAAAGTCATTTTTTTACTTATGCGCACGATAATTCCATTCAGGCGGTTCGCCGGGGGATTACGGACGGAGCAAGTGTCGATGAATTTATTTTTTGTTATCTGAAACGAAAGAATCCGGCTCTTGTTCAGAATATCCGGATCATCCGCCGCTCAAACGCTTTCGGAATGCCCCCCGTTGTGAGTCCGGCCGGACTGCATCCTGCAATGGATCAAAAAATCAGGCAAATTCTGTTCGGAATGAACAAAGACCCGAAAGGGAGACAGATCCTGGAAAAATTAGGGATTCAGCGATTTACATCGCCGGATTCCACCTCTTATGAATCCGTAAAAAAAATCTATCGCCTGACGGAAAAACTTCTAAAACCATAATGAAATTCCTTCGTATCCATTTGCAGACCAAGTTCTCCGTGGCAGTGATTACAGTGGTCCTTTTTTTCGGCTCTGTAAATATCTATCTAATTTATCAGGGTGTAAGCACCGCCCTCAAAAAAGAGCTTCAAAAACGGCTGATTTATATTGCCAAAAATTTGGCCAACAACTGCGCAACCCCCATCCTTTATGAAGATATTATCACTTTGCAGAAGATGGTGGATGAAGTGCTGGTGCTGGACCGGGATATCGGTTACTGTTTCATTCTGGATCAGAATAATAAGATCATTGTTCACAGTTTTGCAGACGGATTCCCGAAAGAACTGATCGCTGCAAATATTTTAGGTGCAAACGACTCGCTTCAGATTAAATTGTTAAGTTCGGGAGATGAGGTCTACCGGGATATCGCCATTCCGATTCTCTCCGGGGAATTGGGAATAGTCCGCGTAGGCGTAAGGCAGCATCAGATTCAGTCCCAAATTCAAAGGGTAGTGATCACGTTTGTAGCCATGGTCGTCCTTTTTTTGATTCTGGGCATTCTTGGGGCCGTGATCATTGCGCGATTCATCACAAAACCAATTTCAAATATCGTGGAAGTCGCGGAGCGTCTTGACCTCGAGGCCCATCCGGTGCGAATTAAACCGACATCCAGGGATGAGATCGGATACCTCACCGTAAAATTCAATCAGATGATTCAAAGGCTTCACCGTTTATATCATCAACTCAAGGATTCCCAGCAAAAGTTAATTCAAACGGAAAAGATGGCCGCCCTTGGCGTGATGGCGGCGGGAATTGCGCATGAGATTAACAATCCGCTGGCGGGCCTGCAAAATGCCATCCGCCGCATTTTGGCGTCTCCTTCCAATCAGGAGCAGTTGCATCGATATCAGCCCATGATCCAGAGCGCACTGAATCACATCGCCGAAGTTGTCAATAACCTGCTCGGGTTTGCCCACCCGTTAGAGGATGTGGTTGAACCTGTGGACCTGGAGGATCTTATTGAAAAGGCTTTGCTGCTGGTCGCTTACCGGCTGGAAAAGAATCGCATCACTTTAAAGAAAGAAATCATGGGTAAAATTCCGGCTATATGGGGCAATCCGCAAAAACTGCAGCAGGTATTCATTAATTTAATTCTCAATGCGATCGATACCATGCCGGACGGAGGCACTTTAACTATCGCTTATCAGGAAAATAACGGCGAAGTCCGGCTGCGTATTTCGGATACCGGAGAGGGAATTCCCGATGAATATCAATCCAGAATTTTTGATCCGTTTTTTACCACGAAACCGGCCGGCAAAGGAACGGGGCTGGGTCTGTCGGTCTCCTATCAAATCATCCGGTCTCACGGAGGCAGGTTGACCTTTTCCAGCACGCAGGGGAAAGGAACGACCTTTTGCATCTGTCTGCCCGTAAAAAATGTTAAAGAGAAAGAGGTTAGCCCGGCATGTTAAAAATTTGTTTGATCGATGATGAAGACCTGGTTCGCGTCACCCTCTCAGACGACCTTTCTGAAATGGGTTACGTAGTTGAAGACTTCAAATTGCCCGGCAAAGCTTTGGAAACGCTTCGGCAGGATTTTTTTCAGGTCGTGATTACGGATTTAAAGATGCCGGGAATGGATGGCATTTCGCTGATTCGAAAAGCCCGGGAAATAAGCCCGAAGAGCAGTTTCATCGTGATTACCGCATTTGGCAGCATTGAAACGGCGGTGGGCGCGATGAAGGCCGGAGCCTATGATTATATCACAAAGCCGTTTCAGCCGGAAGAAATTCATCTTATTTTGAAACGCCTCGAAGAACGCTATTCTCTCTTACAGGAAAACTTACTGCTTAAAACCGAAATTGCCGCAAAATCTTTTTTTCCTCAGATTGTCAGCAGAAGTGAACCGATGAAAAAAGTCCTGAATATGGTGAAGACAATTGCGCCGTCCGACAGCAATGTGCTTATCACCGGAGAGACCGGCACCGGCAAGGAATTGATCGCCGAGGCGATTCACGCCCTGAGCCAGCGTCGGGATAAACCGTTGATAAAAGTGAGTTGTGCTGCATTAAGCCGTGAGCTGCTGGAGAGTGAGTTGTTCGGACATGTGAAGGGGGCGTTCACCGGCGCCGTGAGCAATAAAACCGGCCGTTTTGAAATGGCCGACCACGGCAGCCTGTTTCTGGATGAAGTGGACGATATTCCTATCGAATTGCAAGTAAAATTGCTGCGAGTGATTCAACAAAAGGAAATCGAACGAGTGGGCGATCCCCGGCTGATTAAGCTGGATG
>BDTM01000056.1 GCA_002898015.1 bacterium BMS3Bbin03 | reverse complement strand
ATCCTTTTAAGGCCTTTATCTGCGTCCCCAAGGGGAGTCGAACCCCTGTTGCGGGATCGAAAATCCCGAGTCCTGGGCCACTAGACGATGGGGACCTGCATATTAAGAAGAGGATTCTGTTTTGCTGAAAATCCACGAACATAAGCAGTGGGTGAGTAGTGGGACTTGAACCCACGGCCTCCAGGGCCACAACCTGGCGCTCTAACCAAACTGAGCTATACCCACCGTAATAGTCTAAGCGCTTTGAAAAAAGCTATTTAATTTATCAAATAATTTTTCAGAAATCAATAGAAAATTTACGGACGCCTATTTTTTTTCTCAACACGGCATTTTTTTTAATTTCGGCTGATTGAACGGCATTCCGTTCACCCTCATCAAAATCACTCAACTAAATGCACTATGAAAAACAGATTTTCCTGATGGTGAACCATCAGGCTAAGAATGGGAATCGTCCTTTCTATTTTTTGCCCCGCGGTTTACCACGGGGCGGCCCAAGCCCATCGCCGGCACAACGGCTTGGAAAGGCTTCATTAAACCGATAAAATCTTTGATGCTATTTCCATTATCCAGGTCCCGTTTAAATCCGTGAATTCGGGGCCTGTAATTCACGCCACCGGAAGCAGTACGTCAGGTGGTCATTGACCATCCCGACCGACTGCATAAGGGCGTAACAAATGGTGGAGCCGACAAAAGAAAAACCGCGCTTTTTTAAATCCTGACTCATCGCATCCGATTCCGGTGATCGAACGGGTATTTCTTCCAGGTGTGTCCATTTATTTTGAATGGGCAGCCCGTTTACAAATTTCCAGAGGTACGCATCGAAACTGCCGAATTCGCGCTGCACAGTCAGAAAAGCCTTTGCGTTTTGGATTGCTGCATTTATTTTCATTTTGTTGCGAATAATTCCGGAGTTCTGCAGAAGCAGACGCACGCGCTCTTCGTCAAAACGCGCCACCTGTTCGGGATCAAACCGGGCAAAGGCCTTTCTGAAATTTTCCCGTTTTTTCAGTATCATCTGCCAGTTTAAACCCGCCTGAAATCCCTCCAGGACAACCATCTCAAACAAAACCCGGTCATTGTGAACGGGCACACCCCATTCCCTGTCGTGATAGTCCACATAAACCGGTTCGGATAAATTCACCCATTCACAGCGTTTTTTCATAAAATCTCATTTCGGTTCATAAAAGAAGGATCGCCCGCACCTTCAAATTTTTGTATCCGTCAGCGAGAACATCCGGAACTGTGTTTTAAAATCGGCCGGATTCACCGGATTCAGGCTTGTGAATGTGACGGTCACGGGCTTGCCGGGAATCACATTAAAAAAATTGTCGCTGAAGAAACCTTCGAGTGTTTCGGCTGACAAAAACACATCTCTTGCCAATTTGTCCGAAGTGACGGTCAGTTGAATGCCATTCTCTATTTTCAAAAATTCTGTCCGGAGTTTTGGTTTTTGAAGCGCCAATGCCTTTGGTGAAACGAAGAACAGTTCGTTTTTTGAAAACAACGCGTTCCCGTTTGTAATTTCACAATACAGAAACACGTTTCGGGGATCCCATTTTTTCAACAACTCTTTCGGGACGATCTCAAAATACACCCCGGCGGAATCCGGGGGGATTTCAACGGCCTTCTGTTTCTGCCAGAGCGGTTCCCCGTCCATATTTAAAAGTTCAATGAAAAGTACGGCAGGCACGACGTGCGGCTCGTCGGAAACAACGGAAACGCGGACGGAATCTTTTTCCGAATCCGGGCTGACGAGAACCGGACTGTAGAATCTTCGGGCGTAATACTGCAGCGCCTTCCAGCGGCCGTAATAGTCGATACCGGCCCAGGACGCCACCGGCCAGCAGTCGTTAATCTGCCAGTAGAGCGAACCCATGCAGCGCGGTTTGAGACGCCGCAAATGCTCGGCACCCATCTTAATCCCTTCCGCCTGCAGCACCTGGCTCAGGTAAAGGAACGCAGGGAAGTCTTTCGGTTCCCAGAAATAACGGAGCATGAAATTGTGAATATGCTGATTTCCGCCCTTATTTTTTTGATGCAGCAGCATTACAGGCGAATCTAGTTTCCAATCTTCAGGGCGTGTAAAAGACTTCACCGTTTCAAATGCCGGAAAGGATTGAAACCCGTATTCACTCATGAAACGCGGAAATTGCTTTTTATAAAATTCAAACGGCTTTTCGCCGTGCCAGACATCCCAATAATGGATATCACCCGTTTTCTGACTGCTGGGCGTGTCTTCCAGGTTGGAACTGGGTGAACTGGGCCAGTAAGGACAATCGGGATCAAAGGTACGACAAACTTCCGGCAGAATACCGTGGAAAATCTTCTTGTAATCTTCCCACACTTTTTTGGGAAATTCGGTTTTCCAGCCCCACTCCGACCACCCCGCCTCCATCTCATTATTTCCGCACCAGAGGGCAAGACTCGGGTGGGTTCGAAGCCGTTTCACCTGGAAGACGGCTTCCCGGCGAATGTTCTCCAAAAATGCCGCATCACCGGGGTACAGACTACAGGCAAACATGAAATCCTGCCAGATGAGAATACCCATCTCGTCACAAAGGTCGTAAAAGATATCATTCTCGTAAAAGCCTCCGCCCCAGACCCGCAGCATGTTCATGTGGGCTTCTTTACAGGATTTTAACAGGTGGCGATAATTTTCTTCCGTGACCCTGTTGGGGAAATTGTCTGCGGGAATCCAGTTACCGCCCCGGGCAAAAACGGGACTTCCGTTCACCACAAATTCAAAACTTTTCCCCCATCGATCTGTTTTTCGGCGGAGCTCAAGCGTGCGGAGGCCTGTTCGGACCGTCGTCCGGTCAATCTCCTGATTGTTTTGCAAAAGCTTTATTTCAATCGTGTACAGAAACGGCTCTCCCATTCCGTTCGGCCACCAGAGTTTGGGATTGGGAAGGCTGAAATCCACGGTGTCAATGTGCTTTCCTTTGGAAACCCGAATCGTTTTAACCACGGGTTCAAATGAATGATCTTCATCTTGAATCACCAGTTGAAAGGTGCCTTCTTCCATTGCGTGCAATTCGACCTGTGCACAAAGTTCGGCCGTTTTTTTCGAGAGGTTTTTCTGCTGAATCCACACGCCGGAGAGGTGTGCGTCATTCCACACATCCAGATACACCGGCTGCCAGATGCCCATCGTCACGAAGCGGGGCCCCCAGTCCCAGCCGTACTGGTAAGGCGCCTTGCGGGTGTAAGGGCTGGTTTTAAATTCCTGTTCATTCCCGGCCGGAAGTGTGTAGGGCAAATCCTTTATTTTGGGGAGGATTTCGTTCACAGGCGACCGAAACATAATCCGCAGCGTGTTTTCGCCGGCCCGCAATTTGTCTTTGCACGGGACCCGCCATTCCCGAAACATATTGTCCGCTTCAAGAATGGGCAGATCGTTTAAAAAAACGGCGGCATAAGTGTCCAGCCCTTTAAAAAGCAAATCAATCTGTTTGTGCCGGAGCATTTCAGGTTCAACTTGAAATTTTGTCCGGTATTCCCAATTGGTCTGACCGATCCACTGGAGTTTGGTCTCATTGTCTCTGTAAAAGGGATCCGGAATCAGGCTGTTATTCAGTAAATCGGTGTGTACACATCCGGATACGGCTGCAGGATACCAATGACTTTTGCCTGCCTCTTTGAATTGCCAGCCCTTTTGAAGTGAAATCATAATTCCTGCACTTTCAGTTTTCAGGTGATTGAATATTAAACATGATCGATGCGCCGAGGCCTTATTTATTTTCCAGATAATCCCTGCCGGGCAATTTCGGAAAAGGGGTGTGCGGTTCGGTCTGGTACCAGAATGCCACCGATGAAAGATCGTCCTGCAGGGGCAGATAGCGGCCTCCGCTTCTCCACCCAAGCGCCTGAATCGTGACTCTAAGATTTTTCTCAAATCGAATGGGATCGGTAATGTGCCAGCGGTACATACCGAAGCGTGTCTGCGATTTGAACAAACCGTCCGGTTTAATTTCATAAAAGCCCGCGTAGGGTGTTGTGAAATCTTTGTACCCGAGTTTGCCTTCAGCGTCCCGGGTTTCAAACGCATACGATCCGCAGAAATAATCCTCCGTTCCGGTTCCGTTGATCGTGGGGAATTTTTTATCGCCGTCCATGTAGAATTTGATTTCGCCTTCCCCCCACCAGCCGTTGTTGTGCGATCCCCAATTCAGAACGGTGCCCACGTACTGTCCCCTCCCCTTAATATCATCCACAATCGTGTAGACCTGTTTGTAGGGAAGCGGATTCACACGCCGGAATTGGGCATGAAAATAGGCTGCCTCTTTGGGGATTTCGGTGAGGGCGTAGTTGATCTGATAGAACAATGTCATTTGCTTGTCATCCAAATTCTCTATGGTGATTTTGCACTTTTTGCGGAACGGCATGATCCAGTAACTGTTGAAAGCGCTGCCGGGATTCACGCAGATTGCCAGCGAAGTAATTTTCTTGTATGTCCCCCAGCCCACGCCAAAAAAATCTCCCACGGGTACCTCAACAGACGGCTCTTTCTCGCCGTCCCAGTAAATGCGCAGAATCGCAAAGCGCCAGTTGCCGGTGGGCGTCATCCAGATTTGCTGAATGGCCCCGGGGCCTTCGATTTCAGCCAGTGTAAACGTGGTGTGCGGCTTGATGCGAATGTAGGGGTTGACTTTCCAGCCCTGCCCCAAATCACGGGCTGCTTCGGCGGCACTTCCCTCTTTAAGCGTCGCCATCCCCCCTTTCCCTTTTTCGCCCGTAAGATTTTCGGGGCTAATGGAGCGTGTTTTCGCATTCGAGAGCATAAACAGATTGTTCAGGTGGGTAAACGCGCCGTTAAATCCGGAATTCTGGGCATAGACTCCGGATACTGCAAAAATGGTGACCATAAAAATCAGTAAAATTTTCTGTCCGTTTTCCATTAGAATTTCCTCCTTGTCACAGAAATCATATTTTCTGAATCCATTGCAAAAAATATTTCCCAAAAATGGCTTCCAAAAAGTAGCGCGGAAACAGCCCCAAAAATACAAATAGCATAAATTGAAGCAGGGACAGCCGAAAAATTCCGGACAACCAACTCATTTCACGCAAAGGAACGGGTGTTAACGCCCCGAGGAACACAGCCCAATTTCCGTATTTTCGAAATAAGCGCTCAAACTTTTTGACGTATTTGTTTTTTCGAATGCGCTTAACGCCAAGATTGTCCAGAAAACGCCCGATAAAATAGCCCAGAAATGCCCCGATAAAAGATCCGAGAAGTGCAAATAAAGCCACATAATAGGGGTTCAAACCAATGCCCACTTCACCGATAATAAAAATATCCGGCGCAATGGGCTGATAAATACAAACGGTGACCGCAATGAGAAAAATACCCACATAGCCGTATTGCTGAACCAATCGAACGAAAATCGTGATGACATCATGAACAAATGCAGGCATTTCTATCGGATTATTTTAGGGTTTTTTCGGCAACAGTTTCCCACGGTGAAATTCAAAGCAAATTTTCTATCCTTTTCCGGTGCGGCGAATACACGCCAATCAACTCGATCTTGCACCAGGACGATAAATTACAATATTACCGGATAAATTGCAACTCTTTTAAATAATTGTGCAAAAAACGGCGCCGGGATTTCGGCGGCCGGTCTTTTCAAATCGCTAATCCATGTAATCCAGAATATCGATGATTTTATCCAGGACAACATCGGGTTGAATCGGACTTGTCTTCAGGTCTTGCCGTGTCGCTTCACCTGTGAGAACCAAAATCGTGAAGATTCCAAAATCATTGCCCATCTTGATGTCTGTTGTCAGCCGGTCACCCACAAGGATCATTTTATCCGGTGTGGTTTTCGTGCGGCTCAGGAGCCCTTCCAGCATTTCCCGGTGCGGTTTTCCGGGAATTTTCGGAGTCACCCCCGTGGCCGCCGTGATGGCCGCACAAATGGCGCCGCAGTCCGGTTTCATGCCGCCATTTTCAACCGGGCAGTTTAAATCCGGATGCGTGGCAACAAAGGGTACGCCTTTTCGAATCCAGGCACACGCCTGATCCAATTTTTCGTAGGTTAATTCCGTGTCAAATCCCGCCACAACGACTTCCGGATGCGTTAAATTTATTTCAAAACCGGCTTTTTCAAACGATTGTCTTAACCGCTCCGTCCCAAGCAGAAAAATTCTCTTTCCAATCCTCTTTTTTTTCAAATATTCAATTGTGGCTTCAGCCGATGTGTAAATCTGACCCGTCTCCACCGGGAACCCCATGCCGGAGAGCATTCTCCGGTAATCCCACACATTTTTGGAAGAATTATTGGATAAAAAAATATAGTTGAGTCCCCTTTTTTGAAGCTCCTGCAAAAAAGTGACCGCAAAGGGAAACACCCGTTTTCCCCTAAAAATCGTCCCGTCCATGTCCAAAACAAAATATTGAACCGATTGTAATTTTTGGCGGATTGATCTGTGATTCACACAAGTTCTCCGGTGTTGTTGAAAAATGTCATTCCCCTGAACGGTTTCAACGGACTTTTAGCGGTTATCCCGCGGTGTTGTTATACATTAAGATTAAAAAAAATATCATTAAAATACAAGAAAAAAGTCAAAACATTCTATGATGTTTTCCGGCAAACCAAACAGTTATTTGCTTTGGTTAAAATTGTAGTGCTTTAGATAAAAGAAGGACAGAAAAAGTGAATATCGAATAGCGATTAACGAATTATGAATTTAGAAGTTCATTGAGAAAGGAGAAGCAAAGAGTGCAGAATCAAAAATCAAAAATCGGTGTTCGGTGTTCAAAAAAAGAAGAAAAAACGAATGTCGAATAGCGATTAACGAATTATGAATTTAGAAGTTCATTGAGACAGGAGAAGCAAAGAGTGCAGAATCAAAAATCAAAAATCGGTGTTCGGTGTTCGATATTCAAAAAAAGAAGAAAAAAACGAATGTCGAATAGCGATTAACGAATCATGAATTTAGAAGTTCATTGAGACAGGAGAAGCAAAGAGTGCAGAATCAAAAATCGGTGTTCGGTGTTCAAAAAAAGAAGAAAAAAACGAATTTCCAATAGCGATTAACGAATCATGAATTTAGAAGTTCATTGAGACAGGAGAAGCAAAGAGTGCAAAATCAAAAATCAAAAATCGGTGTTCGGTGTTCAAAAAAGGGAGAAAAAACGAATGTCCAATAGCGATTAACGAATCATGAATTTAGAAGTTCATTGAGACAGTTGAGGCACAAAGTGCAGAATCAAAAATCAAAAATCGGTGTTCGGTGTTCAAAATATCATTAAAATACAAGAAAAAAGTCAAAACATTCCAGGATGTTTTCCGTCTAAATAAACGGGTGTAACGAAAACCGGTTTACAAGTCAATTCCATCGTTCGCATCGGTCTCAGGAGGAGACATCGGGGTAGCCTCAATGGGAGAAACCAAAGAAAGGAGGACATCCCATGTTTAAACGTACCGTTATCCTGATGCTTTTTGTGATCGCATTTCTCGGGACAGCTTTCGCGCAGCAAGCGGAATCAAAAAGAAATGAATCCCTGCGGTCGGCTGTTTCTGATCCGGTGTTTAAATCCTATTCAAACGTCCAGATTGATGTTCTGGACAGCGTTGTTACCGTGAAAGGCTCTGTTTCAACCTATTGGGATAAGTGCAAAGTGCACCAGATCATCCAATCCGTGCAGGGCGTTAAATCCATTCGAAATTTTCTGACCATCAAAACGCCCTTCCGGCTCGGGGAATCGATTCGCGGTTCTATTTTAAATGATCTGAACCGGAATAAGAAATTCGCCCGCTCCGACAGCATTCGCATTGGCGTCAGCCAGGGCCTTGTGATTCTTTCCGGAAAAGTGGCTTCTCAAAAAGAGAAACAATTGGCTTTTTCAATTGCAGCCTGGCAAAAGGGCGTGCACTCGGTTGTGAATAATCTGAAAGTGGATTATCAATTGACCGCAACGGGCTGCGATACACATTAAAAATATGCCCCGGCCCTCCGCCGGGGCTTCTTTTTTATTGCACGCGAAAAACGCCAACCCCAAATCTGCAAAAAGGAAGCGCGAAAGGCTGTGTGATCGTTCCAATAAAACGATTGAACCGGCCCCATAAAGCTTTACTTAAATTCCGCCTGCGGCGAAGCTCTCCCCCCTTGGCAATTGGCGTCAACCTAAGGGTTCAACTTATTTATAACGGCGTGAATTACATTGCGTCCCTACAGGACTTTAATGGTGTGTTGATTCATTTTCTAAAAACATTTTGTCCCTAACGGGACATAAAAAATGGAAATAGCATCAATGACACCATCTGTTCAATGAAATCGCTCTATAGTGCCACAGACTCGCAAAGACAATGAATCTAATTTTATATGAGAAACTTTATGTCGCCGTGTTTGTTTGCAAGATAAATTTATATGTCAAATTTATTGAAAGTCCCGTAGGGACGCAATGTTTCTAGCGAAGTGCCAAATCCAATGATTTAAAGTCCCTTTAGGGACGACATGTAATTTCTATCATATTAATGAAATAGGCCATTGGCGTCAACCTAATTGCTATTTAAGATTTTGTATACGCTGTATTTACAAATGGTTGTTTCGTATTTTCTACTATTCAGGACAAATCTTGCTTTTCGGAAAACAAAAAAACAAAAATAACA
>BDTM01000055.1 GCA_002898015.1 bacterium BMS3Bbin03 | reverse complement strand
ACGCCCGGTACATAATATTTTAATATTTTGTCAACCAATAAAATAATGCCGGGTTTTAATGCTCTTGCTTCTTCAATTGAGTGTGCTACTTTTTGAAGAAAGCCTTCCTCACCTAAATGAGTTACCTTAACGATCATCGTACCTGATTTGTTCATTGAACCGCCGATAACCTCATCGCCGGTTTTTTTCTCAACCGGCATTGATTCGCCTGTTACAATGCTTTCATCAACGCTTGAACTGCCTTCAGCCACTTTCCCGTCCACAGGAATGTTTTCACCGGGACGGATCCGTATTAAATCGCTTATATTTAATTCTTCTACAGGGATTTCCTCCTCTTTATTATTTCTTAAAACTTTTGCAGTAGAAGGTTGCAGCTTCAAAAGATTATTTACCGATTGAGAAGCTTTTGTTCTAACTTTTAATGAAGTAAAATCGGATAGAATATGATAAGTTGTTATAAAAATCGAAACGGCAAAAAATTCTATTCCCGGGAAATGTTCAATAAAAAACCCGATGGTTCCGCCAATCAATCCTGAAAAAGCGCCAAACTCTAATAAGACATGCTGATTTAAAATACTTCTGCGCAGTGATTGATAAGCCATTTTTAGGATAAATAACCCAGGTCCAAAAACTGTTGCCAGAGAAAGTGCCATCATTATCCAAACAAACCAGGTTTGTACAAACCCCAGCAACATTGCAATCATAATTAATAATCCCGCAGCGGTGAAAGAAGCGGCAAAAAAAAGTTTTGAACGTTTTAGTTTTATTTCCTGTTTTTGCTCTTCAAAAGCCTTTAATTTGTCAGGGTTGCGTATGGTATAACCTAATTGCTTAATGGTGCTCTTTATATCATTTGGTGTTAATTTCTCCGGTTCATATTCAACCAAAATTTCATTGTGCGCTAAGCTGACCGTTGTTTTTTTTACACCTTCCTTTTTCCCAAACGCTTTTTCAAGAGTCGATGCACAAAAGGAACAGCTTAACCCACCCAATTTTAATTGGATATTTTTTGTCTCTTTCGTTTCCATTTGTATTGATATCTTTACTGTTATATGGACATGAGTGATTTATCAAAACATTTATGTATTATTTATTATTGGCTCATTCCATTTTGGTTTAGATTCTCCAGCCTTTTTTCAATGTCATTTATTTCCGAAATTATATTTGCTACCTTTTTAATTTCCATTTTAGGAAATTCCCTGTGTATAAATTCTATCTTTTCCGCATCCCGGCAATTACCGGGGCAGGCATTCATAACTTTAACGATTTTTAAGGCTAAATTTTTTCTCAGAATATCTTCCAGCAGTCCGTGGAATGTTTTTTGAAAATGTCCTTCGATTGCTTTGAACTGAATGTATATTTCCTCCGCATCCCGTTCGTTATCGATCATTTTCTCAATACCGTCGATTTGGCCTTTGATGATGTGAAGCTGCTTCTTTAATTTTTTAGTTTCTTCCATAATAAATACCTCGTCTTATGACACAATTGTAAGTTACTACCGGAAGGGAGGTGTGTGTCAAGTGAAAAAAATAAATTTGTGATATTAAATCACAATATTGCAATTTTAACTATGAGTACAACATAAAAGAATTTTTTTCAAAAAATTGTTTTTGATTTTGATGCAAATTGAAAACTATAGAACAATAAATTCGTGCTGCCACCGGTTCAGGATCCACCTGATGGTGACCCATCAGGCTAAGAATAGGAAGCGCCCTGAATGGCGCTGACACGGCAGGACGCTTCAGCTTCCTTTCTATTCATAGCCCCCCCCGCGGTTTCCCACGGGGCAGCCAAAGCCCATCGCCGGCACAACCGTTTGGAAATGCAGGTTCGACAATCCCGATCTTCATGGGGTTACAACGCTTATTTTAGACCATTCGTTCATTATTATTCAGTTACAGACAGGTTTAACCTGCCTGCTGAACTCGAAACGACAGTCCTGAAATTAATTAATTTTTAAAGATAGTCAACCTCAAATTCACTTGATTTTCACGCCTAAAATGATTAAAATTAGGTTTATGTATTGAAAGGAGTTTATTTTGAGGCGGATGGTTAATTATCTTATTTCCGGAATTATTTTTCTCGGATTAACTAATCCTCTTTTGGCACAGCAGCCGACCGAATTTCATCTCCGATTCGATAAAATGCATTCTTCAAATAAATTAATGCTCTGGCGGCCCTTGAAACAGACACATGTCGGTTTGGCACTTTCAGGAGGAGGGGCTCGCGGGCTGGCGCATATTGGGGTGCTAAAAGTTCTTGAAGAGAATCACATTCCCGTGCATGTCATTGCGGGCACCAGCATCGGCGCAATTGTGGGGGGTCTTTACGCCTCAGGGTATTCCGCCGATGAAATCTGGAAAATTTCTCAAAAAATCCAATGGGATAAAATTCTGGCAAACAGGCCGCAAAGATCGAGTCTTTTTCTTTCGCAAAAACAATTGAGCGGCCGGTACCTTCTTCGACTTTATTTGCGCAAATTCAAACCGGTTATTCCTTCGTCGATTTCGAACGGGCAGCGTTTTTATGATGAACTCTCAAAAATCATATTAGAGGCGCCTTATCAGGTAATCCGTTCTTTCGATGAATTAAAATACCCTTTTCGAGCCATCGCGACCGATCTTATTAAAGGGAAAAAAGTGGCATTCAATCGTGGTGATTTGGCTCTGGCCATGCAAGCCAGTGCAACCATTCCGCTTCTTTTTCAACCTGTGGAAAAGGATTCATTCTTATTAGTCGATGGGGGTGTCGTCGATAATATTCCGGTTTCCGATGTAAAAAAACTCGGAGCCTCTTTTGTCATTGCGGTGGATGTGACTTCGCCTCTTCGTCAGAAGAAGAATATGGGTGCGCCATGGGAGATCGCCGATCAGGTAACGACAATCATGCAGTTTCAACAACGGGAAGAACAGCTTAAAAAGGCGGATGTTGTCATCAAACCTGAACTTGGCCTGCGCACAAACACCGATTTCTCAAATCCCGAAAAGGCGTACAAAGCCGGGATCGAGGCGGCCTGGAAGATGATTCCTGCCATTAAAAGAATGCTTTTACAAAAACTCAATCTTAAAAAAAACCAATTGTACCGAATCGATAAAATCATACTTACAAAACATCTGCCTTCCGATAAAAAATTCATCCCCTTTGGCCGGCATCTCTGGACAGGATTTGAAATTCAGCAACTGATCGAATCCATTTATCGCCAGGGACTCTGGAAAAATGTCTGGGCAGACATCATCACCGATTCCGGCCGTGCCGCACTCGTGATTCACCGTATTCCCAATCCGGTGCTGTATCGTGTAAAATTCAGGGGGAATTCGCTCCTCCCGGATTCGCTGCTTCTAAAACAGGCGGCCTACTCGCTTAATCAGCCGATCAATTGGAAAACCTGGGAGAAAAACTGCGAGGCAATCACACAATTTTACCGGAAGAAAAATTTTTCACTCGCGTACATTCAATCGGTGAAATTCGATTCTTTATCACATACGCTTCTGTTATCCATTCAGGAAGGCAGAATCAACACCATTAAATTAGAAGGCAATACTCGAACCAAAAATTGGGTGATCTTGCGGGAATTTCCTTTGAAAGCAGGCGACATCTTTTATGCGCCCAAAATTCACCAGGGGTTATCCAACATTTACAGCCTGGGTTTTTTTAAGCACATTCAAATCGAACACAAATGGGTAAACAATCATGTTCAACTCACCATCGACGTACAGGAAAAGCCGCCTCTTCAATTTAACACAAGCTACTGGTACGACCGGGATCGGCATTTAAAGTTACTTTTCGAACTCGCCGATCCCAATTTTCTAGGTCTGGGGAGCAAAGTGGCTTTGTCTCAAATTGTCGGGAAACGAGATTTTGTCACTGAATTTGCTTTTCAGAACGACCGCATTTTCAAAACCTACCTGACGTCGAACATGAAGATTCACTACTCGAAAATCAAACATTACGTCTTTACAAGAGGCAATATTGCAGGTGAATACCAGGAACGACGGACCGGAATCTATTATGCCTTCGGGCGACAGGTAAAACGTCTGGGGACAACATCGTTTGCGTTTCACCTGGATGAAATCTCGCTTCGCCCGATTTCCGGCGCCGGTTATCCGGTCATCAAAACGCGCGAAGCCAGCTTGCGTTTACAGACAATTGTCGACGAACGGAACAAAATGCCTTTTCCCACAAAGGGGAAATATTACAACTTCTATTATGAAATCTTCGGGCAGATCTTCGGGAATGATATTGCTTTTTCAAAGCTTTATTCCTCAACGGAAGATTATTACACGTTTTTTAGAAGATTCACCGTGCACCCAAAATTGGCCTGGGGGACAGCCGACATGGTGACCCCTTTCCAGGAAATGTTCAGACTGGGAGGAGAAGACTCTTTTTATGGATTTCGCGAAGATGAAATCCTGGCCCGCCGTTTTTTAATCACATCACTGGAAATTCGTTACATGCTGCCTCTAAAAATCCCGGCAACAATGTACTTTCATTATCGTAAAGATATGGGGGCATTCTGGAAGAACAGTGTGACGCCTATTAAAGGCAGCGATTTTATTTTTGGCGACGGCGCGGCGATTTCTCTTGAAACATCTATAGGCAGTTTCTCTTTTCAGTACGGGGTTAATTCTGACAAACGAAAAACATATTATTTTTCAGCGGGATTTAGATTTTAATTCATACACAGCGGCAAGGGTTTATAAATTATCCAGGCAAAGATTCCAAAAAACAAAAGGAGGCAAGAGATGAAAAAACAATGGTTCATTCCCCTGTTCATGTTTATTTTGGCGTTCAGCACAATTTCATTCTCGAATCAGCGCGAAGGGCGTTTGCTGCGATTTCCGGACATCGCCAATAACCAGATTGTGTTTGTCTATGCCGGCAATTTGTGGCTGGTGGACAGTAACGGCGGAACCGCCCGGCAAATTACCTCCCAACAGGGGCTGGAGCTTTTTCCGAAATTTTCCCCGGACGGCAGCAAAATTGCGTTTACCGGGCAATACGACGGCAACATGAATGTGTACGTCATTCCGGCAGAAGGCGGTGTTCCCAGACAGCTTACATTTACGGCAGATATTGCGCACATGCCGCTGCGCATGGGACCCAACAACCAGGTGATTGATTGGTTTCCGGATGGGAAACATATTCTGTTTCTTTCCCGTCAGAACACCTTTAACGACTGGTTTGGTCAGTTGTACAAAATTAGCGTGAACGGCGGCCTGCAGAATAGGATTGTTCTCCCGAAAGGCGGCCTGGCGGCATTCTCACCGGATGGAAACAGACTTGCCTACAATCGTATTTTCCGCAATTTCCGGACCTGGAAACGGTACAAGGGCGGCATGGCTCAGGACATCTGGCTGTATAATTTTAAAACGAATAAATTGGACCGGCTCACCAAATATCCGGGCACGGACACTTACCCGATGTGGTATAAAAATAAAATTTACTTCGGCTCCGACCGCGGACCTAACCAGCGGATAAATATTTACAGTTACGATCTGACCGACGGGAAAATCAGCCAACTGACGCATTTTAAAAATTACGATGTCTACTGGCCCAGCATCGGCGGTGATAAAATTGTATTTCAAAATGCGGGATATTTGTACGTTCTGGATTTAAACAACGAAAAAGTCCGAAAACTGACGATTTATATTCCCGGCGACCATCCTGAACTGATGCCGCACTGGAAAAATGTTCAAAAATTTATCCGTTCCTTCAATCTTTCACCGGAAGGCAAACGGGCGCTGTTCGGCGCGCGCGGGGATGTTTTCACCGTTCCGGCAAAAAAAGGAAACACACGGGATTTGACCCAGACCTCGGGCATTCATGAAAAATATCCGGTCTGGTCTCCTGACGGAAAATGGGTGGCTTATGTGTCTGACAAAACGGGTGAAGAGGAAATTTATATTCGTCCGCAGAACGGGCAGGGCAGTGAAACCCAGATTACTTTCGGCGGAAAATCCTTTCGCTTTCAGCCCGTCTGGTCACCGGACAGTAAAAAATTGGCATATGCCGATCAAAAGCACCGTTTGTACTACGTGGATATTTCCGCCAAAAAACCGGTGCTTATCGATTACCCCAAAGAATGGGAAATCCGCCAGTACACCTGGTCACCGGACAGCAAATGGCTGGCGTATGCCAAACCTGCGAAAAATCATTTTTATTCCATCTTTTTATATTCCCTCGATTCAAAGAAGATCACACCGGTTACAACCGATTTTACGTTTGACTCCAGCCCCACATTTGATCCCGGAGGGAAGTATTTATTTTTTCTTTCCCAGCGAAATTACAACGCCACGCTGGGTAATTTTGATGGAAATTATGCCTATTTGAAAACAACCGGAATCTATTTGGTCACCCTTCAAGCTGATTCACTCTCGCCCTTCGCCCCCAAAAGCGATGAAGCCGTTACCAAATCCAAAAAAACCGAAAAGAGTAAGAAGAAAAAATCTAAAAAACAAACGAAGAAAAAGTCTAAAATCAAACCGTTACGCATTGATTTAAAAGGGATCCGGAGCCGCGTGGTCAATGTGCCTCTCCCGCCCGGAAATTTTGGCGGCTTACGGGCCGTAAAGGGCAAATTGTTTTACATGACGTATCCGGTTTCCGGTCTTTCCGGACGGGTTCCGGGAGAGAAACCGGCTTTACACCGGTACAATTTGAAAGATCAAAAAGACGCCGTTCTGATGTCCCCCATCAACGGCTACGATTTATCCTTCGACGGATCGAAAATCATTTACAGATCGGGGAAAAATTTTGGGATTGTGAAAGCGACTGTTTCCAAAATCAAGCCCGGCAAGGGGAAGCTCAATCTTTCGCAGATGCGGATGAAAATCGATTATCCGAAAGAATGGAAGCAAATGTTCAATGAGGCATGGCGGCTGGAGCGGGATTATTTTTATAACCCCAAAATGAATGGGGTGGACTGGAAGAAAGTTCATGATCAGTATGCCGTGCTGCTTCCGTATCTCGCCAATCGATTTGATTTGAATTTTATCATTGGTCAAATGCTGGGAGAATTGTGCAATTCCCACACTTATGTGGGCGGCGGCGACATGCCGAAAATTTCAACCGTTTCCGTCGGGATGTTGGGTGCCGATTTTAAAATCGATCCCAAAACAGGTTTCTATCGAATTAAAAAAATCTACACCGGCGAGAATTGGAAGAAAAATATTCGATCCCCGCTCACCGAGCCGGGAATCCGTGCGCGCAAAGGCGATTATATTCTTGCCGTCAACGGGAAGAAGCTCAAATCGCCGGAAAACATTTATGAGCGATTGGAAAATACAGCCGATCAGTCCGTGACGTTATTGATTAATTCCAAACCGGATTTGGCCGGCGCTCGCAAGGTGACGGTAAAACCCATTCGATCGGAGTACAAGCTTCACCAAAATAGCTGGGTAGAGGCCAATCGAAAGAAGGTTGAAAAGGCATCACACGGGCAAATCGGGTACATTTACCTGACCGACATGAGCGCCTCCGGGCTCAACCAATTTGTAAAGGAATTTTATCCGCAGCTTCGTAAAAAGGGCTTGATCATCGATGAACGGTACAACGGAGGCGGTTTTGTGGACGAAATGATTCTGGAACGGCTCCGCCGCATTCTTGTCGGAATGGGCATGTCCAGGAATGGCGACAATGAAACCATCCCCGGCAACTTGCACTATGGGTACAAGGTCTGTATCGACAACCACTATTCGGCTTCAGACGGCGATATTTTTCCCTACTTCTTTAAAAAATATAAACTGGGGCCTGTCATCGGAGAACGCACCTGGGGCGGCGTTCGAGGCATTAGAGGCTACACGTCATTGGTTGACGGCGGTTACATCACCATGTCCGAATTTTCGCTTTACGGACTGAACAGCCAGTGGATTATTGAAAACCACGGTGTTGAGCCGGACATCAAGGTTGATAATCGTCCGGATCTGGTGGTGGAGGGCAAAGATCCGCAATTGGAAGCGGCGATTCAGTATCTGCTGAAAAAAATCAAAGAAAAACCGCCGGTTCTGCCCAAGCGGCCGCCGTATTTACCGGCTTATCCAAAATATTGATTTTTCTGATCTTCGAAAAAAGGGAAGAGTGCAGCAAGCTCTTCCCTTTTTATTTGTGGGGGCGCCTTGTGATTTTTAGAAATCAGCCGACACTTGTTTAAAAACCGCGATTGTGCGTTCCACATCTGCGTCTGTGATGTGAAGATGGACCACTAGTCGAACTCTGTTTGTGCCGATGGCCAGCATTAAAACGCCCGCTTCCCCGCATCGGTCGACGAATTCCGGGGCACTGATTTTTTGAGAAATGACCTCAAAAATGACGATGTTGGTTTGCACGGCTTTCAAATCAATCCGAATCCCATCGAAAGCCGCCAGTGCAGCGGCTAACCTTCCGGCTCGCGCATGGTCCTCCGCCAGTCGATGGACGTTATTTTTAACCGCATAAAGTGCACCCGCAGCCAGAATCCCGGCCTGTCTCATGCCGCCGCCGTACACCTTTCGATAACGGTGTGCCCGGCGGATAAATTCTTTGGAACCTGCGATCATGGAACCGACAGGTGCCCCCAGTCCCTTTGAAAAACAGACGCTGACCGAATCGGCATATTTTGCATACTCGGCGAGCGGGATGTGTGTGGCGACGGATGCATTCCAGAGCCGGGCGCCGTCCAAATGAACTGCAAGTCCGTATTTCTGTGCCAATTCATAAATTTTCTTCATCTCTTCGATCGGAAAGATCGTCCCGCCGGCGCGGTTGTGGGTGTTTTCAATGGCGATGAGCTGCGTATGCGGATAGTGGTGATCGAACGGCCGAATCACCGGCTCGATCTGTTCGGCCGTAATCACGCCGTGCACGCCCGGGAGCGGGTGAAGCTGGACGCCGGACAGAAGCGCCGGCGCACCGCCTTCGTAATTGAAGATGTGGGCATTGTATTCGCAGATAACCTCATCTCCGGGCTGTGTGTGGGCATTGATCGCCACTTGATTTGCCATGGTTCCGCTGACGACGAACAGTCCGGCTTCTTTGCCCAAAAGAGCTGCAACCGTCTCCTGCAAGTCATTCACGGTGGGATCTTCTCCAAAAACATCATCCCCCACAACCGCATGTGCGATTGCCTCCCGCATTTCCGGCAGGGGCTGCGTGACGGTATCGCTTCGTAAATCGATGGATCTTTTCATTGTTCAAACCTGATTTTCTTCGAGCCTTTTTGTCTGCACGGATTTTCTTTAGGAATAGAATACAAAAACCAAATTGCAAAATCAACAAAAATATTCTTGCTTCTGTCCGAATTTATAATTTTATTTAAAAAACTTTCTTAATTCCGGACGACTTCGGGGGACCACAATTTATAGGAATTCTATGCAAGCTACCGGGACCGCTTTATCGCGATTTGCAAAACAAGTTTCAAATGTGTTTATTCCGCCCACCTGGTCCGTTTTGATGTTCTGGTCGGTTTCCATTAAATTGGGACATTCGCTCTGGCAGATTTTGGTGTGGGGTTCGATCGGCACATTTTTCACGGCCGTTCTCCCGATACTCTATGTCGGTTGGCTTGAAAAACGGGGAAAAGTAACGCACAAGCACATTCCCCTTCGTTCCCAGAGAAACGGCCCCTATTTACTGAGTCTGCTGCTCTGGTTATTCACATTTCTTTTGCTGTACATCACAAAAGCCCCTGATTTTTTGCTGGCCGCCGTTTTGGCTTCCATTGGAAATACGCTTTTTATTTTTATTGTAAATCTTTTCTGGAAAATCAGCGCGCACATGCTGGGCACAGCGGGGCCGCTGATCATTTTATCTTTCGCCTTTGGCTGGTGGGCGGCACCGCTTTATATTTTTTTACTGCTGATTGGGTGGTCTCGAATTTTATTAAAAGCCCACACGCCGGCTCAGGCGGTTTGGGGCGGCATTTCAGGGTTGGTCCTGACCTACGTGCAGATGGCCTTCTATTTGAAATAGCCGGATTCACAACCCGAATTATTGAAAAGGAGTGGTTTATGGAATTACAATTTATGGGTGCGGTTCAAACCGTAACCGGCTCCATGCATCTTCTTCATGCAAACGATGAAACACTTTTGGTCGATTGCGGATTGTACCAGGGACATCGAAAAGAGGCGGAAAAAAAGAACCGCACTTTGCCGTTTCACGCAGAATCGATTCAAAACATGATCCTGACACACGCTCACATCGATCACAGCGGCAATATTCCGAATCTTGTTAAATCCGGTTACGACGGCAATATTTTCAGCACGTTTGCCACGCGCGATTTGTGCGCCATTATGCTGCGGGACTCGGCCCACATCCAGGAAAAAGATGTGGAATATGTCAACAAAAAAAACAAAAAGAAGGGACTTCCCCCCGTTGAGCCGATTTACACAACGGAAGATGCCCGTAAATCGCTTGTGTATTTTGTCGCCTGGGGATACGACCGGCCGTTTTTCGTGAACTCCGCCACCCGTGTGAGATTTGTGGATGCCGGGCACATTCTGGGCTCGACTCAGGTCGTGGTGGATGTTGAGGAAAACGGTAAAAAACGGCGCATTCTTTTTTCCGGGGATCTCGGGCGAAAACACCTTCCCATTCTCCGGGATCCGGCTCATGTGGACGAAGCGGATTATCTGGTCATTGAAAGCACTTACGGCGGGCGTTACCACCATCCCATCGAAGATGTCGACCGGGAATTGGCAAAGGTGATCAATGAAACGGTTGGCCGCGGCGGGAAAATCATCGTACCGGCTTTCTCGGTGGGGCGCACCCAGGAACTGGTGTACAGTCTCCATCTGTTAATGAAAGATCGAAAAATTCCTGAGATCCCTATTTTCGTGGACAGCCCTTTGTCCGTCAACGCCACAGAAGTTTTTCGGCTCCATCCGGAATGCTACGATGAGGAGATTAAAGAAGAATTCCTGCAGAATAATGAAGACCCCTTCGGTTTCAGCCGCCTGCGGTATATTCGGGATGTGGAGGAGTCAAAAAAACTGAACAGTTACAAAGGCTCCTGTATGATTATTTCGGCTTCAGGGATGTGTGAAGGCGGACGAATTTTGCACCATCTCAAAAACAATATTGAAAATCCAAAGAACACGGTGCTTGTGGTGGGTTACATGGCCGAAAACACGCTTGGCAAAAAACTGGTCGAGCGCAGTCAGGTTGTCAAAATTTTTGGCGAAGAATACGCCCTGCGCAGTCAGGTCGTGGTGATGAACAGCTTTAGTGCCCATGCGGATCGAAGAGACCTTCTGAATTATGTGAAACGCCTGAATAAGAATCGGCTGAAGCACATCTTTATTGTCCACGGTGATCCCGATCAGTCGGAAGCGCTGGCGGAAGGATTGCGGCAAATCGGCTACCCCAATGCAAGCATCCCGGTGCTGGGAGAGAAGTATCATTTGGCGTAAATGAAGACCGCCGTTAATCCCGGTGAACGTTGGCTTTCTCTGCAAGCCTCGTTGTGTAAAAGAGCGGATTTCCGGTTTCAAATCCGTTACATTGAAGTTCAAACCCCGCAATACCAAATGAAGAGACGTGACATGAGTTCTTCCAGACAACGCATGTTGGATGCTTTTGAATTCAACAATCCTGACAAAATACCGGTTGTTTATCATCCTTCTCCGGCGGGTTTATACAGACACGGCAAAAAGCTTCTCGACCTGTTCAACGAATATCCACCCGACAATCCCGTCACATTCGATTCCATCCCTGCTCCGCCTCCCGGCACCATCGACCCAAATGGACTATATTATGAGATCAGGCAGGATGAATGGGGGACAGAATGGGAGTACCGCATTTACGGAATACAGGGTCATCCCAGGAAGTATCCTTTTGCCGGTTGGGAGGAAGCAAAAGATTACAATTTTCCTCCGATTCCCATACTTGATAAAACGGAACTATTGAAGCAGCGCCGGAACTACCTTATTTTCTCGGGGTGGATATCCATTTTCGAGAAACTCCATGCACTTCGCCCCATGGATGAGGTTTTAATGGATCTTTTTACGGAGAACAAACATCTTTTAATTTTTCTGGACCGGTTGGTTAATTACTGGCTGGAGACGATCGAAGCTTTGATTAAAGCAGGTGTGGATGTCGTTGTTTTCGGGGATGATTACGGTGCCCAATCATCCTCTTTAATTTCCCCCGGTCTCTTTCATGAATTGTTCAGGCCGCGCTATCAAAAGCTGATGGAACCTGTAAAAAAGGCGGGTGCGAAAGTTTTCTTTCACTCCTGCGGTTACCTGGGCGAAATCCTGGACGAACTCTTTGATCTTGGTATCGACGGCCTGTGGCCCCAGCTTCCTCTGTACGAAAACGACCCGAAATTTGCCGAACGATGTAAGGCACACCGGGCGGCCATTTACATCCATCCGGACCGGCAGAAGCTGATTCCATTGGGTACAGTGGCGGAAATAAAAACGGCGATTCACAATTATGCCGAGACGTATCACCGGCTTGGCGGCGGCGGAATTTTCTATATTGAAATTGAAAACGACGCCCCGTTTGAGAATGTGGAGGCTCTAATTAAATCGGTGCATAACGAAAGATAGGCGCTAAAAAATATGTCTTTTGTCCCAAAAGCCTTAACTTAAAAACCTACACCAAAGGGATTCGAAACTCATATTTTTCTTCAACCGTTTCATCCAAAACGCAAATCCCAATCATTTTTAAGTCCAGGGCAATTTTAACCCGCTCATTTTCCTTTATCTTTTTCCAGGCTCTGCGCATTCCGGCGGTCCAGGAGATGTCGTCTAAAATGACAACCGATTTTTTTGAAAGATGAGGCAGCATCTGCTCAAAATAGGCCGTTGTGGCCCCTTCATCATGATGCCCGTCAATGAAGGCATAGTCAATGGGTCCCTGTTCCTTCAGTACCCCGGGCAAGGTATCCTGAAACCTTCCGGTAACCACATGAGCATTGTCCAGGGCAAGTGACTGAAAATTCCGTCTTGCAATCGAAGCCAGTGATTCGGCGCCCTCCAATGTGATAAAACGGCCTTTTTTATTCAGTTTTTGTGCGGATGCCTGATATGCACCTGAAATCCCCAGGCTTGTCCCAAGTTCTATGCCTATCGACGGCTTAAATTCTCTGATAATTTTGAATAAAAGCAATGACCAGAAATAAGGCTGGTTTTCATGACAAACCTGACGGACCTTTTTGGTTATAAGGACGCCGTTCTCCATTTCCCCTGCGGTGCGTTTGTCATGCCGTCCCCCTGTCCCATAATCCCTTATGGAAATTTGCACGGCAGAGTGACCCAACGCCTTTTTTAATTGGCCAATTTTATCGATCCATTGTTTTTCTTCAGGAGAAAGATCATTATTTAATGTATCCTGAATCGCATTTGCCAGTTTAGCGGCGTCCGCAGGATTCGGATTTCGCAGATGTGAAAGCTTCCTGTGCGCCGGGAATTTCAGTGCGGTTCTGGTAACCGCTGTGATCATTTTAACGATTATCCGCATTATATCATTCAATACGCTGCCGCTGCGAGTTTTTTAGAAATTCGAATGATGCCCTGATTTCGCGCATTTCAGTTTGTTTTCACATCCATTGATCAAACTACTCGACCAACTTCGCTTCAAGCCGGATGGGCAGCACCGCAGCCGGCCGGCGATTTTTGGAGTCTTGAAATAGAATCTTCCCGAAAAGATACGTTCCCTCCGGCGGAAGCTCCGGGCTCCTGTTCAGGGTAAATTCCATTTTTTGAGGCATATCCGGGTACAGGAAAAGAGACCCGCCGCCGGCTTTTTTGCATGAAACAGAGATCGGATTCTTCACAAAATAGTTTTCCGTCAGTTTAAATTTCCAGGGTGATTTTTTAGCGGGATTCGTATAAGCCGCCCACACTTCCAGCGTGTACGTTCCGGGTTTCGGGTTCATGAAATAGAGGGTCAGGCGGTCGTAACTTAATCCGTTTTGAACCACGGCTCTTCCCCCGGAATCGTAAATATTCGTAGCAATATCGGTGAACTTGTTGAAATCTTCCGGTGACATCCGAATTTTAAATTGAACCATTTTAATCGATTTGTCAATTTTAAACGGGATGCGAATGCGATCTTTCCCCGTTGATTTCTTGTCGGAAACTTTTTTAAACCCCAAAATTTGTCCCGTTGCGAAACCCTGAAACAGGCGATTAAACCGATTGGTGACGGTAAACGTGCCTTTGGGTTGTCCGCCCATTTTATAGGCAAAATTCTTAATAAGTTCCGGCTGAAGCGCAAATCCGCTGAAATTCAGATTCAAATCATAAAAAGAGGTTTTAGGATTTCGAAAATCGGAGATGGTGACCAATTCCCAGATCCCGGCCGCCAAATCTTCACCCAGCACGGAGATGGTCACGGTATTACTGATTTTGCTGCTGGCATAACCTGTGGATGCATATTTTCTTCCCATCGGATCGAAGATTTGCATGCGCACTCTGGACCATTTGTTCTGAGAGGGTCTCATTCGGATGAGACAACCGCTTGCCCCCGGGGGGACTTCTAAAAAATAGCGCTTAATCATTCCGGGTTCAAGCGCTTCACGCTGAAAGCGCAATTTATATTGATTGTAGTCTGAGAACGTGTAGGGGACCACAATGGTGTTCCAGAGTTCAAATTCCGTGTTCGATTTGATGCGTTTGTTTCCCCTCCCGTTTTTCAAATAAGCCACCACTTTGCCCACGTACAGCCCGGGCTTGCTCAGTTTTGAAGCATCGTACGAGACCGGAATGGTCGCGCTTTCATCGGCTCGAATGTAGGTTGATTTTTTATTCACGATCAGCCAGGGGACATCCGGCTTCAGATTAAACGCCCGATAAAAATGCTCAATGGCATCCGGCTTTTTGTCTTTTGGGAAGATGGCTTTCACCCTGAAAATTTGCCTGTCGCTGCCGTGTGGAAAGTATCCGCCCGCCCGCCAGTAAGCCGTTGGCCCGTGGTCATCAGGGAATATGGGGCTTTTTGTCGTGATTTTATAGTCCAGAAGCTGCTTCTCTTCATGACGTCCGGCATATTTTTTCAGGATTTCAAAAGACTTCCGGATATTCACCACGCCGCCGCCCTGATCCAGCGCCGTGTAGGCGGGCAGCCAGTCGGCGCCGAACTTTAAGGTTCGCTTTATCAGAGCGCCCCGAATCGGGATGGGGGGCTTCTGCTGTTTGGCGGCGCTCATCAACAGGGCCACGGCGCCTGCCGTCTGGGGTGAGGCCATGCTGGTCCCCCAGAAATTCTCGCTTCTTGCGTAGGGCGGCACACTGGACATGGCGGCACCCGGTGAGAGAACGTCCGGCTTTGCAATTTCGCCCCCTCTGGAACTAAACGGCAAAATAACGTCACGCTTAATGCCGGCACTGTACGAGTCCCGGGCGCTTCTCCACGGCATGAGCGCCCCGGATGAAATAGCCCAGAAAGAGGCCGCCGGCGTGCCGGTGGTGGAAATGCCGGGCCCGTCGTTCCCATTGCTTAAACAAATAGCGATATTTTCATTCTCTTTCAAAATACGATCAATGAATTGATCAATCGCACTTTTGCCTTCAATCTCTGAGCCTATTCCATAACTCATATTGAACACAACGGCCTTATCCGGGTGATCCTTTGCCCATTTCACACCGTACTCGTAGGCTTTTTTCATGCTGCCGGATGTGGTGGATCCTCCGGCAAGTGTATTATTGCCTATTTTTAAAGCGATGATCTGCGCCCCCGGCGCAATTCCGTTCAGCGTGGGCTCGCCGTTAATCCGGTATCCGGCAATGATTCCGGAAACATGTGTCCCGTGGGCATTGTCCGCAAAAAAGAAGGACGCTATTTTTTTCTCAGGACGAATGTTCAGTGCAAAACTCATGAGCTCGGGCTTTTTAGCGACATTCCGGCCGCGCAGGTGAATCACGTCGTAATTCACGCGGTAATCCCGGACGGGTTTTTCATCATCCAGACGGCCGTCGGCATTCGTATCAACGTAAGCCACCCAGTACGTTTTTCCGTCTTTTTTCACTTTAAACGCCACCACGCCAAATTTATCGTTCCGGCTGCCGTTGTTGTTGAAATCGGGTACGCCTGAATTTTTATATTTGGATTCATCTAAAAAGCCGATCCAGTAGACACTATCGACAGGCGTCAGAGCCGGTTTGTTACCGATGTAAAGTCTCCGGCCGGATGAATTTTCCACGTACTTTTCACCGTTTTCCTCGCCCGTTTTGGCTTTCGTGAGTTTGACGTCTCCCTCCCCCGAAAAATCCTGCACATCGATGATTTTCTTTTGGCCGGTGGACGTCTGCAAAAGTCCCTGTGTGTCGACATCCACACCGCTGTCGCACACAATCACAACCACACCGCGGCCGTCGTACGAGGGATGCGCTTTAATAAACTGATACGCGTGCGTGGCGGAGGTGGATAAAAAACTCCAGGGCGTGTCCGGAAGAATGTCCGGGATTTTCTTTTGTGCCGCCGCCGGGTCGGACACGGCCATTAAAATGAGCAAACCCATCATGACAAGAATTCTCAGCCTGTTTTTCATAAGAAATCCTCCTGCTTTTAGGTAAACGCTCATACCGGATTTGGAATCTCGATAAATTTAGTCTGCAATCCAAATTTTTCACTAAGATGATTCAATAATGCCCGGACGCCAAAGCGCTCGGTGTTGTAGTGGCCGGCGGCAATGTAATTTAAGCCGACTTCTTCGATTCCGCGGACATTTTCTTCGCGGATGTCTCCGCCAATAAAGGCATCCACCCCCCCGGCAGCGGCTTCTTCAAAGGCAGACGAACTTGCCCCGCTGATCGCCAGCACGGTTTCAATTTTCTTTTTCCCGTAGAAAAAGGGCGTGGCATTACAGTCCAGTTTTTCATTAACCAATTTTAAAAAGGCGTCCTGTGAAAGCCCCTTTTT
Organism: bacterium BMS3Bbin03; assembly: GCA_002898015.1. Taxonomy (GTDB): domain Bacteria; phylum Zhuqueibacterota; class JdFR-76; order JdFR-76; family BMS3Abin05; genus BMS3Abin05. The sequence goes on along the minus strand of BDTM01000055.1, from coordinate 31,695 downwards.
AAATTTTCCGATAAAGCCAATTTCAAGAGATTCAACGGGCTGCAGGGCTAAATTCTTTAAAATCTGAATGTTATTCCCAAACACTTTATGCGCATCCAACGGCAAATGATAAGCCGCCAGGTTCAAATCATGCTTGATCACCATTTCCAGCCGGGCCTTCTGCACACCCGTCAAATAAAAGGGGTGCGGATCGCTCCTCCAGAAGAGACCGTGATGGAGCAGTGCCAGATCGGCACCCCAGTCAATGGCCTGTTTGAGAAAGCGCCGGCTTATACTCACGCCGCCGGCAATTTTCCCAACCTCCGGGTTTCCCCCCACCTGAAGCCCATTCACGCAGTAATCCTGAAAATTATCAATTTCCAACAAATCGTTTAAATAAGCAATGAGAGTGTTTCGATTCATCAGGCGGATCCTTTTTTAGAGTATTACAAACAGACCGGCGAACAGCGTTACGTTTTGTTTTTCATTTTATAAAATGTGCGCAGGAAACCGTGCACACAATAAATGAATACGACAAACAATAAATAAGACATGTCCAGGGACGGCAGCATGTGCCGGGCGGAGAGGTTCATCCAGAAGAGAAGCGCTAAAATAATCCAGATCAGGCGCTTGATTTGAATGATAATGCGAACATTCGAAAATCGAAAGCGCAGGAATTTTTCGTACCAGACAATAAAGAAATCAATCGCCACCATTAAAATTAAGCTGGCCACAACAACGACTAAAAGTCTTAAACCCATGGTTATCTCCCGGGCGGTTAATGCCGCCCAACGATTAGACGAATGGATGTTTCGGTAAAATTTTGCAGCGAAAATCGCCTTCAAAGATGGTTTTTTCCGCCACAAGAATTTGAACATGAACCAGGCGTTCCGAGTCTTTTTTCTCAATAACCTGCCCGATTGCAATCAAAATGTCGCCCAATTTTACCGGTTTTATGAATTGTACATTAGCAGAAGCCAGAACCACATTGGGATGATTTACCGCCAGCATCGCTGCAAAATCAGCGAGTCCGAATGTGAACCCGCCGTGGATGAGGCCGTATTCATCCACCACCATTTCTTCTTTGGTCACCAGAGAAACCCGGGCAAAAAAGTCGGTCTGGATTTCCAGCACCTGTCCGATGAAATCACGCTTCGCTTTTAGATGTGTCTGCCGTTCCATCACTATTCCTTCTGTGATGTTTTTGAATTGCCTAAATTTTCCCGGATTTCCCGGCGGAGTTTCTGTACCTCTGCCAGAATTTCAATGAGTTGGTCCTCACTTTCAGGGTCGTTTTTGGGTCGATTTTCCCAGACTTTCAAGAGACTGTTGTAGGCCTGGTCTACTCTGGATTGTAAAAATCCGGCCAGTTCCTCCGGAGTCGGCACATGAGATTTCAGCACAAGACTGGGGCCAAAATAATAGCCCATCTTTTCCATCTTCTGAATCTCTGTTTTTGTCTCTTCTTTGGACAATCCCGCATCTTTGAAGGGATCTTCTTTCAAATCGCCAATGACATCGATCTTCGTGGATTTTTTAACAATCTCTAGAAACTGCGGAAAAGACAAATTTTTCCACTCGGGAAATGTCACAATTTGCTGCCAGATTTTTTTGGCGGCCACAACAAAATCTTTCTCTTCCTTCAGATAAGCCAAAACACGGGTTAAAAGCTCCTCTTCCATCCGGGCCTCCTTATTCTAAATCCGGTCTTAAATTAAGAATATCTTGTGTAAAACACAAGACATTTTTCGATGAAAATAAATCAAAATACGGCTGCAGAGACGAAGCGCCTTTAGGGCGGGCCGGCGATTTTTGATTGAACCGTTTAAACTATTTACCCCAAAATACAGAGATTGAACAGATTCTATCCGAGCGGCGGAAGACAGTCATTTTTCTTGACTTTTAGGATAAGTTTTTTTACTTTTAAAAGCATTTACTAAACCATCAAAGGAATGCCGTGTTTTCACGAATCCTGAAACCGGACAAAGATTCTTTTCCGCAAGGCGCGGGTGATCTACTCATCGAAACCCTGCGGCTTCAAAAAATATTTAAAAAGCGCGTGGTCGTATCGGATTTGAACCTTCAGGTTTTTCGGGGAGATGTATTCGGCTTTTTAGGGCCCAACGGCGCCGGTAAAAGCACCACCATTCGAATGATTCTCGGCCTGATTCATGCGTCCGCGGGAAAGATTAAACTATTCGACCGTCCTTTTCCGCAGCAGCGAAAAGAGAGTCTTTCCAAAATAGGGGCACTGGTCGAACGCCCGGATTTTTACCTCTACCTCAGCGCACAGCAAAATTTGAAGTTACTGGGCAAAATGTCGGGGCGTATCCCGGATTCGCGGATTCAGGAAATGCTGGAGATTGTGGGTCTCGAAGACAGAGCCCGCGACCGGGTCAAGACCTTTTCGCACGGCATGAAACAGCGTCTTGGAATTGCGCAGGCTCTTTTAAACAATCCCGAACTGGTGATTTTAGATGAGCCGTCCAGCGGACTCGACCCCGAAGGCATGAAGGAAGTGCGGAATCTGATTCAGAATATTTCGGCACAGGGAATGACTGTTTTTCTTTCATCACATTTGCTGCATGAGGTGGAACAAATCTGCAATCGGATGGCCATCATCAATCGCGGGGAATTGCTGGTTCAGGGAAACGTGAATGAACTTTTAAAGTCCGGGGAGACGATTCTGACGATTCGAACGCCGCAAACGCGCCGCGCCCGGGAGATTTTAGAGAAAAAGAAAATCGCGGGTTCAATTGAGATACAGGACGAGAGAGTGCGCATTAAGATCGATTATTCAAAAATACCTCAAATCAACGCGTGGCTTACGGATGCAGGAATTCCGATTTTTGAATTGACACCGCAATCTTCTCTGGAAGATTTTTACCTTTCAATCGTCAGGCAGGCCGATGTGGACGCTCGTAAAAATTGAATGGGTAAAAACGTTCCGGCGGCGGCGAACCTACATCGGATTTGCCACCATCGGATTCTTTTTACCCCTGTTTTTTATCGCCATGAAATTGAGCGGCGGGGCATTTCTCCAGCATTCTTCCGCGATGAAAGCCATTCAGGAAAATTTCGTCATCATGGGAAATATTTTTAACGGTATGTTTGTCTCCCGAATCATTATGAATACGCTTTTTGTCCATATTCCGCTTCTCATTGTTTTGGTGCCCGGCGACATCGTCGCAGGAGAAGCGGCTGCCGGCACCCTCCGCACAATTCTGACCCGTCCGCCTTCCCGGCTGAAAGTGATCGCCTCTAAAATTATCCTGTCTCTTATTTACACCGCCCTGCTTCTCATTTTTATGGCGCTCCTGAGTCTGATCGTAGGCTACTTGTTGTTTGGTCTCGGTTATCTTGTGGTGCTTAAGGACGGAATTCTCATCTTTACAGTCCGGGAGGCGCTTGTTCGATTTGCATTTGCTTACGCACTGGCAATTGTGGCGATGGGGGTGATTGCGGCGGTGGCTTTCCTGCTTTCCGTACAGGTGTCAAATGCCATTGGGCCGATTATCGGCAGCATAATGATTGTCGTCATCTTTTTAATCATTACAGCCACCCCCCTTTCCGCTTTTGATCACATCCGTCCGTTTTTGTTTACAACCTACACGAATGTCTGGGAACTGGCGTTCGCCGATCCCATTCCGTGGGAAACAATCGTGACGCATGTGGGTGTTTTGGTGCTTTACATGGCGGGTCTCTTCGGCTTAAGCGCTTATATTTTTCAACGTAAGGATATTTTATCGTGAAACGGGTTCTTTTGGCATTTTTTTCTATCGTAATTATGGCGTGTTCGGTTGAAAACGGATTCCCGCAGAATCAACCCACGGTTAAAGAAATCTTCCGGAAAGTTCTAAAACACTGGGATCCCATTAACGATTACACGGTCGATTCTCAGATCATTGTAGACATCCCCGGTATTCGGATGCCGAAAATGCGGGTAAAAATCTATTTCAAAAAGCCGGACAAAGTCTATTTGAAAGCGAGAGGTTTTGCCATTTTTCCTAAAAACGGCATGGGGCCAGACCCGCGGCGTCTGCAAAAATGGGAGAAAAATGCAAGATTCGCAGGAATCGACAGGCTTCGCGGTCATCCCGTGTACCATGTGATAGTGGAAGCCAACCAACCCGGCGTTCCGTTATATCAGGTGCACCTTTACTTGAGCACAAAAACGTTTCTTATTGAAAAAATTAAGACCGTTTACTCAAACCGCCGGTTTATGTCCCTTAAATTTCGCTACAAAAAACTGAAAAAGACCATCTGGGTTCCGAAAGAAATTGTCGCATCCTTTGAACTGAGGTCCACAAAAATGGATTCGATAATGAATAAATTTCAACCTAACAGGACCGGCGGAAGCCGTATTTTTAAAATGCCGTTTAAAAAAGGCACCGTCTACATTTATTTAAAAAATTACAAGCTGAATACCGGCCTGAAGGACAGTATTTTCGAAAAAAAGAAATAGACTTCACGACGTCAAAAAAATTTTGACATTGGTGTTTTTTTATAATATATTAAGAATCATTCTGATTACGATATTAAGTAATTTAACAAAAGAAAAATTGTTACCCAAAAAATGGAGGAATCTATCATGAAAATCACCAAAGAAAAACTGTTAGAAGAGTTGAACAAAGATTTGGAGTGGGAATATGCGGCCGCTATTCAGTACGTCCAGCACGCATCCACAATGACGGGAGCACAATACGAATCCATTCAAAAAGAACTGTTAATCCACTCGCAGGAAGAGATGCAGCATGCGGTGATGCTTTCCGATCAAATCGATTATCTGGGAGGAATCCCCACGATTAATGTCGAAAAGCGGGAAGTTTCACGGAATACACTCGTAATGCTGAAACAGGATTTAAAAGGAGAGGCGTATGCGATCGACCGCTACAAAGAGCGGATTGCCCAGGCTGAAGCCCTTCTTGAATATGGGTTGCGCCGGATTCTGGAAGACATCCTGATTCAGGAGGAAGAACACAAACGGGACCTGATGACCGTGATAGAAAGCTGATGGCGGCAGGAATTGAAAAATGCTTAAATTCAAATCGAAGCGCCGGAATCATTTGACCGGCGCTTTTTTATTTACCGCTGTTTAGTAACGCTTCAGCCTGTCATTCCAATTTTTTGTTGCAGCTATTTCTTTTTTTAAATATATTTAAAATAATGGATGTAAAACATTTGAAGAAATTTTTCCCTCTGTGTGCTTTAAGAGTTCCGGATGGATTTAGGGATTCGGTTTTTTGCAATAAAAGAGGATTTTATAATGCCAATCACAGACACAAAACGCTATAAGCGAAGCAAACAACGCGAGCGAATTTTGGAGATACTGAAAAAGACAAATACGCATCCCACGGCGGACTGGATTTACAATCACCTAAAAAAAGAATATCCAAAATTAAGTCTGGGAAATGTCTATCGAAATTTAAATATCCTGGTTAACCAGGGGCTTGTCCATGAATTAAGCTTTGGCAGCACGTTCGACCATTACGATGCCCACACGGAAGAACATTACCACTTTATCTGTCAATCCTGCGGTGCCATTCTGGATCTGGAAATGCCCTACATTGGGGCGGACGATCGTAAAGTTGAGAAAATGACCGGCGCCAAAGTGCACTTCCACCGCACCGAGTTTTACGGTATTTGTAAAAAATGTCTGGATAAAAATCAATAAAACCGTCTCTCACCGATTTATTTTTTATTTCCTTCTCCTCGTCTTCACTTCTTTAGAAAGTACCTTTACGGCCGTTTCTAATTGCCGGTCGATCTGTTTATCCGTGTCTCCGGGCTTGTCCCAGACCAACACATCGGGTTTGGCCCCGTGGAGTTCCATATTTACACCGTTCGGCAGCGTGTACCATCCGCGAAATGGAATCCTGAAAAGACTGCCGTCGATCAGGTACATTCCGCCCGTGCTGATAACCGATCCGTTCGTGGGTGCACCGACCAATTTCCCCAATTTCAGGGTTTTCACGGCGTGCGGGAAAATTTCGGCATTGCTGTAGGAATATTGATTAATCATGACGACGAATGGTTTTGTCCAGGCGTACAGCGGCCGCCGTCCCTGAGGGTAGCCTTTGCCGCCGTCCCGGGGTATGGTGTATGCGTGATTCTTGATTTCCAGCATGGCCAGCATGTAATCGGCTGTGTATCCGCCGCCGTTGTCGCGCACATCGATGATCAGGCCGTCCTTGCCGTGTCCTTCGGCATAAAGGAGCATCTCGAAACGTTCCAGGCTTGGTTCGGACATGCCCCGCACGTGGATGTAACCCAGACGATTGCGGCTTAATTTGTGAACCCGCTGCCGTTTTTCTTCGACCCAACGGTTGTATTCCAGGTTCATGAACCGGCCGTAAGAAATGGGCTCGACAACGGCTTCCCGAACAGAACCGGAGACCGGCTTTACAGAAAGAATGACTTTTTCGCCGATCTTATTGTTCAACAGTCGGTAAAGATTGACATGTTTTTCGATTGGGATCCCATCCACAGAAAGCACGATGTCGCCTTTTTTCAAATGGACCTCTTTTTTGTCACAGGGGCCGTTGGGAATTACCAATTTAATTTTCAAGCCTTTACCCGAAGGGTTCGGTTCATAAAACAGGCCTAACATCCCGCTGCGGGTTGGGTTTTCCGGGGCCGGCGGATAAATTCCCAGGTGGGACGCGTTCAATTCACCGAGCATGAGCCGTATCACATCGTTAAAATCCTCGATGCTGGTCACCGATTCGGCAAGAGGCCTGTATTTCTGAATCATTTGATTCCAGTTCACACCATTGTGATCCGGATTATAAAAACGGTATTCCATGGCGGCCCAGGCTTCGTTAAATTTTTCAACCCGTTCGGCTTTGTGGTCGATGGTGACGGTGGCTCTGAACGGGATCGACTTTAAGTTTGTTCCGGAAGGCGAGATGCGTTTAAAGGTGCCGCCCCCGGCCAGAAAGTAAATGATCTTACCATCTTTGCTAAATTGGATTTGTGACGGATTAACGCCGCTTTTCGTCAATTGGTTCAGCTTTGAACCGTCCCATTTCACGGACCACAGATCCTTTTTTCCCGCGCTGTTCGTGCTGAAGACGAAGGTTTGATTATCGGGCGAAATGACGACATTCATTTCATTTCCAGGCAGAAAAGTCACGCGGCGGAGTCGCCGATAAATGTTTTTGAAGTCAATTTTAACGACGGGCGTTCCTTTTTCCTTCTTTTTCTCGGATTTGGCGGCTTCTTCCTCCTCCGCCCAATCTTCTTTGGTTTTGTCGTTGTCCTTTTTTTGAAGAAAAACAAACCACACATCGTAGGTGTTGGCCACTCTTTTGGAGACGAAAGCGAGCTTCCGGCCATCCTGCGACCAGACGGGATCGATATCATTATCGGGATGCTGTGAAATGTTCACCGGCGGCTGGCTGCCGTCTGCCGGCATAATAAACACGTCGTAGTTGAATTCATTGTCGGATCGGGAAAAAGCCAGCCACTTACTGTCGGGTGACCAGTTAAAATGGGGTGCATCCCAGCCTTTGAGAATCCGTTTGGCGTGTCTGCCGTTGGCATCCATCACGTACAAATCACCGTTGCCGTGCACATAGGCGATCTTCTTCCCATCCGGCGAAAATTTGGGGCGGTAATCCTGCTCTTTCGCAGTGGTGAGCCGCTTCAGCTTGATTCTTAAAGTCTTTGATAATTTTTTCTGTGCGGTATCTGCGGAAAAAGCGAGATAAATGTCCTGGTTGCCCTTTCGATCCGAGACAAACACCAGCGTGTCTCCGGATGGCGACCAGTTAATATCGAAATCTCTTGCCGGGTTGTTTGTAACGGCTTTTGCCCGCCCGCCTTTTGCCTTTACCACAAAGATTTCTCCTCTGACAACAAAAGCGATTTCTTTTCTGTTGGGAGAAGAAAGAATTTCCGTGGCTCTTTTTGTGAATTTTCGGCGTACGATCGGATTGGTTTTCAATCCGCTCGGGGCATAAATTTTAAGTACGTTCTCAGCTGGGTTAATCAAATTGTAAATAAAGATATTTCCCCGCTGTTCAAAAGCGATGACGGATCCGTTTCGGGCAATTTGCGGAAAGCGAACACCGTCATCTTTGAAATGGGTGATCTCCGTTTTGCCGGATCCGTCGAGTGCCATTTTCCAGAGATTAAAGGTGCCGTCTTTTTCAGAATTAAAGTAGAGGGTTTTTGAATCGGGCGTCCACATGGGGTTTTTGTCATCCCCGTCAAAATCAGTTAAGCGGCGATATGCGCCTGTTTTGAAATTGTAAAGCCAGATGTCGTAATTGCCGCTGCCCCGGTAGTGTTTTCGCCACCAGTTATCTCTGCCCCGGACAAAGGCCAGCCACCGGCCGTCCGGAGAAATTTTTCCCTGGTCGGCATAGTCCTCCATCAGGGGCATGGGTGTTCCGCCTTTAAGAGAAATGCGATATTCCACCGGCAGCCGGTGGTAATAAAAATTCCGGCGGGATGAAAAAATCAGAGCCGTGCCGTCCGGTGTCCAGCCGGTGAGATTGTCGTTATTTGAAAAATAGGTCACTTGCCGGGAAACGCCGCCCTCCGCAGGCATGACGAAAATGTCAAAGTTGCCGTTTCGATTGGAAGCAAATGCGATTCTTCTGCCGTCCGGTGACCAGAGAGGCGTTTTTTCGTAGGCTTCATGAACGGTCAGGCGGGTGGCCCGGCCGCCTGAAACGGGTACCGTCCAGATGTCGCCCCGGTAGGAAAAAGCCACTGTTTTCCCGTCGGGTGAAGGGGCGGGGTACCGGCCAAATTGTATCGGCTTTTCTGTTCCCGAGATTGCCAAAAACGGCAGGAGCAGAAGAAAAGTCATCACTGAAAAGGCTACACGTCTCATGTGGGATCTCCTTTTTTTCGGTTGATAACACAGCTTCAATTTGAGAATTTAGGGACAAAAAATCAAGGAAAAAATTGGAAGAAGACATTTAGATTCAAATTGAGGTTGAAAAAAAAGTTGGGACTAAGGCTAAGAAAGAGATTTTGGGTAAAAAAACGTCTGCGACTCGACCCAGAATTTTCTTCGAAACAGTCACCATAATTTGCCGTGTTTTTGCGTCCGGCAGGGACGCACCGACTGTAGGTTTCCGCCAGTTCACTGGCGGGAACCGCAACGAGAGAAAATCCCAAACAGCAAATCCCAAATAAAGGATTCACCGTAAGGGCACGAAGGCGCGTTGAAATTTCCCTTCCCCAACATTCAAATTCGTTGGCAGAACAGGCCAAAACTCACTATATTTTATAAATGTTACATTTCTCTAGTCGCCGTCTTACATTTTTAAATGAATCTGTAATAAGGCAACTGTTCATGTTTCCCCCTTTCTGAACGTACCGTGGTAAAGCCTGGGTTGAATGCTTTCACCAAACCATTGAGGAAGCAAGATGACATTTCGATCCTGTTGGTTCGGACTTTTGGTATTTCTTTTTTCCTTTGGTCTTTCTATTTTCGCAATGGGAACCGGCTGGTCCTGGGGCGATTTTCTTATCAGCGAGGAGCCCCAGCCTGCTCAATTCCGGCAGGAAGAGCCCAAAGCGTTCTGGACTCCCGACAGTGGATTTATCCTGGCCTGGAAGGACTATCGCCTGGGGGAGTTGAGCTATTTTGCTCAACGATTCGACTCGCGCGGCATGCCGGTTGACACTAATTTTCAGGTCATTGGGAACGCCGGGATGGCTTTCCTTCCGGACAGCACGGGCATGATTGTTGGAGTATCTGAAGCATGCAGACGCTTTCTTGATTTATGCATATCCTATTATATTATTCGAGGACAGATTTTTCGGTTTTCGGATCAACTTGAGCCGCCTTTTGAAATTGTTCCAGACTTGCCTATTGAATCTTATCCATTGCAAATTCATCTCATTACCCTCCAAGATGGCTTTTTTTTGGGCATAAACAAGGGTGGAACCATCTCGTTATTAAAACTGAATCGCAATGGAAAAGTAATAAATACTTTTAAGAATCTCAACCCGGTTCGGCACGCCTCTGATTTTTCAATAATGAGCAATCCGAAAAACCAATGGGTTCTTTTTTGGTCTAATACTGAAGAAAATTTCGTAAATTTGTATGCCATGTTTTTCAATGAGGAAGATTCTGTTATAGCAAGAAATATTAATGTCGCACGCTATGAACCGCATCTTTTTACGAATGAGATAAAGCCTCGGAAGCTCCGTGCGGTCGTGGTCAGGGACACGGCTTTTGAATTTTTCTGGGCTGATGCCGGGACGTCCTCTTTGAATAGCGTCATTTTTTCGCCTTCAGGCCAACTTCTGCGACCCATAAAGAAAATCGACCTGCATTTCCACTACGATTATGACCATGCGGTTAAAAATTTCGCTTTCACCAATATGGGAAACGGCACATTTGGAATTCTACTTACGCTTTCCGCAATGATGGAAGTACCCACTATGCCTGATATAGAAATGAACAAAAGCCTATTCGTCTGGTCTAAAAAGGTGGGATCCTTATTGGGTCCCGAATGGAACGATACTCTATTCCCCCAAATAGCCAGTAAAAATCTTTTCAAATTGGAGGGCCATAAGGTAGCCTGTCCATTCACCAGTTCAAATGACATTTTTCTGGGCCATTTGAGTGGATTAAAATTCGTTGATAGTCTGAAAGTCAATGATGATCTAATTGGAGCCAACCAGGTCGAACCCAACATAATGCCTATGCCATCTAAAAGCTTTTTTGTGACCTGGAAAGATGAAAAAGGCTATCGCGGTCAGGCTATTGATTTGCAGGGTCATCTTCTTGGAACAAATGTCTCGCTTGAAGGTTCCCAGATTCTTTTTCTGAACAAAAACAGGGCAGTCAATTTTTGGAAAAACACCTCTGATTGGGGTATTCCTGGGTCAAAACTTGGATTTACTTTTTATGACATCCATTCATGGCAACCATTTTCGAGGAAAGCCTTTTTCAATGGCGAATCCCGTTCAACTGCCATCAATTATTTAAAAACCACTGATACCACTTTTGTCGTGATGTTTAGAACAGATTATGAGACCCAGTTAAAAAGCTATTTATTTGACGGAAAAGCAAGTCAATCTTACAATTTCGATGAAAGTATTTTGGGAACGCCTTATCTTTTTCGTTGTGATGCGTCTTCTTTTTGGGTTTTATGGGAAACCAAAATCCAGCGTTTCTCAAATGATTTGAAACCCCAATCTGCAGTTTTTGATCTAAAGCCATATTTCCCAAAATATTACTTTGGCAACGGGCGGTTTTTGAGCCTTCGTTTCTCGTGGTTTCCGCAAGCCATTTTTGCCGAAATTACGGACACAACAGGCAATGTTTTCAGACATTTCCTTCTGAAAAAGGGACAATCCCCGGCAAAAATAATTTCGATCGATTCCACTCGATTTATTATACTGTGGACGAAAAACAAGGAGATTTTTGCCCGCACTTTTTCAACGGACGGCAAAATTTTGGCCGATTCTCTTTCTTTTCACTCCGATGTCCATGCTTATCGAGACTGGCCCGATGCATGCGCAAAAGATGGAAAAGTACTCTTTGTTTGGTCGGATACGCGAGATTGGGCGCGGGGCTATTCAATTTACGGCAGCCTTCGGAACGTCTCGGAAGTCACAAGTGTGCCCGGTACCAGCCGAGAGAATCAACTTCCCCGGACATTTTTGCTTTTGCAGAATTACCCGAATCCGTTTAATGCATTTACCACTATTCAATACCGTCTGCCAGAATCGGGCAGGGTGAATCTTTCCATCTTTAACCTCGAGGGCAAAAAAAAAGCCACGCTCGTAAATGGGAAATTGCCTGCGGGATTTCACCATGTTTCTATAAACGCAACCCATTGGCCAAGCGGAATTTATTTTTACCGCCTTATGCAAGGCCATTTGAGTTTGACGAAAAAATTGATCGTGATCAAGTAGGATTCTACGCTTACCAAATCGACAAAAATTTGTAGTAAGTATTCAGGAAAAATCTCAAGCACCAAATTACAAATCCCAAATAAAGGATTCACCGCGGCGGCGACTCGACCTACAATTCGCGGGCTCACTTCTGTTCCGGTTACACCTTTTTCTCAAAAACCCGCACTTCTTCGTCTAAATTGGCTTGTTTCTTATTTCAAAAAAAGCTATATTAAATTTTAATTTAACCGGTCGTTATTCAACTAAAAATGGCACCCATAACCATGAAACGCATTTTTTCTTTCATCTGGATTTTGCTTGTTTTCGCCTCGCTCACGCAGGCGAAGGAAATTAGACTTTCCTACGAACTGTCCCTTTCGCATCCGGAAAATCACATCTTTGGTGTGAATGTGATGATCCGGAATAATTCACAGAAATTTCTGGAACTCACCATGCCCGCCTGGACGCCCGGGACGTACGAACTTCAGGATCACGCCAGAAACATGTTTCAATTCACCGCTTTGAATGAAAAGGGTGACACTTTATCCACGAGCCGAATGGATTTTGACACCTGGAAGATTACCGCGTCCGGGTCAAAGAATATTACCATTACCTATAAAGTGCTTGGGCTTTATCCGGATGCTGCGGCCTGCTATTTGGGCGCGGACCGGGCATACGTCAATGGCGCGGCGGTTTTCATGTACGTGGAAGGTCGTAAAAACCTGCCGGCGACACTCAAAGTTGTGCATCTTCCGGACGATTGGCAAATTGCGACGGGATTAACCAGCCTGCCTGAACCCAATCAATTTGCGGCCAAAAATTACGATGAACTCATCGACAGCCCGCTTTTAATGGGGAAACTGAAATGGTTTTCATTTAAGGTGGCGGGCATTCCCCACTATTTGGCCATCTGGAATTTGGCCGACAGCAATATGCCGGTCAAACGCGTGCTGCATAATTTTCAGAATTTCGTCCGGCAGGTGTATCAAATGTTCGGTGAACTCGACTACACCAAATATGTTTTTTTGATCCAATTGTATGATAATTTCGATGGGTTGGAGCACCGAAATTCCTGCACCCTCAGTTATTATCCGGACAAATTTAACGATCCCGCATCGTATGATGATTTTACCTGGGTGGGTTTCCACGAGTATTTTCATAATTTCAATGTGAAACGCATTCGCCCGAATATCCTGGGCCCGTTCAATTACAAACGCCCGGCCTACACAAAAAGGCTGTGGATCTGTGAAGGGCTGACGGATTACTTTCCGGATATCCTGTTTCAGCGGGACGGCTTCTGGACAAAGAAACGCCTGTACCGGCAGTTGAGCGAGGAGCTGACGTTGTTTCAGACGCTTCCGGCCAGGAAGTGGATGTCGCTGGAATCGTCCAGCATCCAATTCTGGCATCTTTCGGACAATAAATTAAATCTGGAAATATCTTATTACAACAAGGGCGAACTGGTTGGCTGGATGCTGGATCTGGAACTATTGCACCGGACGAACGGCGAACACAATCTCGCGGATGTCATGCGGTATTTGTATCGAAAGTATTACAAGCACGGGGTCGGATTCTCTGAAAAATTAGGCATTCAGCGGGATGTGGAAGCCGTGGCAGGAAGCTCATTTCAGTCGTTTTTTGATAACTATGTTCGCGGGACGACTGATATTCCTTACTCAAAATTTTTAGGTTTTGCGGGATTAAAACTGGTAGCCCGGGAAGACACGATGCCGTACACCGGCATTCAAACCTTTAAAAGTAAAAGCATTAGCCGGGTGTATGACACGAAACGGGAACTCAAAAATAGCCAGGATAGTATTAAGAATGTGATTATGGGAAGTCCTGCCTGGCAGGCCGGCGTCAGTAAGGGAGATGTGATTTTGGCTGTGGATAATCAAACGGTTACGGACGGCAATTGGGTGGCGATTATCCGGAAAAAATCGATTGGATCGACGGCGGCTTTTCTGCTTCGGCGGGGGACAAGAGTGTTAACTAAAAAAGTGCCTTTAATCAAAAGTCCGTTTAAAAAATACGGGGTCTTGGAAGATCCTACGGCAACGCCGGCGCAAATCCGGCTGAGAAATTTGTGGTTAAACGGAAAGAAAGTTCATCTGAAATAGACAGACAGTTTACAGGTAATTGAAATCAAACCAGTTTTGCGTTGAAAATGATTATTTTTATTTATATGTTAATAAACTAAAACAAATTTGAAACCCAGTTGTGAATTCTTTCCTGATGGGACTCTGTAAAGGAAAACTTGAATGAAAAAATACGTGTTTATTTTCTTGTCGCTGCTAATTCTGGGGGGATGCGCACATTTTCCCGGCAAATCACTCGAACGGTCTAAAATCCAAAAGCCTCCCCAAAAAGCCTACAATCCTTTTGCTTTGAGCAGCTTTATCGATGGTGTCTTTGCTGATTTAAACCGGGACTATCAGCGTGCGGCTCTGGACTACAACGAAGCGCTGACGTGGGATTCAACCTCAGCCACAATTTACGCCGCACTGGGGCAGGATTATCTAAAAATCGGCCGTGTTCGCATCGGATTAAAGCTTTTGAAAAAGGCGGTCCGGCTGGAACCGGATAATCCCGAATACCCGTCAATTCTGGTGGCTGTGTACGGACAATTGCGGGATTTTAATTCCGCCATTCCGTATCAGGAAGCCCTGGTAAAATTGAAACCGAACGATGTGTCCGGCCATTATCATTTAGCCACACTTTATCTCTTGACCAAACAGGACCAAAAGGCCGCCGAAGAATTCAACAAGGTTTACGAGTTAAGCGGGAAAAGCCCGGATGCGCTTGGCAAAATTTCCGAATTTTATTTGCAGGCTCGCAAATATGACCAGGCGATTCAAACCTACCAAAAATTGATTCAATTACAACCGGATAAAGAAGAGAATTACATCAATCTGGGTGAGATGTATCAGATGAAAGGAGACACCGCAACGGCGGTCACGTTCCTGGAATCCGCATTAAAAGATCATCCGGCATTTTCGAAAGTTCGAAATTTTCTTTCGGACATTTATATGAATCAAAATCAATGGAAAAAAGCGCTGACGCTCTGGCAGGCATTGAAGGAGGAAAAGCCGAATGATATTCAGCCGTACCTTCAAATTGCAGAGCTGCACCTGGCTGAAGGGGATACGGCGAAATCCATCGAAATGTACGGGAAAATCCGGCAGCTATTTAAAGATAACTGGCATGTCTATTACAATCTCGGCCGTGTTTACCTGGAACGGAAAAACTTTACCGACGCCATTGCCAATCTAAAAATGGCGATACAAAAGGACACGAGCGTTCCGCAGAGCTGGCTGTTATTGGGATTGGCCTATCTCCAGAATGGTAAAAATCAGGAAGCAGAAAAAAACTTTGCGGATGCCCTGAAGGTTTTTCCGGGCGAACCCCGTCTAAATTTCTACTACGGAGCGGTATTAAATCAAAATAAAAAATATAAACAGGCCGTTTTACCGCTTCAGAAATTGCTGCAGGCAAGCCCTAATTATGTGGATGGATTGCGGGAATTGGCCTATTCTTATTTAAACCTGAAACAGTACGATAACGCCGAGAAAACCTGCCTGAGAGCCCTGAAAATCAATCCGAATAATTTGTCGGTAGTTTTAATTCTGGCTTCCGTTTACGACGATCAAAAAAAGTACGACGCCGTGGATTCGCTTTATCAAAAGGCGCTCAGCCTCGATCCTGAAAATGCGGTGGTTCTGAACAATTTTAGTTATAGTCTGGCGACCCGCGGGAAAGACATTTCCAAAGCGCTCGAGATGGTTCAGAAGGCGCTGACAAAAGAACCGAAAAACGGCGCATTTTTGGATACGATGGGCTGGATTTATTACAAAATGGGGCGTTATAAGCAAGCCTTAAAGTTTGTGAAGGCATCCACCGAAACGCGCGAACCCAGTGCGGAAGTGTTTGAGCATCTGGGTGACATTTACCATAAATTGGGAAATGTGAAAAAGGCGCGCCTGTATTGGAAAAAAGCCCTTGGGAAAGATAAGACCAATCGCCGCCTGCTGCAGAAATTAAGAGGGGGACGTTCGTAAATTGCGACTTTCTCATCCGCGCGGCTCGTTTGTTAAGCTCCTGTTCTTAATTTTGCTCGCCGGATTTTATTTGAGCTGTGCATCGGTTTTAACCACCGGCAAGATCGATTTTTATCGCTCAAATCCAAAGACGCTGCTTTTTGAAGTCGAGCGGAATGCGCTTCAGCTAAACTCCCTGAAAGGGATCGCCGAGATCAGCGTGGAATCGCACCAGGGCTCTTACACCGGCCGGGCAAAAATTCTCTTCCGGAAACCGGATTCGCTCCGTATTCAAATAAACGCCGCGTTCGGCATTCATGCCGCCACGCTGCTGGCCATCGGGAACAATCTGGAAGTCTATCTTCCGAGAGATCAGATTCTGTACCGCTCGAATGTGAAGTCGGATTTGTTGAAACAGACCATCGGAATGCCCATTGATTTTACAGGATTAAAAGAATTGGTAACCGGTTTACCGGATCCGTTTCGCGTGTTTGGGCAGGACGCCGGACTGGATTCAACCTCAAAGAAGTTTTTCTGGTACATTATCGACACAAAGCAACAGCGCATTCGCATGAAAATCGACGCCGTAAAAAAGGTGGTTGTGGAATATGCGCGGTGGAATAAAACCACCGGCAAAAAATATTTGTACAAATTCAGCCACTTTGTGAAACGAAAAAACGTCCGGCTGCCGCTCTCGATCCAGGTGATTCGTTTTCCGGAAAAAGAACGCCTGGCTCTTTTTTATGAACAAATTCAGATCAATGAAAATTGGGGCAGAAATAAATTTAAACTATCTGTCCCTGAACGTGTGCTTGTGATTCGGATGAAATGATGAATACCAGTCAAGACATGAAATTAGAGCTGTCGGTTGTCATTCCCCTTTACAATGAAAAAGAATCACTGCCGGAGTTGTACCGGCAGCTTACGGATGCTCTTGAGAAGGCGCAGCTCACGTACGAATTGATTTTTGTAGACGACGGCTCCCGCGACGGTTCTTCGGAAGTGCTCGAAGAGTTGGCTCAAAAAGATTCCCGTCTTCGTGTGATCCAATTCCAGAAAAATTACGGAAAATCAGCAGCGCTTTCGGTGGCGTTTGAAGCGGCAGAGGGTGAAGTGGTGGCGACCCTCGATGCCGATCTTCAGGACGATCCGTATGAAATTCCGCAATTAATCCGGAAATTGGAAGAGGGCTACGATTTGGTTTCCGGCTGGAAGAAAAAACGCCGTGATCCGCTGAGCAAAAAACTGCCTTCGAAGATCTTTAATCGAGTCACGTCACTCCTTTCCGGGGTACACATTCACGACATCAATTGCGGACTAAAAGTGTACCGGCGCTTCGTGGTGAAAACCCTTCACCCCTACGGGGAATTGCACCGCTTTTTGCCGGTGCTTGCGCATCTGAACGGATTTACGGTCGGAGAGAAAGAAGTGGTCCATCATCCGCGGAAGCACGGCAGGAGCAAATTCGGCGCCTCCCGTTTTACAGCCGGTTTTTTTGATTTAATGACGGTGATGTTTTTGTCTAAATATTTGAAAAAGCCCTTGCATCTGTTTGGGATTCTTGGCGTTCTTTCCTTTATCGGCGGTCTGGGAATTTTGATCTACCTGACTATTTTGCGTCTGAGCGGCCATTGGATTGGCAATCGCCCGATTTTGTTTTTGGGAATTTTGCTTATGATTTTGGGTGTGCAGTTTGTGTCGATCGGTCTTTTGGGTGAAATGGTGACGGCTTCCCAGAATTCGTCTGAAGAATATGTCGTTCGGAGACGGATTAATTTTTGAGGCTTCGAAATGCAAAAAAAGAACGGGATGACGTAAAATTCAGGTTTTTTTAAACCGCCGCGCATCGTTTGAATCGTGTAAATAAATCGTAACTTATGAAAATCGTTCTCATTGGCCCGGCCTATCCTCTTCGGGGAGGGATCGCAAATTTCGTCGCACAGACCGCATTTCATTTGGAGAAAAACGGCCACGCTGTTTCCATCGTAAACTTTTCCCGCCAATATCCGGATTTCCTGTTCCCCGGGAAAACACAGTTGGATGTGAGCCGGCCGGCATTTCCGTTTTCTTCGAAGCGGATCATCGATTCGATTCGACCGGGCACATGGGTGAAAGCCGCAAACTATATTCAAGTGCTGGCGCCCGATCTTGTCCTCTACAACCACTGGATGCCGTTTTTTGCACCGGCCTACGGAACCCTTGCGGCTCTGCTCCGCACGCGCAAAGCACCCGCACAGATTTGTGTGTGTCACAACGTCACACCCCACGAGCGGCGTCCCGGCGACCGGATTCTCAATCGATTTTTCCTGCGTCAGATGAACGCGCACATTGTTTTGTCGAAGGCTGTGGAATCCGATTTGCAGTCCCTTATTCCCGGGGCAAAAATTGTCAAAGTTCTCCACCCGATTTCCGAGAGTTTTGGGGGCGCTGTTCCCAAAAAAGAAGCGCGGAACCGGTTAAAATTGCCGGCCGATGCGCCGGTCTTATTATTTTTCGGTTACGTCCGCCGGTACAAGGGACTGGACATTCTACTGCGTGCGCTGCCGCGCGTGCTTGAAAAAACGCCGGACGCGCGCTTGCTTGTCGTGGGTGAGTTTTACGAATCAAAAGAAGAATATGACCGCCTGATTGAAACCCTGGGCATTGAAAACAGCGTCACGGTTGTCGATGATTTCGTGCCGAATGAACAGGTGGGGTTCTATTTCTCCGCCGCGGATGTGGTCGTCATGCCGTACCGGTCGGCCACACAGAGCGGAATTATTCCCATCGCCTACGAATTTGCCCGGCCTGTGATTACAACAAATGTGGGCGGACTTTCCGATTTTGTGGACGATGAAAAGACCGGCATTCTGACGGAACCGGAAAACCCTGAAGCTGTCGCGGCAGCCATTTTAAAATTTATTGCGATTCAGGATCAGATTCCTTTTGAACAAAATATTCGTCATTTTCAGGAAAATTTCTCCTGGAGCACGCTTATTGAAAGTATTGAAAAACTTGCTGAAAATAAATGGCGGAGCGCTTCCCGGTCGAGCTGATTTCTTCCGTGAAGCCGTCATTTCCGGGGCATTTGTTCGACTGAAAAGATACACATTATGATCAATAAAAAAATTAAAGCCTTGATGATCCCCTATTATTTTCCGCCGTCGGGCGGATCGGGTGTCCAGCGAACCCTGAAATTTGTGAAATATTTGCCCGAATTTGGCTGTGAACCGGTTGTGCTGACGGCAAAAAATGCGGATTACCCGGCGTACGACCAGACCCTTGTAAAGGAGATTCCGAAAGGGGTTCGCGTGTACCGTTCAAAAATTATTGAGCCGTACGCCGTCTACCGAAAACTCACCGGCAAAAAAATGGGGGAGGCGCTGGATGTGTCGCTTCTCACGCTTGGTGCAAAAAAGCGGCATTTAAGCGAGCGATTTTCCGAATGGGTTCGAGACGCCTTTTTTGTCCCGGACGCCCGAATCGGCTGGCTGCCTTTTGCGGTTGAGATGGGAAAAAAAATCATTCGCAGGGAAAATATCGACCTTCTTTACACAACGGCGCCGCCGTACACCACGCTTCTAATCGGTCTATTCCTCAAACGGGCGACAGGCCTGCCCTGGCTGGTCGATTTCCGGGATTCCTGGATCGGCTGGCTCACAGCGCCCCAGTGGCGCCCAAAGCTGTCCCGGCAACTGGAACTGTGGATGGAGCGGTCGGTGCTGCGCGAGGCGGACCGCATTCTGGTGGTTTCCGGGGGAATCAAAGAGGACCTCCTCAGCCGCCATCCCCATCTGGACGATGCTCGATGGGTCCTTCTTCCCAACGGCTACGACACACGGGATTTTGAAAATGTGCCTGCTCCACCCAAAGACAATCGCCTGACCCTGACGTACACAGGCTCTCTTTACGGACCTCGCAATCCCCATTACTTGCTTCTGGCGCTGAAAGAATTGTTTGAGGAAAAACCGGAACTAAGGCAGCAGCTCAAATTTAAATTTATCGGTCGTATCGGAGAGACTATTCTAAAAGAACTCCGGCAGCCGGAATTTGAAGGGGTGTTTGAAACCCTCCCTTACCTGAAACACAAAGAGAGTGTCGGACACCTTCTGGCGGGTGATGTGAGCCTGCTCATTATCGACGATGCGCCTGTGAATAAAGGCATTTTAACAGGAAAGCTGTTCGAATACATCGGCGCCCGCAGGCCCATTCTGGCTCTGGCTCCGGAGGGAAATGCGGCGGAATTGATCCGCCGGTACCGCCTGGGGTATGTGGTTCATCCGAAAGATGTTGCGGGGATAAAAAAGGTGCTGTCCCAGTTGCTTGAAAATTGGCAAAGGGGGGCACTTCAATTCGAAGCAAAAGAAACCGATGTGCTGCAATTTGACCGAAGACGACTGGCAGAGAAACTGGCAGCCATTTTTCGTGAAGTCACAGACTGCAATAAAAGGAACACTCTTTGAATAAAAAACGGCGGGAGCAAATGGTTAAAGTTTTTCTGGTCGCCGGCGCGCGGCCGAATTTTATGAAAATTGCGCCGATTTATGCGGAAATGAAAAAATATCCCGAGTGGTTCGAACCCATTATTGTCCACACCGGGCAGCACTACGATGAAAGAATGTCGAAAATCTTTTTTGAAGATTTAAAGATGCCGAAGCCGCATATTTACCTCGGGGTTGGCTCGGGCACGCACGCGCACCAGACGGCACAAATCATGATCGCGTTTGAGGAAATTCTCCTGAAATACCGGCCGGATCTGGTTCTGGTGGTCGGCGATGTGAATTCCACGATCGCCTGTTCGCTGGTGGCGGCCAAAATCCGCTACCCGGAAACCCGAAACCATCCGGCAATCGGCCACGTGGAAGCGGGACTGCGGAGTTTCGACCGGGATATGCCGGAAGAGGCCAACCGGGTGCTGACCGACCACCTTTCGGATATCCTGTTCACCACCTGCAGCGACGGCGGCAAAAATCTGGCGCACGAGGGCATTCCGGCTGAAAAAGTCGTGTTTGTGGGAAATGTCATGATCGACTCGCTGGTGCAATTTCTTCCACTGGCGCGGAGCAGTACGGTTCTGGATGATTTAAATCGAACCTTTTCAGAAAGACTGCGCGAACCGCTGCAAGAAAAGGCATTTGCCCTGGCCACGCTTCACCGGCCTTCCAACGTTGACAGCTCCGAATCCCTCAGTATGATTCTGGAGGCATTTGCGGAAATTAGCCGGGATGTTCCCATTGTGTTTCCCATGCACCCGCGCACGCAAAAATTGATGAAAGGGCTGCCGGACAAAACCCGCCGGGCTATTGATCAAAATCCGGTTCTCATCACCGATCCGTTGGGCTACCTGGATTTTCTCTTTCTGGAACAGGCGGCAAAATTGGTTCTCACCGATTCCGGAGGCGTACAGGAAGAGACATCCTTTCTGAATATTCCCTGTCTCACGCTGCGCCCTAACACGGAGCGTCCCATTACACTTACCGAAGGGACCAATCGGTTGGTTCCCCTGGAAAAAGAAGCCATTATCGATTTTGCCGGGAAATCCCTGAACGGCACGGTCAAACAGGCCCGCTCCATTCGATTCTGGGACGGCCGCGCGGCAGAACGAATGGTGGCATATTTAGAGGCAAATCGTGAGCGGTTCATCTAAAAAAATCGGAATGCTCCTGGAGGCGGAATTCCCGCCGGATATCCGGGTGGAGAATGAAGCCCTTGCGCTCTCAATGGCCCAATACGAAGTTCACATTTTTGCCCTGACGTTTGAAAAGCGCCCGGTCTCCGAAGAATGGAAACCCGGCGTTTGGGTTCACCGAAAGCCGGTTCCAAAAAAGCTTTTTAACAAAGCACACATTACGATTCTTAAATGGCCGTTTTATCGGCGGATGTGGCAGCGATTTGTTCTTTCACAAGCCGTTACGCCGGACGCTATTCACGTACACGATTTACCGTTGGCACGAGCGGGGTACAATCTGGCGAATCGATTGAAGGTGCCGTTTGTGCTGGATCTCCACGAAAACTACCCGGCGGCGTTGGGCATCTGGGCACACAGCCGGACAAGAATCGGAAGGTTATTTCTGGATTTAAAAAGCTGGCGGGCTTATGAATCTGAAATGGTTCAAAAAGCCGGCAGCGTCATCGTTGTGGTTGATGAAGCGCTTGAGCGGTTCAAAAGAGAAAATCTCCCATTGGAAAAATTTCGTGTGATTTCGAATGTGCTGAATTTGGAAACATTTCCGGCTGAACCGGGCGATACGGAAGAATCTTCAAAAAATGGGTTTATTATTTCGTACGTCGGCGGTTTCGGCGTTCACAGGGGACTCGAAACAGTTGTTCAAGCGATGCCGCAAATTTTACAAAAAATTCCCACAGCCAAATTAGTTCTGACCGGCGACGGAAGAAATTTTTCAGATTTAAAGAATTTATCGGTCGAATTGGGAGTTGAAAATTCCGTTACGTTTACCGGCTGGTTACGTTTTAAAGAAAGCACACAGATGATTCAAAATAGCGACGTGTGCATTATTCCACACCTTTCCACTGAACACACAAACACGACTGTGCCTCACAAACTCTTTCAATATATGTACTTAAAAAAGCCTGTTCTGGTGAGCAGCTCGCCGCCTTTAAAACGAATTGTTCAAGAAGCCAATTCCGGTCTGGTCTTTGATGCTGGGAATTCTGCTGATTTTGCAGACAAACTGGTGCAGATGTTTGAGAGCGGCAATCTTCAAAAATGGGGGGAGAACGGACACAAAGCCGTGCTTGAAAAATACAATTGGAAAAAGGAAAGCGAAAAATTAATCCGTATTTACCGGGCGCTTTTGACCGGATGATATATCCGTGCGATCCATTGACAGCCTGGTTATTTCTATTTTTTGCTATTTTGCAAATTCTTTTCTTGATTCTTTTTATGGAAATCCGTATTATTGAAAACAATAGGTTTCTGGTCGTATCCACTTGTGTTGAACGACTGAAACGCTTTAAAACGGCATTTTATCGGCAGAATGAACAGGATCATCAAAATCCCGCTTATCCCGGCCGTTCTGTCTGAAAAACATTTCCGGAGAAAATCTCATGGCACAAAAATCAAAACGGAAAAAATCACATAAAAAAACGGCTGCTAAAACCGTTGAAAACCCCTTCGCATCCTGGGGGGCGTATTTTGAAAAACACCCGGATGTTTTGCCGTTGATCCTTTTATTCGTGCTGCTTCTGATTTTCTTCAATAAGGTTATTTTCGGCGGAATGACGCTCCTGCCGCCGGACAGCCTGGCTTCCAAAAGCGTCCAGCCGTTTCTGAAGGATGCGTTCAAAAACGGCATTTACCCGCTCTGGAATCCGTATATTTTCAGCGGTATGCCCTCATTTGCCAGTCTGTCCAGTGCGCCGTTCGTGGATCTGTTAGGGGATGGGATCAACGCGGTCATCTGGCTGTTTAAATTGGTGTTTCCGCTTCCGGATTTCACACGCATTTTGCTGAACATGTTTTTGTTCGGTATTTTCATGTACATTCTCATGAAAAAACACACGGGACTGGCGTTTGTGGCCCTCTTTTCTTCGGTCATTTTATTATTTCAGCCGCAGGTGATTGCCTATCCGGCATTTGGGCACAACACAAAACTGCTGACGGCCAGTCTCATTCCTTTAATTTTCCTTGTGACGGAAGAACTCCTCGAAACCAAAAAACTTCTTTATCTGGGGCTGCTCGGTCTTTCAATCGGCTTACAATTGCTGCGGGCACACGTGCAGATTGCCTACTACACTTTTCTGATGGTGGGATTGTACTTCCTTTACTGGGCCGTTGAAACCATCGTTAAGAAGAAAGACTGGAAGGGTGTGATAACCTCCGGTGCTTTGCTGGCTGTGGCGGTGGGTTTGGGAATGGCTGTTTCCGCCTGGTTAAATCTCTCGGTCTATCAATATTCTCATTACTCCATTCGCGGTGCCGGCGGCGGGTTGACCTATTCTTACGCCACAAGCTGGTCCTTTTCACCCCTGGAAATGCTCACCTTTTTTATTCCTTCATTTGTGGGATTTGGCGGGCAGACCTACTGGGGACACATGCCCTTTACGGATTTTCCCCTTTACATGGGCTTAATTGCGCTGGTGCTGGCGGGGTTTGCGTTTCTTCTGAAACGAAGCCGAACCACCTGGTTTGCGGGGATTTTGGGCGTTCTTGCCTTGTTTGCGTCATTTGGAAAAGAGTTTCCCGTTTTATACGGCCCGATGTTTAAACTGCTCCCTTTCTTTAATAAATTCAGGGCACCCAA
This sequence comes from bacterium BMS3Bbin03, assembly GCA_002898015.1. Classification (GTDB taxonomy): domain Bacteria; phylum Zhuqueibacterota; class JdFR-76; order JdFR-76; family BMS3Abin05; genus BMS3Abin05. Next base: position 7,565 of record BDTM01000055.1, on the reverse strand, counting down.
CACCATTCTGATTCTGCTCGAATTTTCGATTGCAGTGCTTGCCGGCATCGGACTAATTGGATTACTCAATCTGAATCGTGAAAAGCTGGACAAGGCTCTCCTGAAAAAGCTGCAAAATTATCTTTTCGCATTTGGCGGATTCCTGGTCTTGTTATTTCTCTATTTAATCGCCGCGAAAAGTTCGATTCTGGGAAGTATTGCGGCTTCAGGAAAAGTGAATAATCCCGTCTTTCAGGAACAGGCTTACAAAATGGCCGTTAATGACGGTCTGAAAGCTCTGATTCTGTTTGCGATTGCTTTTGGGACGATCTGGCTTTATCTTAAACGGTCCATTCAGTCCGGCGCGCTGAAATGGACGCTTCTGATTCTGGTCATTGTAGATCTCTGGATGGTCGATTTTAAGATAATTCAGCCCAAGCCGCAGGCCAGCGAGAAATCCTTTTTTCAGCAGACCGATGTGGTAAAATTCCTTAAACAGGACAATTCGCTGTACCGAATCATGCCGGTTTTGGATAATAAGCCTGCGAATTGGTACATGTACTTTCTCATTCAAAATATGTACGGGTACCATGCGGCGAAAATCGAAATATACCAGCAAATGTTGGCTGAATCCGGATTCCCGCGCAGTTTTTTTATGACGTATGTTAAGCCGGTCATGCAGAACGGGCGGCAGGGAATGGCGTATCGATCGGCACAGGAAATCAATCCGACAGAGAGGCATTTTCATCAGGTGCTTTTGAATTTATTAAATGTCAAGTACGTGCTTTCACCGTATCCGGTACCGGATTCTGTCTTTTCGGTTGTTTTCAGCGGACAGCGCAAAAAGGTTTTGGAGAATAGAGACGTGCTTCCGCGGGCCTTTTTTGTCGACAGCCTGAAAGTGCTGCACGGGAAGACGGCCATTTTTTCCCGAATGAAACAACGAGATTTCAATCCGGCCGCAGAAGCCGTTATTGAAGAGAATCCGCCCTTCGGCATTCAGCCGGGCACCGGGAATCGCGTGCAGGTGACGAAATACGGCATTCAAAGAATTGATTTGAGTGCTTCCGTCAAACAACCGGCACAGTTGGTGCTTAGCGAAGTGTACTACCCCGCCGGATGGAAGGCTTTTGTAGACGGCACGCCGGTTAAAATTTACAAAACCGATTACGTGCTGCGCTCCATTTTTTTAAACCCGGGCGAGCACACCATTCAATTCATTTTTAAACCCAGGGCCTTTAAGCTGGGGCTGATGATTACAATCATTGCGTTGGTACTTCTTATCGGATTGATTGGTGTGGGATGGCGAAAGAGTGTCCATTAATTGGTTAACTCGGCTGCCGGGTGTGATTGTGAACGGTGTCAACCCACGCCGCGATGTTCTCGGGCGGAATATCATCCTGCATCTCATGGGCCGGCGCCATGACATAGCCACCCTTCTCCCCGAGTACGTCGATTAAATCCTGTATCTGTTCAGGCACCTCTTCAGGAGCTGCACGGGGCAGAAATTGCTGAACATCTACCGCTCCCCAGAACACGATGCGATCACCGAACCGGTCTTTGAGTAATTTCGGCTCCATATCGGCCGCAGACGTTTGAATCGGATTTAAGATGTCCACGCCGCAGTCGATGATCTGATCCAGCAGTTTGACAACGGATCCGCAGGTATGATGCCAATAAGGACACTGAGCCAGTTCCTTGGTGCGTTTAATTCTTGCGGAAAAATACGGAACAATCAGCTCTCCAAACATTGCAGGCGAAATTAACGGGCCATTCTGAGAGCCGAAATCATCACCGCTTGTGGTGAGGTCTGCGTACGAACCCAGCACAGAATAGTATTGCTCGATGACTGCCAGTTGGATTTCCAGGAGCTTGTCAAAGAAAAAGCGCACAAAATCAGTATCGGCTGCAAGTTTCAGAAAGAAATCGCCGTATCCGCACATCCAGCACCCGAGTTCAAGAATTCCGTACACGGGGTGTTCAGCCACAACCACATATTGATTTTGTTCTCTTAATTTTTGTGCCTGATTGCCCCATTTTTCCAACTGTTTTTCATCAACACGTGCTTCAGGCCACCGGAAGGATTTGAGATCATCGAGAGAAGCCCCTTTTAAAGGGCTTTGAGTAATTTGCCATTCTCCGTCGACAATCTCTCTCCGAACCCCCCAGCAGTCAATAGCTGCCCGGGGAGACAGGATTCGTGTATGCCGGCTCGGCAGATCCACAATTGCACCGACCGGGCGGAAATCCGTACCGGCCCATCGGAGGATTTTTTCGTCAATTCCGGTATTGTCTTCAGCCGTATTTTCCGAGAACCCCAAAAGCTGACTCAGGCGTACTTTACAACGGGGCCGCATACCGGTGAGTGAGGTGCCGCCGATATCGATTGGAACTCGATCCGGATTTTGATGACGCATCGCGCATTCAAACCGTTCACGGCTGTTCAAAAGAGGATTCCTTTTCTTGTATTGTCGGAAGCAGATTTTGTGCTTAACCCGCCTGCGGCGGTGAATTTAAAAATCACAAACGAATCTGTTAAATTTCCTCTAACTTTTCCAAATTCTCATTCCCATAAACCCGACCCGACCGGACATCCCGGATTTTTTGTATTTTGCCTGAATTTACTTCAACCACTATCACTGAATTACAGCTTTTTTTTATTCGCGGATCGGCAGCCCCGGGATTGATAAGCCAGATGTTTGCCGCCTTTTGGAGATACTTCTCATGTGTGTGGCCAAACACAATGGCATTTATGTGATCGTCTGCAAAATAAGAAATTAATTGATCCGGAAGGGCGGATCGCGTGAAATTATCCCCGTGAACAATTCCGAACCGAACACCTTCGAAAGATTCAATGCGTTTGACAGGAAGTGTTTTTCCCGCTTCAAAAAAATCAATATTGCCGCGCACAGCGTAAACAGGGGCAAGCGCTTCTAACTCAATCAGCACATCTTCATTGCCGATGTCGCCGGCGTGTAAAATGGCATCCACCCCTTTAAAATAGTTAAACACATCCGGGCAAATGCCCCCATGTGTATCGGAAATAATGCCGATCTTTGTCATTCCGCCGCCAGATTTTCCGGGTTTAATCCCTGTAAATCTTCAGGCACGAACAGGCCGTTTTTACGAATCAGTTCGCCGTCGAAATAAATCTCCCCGCCCCCGTATTCCGTTGTCTGGATGCAGACCAGATCCCAGTGAATTTCCGAGCGGTTTCCGTTGTCCGTCTCATCGTAAGCGGCGCCGGGAGTGAAATGGAATGAACCGGCAATTTTTTCATCAAAAAGGGTATCTTTCATCGGACGAGTGATTTTCGGATTTACACCCAACGCAAATTCACCAATGTAGCGGGCGCCTTTGTCCGAATTCAAAAGCGCATTAATTTTTTCAGTATTATTGGCTTCGGCTTTTAGAATGGCACCCTTTTTAAACTCAAGACGAATATTTTCAAACACGAATCCGTGGTACAAGGAAGGGGTGTTGTAGGAAATGATGCCGTTCACGGAATCTTTTACGGGGGCCGTAAAAATTTCTCCGTCCGGCAGATTGGCAGTGCCATCTCCCTTTAGCACGGGAATATCCTTTTTAGAAAAGTGCAGGTCTGTTCCCGGGCCGACAATGTGAACTTTGTCCGTGGTTTCCATCCGTTTTTTCAACGGTTCCATTGCCCGGGACATCTTTTCATAATCAACCGTGCACACATCGAAATAAAAATCCTCGAAAGCCTCCGTACTCATTCCGGCCTGCTGTGCCATAGACGGCAAGGGATAGCGCATCACGACCCAGCGCGTTTTTGCCACGCGGAGCTCCAGATGCACCGGTTTCAGCCAGTATTTTTGGTAAAGTTTCATTTTTTTATCAGGGACGTCCGAAAATTCCGTAATATTTTCGGAACTACGGATTCCCACATAGGCATCCATTCTTTTCATGCGGTATTTTTCAATAGCGCCGATGAGTTTCATACTCTCCTCGGTGGCGTGACGGTACAAATCCCGCAAAATACGATTGTTGCGCCAGGAAACCAATGGAATCGCTCCCTTTTCTGCGGCTTTCCGGAGAACGGATAGGGTTAACATCTCCGGTCCGTCAAATGCCTCAATCAGCACCTTCTCTCCGGATTTTAATTTTAACGAATAGTTCACAATAATATCGGCAAGCCGGTCGATACGCGGGTCTTTCATCAAGCATCTCCTTTAAATTGAATGGCTTAAGATTTTTAGGCCTAAATCACTCAGTCTTAATCCTAATATTTTAGAAAATAATATAGCTTTTTTTCAGGATAATCGCAATGAATATTGAAGTCTTTGTGACTGACATCTGCCCAAATCGTTACAAATAAGTTTAAAATCGGGTGCGAAAAAATAGAAATTCATCCGCGGTATTCCATTAAATATTGTTGAATTATCCCGCATAAATGATTATATTTTTTGATTGAATTTTACATAATTTGAAGATCTAATGACTCAATCACATATTCGAAATTTTTCTATCATTGCCCATATCGATCACGGGAAATCGACTCTGGCAGATCGCCTGTTGGAGGTAACGCACACACTTTCGTCCCGGCAAATGGTGAACCAGGTGCTCGATGACATGGATTTGGAGCGTGAGAAGGGGATCACGATCAAGGCGCACGCCATCACAATGCTGTACAAGGCGAAAGATGGCCAGGAATACACGCTGAATCTAATCGACACACCGGGACATGTGGATTTTTCATACGAAGTTTCCAGAAGTCTGGCTGCCTGCGAAGGCACATTGCTCGTGGTCGATGCCGTTCAGGGAGTCGAAGCGCAAACGATGAGCAATTTGTACCAGGCTATCGAACACAACCTGGTGGTTATTCCTGTGATCAATAAAATTGACTTGCCCAGCGCCCGTCCCGACGAAATTAAGCAGCAAATTCTGGATATTCTGGGGGGCAATCCGGATGATATTCTTCTTGCCAGCGCCAAAGAAGGCATTGGCATTGAACCCATTCTGGAAAGAATTGTGCAGGAAGTGCCGCCTCCCGGCGGCGGTCCGGAATTTCCGCTTCGTGCCTTGATTTTCGATTCCGCTTTCGACAGTTACCGGGGGGCCATTGCCTACGTGCGCGTCGTTGACGGGCAAATTTGTACAGGCAACCGGATTCGATTTTTATCAACCCAAAAGGATTTTGAAGTTCAGGAAGTCGGCATTCTCCGGCTTCAGCGCATCCCCAAAAAATGCCTCGAAACCGGAGAAGTAGGCTACGTTATCGGAGGTGTTAAGGAAGTGGCCGACACAAGGGTCGGGGACACAATTACGCTTGCCGACAACCCTGCTAAAGAATCGCTGCCGGGCTACAAAGAAGCTAAATCGATGGTATTTAGTGGAATTTTTCCCTCCGTCAGCGACGATTATGAAGAATTAAAGGAGTCTTTACAAAAACTCTATTTGAACGACGCTTCTTTGAGCTTTGAACCCGAGACTTCTGCGGCATTGGGATTTGGATTTCGGTGCGGGTTTCTCGGACTTCTGCACATGGAAATTGTTCAAGAACGTCTGGAGCGCGAGTACGGTATCAACATCATCACGACAGTGCCAAACGTAGAATACCGCGTGGTAATGCAGGATGGCAGTGTTTTAATTGTTGACAATCCGGCGGGTTTTCCCGATGCGGGGAAAATTGACCATGTGGAGGAGCCGTACATCGACGCTTCAATCATTACACCCACCGATTACATTGGTCCGATCATGAAATTGGCTCTGGATCGGCGGGGCATTTATCGAAACACACTTTATCTTGACGGAAAGCGTGTCAATTTACAATATTATCTTCCGCTTGCTGAAATCATTTTCGATTTTTACGATAAACTCAAGTCTATTTCCAGGGGTTATGCTTCATTTGACTATGATTTTTGGCAATTCAAAGAGGGGAATTTAGTCAAATTAAATATTTTGGTGAACGGCGAGCCTGTGGATGCTCTTTCCTCCATTGTACACCGGGAGAAGGCGTACAGTTGGGGGCGGCGGCTGATTGCCAAACTTCGAAAACTGATCCCGCGGCAACTATTCGAAGTCGTCCTTCAGGCATCGATTGGGTCGAAAATCCTGGCCAGGGAAACAATCAAGCCGCTGCGAAAGAATGTGACAGCCAAGTGTTATGGAGGGGACATCTCTCGAAAGCGAAAGCTTTTAGAGAAACAGAAAGAAGGAAAACGCCGTATGAAACAGGTGGGCAGTGTGGAAATTCCGCAAGAAGCGTTTCTGGCAATCCTTCAAATGGAAGATTGATATTGATAATAAGACAAAAACCGGAATTAAGAATTAAAATTCTCTAACTGACACGGTGGTGAAAAATGAATTGGAGATCGTTTTTTGGATTAAAAGACAAAAAAGCAAAAAAGAAAAAGGGCATTGTACGGGAATATGTGGATGCGCTGGTGTGGGCCTTGGTAGCGGCATTGATCCTGCGTACGTTTGTGGTTCAGGCTTTTCGAATTCCAACGGGTTCGATGGAAAATACGCTGCTTGTGGGGGATTTTTTATTGGTGAATAAATTTGTGTACGGCGTGCGGACACCGGATACAATTCCTCTCACAGAAATCAAAATCCCATGGACAAGATTGCCTGCAATTAGAAATCCAAAACCGCATGATGTGGTTGTTTTTAAATACCCGAGAAATATGAAATTGGATTATATTAAACGGTGTATTGCGCAGGGAGGGGACACCGTTCAAATTATTGAGAAAAAAGTTTACGTCAATGGAAAACGCTTTAAAGATCCGCCTCATGTTAAATATTCAAATTATTATATTCCGCCGGGACAAATTGAGTACGGTATTTACCCCCCAGGGGCCGGAAATCGGGACAACTACGGGCCGGTTGTGATTCCTCTAAGGAACTATTTCATGATGGGCGACAATCGGGACAACAGCTCCGACAGCCGTTACTGGGGATTTTTGCCTCATGATAATGTGTTGGGAGAGGCGCTGATTATTTATTGGTCATGGGATAAAACCATTCCCATGTATCGATTTTTCAAAAAGGTGCGCTGGAAACGGATTGGAATGTTGATAAAATAAAGGATGACGGCCTGTCTGATTTGCATTTTCCCGCCATGGAAAGCCTAAGTCTTTATCTCCACATCCCTTTCTGTGAGCGAAAATGTCCCTATTGCGATTTTTATTCGCTGACCGGCTCCGTCGATTTGCAGCGCCAGTTTGTTCAAGCGCTCATTACCGAGATTGAAATTGTCTCAGCCAAATTTTCTCAGAATTCGTTTAAGGTTGAAACGATCTTCTTTGGCGGGGGGACGCCTTCTGTTTTGCCACCCGATGAAATAGAAAAGATTGGCGCTGCGCTGCAAAAAAATTTTCATATCTCTCCCGAGGCGGAAATTACCATCGAAGCCAATCCGGGTACAATCGACCAGGAAAAATGTCAAAGGTATCGGGAAATTGGATTCAATCGAATCAGTCTTGGCGTGCAATCGTTCAGGGATAAAGCACTTCGACAATTGGGCCGAATTCACACAGCCAAAGAAGCCGAAGAAGCCATCGAGACGGTTCGAAAAGCAGGATGTACCAATCTCAGTCTGGATTTAATTTTCGGAATCCCCA
>BDTM01000054.1 GCA_002898015.1 bacterium BMS3Bbin03 | reverse complement strand
TGATTCGTAATCAGCAGGTCAGCGGTTCGATTCCGCTCGGTGGCTCATAAAAAAACCCCTGTCAATGCGATTGCTGCGGGGGTTTTTTGTTTTAAAAATTAGTGAAAAATTCGTGCACATTCGCGGGCCTTTTTCTTCCCACGAATTGACACGAACGAACACGAAAAAAAAATACGGCATTGGGCATCTCATCCCAACTATAATTGCACCAAAATCACTGATAAACCTCACCCTTAATTTTTCGGGTTAATTTCACTGTGGTGCGAAGTGCTTTTTGTGCACGGCTGTTTGAATAATCCGTTAAAAATCTTATGAGCAAAGGCTTGTTGGTTTTAAACAGGTCGTAAGCCGCGGACTCCAGCGCCGGTTGGTAGCCAAAGGCATCTTTCTCCTGCTGTCCCCAGGTCCTGCGGATTTCACCAATTGTGCCGTAATAGTTCAATCCCATGAGATTCTCCAGATCGTTGAAAATCCAGTAAGCCCGGTCGGGCTGGTAGGCAAACGTGCCGGGCAGGGGATTGAAATGGTACTTAAACGAATTCTCCCAAGTGATTTTCTCCGGTACAAAATGGTAGGAGGACGGAATGTCTGAGGCGCCAAGATAAAAGGGCACGTAGGTGTTCACATCCGGGCGGCCAAAACTGAGCCAGAGCACATTTCCGATTTCACGGGGCAGTTCGGACCGAAGCTGAGCCACTGTGGAGTGCTGGGTTGTTTTGGTGCAAATCGTCCGTTCGCCGGCATTGTTGGGATTCCCTTTTTTATCCCGTGTGACGTCGTAGGGCGTCCCCTCATAATGGTCACGCAGCACAGCCGTCAGATCGGAAATTGTGAGTTTGCGGTTGGGTGTTACGGCAAACGGCAGGCCGTGCCGTCTGCCTTCCGCCACGGTTGTGGTTTTTCCGGAAAGCAGTTGTTGTCCCCGCCACTGACGCGTGTCGTACCCGCGATCAAGAAACTTCCGGCTTCCGCCGCGATTAAAAGTGTAGGCAAAATCAAAAGGTTTCCCGCTTTTGGGGTCATACAGGCCCCGGCGAACGGCATAGTCCCGAACATTGTCCTTTGAAGTGATGAAATTCTGATGATCGTTAAAATTGACTTCCCGAATAATGAAAATATTGGCCTGCAAAACGACTTTGTCGTCGGGCACGCGCTCGGCGACCCAGTGCTTTCCGCCGATCATGGCAAGAAGCCAGGTTTCATTGGGATCGGCGATGCTCAGTGTTCTGCCGTAAGCCGCATACCCGAAATGATCCAGTAGTTTTCCGGCGATTTCCACGCCTTCGCGGGCGGTTTTGGCCCGCTGAGCAATTATACGCCTGAGCATGAAACCAATGCCGCCATCGGTTAAGTCCAGTTTATCTTTAACGGCGGGGCAGGCGTTGCTCGCCACCGCGACGCCCCATTCGTTGATGTAATAATCGCTAAAAACCTGATTAACACTTTCGATCCAGCGATAGGCCCAGGTCACCGGAACCTGCGGGGTGGTGCCGCCGTTTTTCAAATGCACCACTTCACCGGGTTCGTGATTGATTCGCGGGACACGCCAGAAATTGAAGAGTCTTTGGCCGCCGTCATCTTCGTTATGGCCAAACAGGACAGAGCCGTCTACGGTGGTTTTCTTCCCGGCCGCAATGGTGTAACAGGCTTTTGAGGGAAGTGTCGCCGTGAGCAGAATTAAAATCGTGAAGAATGGGAATAGTTTTTTCATTTCGGATCTCCGGAGATATTATAATGATAACGGTTTATTTCTTTTTTCCGAATCGCACCCGGTTTTCATTGCCCGCAAACAGCCGCTTGATGTTGCTTCTGTGTGTGAAAATGATTAGCAGCACAATGATGAGGCTTAAAACCATTAATTGGGGTTTGTAGGCACGGCCAAAATAATCCAGAATCAATAAAAATAAGGGCAATGAAGCTGCGGCTGTCATCGATGAAACCGAAACATAACGGGTCGTTACAAGCACCAGAAGGAACACAATAAACACAAAAATAAAGGCGATCGGATAAAGGCCAATGAGCATTCCCGCGGCCGTCCCAACCCCTTTGCCGCCGCGAAAGCCGGCAAAAATCGTCCAGATGTGGCCAATGACCGCACTGAATCCCGCGATGATCTGCAAATAAACCGGCGCAACTGAAATGGGATCGATTCGAATTTGTGAAATAAGCACCGTAGCGATCAATCCTTTGGCGACGTCAATCATCATGACGGAAATTCCGATTTTCCATCCCATCACCCGAAAAGCATTTGTGCCTCCGGCGTTCCCGCTGCCGTAATCGCGGATGTCGATTCCTTTAAAAATCTTCCCAAAAATAATGCTTGTGGGGAAAGAACCGATCAGATAACTCAAAACGACAATCGCCAGTAGTGTGAGCATATTGTCCTCAGGTATGTTTTATTCGAAGCTGCTCAAAACAGCCACAGCAGCGGCGCCGGGACCGGCGTGGGCCCCTAAAGCAGGAGAGGCTTCCATGATAAATTCAGACCGCTGTCCGAATCTCTCTTGAATCTGTTTGGCGTACCATTCTGCAATTTTGGGGGCCGCCACATGGACAATCGCAAATTTTCGGTTTTTACAGCCCCTCGTTTTCTTTTCAAGCACAGACAACAATTTTTCCCGGATGGCCGTCCCCTTTTTAGCTGTGGCCACTTTGTAGGTTTTTCCTTCTTTTGTCAGCGTGATGACCGGCACAAGATTAAACAGTTTCGCAAAAAATCCCTTGCTCTTGCTCACGCGACCCCCCATCACAAGGTATTTTACGGTATCGGTACTGACAAATATCTGAAGATTGTTTACGGCATTCCGGATAACCTGCAGCACTTTTTCCGGAGATTTACCTGCGCGAATGGCTTCGCCGGCCTCGATCATGACCAGCCCAAGTCCCACGGAGGTGTTTCGGGAATCCAGTGCATAAATCTTTTTTCCTGTATTTTCGATCACTTCCTTTGCGGCCATTTTAGCCGCCTGCAGGGTTCCGCTTAATTTTCCGGCCAGATGAACCGAAAATATTGTCTCGAATTTAGCCGTTAATTGCTGATAAACCCGCAGAAAATCCTGCGGTGTGGGCTGGGACGTTTTTGGAAATGCTTTCGCCTTTTTCAGGCGTTCGTAAAACTCTTCCGGGAATATCGTTATTTTGTCCAGAAACTCCACGCCGTCGAAAAAGACACGAAGCGGCACCATGTGAATGTTGTATTTTCGAAGCAGCGATTCCGGTAAATCACAGGAAGTATCCGTCAAAAGAGCGATTTTACTCTGTGCCGTTTCATCGTGCACATCTGTGTGCTGCTGGTGCATATCATCCACTTTCTGCTGTTTGATTTCACCATATTCAAGCACGGCATCGAACACTTTACGAGGGTTGTTCGTATGAATGTGCACCCGCACGCGAGAGTCTGAACCGGCCACAATGAGCGAATCGCCCATAGATTCCAGTTTTTTACGAATTTCCGTACGGGAAATATTTTCGCCAAAGAGGAAAAATTCGGTGCAATAGCGGAAGGCAATGGCTTCCGTCGAAAAGTTAATGCTGGCCTGTTTATTCGGCGAAACAGACGCTTCCTGCAATTTCAGATTCTCAATATCTTCGATTTTACCGCTGTCAATAAACTGTGTAATGCCTTCCAACATGTAGACAAAACCCTGGGCGCCGGCATCCACAACGCCCGCCTTTTGAAGTTCTTTCAGTTGTTTTGAGGTTTTTTTTAAGGATTTTCGAGCGGTGCTTAAAGAACTTTTCATAAGCTCTGTGAAATCTTTTGTCTCTTTCGACTTCTCTTGAACATGCTTTCCCCAATCCCTCAGCACGGAAAGAATGGTGCCTTCCTTCGGATTTGAAAGGGCTTCGTAAGAACGCTCGGTTGCCTGCCTGACGGCTTCGGCAAAATGCTCTGTTGAGATTTTCATTTTCCCCTTCAGACCTTCCGAAAGTCCCTGAAAAAATTGCGCCAGAATAGCGCCTGAATTTCCGCGGGAGCCTTCAAGGGCGGAATTTGCAATTCTTCTGCTGACTTCTCCGATCGAGCCGTTTTTTTCTGCGTCGATGTCTTCCGCAATTTTTTTTACGGTTGAGGCCATGTTCGTTCCGGTATCCCCATC
>BDTM01000053.1 GCA_002898015.1 bacterium BMS3Bbin03 | reverse complement strand
CCGAAGATGATGCAGAGGTTGCAGGAGCCGGACAGGAAAGTGTTGGATAAGTCTGAGTTAAGGAAACTTTTCATTGAAGACAGCCGTGAATCCTTTCGCCAAGGAAGCAAGGGGCAGGCGTATGAGTGCCGGTTGTTTGTACAACCCTGGGGATTCAGGCTGGAGGATATTGCTTTTGACAAGGTTTACTTGTGGCAGGGAGAACTGGACGTAAACGTTCCTGTCTCGGTGGGTCGTGCTGTAGCTGAAGCGATCCCCAATTGCGAAGCCAAATTCTATCCGAACGATGCCCATTTATCGACACTCTTTAACCATATGAAAGAGATCATGGGATCCCTGCTCTTTTGAGTGTTTGTTTCGCCGCCCAACAAAATGCGGTATCTTTTTTCGTGTTCGTTCGTGTCAATTTGTGGAAAGAAAAATGCCCACGAATGTGCACGAATTTTTCACTAATTTTTAAAACAAAAAACTCAGGATGAACCTTAATATTTTTATGAGAAAATGTATGCATTTTGTTGCACCTCCCGTGAAAAATCACTAACCCCATTAAATATCAAGAAGATAGTGAAGCATGGCTCCGCGTAAAATGGTAACAATCCGTTTCATATTTTATCGCATCCTAAATTATTTGTTGATATATTCACCCAAAATCAGTATTTTATCATAATTTGTTTTCAGGGACTGTTGTGAATGATTCATCACAAAATAATTGGCAGGCAATTACCGAAAGCATCAAATCAAAGTTGAGGACACTCGGCTGCGATTTGGTCGGAATTGCACCCGTTGCAGATTTTCCGGAATTAGAACGCTTTGAAAAATGGCTTCAGCTCGGTTTTGAAGGGGAGATGGATTATTTGCACCGCCATCTTGATAAATCTCTCCATCCGGAGGCGATTTTGCCGTCCGTTCAATCTGTTCTGGTCTGCGGCATGAATTACGACACAACAAGGCCGCGTTCCATCGATCAAAGGGATGATGCTCACGGATGGATCTCCCGCTACGCCTGGGGCGATGATTATCACGGCATTCTCGAGGCTGTGCTGGTACGGGCGGTCGAGTGGCTGCAGGTGCAATTTCCGGATATGGAATACAGGCTTTATGCCGACACCGGACCCACGAGAGACCGCATCTGGGCGAAATATGCGGGTCTCGGCTGGTTCGGGAAAAACAGTAATCTTGTCAACTTAAAATCAGGCTCGTTCTTTTTTATCGGAGAAATCTTTTTGAGTCTGCCGTTAAAACCCGACAAGCCCGCGGCGGAGCGCTGCGGGAGCTGCACACGCTGCATCGAAAGCTGTCCGACGGGCGCCATTGTCGAACCGGGAGTGATCGATTCCCGGAAGTGCATTTCTTACCTAACGATCGAGCTGAGAGGATTCATTCCGGAGAAATTTCGTGGGCCAATCGGTCGTCAATTATTCGGCTGCGATATCTGTCAGGATGTGTGTCCCTGGAACCGCAAGAATTCCAAAACCCAAAAGAGAGCCTTCGAACCCAGAGCGCCTTTTTTTAATCCCGGATTGACCGAATTTTACCGCACCGTTCGGGATGAATTTACAAACCGCTTTCGAAAAAGCGCCATGAAACGGACAAAACAGAAAGGCCTGCTGCGGAATATTTCGGTGGCCATGGGAAACACGGGAAATCCGGCGTTTCTTCCGGAACTCGAGGAAATGGCGGTTCATCAGGATCCGGCGGTTAAAGCACATGCGGAATGGGCCATTCAAAAAATTGAAACAGAGGAAATACGATGATTGATCCGGAAAAAGTAAAGTCTGATTTAAAGGCGCGCATTTCAGGTGATGTGAAATTTGATGAAATAGCCCGAATCCTTTTTAGTACAGCGGCCTGCATGTATGAAATCAAACCCATGGGAGTCGTCGCACCGAAAAACAAAAATGACGTGATTCAAATCGTCAAATATGCCCATGATCACCACATCCCGATTACGCCTCGCGGAGCCGGATCCAGTTTGGCCGGACAGGCTGTTGGTTCCGGCATCATTATCGATTTTACAAAATATATGAACAAAATTCTCGAAATCGATGAAAGAGAAAATACGGTACGTGTGCAGCCCGGTGTTATTTTTGGAAATTTGTTGAATGCACTTAAACCCTACCGGAAGTTTTTCCCCCCGGATCCGTCCAGCGGAAAATTCTGTACTCTGGGCGGGATGGCGGCGAACAATTCCGGCGGTGCGCACTCCGTCAAATACGGCACGACAAAAGATCATGTGGAGAATCTGGAAGTGGTGCTTTCCAACGGCGAACTGATCCGCACGCAGCGCGTGCCGGCGGAAAAGGGAACTGTTCAATCCCCTTATCCTGAAAACAGCTTTGCAGACCGGGTGTTTCGGGACGCTTATCGAGTGGTTCATGACCATAAAGAACTGATCGAACGCTGCACGCCGAAGGTTTCTAAAAATGCCAGCGGTTATAATTTGAGGGAAACCGATACCGGTCGTGAATATGATTTTGCCAAATTACTCATCGGTTCGGAAGGCACACTAAGTGTGATCACGGAGATGACACTTCGTCTAACGGATTTGCCTGCCGAAAGAGCCGCTATTCTGGTGTATTTCGACAGCCTGGATAAAGCGGGTCGCGCGCTTGTCCGGATTTTAGAGAGTGGGCCCAGTGCACTCGAGATTATGGACCGCTACTTTTTCAAGTTTGTCCGGGAAAACGATCCCCATTTTGCCGCCGTTTTGCCGCCCGATTTAGAGGCGGCGCTTTTGATAGAATATGATGGAAATGACTTAAGACGCATCCGGGAACAGATTGAAGCCCAGGAAGATGCGCTGATCAAAAAGACAAAATTGGCATTCGGCGCACGGAAGGCCTACGATCCGGAAGAACAGGCCAGACTCTGGGCGGTAAGAAGTTCGGCCTGGTCTCTGATTAACAAAGTGAAGGGCCGTCGCCGTCCGCAAAATTTTATCGATGATGTCGCTGTCGATCCTGCGAAAATTCCGCAATATTTGCAGGGATTGTATAAAATCTTTGATAAATACGGTATCACCGCCATCAATTACGGACATGCTGGAAATGGAAATATTCACGTGAATCCTCTGTTGGATTTGAAAGATCCGAACGATTTTAAAAAGCTGCGCGGGCTTGCAAAAGACGTGGCCGATTTGGGTATTTCGCTGGGGGGCACCCTTTCGGGCGAGCACGGAGACGGGCTGGTGAGATCGCCCTATCTAAAAGCACTGTGGGGGCCTGTTTACGAAGATTTCGAAAAAATTAAGGGTATTTTTGATCCCCAAAATAATATGAATCCCGGTAAAATTGCCGGTCCCTTAAAGTTTGAAATGGATGAAAATCTGCGTTACGGAAAGGATTACAACCGGATAAAAACCAATACGGCCTTCGATCTAAAAGAGCTGCAGGATGAAATTGAAAAATGTCACGGCTGCGGCACCTGCCGGTCCTATTGTCCGATGGCGCTTGAGCTTTCCGACGAAATTGCAACAGCCCGTTCAAAAGCGAATCTTCTCCGGTTTGTGATCTCCGGAAAATTGGATCCCGCGTACTTATTGAATAAAAGCTTCAAAAGCGTCATAGACACCTGCACGAATTGTAAATTGTGTTTGACGGAATGTCCCACAAATGTGGACATCCCCCGGATTGCCGTCGAGGCACGCACTTACTTCGTCACACATAAAGGACAAACCCTGCAGAATAAGCTTTTGGAAGAATCTCGTTTCACTTCAAAACTGAGCAGCCTTTTTGCACCGGTTTCCAACAGAATGCTCAAACTCCCGGTTGTCCGCACATTACTGGAAACGACTGTTGGAATTCACCGCAGCAGAATTTTCCAGGAGTTCAAAAAACCGACCTTAGAAAGCTGGGCAAAGAGGCATAAATCCGTTTTGGGGGAACGCAAAGTCGTCTATTTTGCCGGCTGTTTCGCCAATTTTAACGATGTGGACGGCGAAGGACGTGCCGTCGTGCAGGTTCTTGAAAAAAACAACGTGACGGTTGTGACCCCGGAATTTAAATGCTGCGGTGTGGCGAAAATTGCGCTGGGCGACCGGGATTCCGTCAAGCCGGATGCGGCACGCAACATCCGCATCATGAAGGCTTATGTTGAGCAGGGGTACGACATTGTTGCCAGCGCGGCGAGCTGCGGCCTGGCGATTAAACGGGACTGGCCGGAGATTCTCCGAACGGAAGATGCCGAATTAATCTCAGAACACGCCTACGATATTCACGAGTACCTGTGGAAACTGCACCAAGCCGGTGCATTGACTCTGGATTTTCAGCCGGTTCACAAGCGCGTGGTGTACCACAATCCCTGCCATTTGAATGCCCAAAAGATTGCCTGCACGCCGGTTGACCTGCTAAAGCTTATTCCCGGACTGGAGGTCGTGGAGATCGAGGATAGCTGCTGCGGGATAGCCGGCACATTCGGGTTTAAAAAGCAGAACTTTGAAACGTCGATGCATATCGGAAGTCGTCTGTTTAAAACGATCAAAGCGGCGAATCCCGACTGGATTACAACCGGATGCGGTACCTGTAACATCCAGATAAAACAAGGTATCGGGCAGGATGTGCTGCACCCGGTGAAGATTTTGCGTGATGCGTACGGCACTATTTGATAATTAGGAATTAGGAATTAGGAATTGAGAATTAATAATTAGGAATTAGGAATTACGAATTAGGAATTGGGAGTTGAAAATTAGGAATTAGGAATTACGAATTAGGAATTGGGAGTTGAAAATTAGGAATTAGGAGTTGAAAATTAATAATTACGAATTAGGAATTTTGTATTGAGAATAAATAATTCGTCATTCGTAATTCGTCATTCGTAATTACTATAATTCCTAATTCGTCACTCGTAATTACTATCACGAGGCGGAATGCCATTCGTAATTCCTAATTCGTAATTCGTCATTGTTATTAGAAAGTGAGACGCGTTCAATTGAAGCCGATCTATCTTGATTACAACGCAACGACGCCGGTCGATCCTGAGGTGGCGGATGCGATGCTGCCGTATCTCAGGGAGCATTTCGGTAATCCGTCCAGTTCACATTGGTACGGGGTGCAGGCCAGACTGGCGGTAGAAGAGGCACGGCGGCAGGTGGCCGATTTGATCGGCTGTTATCCGGATGAAATCGTGTTTACCGGCGGCGGCAGCGAATCCAATAATTGGGCTATCAAGGGAATTGCGGAGGCTCACCGGGAAAAGGGAAACCACATCATTACCTGCCGGGTGGAACATCCCGCGGTGATCGATGTGTGCCGCTATCTGGCGCTTCACGGTTATCAGGTGACGTATCTTCCGGTGGATGACTATGGGTCGGTTGACGCAGCCGATTTGGAGAAAGCGATCACACCGGAAACCATTCTCGTCACAATCATGTATGCTAACAACGAAGTGGGCACCATTCAGCCTATCGCAGAAATTACAAAAATTGCCCATGAAAAGGGAGTCCCGGTTCACACCGACGCTTCGCAGGCCGTCGGAAAGATTCCGACGAATGTGAATGAATTGGGGGTTGATTTGCTCACGATTGCCGGCCATAAATTATACGCCCCTAAAGGGGTCGGAGCACTTTACATTCGCCGCGGCACGAAATTGGAAAGACTCATTCACGGGGCCGGTCATGAGCAGGGGCGGCGTGCCGGAACAGAGAATGTGCCGGAAATTGTGGGACTCGGAAAAGCAGCCGAAATGGCAAAACGGGATCTGCAAAAAAACAAGGCGCATTCTCAAAAGCTGAGGGAGCGGCTTTGGGACGGTTTGAGAAATCGATTTCCGGATTTAAAATTAAACGGCCATCCGGACAATCGCCTCCCCAATACGCTTAATGTGACCTTTTCCGGAATCGATGCCAACACGCTTTTATCCGAAGTGGAGGAAGTAGCGGCTTCGGCGGGGGCGGCCTGTCACACAGATGCGACCGAACCGTCTGCCGTTTTGACCGCCATGCACCTGCCGGTTGAAGCGGCTCTGGGCACCATCCGTTTTACGGTCGGGAAATGGAATACGGAGGAAGAAATTGACCGGGCGGTGACGTCTATTGGGGATGCCGTGGAACGGCTGCGTCCGAAAACGGATGAGGAAGAGGCCGAAATGCCGGCGGCGGGCGATTGGAAGGATATTAAGCTCACGCATTTTACACACGGACTTGGGTGTGCCTGCAAATTGCGCCCGCAAAATCTGGAAAAAGTGCTGCAATCGCTCCCGGTGGTCAGCGATCCGAATGTGATTGTCGGGACCGAAACCACCGACGATGCGGCAGTTTACCGATTGAAAAATAAAACCCTTCTGGTTCAAACGGTTGATTTTTTCACGCCGATTGTGGATGAACCTTACGATTTTGGCGCCGTTGCCGCCGCAAATTCGCTGAGCGATGTCTACGCCATGGGCGGCCGCCCGTTGTTTGCTTTGAACATTGTCGGCTTTCCGGAAAAACGCCTGCCGCTGAAGGTGCTGGAAGAAATTCTTCGGGGCGCCCAGGATAAAGCTTCCGAAGCGGGCATTAGTATTTTAGGCGGGCACACGATTGAAGATTCGGAGCCCAAATTCGGACTCGCCGTGACCGGCGTTATTGAATCGGGTAAAGTTTTTAAGAATTCAGAGGCAAAACCCGGAGATGCATTGATCCTGACCAAGCCGATCGGTTTAGGCATTGTCACCACGGCAATTAAAAGAGGAATTGTGAGTGATTCCGTAAAAGAACAGGCGGTTCGCATTATGACCCATTTAAATCGGGCTGCGGCTGAAGCCATGATGGAAGCCGGTGCGAATGCCTGCACGGATGTCACCGGATTCGGACTACTGGGCCATTTAATGGAATTGACGCGTGCCAGCCGCGTTAATGCTGAAATTTTTGTGAAGGATGTGCCCATTATTGAGGAAGCCTACACCCTGGCCAACGCCGGTGTCGTGCCCGGCGGCACGATTTCCAATTTAGATTATGTGAAAGAAGACGTACAGTGGGATGATAAAATTCCTTATGTGAACCGGCTTTTACTTTGTGATGCACAAACTTCGGGCGGGTTGATTATTTCGATTGCGCAGGAGCGAAAACTCAACTTAATTCGGCTTTTAAACGAAAAGGGGACTCTGACGGCGGCGCCCATCGGAACTGTTTTGGAGCCGGAAGGCGGCAGGATTTATGTTTATCCCTAAAAGTAAAAATAGAGGGAAACAAAATGGCTGATTCCCAAAAATTACGCAACATCGAGTCACCTGTTCCGATGTTTACGATAGATGAAGCCTACACAATAAAATTCTGGTCTTCTCAAATGGAGGATTTATTCCGCATTTCCCGGGAAGAGGCCGCGGATGCCTTTTGTTATGACGTCGTGAAGTGTGCGCACGGCAAAGAATGCATTTTGCGAATAGCAAAAGAGGAGACGGACGTGCAGCATATCTGCCCGGTTATCGTCCGATTGGCAAACCAGAAAATCAAAAACATCGTTCTGAGCGAGCTGCCGATTTTTAATGCGCGAAAAGGATTTGCAGGCGCCGTGGTTTATGTGACAAAATTGCCGAAAAAATCAAAAACATATTGTGTAAATGCAAAAGAAGAATTTTCAGCCATCATCGGCAGTATTGCCGACGGCGTGTTTACAACGGACCGTTCCCGGCGAATTATATCGTTCAACCGCGCCGCAGAAGAAATTACCGGTTTCAGAAAGAAAGAGGCCAAAGGAAAGTTTTGTAGAGATATCTTTCGCACCAATCGATGTGCGGAGGGCTGCCCGCTGGCGCTTGCCCTGGAAAAAGATCGTCAAATATTTCGATATGAATTGGAGGTGCGGGATAATCTGAATCGTACAAAAACAGTCAGTGCCAACACATCCGTTCTGAAAGATATTTACGGCCGGCCCAGGGGCGGCATTGTCTCTTTTCATGATATTTCAACTCTGAAACAATTGGTTAATCATGTGACGGGAACCCGTCTGTTTGAAGAGATTGTCGGGCGCAGTAAAAAAATGCAGGAGATATTCGGTCTCATCGAGGACATTGCCAACAGCCCGTCACCTGTTTTTATTACCGGTGAAAGCGGGACCGGCAAAGAGATGATTGCCGATGCCATCCGGAGGCGAAGCAATCGAAGAGATAAACCCTTTATAAAAGTCAATTGCAGCGTTTTTTCCGAAGGGGTGCTGGAGAGCGAGTTATTCGGCCATGTGAAAGGGGCGTTTACCGATGCAAAATATGATAAGCCGGGCCGGTTTGAGGCGGCAAATAACGGAACACTTTTTTTAGACGAGATCGGCGACGCGCCGCCCCGTGTTCAATTGAAATTGCTTCGGGTGCTTCAGGAGCACGAATTTGAGCGCGTGGGAGGCGTCGAAACCATTAAAGCCGATGTTCGGGTCATTGCCGCCGCCAATAAAAATCTTGAAGAAGCCGTTGCCGATATGGAATTCAGGCAGGATTTGTTCTGCCGCTTGAATGCGATTCCGATTCACATTCCGCCTTTGCGGAAGCGGAAGGAAGATATTCCGTATCTGATCGAGCGCTTCCTGGAAAAATACCGGTTGGTAACCGGAAAAGAAGTCCGTGATATTTCAACCGAAGCCATGGATATTCTCATGGTGTACGACTATCCCGGCAATGTGCGGGAATTGGAAAACACCATCGAGTATGCCTTTAACCGGACAAAAGGGGAGGTCATCGAAGAGACGCACCTTCCATTGAACATTCGAAGCGATGAATGCCGGGATAATATCCTGCGAATGCAAAAAATGCCTTCGGAAGAATTACGAATGGTACGTACTCTTGAAGAAGTCCGCTGGAACCGGCAGAAAGCCGCCGAAAAGCTGGGGATCAGCCGGGTGACCCTGTGGCGCCATTTGAAAAAACACGGTTTGTAACTCTGATTGACTGTCTAAAAAGTTTCCCGGGAAACTAACCGAAAATCTCCTGTATTCAATTCGTCGACAAAAACAAACTTCAAGCGCAGATCATAATAAGTCCATATAATATAAGGGGGTACACTGCTGAATATGTTTGTATTATTCGTGTAAATATCATCCGGCGGGCCGTAAATAATATAAATTCTGCCCCGGTCCGTTTTCCAGCCGGGCGTTTTTGAATAAGAAAAGTCTTCATCAGCCGACTGAACCCGCCTGTGAAATTCTTCCAGAAGCGGATTTGTTTTGGAGTTCGGCAAAGGATTTCTTTTTTGCCAGAATTCCTGAAACAGCTTTTTCCGTTTTTCGCCGGCGGCATGTTTTAATCGAATCCAATCCGAATGATTCATAATATACTGCATGGGTTCCAAAATAGCAGTCAGGTTTCCCTTCAGAATCGATTTCATTTTTTTCCGAACCCACAAATATTGATAACCCGGGCTGGATTTTATATTCAGAACGGATAGTTTTAATTTGTAACGTCCATCGGACAGGCCGGAAATATTTAAAGACCGGGCAAACGGCGTTTTCCAACCCGTTAACGTGAGTTCTGTTTTTTGCTTGTGAATCGTCTGGCCGTTTAAGCTTTGAATCTCCAGGGAAAGAGAAACAGTCTTTTGAATTTTTGGGGAAGTGACGTCCGCATAGAGAAAAACAGAATCTGCCGTGACAGGCATAAACCTCGGCCAGATATTCCCCGGATTAAGGACGGCACCCGGGATTTTTTTTAAGATGATCAAATCGCTGACATTTACCGGATATTTATTAAAATCTTTGGCAATAAATTTTCCCGACCGCAGTGTATGGGCATTGGAGATTTTATCGTGTAAACGGATGGTGACGGTGTATTCTCCCGGTTTAAGGGTAACCGATAAATTGTGTGAAAAAAACTTGTTCAGCGCGAGCGTTTCTTTAAAAGAAGACACCTGCACACTATCCGTCAGGTCTTTTGTAAACACAACAGAATTAGGTTTACCGGTTAGCGTAACGGTCCAGATAACGGAAGAGTAGAATGAATCGCCCTGCTTTTCGAACAGTAAATTATCGTAAGGAACGCTGAATAAGATCATGATCTGATTCGTTGAGATCGTATCGCCCGGCAGATCGTACAGACAATAATTAAACTCCACATGGCTTCTTTCGCGGAAAAGCCCTTGGGCAAAAAGAAGATTAAAACTAAATAAACCGGCGAAAAAAATAAATGCGACAATGCTGAATTTTCGTACAGCTATCATGACAACCTCCCAGTGTCCTCTTTCGGCGGATCATTTGCGTCGTGACCGGCCGGCGGTTTTGAATGATTCGGGTTAAAAGTTTGTTCCGAGCGACCAATAAATTATGGGTCCGTTTTTTTGAATCAGATTTGTATTCCAGGCCACATCAAAACGAATTAAAAAATAATAGAAATAAAATCGTGCGCCCACGCCGTACCCCATGGCAATATCCTTAAATTGCGGTTTTCCGGAGGCGCTTTTCACAATTCCGCGAAAATCTTTTGGCCGGTTCCATGCGCTTCCAATATCCAGAAATGAAACACCCCTGATTTGGGAGAGTCCCCAGACGGACGGGATGCCGAAAACCAGGTAATGAATCAGCGGGAACCGGTATTCTAAATTTACCAACGCGTATCCGGTGCCGGTTTTGGCGTAGTAATCGTATCCTCGCAGCGGGGTGACAAAGTGGCTAAAATAATAATCCGAGATGGAGGTGGCGGGCATGTAGCGATAGAAGTTTCCATTAATCCAATTTGAAACGCCTCCCAAGAAGAAGTGTTGTTTGTCTTTTCCCCAACTCTCGCCAAAGGAAAGGCGTGAAGCAAATGTGTGATTTTTTCCCAGGAGAAAATATTTTCGGAAATCGCCCATTACGGCGTACGTGGTGAGACTGTTTTTGGAAATGGGGGGCGATGAAATCAGGCTTAAATTGGTTCGACTCCCGGCAATTGGCCCCACAGCACCCCAGACAGAATTGTCGGTGACGCGAGAGAGCTGAAAAATCAGACTTCTTTTTGTGGAAAATTTGGAAATATTCGGATAATCGAGGTTTTTCACCGTTATATTCAAGAAATTAATCCCCAACTGAATGCGTTTGAACCGGCTGAAAGGATACAGAAAATTGGCCGTCATGCCGTAATTCCTGAAACGGTATAACCCCAATTTAGACCAGATAAAATAGGGATAATGATAGAGGCCTGCCGAAAGCTGAACACGGCGGGGCAGGTAGACATAGTTAATTACAAATGTGCTGTTGCTGATCGAATAGAGTAAATCCGCCTGGATGTTAATTTGATGCCCGCCCAAAAGATCAGAAAAGGAGAGCTGTGTGAGACCCTGCAGCCCGTACCATTGATCGTAGCCGGCATTAGCGGTGACGACATTGGGCATGAATTTTATCCGGTACGGTTTAATCACATTTTTTTGTGCCGCTTTCTTTTTAAGAGGATTCGGAAGTTTCCATTGGGGGACATTTCCATTTTTAAAATCTTCATCAAACACAAAAGAGCGGAATGCATTTGACATTCTTCGGATATTTTGAACCACAAACGGCACGTTTTTATTTAAATCTTCCGGCGAAATTTTACTATGAATTTCATTATTGGTCGGAATCGGGGTTAATTTGGGATGCCGGTCTTTTTCGGCGATGAAATCCCGCTTCAGGTAAATATCGTATCCGCCGTGGTAGTAAGACGTAAATGCCAACCGGTGTAAATCGGAAATCCAGCTTAATTGATCTGCGCCGGTCAGCAAGTTTGACATGACCCATGTGGTGTCTTTTTCCAGGTCTTTCAGGTAAATATTGAAAATGCCGTTTCGATCGGACACAAATGCAATATCCCTGCCGTCTTTTGACCATGCCGGCGATTTATCATTGATGTAAGGTGTGTCCGTGATTTGCCGCATGACGGCGCCGTCGATCGATACGGTGTAAATATTGGTGTACCGGTAGTTAAAATCATAAACCTTAAAATCCTTCGGCGGTTTATGATCCGGATAAATATACTGCTGCCTGTCCGACACAAATGCGATGGTTTTGCTGTCCGGGGCCCAGGTGGGAGACGCATCGCTAAAGATATCGTTTGTGGCTTTGGTAAGGCTTTTCGTGTCCAAATGAAAGACATAAATATCGCTTAAACCGTCTTTAAAGCCCGAAAAAGCAATTTTTTTCCCATCCGGTGACCAGGCCGGGGAGTAGAGACCGTCCAAATGAAAATCATATTTATTGACGATTTTGCTTTTTCTCACGTTTAAAATGTAAAGCTTGTCCCGGTAATTTCCCTTGGCGGCAAAAGCAATGAATTTCCCATCCGGCGACCACGCAATTCCCGGTTTCAGGAAATGCATTTCTTCCAATTCCTTGTTGCGCTGCCCGCTCACTAATTTTTTTATAATTTTCCCATTTGTGGAAGACATAAGGTAAATGTCAAAATAGTAACCTTTGTTTGAAAGAAAGGCAATTTCTTCTCCGTTGGGCGAAAGGGAGGGACTGTTGTTAATCGCATTCTGCCATTTTAAATGATTGCTTAGTTTTTGGGCGTAGTTCGGTGTTTCGGTGCGCCTTTTTATTTCAGGCCACCAGAGCGTCTCTTCATACGTGTGCCATTGATCGCTAAATTCCGTGAGAGATTGATTTAAGGCATCTTCGAATCCTTTGACCACATTCCGGTCTGAATTTACTTTCCACAATATTTCCCTGATTTTTTCTCTGCCGTAACGATTTTGCAGATAATTATAAATCGATTGTCCGCCCTTATAAACCATATAGCCTCTCAGATCGGGAATCGGCGAGAGATAGTTGAAAATAATGGCATCCCGCACATACATCGCCGCGTTCGCATTCCAGCCGAGCGATTCATATTCGGCCAATCCCTCGGCAAACCAGAGCGGCCATCGTAATTTGGAAATCCCCGAAAAAGCAGCTCCAAAACGTCCTCCGTAAAAAAATTCTCTGGTCACGGCGTGGGTTAATTCATGATGGATCACATGTCTCAATTCTTCCCAGGAGCCTTCATAAGGAATCACGACGCGATCCCGAAGCATTTCCGTAAAGCCGCCGGTGGATTCAGGCTGAATTTGGGGCGATACGGTTGTTTCCTCAAAGTCGGCGTGAGATTTATAAAAAACAATCGGAATCGGATTGGCCAGTTTATAATTGAGTTCGCGTGAGAGTGAGGCATAAGACGATTCAGCGACGGCGGCCACAAAATTCGTCAAAAACTCCGATTTGTTGTAAAAGTAAATTCGGAAATGGGGCGTGTACAAGACCTGCCATTTTAATTGATGTCTCACTTTATTTTGTCCAAACATCTGCGGGAATACCGAAGAAGGCATAAATAGAATGGCAATCAGCACAATTTTCGTAAAGAACAATTTCATTGTGTCCTCCTGTAATCTCGGGATTGAAAAAAGAACAGCCAGTTAGATGGTCTTACTCGGATTGGTTTACACAAGGCAATTACTTTTTAATATAAAAAAAACTAATTCGTTCCGCAAGATGTTTTAAAAAATTTAGAAAAGAACCCGTAGAATTTCAAAAATGCCCATCGAAAGGACCGCCGTTGCCGGCAGTGTAATAAACCAGGATGCGACAATATCCCGAATCACGAGCATGTTGAGGGAACCGATTCCTCTTGCGAGGCCGACGCCGATCACCGCGCCCACCAGCGTGTGAGTCGTCGAAATGGGCAGCCCCAGACGGGAAAAAACCAACACGGTTGTGGCGGCGCCGAATTCCGCCGAAAAACCTCGTGACGGGGTGATTTCCGTAATTTTTTCACCCACTGTTTTAATCACATTCATTCCAAACAAAATGAGCCCTATCACAATTCCTGCGCCGCCAAACGCCAGAATCCAGAACGGCACACTCACCTTCATGACGACGGAATGCGTACTAAGAATTGAAATAATGGCCGCAAGCGGGCCGATCGCATTGGCCACATCGTTTGCGCCGTGGGCAAATGCGACATAACAGGCGGTTACAATTTGCAAATATTTAAAAATATTTTCAACAAAATCCGCTTGATTCCGGCCGTTTGCACGCATTCTTCTGAAGAAAAAAGAACTTATTACGGCTAAAATGGCGGCGGCGATGACTGAATAACCAAGAGCGGTCGAAAAAGGAAGATCAAGATGAAGGTTTTTTAATCCTTTGTAAACAAAGGAGAGGAATAAAATTGCGAATACCAGGAAAATGAGAAAGGGGGCGTACTTTTTGGCTTCTTTTTCCGGGTGCACTTTATCGAGAATTTTAATGCGGACCAGGGTAAAGGTCAGAAAGGCAATGCTGGCTCCTGCAAGCGGCGAAATAATCCAGCTTAAAAAGATTTGAATAAATTTGGTCCAGTCGACCGAGGAAAATCCTTTTGCAATCAGCGAAAATCCGATCACGGCGCCCACAATTGAATGCGTTGTGGAGACCGGCAATCCCAAAGCCGTGGCAAGCTGCAAAAAAAGGGCAGCGGAAAAAAGCGCTGCCAGCATACCCAATAACAGTATTTCGGGAGATGAAGCAAAATGCAATGGGTTCACAATCCCTTTGCGAATGGTATTGGTCACGTGTGAACCGACCAGAACAGAGCCGGCGAATTCAAAAATAGCCGCCACAATTACGGCCTGTTTAAATGTGAGGGCTTTTGAACCAACCGATGTCCCCATGGCATTGGCCACATCGTTGCCGCCAATATTCATGGCCATATATAATCCGGCTGCAAGAGTGATGATCAAAATTAAAGAAATTTGCAAGGCTTTTTCCTTTCAGATTAGTCCGTTAATAAAAGCGTTCGAATCCGATTGGCTAATTTCTCAGAATAGTTTGCAATATCCGCCACCTTTTCAAAAGATTTCAGATAGAGAATGAATTCACCCTTTGAAAATTTATCTTCCTGAATGAAAAAATTCTGCAGCATTTTCATCTGGGCCTGGTCGGCCTCATGCTCCAGGTAGCAGACCTTGTCAATAATGTCACACACCTTGTCCGCTTCGGGTCCGGAAAATGTAAATTCCACAAGCTCGTCGATTTGATCGATCACTTCCCAGGTTTTGTCCAGTGTTTGCAGGACTTTCACGATAAATTGATTAAATTCAGTTTCAATTTCTGAGGGGAATTTTAGCTTTTTCATACTTAAGAGAATACCCACATCTTCAGCCGTGTCCGAAATGCTGTCCTGGATGCCGAGAATGTCCAGTAAATCCACGCGTGCGACCGGCAGGAATGTCGTTTTAGGAAGATGGCTCCTGATGTCGTTCTTTTTCAAGTCGGCGTCGTGCTCTAAATCAGAAATTTCCTGAACGGTCTGATCAAATTTTTCATAATTTTCGTCCCTTAGCGCATCAAAAAGAGCCGAAACTTTATGTGCACATTCATGCACAAGTTTCATGTGTTCCTGAAGCGGTCCGAACGGAGATTTGCCAAATAATTTTGCGACTATTTTCATAATTCCTCCTTAAGCGTTACCCATTTATTTTAGAGCGGCAGGATTGATTTTACACTAATTTCATAAGTTAAAATATAAATAATAAAAATCAAGATATTTTTCTAATGGGCGCCGGTTAAAAAGAACGTGCCGGCACAAATTCACACATTTCCGGCAATCAATATCTCATTTTATTTTGATCTGGAATGATCGTTGCCAATCGACTAAAAAGTACGCCTTCTTGAGAAGAACCATAAAAACTTGATATTGGACCGGTTTCTGTTTAAATTATTTAAAATTAAACTATAGCAAGATTATTGAGAATTTCCAAATGGCTAATTTTTCGAACGATAGAATTGAAGAACAAACGGCGCTTATTCTTATCTCCCGGGCGTTGAATACTTCGCTTGAAGGGGAAATCAATGCGGTTTTAGACGAAATCATCCGAATTCTCTCCCGGACTATTCACTTTAAATCGACGACCATTCACCTGTCCGAGCCGTTCAAAGCTGATTTTTCACAACCGCTTCATTCCGGAAAAGGCACGACAATTCCCATTCAATTTCAAAACAAGGTTTACGGTGTTCTCAGGGTTAGATCCGTCACAAATGCCGAATTTACCGAATCCCAAAAACGTTTTCTGGAAACGATCGGATTTCAAATCGGACTTGCCCTGTCCAACAGAGAAAATTTTAACAAAACGGCTCAAGCCGTTCATCAGCTTCATATCGCGCGGGAAATCGAGATGCAGCAAAAGGTGGAAAATCTTAAAAGTATTTTGGAAATTAGCTCCAAATTCCTGCTTTCCAGTGATTTGCAAAAGATATTGAACGAGCTGCTCGAAATCATTACCGATCGCCTTAAAATTAACGGCTGTGCCATCTGTTTACTGGCTGAAGACCAGCGGCATTTGAAATTGGTGGCGCAAAAAATAGCGGATCCCACGTATTCATTCGGAAAAATTGGTGAATATCTTCCGTTGAAAGATTTTGTTTTTGCAAATCAGGCCGTTCAGACACAGCACTTTGTTTATATCGAAGATGTGTCGAATAAACAGAGTGTTTTTGCAGATTTATGGGAAACCATCGGATTAAAATCAACCCTGGATATTCCAATGATCAGCTCGGAAAAAGTGCTGGGAGTGCTTCATGTCAACCAATACGGCACGGCCAGGAAGCTGCAATCGGACGAGATTGAGTTTATCCAGACGCTTGGAAATCAGGCGGCCATTGCAATCGTGAATACGGAACTCTTGAAAAAAGAGCGCAATGCCTTTAAAGAGTTAAAAAAGGCGCAGGAACAATTAGTTCGGGTCGAAAAGCTTTCAGCCATCGGAGAACTCTCCGCCGCGATTGCACACGAAATTCGCAATCCACTGGGGGCAATCCTGAATTCCGTCAGTGTCCTTGAAAGAGATGTTTCCTTCACCGGCATTCATCGTGAATTGATTAAAATTGTCATAGAAGAAACGGAGCGCATCAAACAAATTATTGACGATTTTCTTATTTTTGCGCGCCCCAGGAAACCCCTTTATGAAAAAGTAAATTTAATAAAGGAAATTCGGAGTGAGATCGAGGTCTTAAAAAATAATCGGGGATTGTTTAAGAATGTAAAATTCGAGTTGGCCGGTATCGAAAAAATAGACATTGATCTGGACCGGCATCAGATGAGAGAAGTACTTGAGAACCTTTTCCTGAATGCGGCACAGGCCATGCATTATTCGGGGAATATTTCCATTCACGTTCAGGCAAATTTCGCCGGGCAAGAGGTTGTTGTTTCCATTTGGGATTCAGGAAAAGGAATGAATCAAGAGGTGTTAGAGCATTTGTTTGAACCGTTTTATTCTACAAAAAGCGACGGCACCGGTTTGGGGCTGTCCATCGTAAAACGTATTATCGAAGAACACGGAGGTTCCATTCGGATTGAGAGTGTTGAAGAGAAAGGGGCCTGTGCCATTTTCAGGTTACCCTTGCACCATTGATCCGTGGATTTCGCAATGTGCCAGAGGCGCATTTGAGTGCTGTTTTCAAGTGTTTGTTGATAATAAAATTTTTGCGGAAAAAACAAAAATGTCAGCCATAATACTGTAACATGTCTAAAATATTAATTATTGAAGACAAAAAAAGCTTAAGGCGCAGTCTGGCCATTACACTCCAATTGGACGCCCACGAGGTTTTAGAGGCCGAAAATGGGGAACAGGGAATTTCCCTGCTCAAAAAAAACCGGGTCGATTTGGTTGTTACGGATATGCGGCTGCCGGGAATGGACGGAATAGAAGTGCTGAAGCAGGCAAAGACAAACGACCCGAATATTGAAGTCATTGTGATGACCGCATTCGGCACGATTAAAAATGCCGTGGAAGCCATGCAGAGCGGGGCATTCGATTATGTGTCAAAACCCTTTCGGGAAGATGAATTTCGTATAAAAGTAAAAAAGGCGCTTGAAAAAATAGACTTAAACCAAAAGGTTAAGAATCTCGAAAAGATTGTTCAGCGGCATATTGGTTTTCAAAAAATTGTGACGGTGAGTCCGGTAATGAAGGCCATTCTGAATCAGGTACAATATGTGGCTCCGACGGACAGCTCGGTTTTCATCAGTGGTGAAAGCGGGACGGGGAAGGAGTTGATTGCCGGTGCGGTCCATCAATTGAGTAACCGAAAAGATAAACCGTTTATTCCGGTCAATTGCGGCGCGATTCCCGAAAATCTTCTCGAGAGTGAATTGTTCGGTCATGTCAGAGGTGCTTTTACGGGAGCCGTTGCCGATAAAAAGGGGCTCATTGAACAGGCCGATGGAGGCACATTGTTCCTCGACGAAATCGGTGAGGCTTCTCACGGTGTCCAGGTCCGTTTGCTCCGGTTTTTGGAAAATGGTGAAATTCGACGCGTGGGGGACGCAGAGATTCGTTATGCAGATGTTCGGCTGATTACTGCCACCAATAAGGATTTAGAAGCGACTGTGAAATCCGGCGGTTTCAGAGAGGACCTATTTTATCGTATCCATGTGATTCCCTTGCATTTACCGCCTCTGAGAGAAAGAAAAGAGGATATACTCGTGCTGGCTTATCATTTTTTAAAAAAATACAACAGACGTTTCCACAAGCCGCTGCAGTATATCGCATCGGAAGTATTTGGTATTTTTCTGTCACATTCATGGCCTGGAAATGTGAGAGAAATGGAAAATGTGATGGAATATGCGTGCACTTTTGCCAAACCGCCTAAAATTATCCCGGACAATCTCCCCCAATATTTAGAAAAACCAATCTGGAAAGAGGCGGCCAAAGATGAAACAAACAGCCGTACTCTGGCGGATGTTGAACGGTCTTACATCCTGCATATTCTGGATGCGAACCACGGGCATCAGAAAAAAGCCTGTAAAATCCTTGGAATATCGAAAACAACTCTTTATCGCCGATTAAAAAGCTACAACATGTCACTGCCAAAGACATAAAGCGTGAGGATGCATCGGGAAGGTGGTCTGAACGTCAAAAAAAGGTTTCATTGTGAACCCAATTTCTTTTTCAAATTGAAGTATTTCAACGTTGATTAAATCTTCAAAACAAATATGACGGTTTCAGAATACCGATAATTTCATAATAAACAAACGTTAACATTTTTTGAATAGACGGAATTATTTTGGCACAGTAGTTGTTAATTAGATAACAAAAGAAAGTCGCCGTATAATTTGTATGGTGGATTGAAGTAAAAGCCTCCTTATTATATGGTGTGTGTGAAAAGTGGTGAAATAAAGTATCTGTGCGGTGTGGTGTTACGGCGGCTTTCTTTTTGAATATTTTTTGGGTTTATTTTTTATACGGTTTCCCCTAACCCAACCAAACCAAGAAACCAGGGTCGCAATTTGTCCCTGGTTTTTTGGTTTCTGAATGGTTCTGCTCCCCTGTACCCTCTTCTATCCCGATAAGAGATGGCCCACGAATGAACACAAATTAAAAAGAGATGGCCCACGAATTTTCACGAAGAAAACACGAATTAAAAAGAACTAGGGCAAGGTAGAATCACCGCCTTGAGCCGGGTACGCCCGGGCGCACTGGATGCCTTTCCATTTTCCAAAGACGATGGAATCGGCGATTTTGCCGGAGGCGGAAATCGAAAGCAGAGGGCCTTTGACTTTGGACATGAGGAATCACGCTCCTTTCAAGTGTTGGGGTGTGGGTTAGATGATCTTACACCGTAATGGTGTAGAGACGCAAGGAAAGCGGCAGGACGAATAAAATACTATATATTGATTACAAGAAAAAAATGAGAAAATATATGATTTTACTGGAATTAATGATTTTTAGCTTGACAAAGGCTGAATAATTTCGTAACTTCCGAGTAATCTCATAAACCACATAAAAAAATAATATCGGGGAACTCCCTCATGAGCGCTTATTTATTTCCTCATTTTGTAATCGCAAGAAGGACCATATTATATTCATTTCAACGAACCAAAGATTATTATAACTAAATTAATTGCATAAATATATGAATGGCTTTTTGAATTTTTGTAGAGTTAGACTTAAAAAGAATTATTATGGGAAGATTTGATGAAACCGCTATTCGGTAGCTTTAAAGCTCTTTGATAATAAAAGGGATACACATTTTCATCATGTAAATTTATTTTTGCAGGATGGCGATCAGCAACGGGCGGATTAAAGCGTATGCAGATGGTAAAGTAACGTTTAAGTGGAAGGATTACCGCGAAAATAATAGAATAAAAATGATGTCCCTGGATGTGGGTGAATTTATCCGACGATTTTTGCTTCACATCTTGCGGGATAATTTCTATCGGATTCGCTATTACGGGTTGCTTGCCAATCGTAATCGAAAGGCCAAACTGAGCCGCTGTCGGGAGTTGTTGGGGGCTATTGCCTCGATAGA
Source organism: bacterium BMS3Bbin03 (assembly GCA_002898015.1). Taxonomy (GTDB): domain Bacteria; phylum Zhuqueibacterota; class JdFR-76; order JdFR-76; family BMS3Abin05; genus BMS3Abin05. The sequence continues at coordinate 3,177 of BDTM01000053.1, read as the reverse complement.
ATCACACGAAATCAGCAGCAATAAGTCGGACACTCTGCTAGTGGAACTGTGCGATCTGGACATATGGCGTTGCCCTGAATGCCAGAGGGGACGAATGGTTCGGGTGAAACTATTGGAGCGTATCACTGGGGTTCCTCCTTATCGCTGGGAATTAATACGGGCAGGCTTTTGCGGAACAACATGATCAAAATTACAACGACCGGGGGCAATAAGATAAGTACGTGCTATTTGCGACTTGCATGATGAAGAAACAAAATCAATGATATATAAATCGCAATGTTCAACAAAAAATACGACAATATTTTCAATTTCAAGATAGATAAGGTAAAATTTAGCCTTGAACGGCCAGATAGAATACCCATAGAACTGCGGCATCGTCCAACAGGGATTTTATCAGCCAGTGGGCGGACAGGTCAGTCATTGAGCGAGGGGTAACCGATATTGACTCAGAAAGGATGATTATTCATATCAATGGCGCCAAAGGAAAGAAAGATAGAATCTCTTTGCTTTCAGATAATTTACTGCAATTATTACGGCAATATTATAAAGAGTATCGTCCTAAAAAATATCTTTTTGAGGGACCAAATGGTGGTAAATATTCAGCTTCAAGCGTCACAAAAATTCTAAAGAAATCTACTGTTAAAGCGGGATTTAAGAAAACGGTAACTCCACATATGCTCAGGCATAGCTTTGCTACCCATTTACTTGAGCAAGGCATCGATTTAAGATACATTCAAGAATTATTGGGGCATGAAAGCTCAAAAACCACAGAAATTTACACGCATGTATCTAAAAAAGCAATTGATAAAATTAAAAACCCAATGGATGAGTTTTTTGAGTAAAGAGAGGAAGTATAATGATAAAAGAAAAATATAGACAATTGCATATATTCCTCAAATTTGGCAGTGTATGTGTAATTACATATACACAACCGTTATGTGCAATTAAATTATATATAAACTAGAAGGAGTATTATGGTTACAGATATAGTTTTAGAGAAAATAGAACTCTACTTAAAAAAGAATATTCAAAATCTTATTGGTGATTTTTTGAAAAAAAACAATGGATACGATGGTCTTATTTGTAATATTTTGACAGAATTTGAGGAGGAAACAAGTAGATATTGGGATGCCAAATGGACAAAAGAGAATGTACATATCGAATTCAAAAAGGGAAGAAGTATTTGGCTTGATTTGGTTAGATATAGTGAGATTTTATTAAAGATAAATGATGAAGTGAAAGAAGAAACTGTTACCTTATTTTTTATTCCAAATAACACCAAAACCAAAATTGAAAAAATTGTTGGGATGAGAACTTCCAATCTAATACAAAAGCTCAGATTAACGAATAGTGATGCTCAGTTTATAATAAATTTAAGTGAGAAAGTACCAAGATCATTGAATGCTCAAGCAAGTTTAACTGTAAAAGATATTCAAGATATTGCATATTTTGTAGTTAATAATGAATAAAAAGCACATAACATTGTGTATAAGCAATGGCGGGCGAAGTGCTATAAATGAAACAAATATGAATAAAATAAACGGTAGTGTAAAAATGAAAGTAAATGCGGAAAATCCCGCCACTGCTCATACACTTGCCCGTTATGTGCAACCCGTTTACAATTGCTCATATAATCTTTAGACTATGAAATTAATAGTTATTAAATATTTTGTTCATTAAGACAAAAAATGAATTATTAACATTTTAAAAGGAGGCTTATTATGAAATTTAGAACTGTAATGATTATTAAATCAATTGTTTGTTTAGGCTTTGGACCTTTACTCTTGTTTGTGCCTGGTTGGTTGCTGAATCTTCTGGGTACATCATTTGGCCCTGGTGCTGCTCTGACAGCAAGAGAATATGGAGCGGCACTCATTGGAAATCTCTTACTCACATGGCTCGCACGGAACGCTGAAGACTCTCTTGCTCGACGTGCGATTATTTGGAATTTGTTTGTCTATGATGCGATTGCACTTATTGCAATACTGATTATCCAGCTTAAAGGTGGTTTGAATTTCCTTGGATGGGGTATTGTAGTTGTATATCTATTCTTCACAATTGGCTTTGGCTATCTGATACTGCAACAAAAGAAGCCCGAATTAGGAGCATAATACCAGGAGGAATTTATTATGAAAATATCAAAACTGTATATTGCTATTTTTTCATTCATAACTGCACTTCTTCTGACATGATGCACAAAATCTAATCATTCAGAAAAATTAAGCTCCCTGGTGGAGAAATACGTAGAATATTGGAATACCGGTGAATTTGAAGAAATAGAAGAAGTATTACATCCTGATTTTGAGCTGAGAATGACACCTGAATTCATACCAGAAAAAGGTATTGATGCTTTCAAAGAAAGTATTATCAAGTGGCGATCTGCTTATCCCGATTTTCATATTGACATCGAAGAATTGATTTATGATTCTGATAAGGTTGCAGCGTTGTGGACAATTTCAGCAACCAATACAGGCGTAGGAACACATCCGCCTACCGGAAAACATATTGAAGTAAGGGGTATGAGTATTATTCATTTTGAAGGAGGTAAAATAAGAGATGAATGGATCGCCAGTAATAGTTTATTTTGGATGACTCAGCTTGGGTTTAAACTTATTCCACCTAAAACCGATTCTAATAAATAGATTATTGGGAAGCACATAACAAAGGCTATACGTAATTTGGGAAAAATGCTAACATTGAAGTTTTGAGCATTAAATGAAATTAGTGATAAATTGAAAATTAATCGTTTCAAAATCCCAAACTACGCATAGCCAAACCGTTAGGGTGCATTAAAAGATGATAGCAAGAAATAGAAAAATAGGATCAATAAAAACAGAACTTCTCACAAAATCAAGAGAAGCGATGTTGACTGCTGTCCAAATTTTCAACAATCCGAATATTCAATTTAAATCTGAAAGCTTTATTGTTTTATCAAATATTGCTTGGACTTATTTACTTCACGCATATTATCGTACAAAAAAAATTGAATACAGATATTTTGAACAACACGGAAGTAGAAAAAGATTTGATAAGACAAAAAAGGGAGCATATAAATACTGGGAATTAGAAAGATGCTTGAACGATAATAATTGCCCTATTGATAAAGTGGCAAAATCTAACTTAAAATTCTTGATTGGGTTAAGACACGAAATTGAACATCAAATGACAATGAAAATA
>BDTM01000052.1 GCA_002898015.1 bacterium BMS3Bbin03 | reverse complement strand
GGCTTTCCCTATGAAAATTAAGTCAACGTGATCAAATCCTTCTCTAACCAGGTCAGCCAAAATATCCAGTTTTTTGCCCCAAATTGCTTTATCCTTTTCCACTATGGCTAAATCCAGATCACTTTCTGGATGCACTTTTCCGGTTGCCATAGAACCAAACAGATAGACAGCTGCAATCTCAGGATATTTCTTGAAGATTTTTGATAGAATTTTAATATCCGGGCTTTTCATAACGATGAAATTGTCCACCGAGAACACTGCTAAAAACAAGGATAAAGGTTAAAGGATAAAACAAAATATTTACCACCGAGAAACACCGAGAAACATTTTATTGTATTTTTTTGACCTCAGTGCATTTCGGTGCAGTTCGGTGGTTCATTATCTATCGACCAGCAAAAACAGCAGAGGCCAAATCTTTTGATTCTATAGTTTGCTAAATTCTTCTAACGTCAATCCCGCTTGTCTAATTATGGCACGCAGCGTTCCTTTGGCAATTTCTTTGTGCTTTGGAACCGTCAATCTTCTGAAGGGCGGTCTTTCATTTCGCAGAATAATATGGCTCCCTGTTTGATGATCTTTGATATAACCCACTTTTTTCAGCTTTTTACACAAGTCCTCGCCGGAAATTATCGGCAGTCTGCTCAAGAAAATACCTCAACGATTTCTTCCTCAATGGAGGGAGGAATTGGCTCGCCATGTTTTTCCAGACTTGCCAGATAACCCCTTATGGCATCCCGGATATTTTGTAAAGCCTCATAGCGCGTTTTTCCCTGAGAAATACAACCCGGCAAAGATGGACATTCAACTATGAATACGCCATCTTCATCTTGTTCAATAAGGACTCGATATTTCATGAACACATTCCTTTTTTGCTAATATTTTTACTCCTTCGGTGCAGTTCGGTGGTTAAATTCTTTTCTCGCAAAGGGCGCTAAGGACGCAACGTGTTTTTTATTTATTTTCTTGGCGGGCGCGGGCGATGTTCCCGGGAGATTATTTTTTAGGCGCCTCTTTTGTATCAGAGACATTTTCCCCATAAACCCTCTTTTTTAATTCACTTGCAACGGGCAGCCGATCATCGGGAATCATGGGAATCTCCTGCAAAATAACCCATTCCTCCGCTTTTTTTATTTTTCGCTTTGTGGAATACCCGTTTTATTCGATCAGTTGTTGTGTATTGCTTATTGGTTATTGGACGTTGCATAAAGCCAACAGCTAATCACAAAGAACTAATGGCTATAAGCCAAAAATGAGCTTATTCTCCAACCACTTTTAAAGCTTTTTTATAAAGATCATTACTTATTCGGAAGCCACCTTCCCTTATCAGCTTTTCCATTTCATTTCGCATTGAATCTATTTTATTTTCAGTCTTTGCACGGATTAAAATTCCTATAACACCAGTCATTTTTAAATCAAATGATCTGGCAATCTTCCGGCCATTGGTTTCATCTACAAGTAAAATTGCAGAATTATTTTCAATTGCAAGTGCGATCGCTTCAGCCTCTCCATTATCCAGCTCTTTTTTTAATAGACGCAAAATGTCTTTATTCTCTGGTTGAGCAATTTTAATCCATCCTTCATGGTAGGCTTTTTCTACTTCATGCGCTCCGTGCCTTCCTTTTCCTTCATCTACAACTTCCTTCCACACTGCTGGAGTTATAATTACATTGCTAAAAAACTCTCTCAACAATTCCAATCTTCCGATTTTTGAAAGATGAATTAAGACTGAAGAATCACTTATGGCTGGTGCCATAATGAATATCCTCTTCTAATTCTTCTTGCCCATAATGCCGTAGGATCTTTCTCTGGCCTAAAAGATCTTCAAATTCCCACTTTGTCATCTTTGCCAACATTCTTGCTTTCCCCAGTGAAAGTACCCCACGCGAATAAAGGGCAAGCGCCAGCTCTTTAAGAATTTCTTTTTCTTTTTCATCTGGAGGTAGTTTTACAGCTTCTAATATGTCCTCCGGTACTGATATTGTCAACTCTTTCATTTTCTACCATTCCTTTATATTGGAGGTTTAATTTTATTATAATGCATATCTTTTTAATGCCAAGGCAAAACAGCAGAAACAGCAGAATCAGCAGGAGTACCGGATGTTGGCTATTGGATATTCTTTGTTGCACGTTGGTTGTGGAATATAAGCTCAAATGCCTGATACCGGATGTCGGATGAAAAAAATAATTTCAGATGATAGCTGGTTGCTGAATGCTGAAAATTATATTAATGAACCAATCTTATAAGTGCTTTATTCTTAAAGATGGCGATTGGCTGTTTTTGAGGCTGTTTCTCCAAGGCGATACTATATTGTTTTAGTGGTATCCATATCAATATTCCATAATATATTTAAATACAAATTCTGCAGGGTTATTTACTTTCAAGGTTCCATCATATTTTCTCAAAATTTCATTAGCACATGTGATAAAATAATCCGATTCCATTTTTTTCAGCACAAGCCAAAGAAGTGCATCTATTCCTTTTATCCCCATTTTTTCAATTTGTTTCGCTCTATCCACTATTTCTGCTTCAATTGCTTGGTAAATACTGGATCTTGATAAAACTCTCTTAATAATACTTTTCCTTTCATCATACGTTATTATTAACTAGTTAGACGTCTTTTCGGAAGTGGATATTTTTCATGATGCTGCCAAATATATTTTTCAGTTCAAGAGATTCTTGAATGAGATCATTTAATTTTTCATTATTTGGGACACCAATTTCCCGCAATATCCTGAGCCAATAGCTCGCTTCTTTAGATTCCTTTATCCTGTGAAATACACGCCATATAATATCATACGTATATTCAGCCATACCGATGCTGCGGAAATACTTTTGTGATACCCAGCATTTTATTTCACAGGACGAGACAAATACTCATTTTGTTTTATATCCTTTCTACGCAACAGCAACTTCAGGTTTAATGAGTCTTGATTTGGCTGGTTTTAGACCCTTTACTTTCACATAGACAACTTTTTGTTCTGCTTCTCTCTGCTTCTCTGCTAATTCCCTACTCCATTTATTATAATCCTCATCTCCTTCAACCTGAAGAATAACCTGTGCATTTATGGGTATACTCACTGCAAAATCAGGGTGCTCTATTACGTAACGGTCAAATTCTGTAACCAATATAGCATGTTTTTTTTCTAAAATATCCATCTCTTATTTACCCTCCAGAAAGGCTTTCTGGTAAATTTTCCAATTTTCCTTTATATCTTCATCTGCCACAATTAAAGCTTCGCTAAGTTTCAAATTAAGATCCTTCTTAGTTTTTCTTCCATCAATGCAGCATCTATCTACATGTGCAAATCCGTGCGCCGAATCGTAGCGAATTACTACTTGCCATTGATTATTAACGAATACTTCTAACTGAACGGCAAAAGCAACAACTTTGCCTTTATCTGTTTCATGATAATGTCTCTTGCGAACATTCTCCCCCAAAGGTATTACATATTCACTAATTCTCAAATCTTAGCTACCTCTATAGGGCAAATTATTATACCTGTAGTTTTGCAACGCGTTCCATTATTATCTATAGCAAAATCCTCTAAGAACGCTAGGCTTTTTTATCCGTATTAATCTGTGTAATCCGTGGACTTTTTTCCTTACCACCGAGAACACGGAGAAACACCGAAAATTATTTTATTGTATTTTTCTTTAACCTCAGTGTACTTCGGTGCAGTTCGGTGTTTCATTTTTTCTCGCAAAGGGCGCTAAGGACGCAACGCTTTTTATTATTTACTTTGCGAACGTGGCGGGCGTCGCGAGAGATTTTTAGCTCTCGAAAAAAAGAACAAGGTTAAAGGATAAAAAAAGACAACAATTAATAAAATAATGAACTTTTTTCAGACATCGTTACGAAAGTGAATCTTTTTCATGATACTGGCAAAACTATTTTTTAGTTCGTATAATTCGCAAATACGATCATCCGATTTTTCATTACTTGAAATACCTGATTCCCTTTCAAATTCTAAGCTAATAATTTCTTCCCCTCTTCCTTCACTTTTTCCTTTATCCTTTAACCTTCATATCTTACAGTATCTCCCAACCATTTGCCGGTCCCGTAAAGCTATCTGTGCGAATAATTATAAGCCAAATCTATTTTTTATCGCGACAAGAAACGCTTCAAAAATCGGTTGATAATCGGGTAACCGGCCATAAATCACCCGAGCCTCCTCCTCGGAATAAATATGAGACATTGCATTCCTATCGTCTAACACAGCCAGCCACTTTTCCTCATCCTGTAAAAGCCCCAATCGAAAACTCTCTTTCAGGCATTCGCGTGGTGTTTTACAAATGATTCCTTCAAGTAATAGTGCCCGCTTTGCGGTTTTCCAGGCCAATTCAAAAGTGAATTCAAACCGCTGAATAGAAGCATCAACCTTCAGGTCATTTTTTTCTTGTTTCAAAGCTTCACTGAATCTGTCCAGTGCTTTCCGAAACTTACCAATGGAGTAGGCAAGTTCCCTTTCCTGCTCAGCCATAGAGCTTCCTGGCATCAGCTAATATGATTTCCTTGAAATCCGGATCAACTGCTTCCAAATTAATCAGGTCGATAGAATAGAGCGTGCGAATGTTTTCAATTTCCCGTTTGACTTTCCTATAAACACCTTCACTCAATTGAGGGCAGGAAATGGCCAGATCAATGTCGGCGCCTTCAGCGGCTTCATTTTTCGCACGCGAGCCAAAAAGATAGAGCTCAAAATGAGTGTTTTCCCCTAACTGCCGGATAATCATTCCAATGATTTGATTGAGCAATTCATTTATACGAGTATCTTCTTCGGTTGTTTTTAGATTAGAATGTAAAATGGTTGAATTGGTCATACGAGACCGCCAAGCCGATATTTACGGTTTATTGATTTCATTCCACGGATTTCCAAGGATCTTTTTATATGTGTTAATCTTGTGTCAATAATTTGAAAACTGCCCATTAATATATCCGGGTTTTTCATAACGATAAAATTAACCACCGAGAATACCGAAAAATATTTTATTGTATTTTCCTTTAATCTCAGTGTACTTCGGTGCAGTTCGATGGTTCATTTTTTTTCTCGCAAAGAACGCAACGTGTTCCTTTTATTTCATTTCTTGCAAAGGGCGCAACGCTTATTTTAGCTCTCGCAACGAACGCTACGCTTTCTTTTATCTCATTTCTCGCAACGAACGCAACGGGCGCAAAGAATTTTTATTGCTTCGCTGGCATGGTGAGATATTTTGCTATAGGTTATTCACGATTCTTACAATTCCATTTTTCAGGAGGGTTTCATTGAAATTTATGAGTAATCCCAGTCTTAAACCCGTTAGCTTCAGGTAAGTAAGCAGTTGCTTTTTATGAAGATCATTTAACTTTTCAACGGATTTGAGTTCGATGATTACTTTATTGTCAATTATAATATCCGCACGAAAGGCATTGTCAAATTTTCTGCCGTCGTATTCAATGGGAACAGTTTTCTGAATATCATAAGGAATGTTTTGTTTATCCAGTTCGTAACAAACAATGTTTTCATAAACAGATTCAAATAATCCCGAGCCTAAAGTTTTATGGACTTTGAAGGCAATATCAAGGAATATTTTTGAAATCTCGTTTTCTGTCATTTCTCGCAAGGGACGCAAAGGCTCATTCTATTTCTTTTCTCGCTAAGGACGCCACGGGCGCAAAGGGTTTTATTGTTAGTTCTCGCAAAGTTCGCAAGGGACGCAAAGGCTCATTCTATTTCTTTTCTCGCTAAGGACGCCACGAGCGCAATGGACGCAATGACATTTTATTCATTTTCTTGGCGAACGTTGCGGGCGTCGCGAGAGATTTTTTGTCACCCAGAATAGCGATACAAATACTGAATAACAGCGAAATTTATCATATGATATTAAATTTCTTCACCTTGCTCTTTAAATTATTTTTTACATCTTCCCAATCGATACCAGTCAGCAGAATAGGTATTGGGTCATTTTCTGCATCCTCGAAATAAATCAAAGATTTTAGCAACATATAGTGGTAATCACTAATGGCGTACTTTTTTTCAAAAAGTTTAAATAGAGTTTCCAAAGAAGAAATCTGAAGAAGAAAATAAATATCAATAAAATCTTTCTTAGTTCCTCGACTTGCAATTGCAGACAGTTTCATGCAGGCAATATCTTCCAGGCTGGCTATCTGCATCGATTCTTCAGTAATCAATTTTCCAATAAGGGGATAATTATAACTTATAAAGGAAACCCTTACACCATCAAGGATTCCATACAAAGTGTCTTTTGCCTCGGAAAGTTTTTTGAATAAACCTATATTTGAAAGATTTATCGAAAGATGCTCATTGTTAATACTTTTCTGTGAGAAAAAATCAAAATCCACCGACCTGCGGTGGCCAATTTGCAATGCCAACGCCGTACCGCCTGCCAGGTAAAAATCCCTTAACCACTTTTGCTTTTTCAATTTATTATAGAGACGAAGTTGCCTTTCAGGCATAATTTCGTATTTCAGATCATCCTTTTTCAAAGAACGTTTTCCAATAATTCAATGTTTTCTTGTCCAGCCGTCTGCTGGCTAAGACCGTATCGCGAATCTGGTTCTCCTCCATGTGAGCAAACAGCCATTTAATGTCGTGAAGATTTCCATAGGACAAAATTCTCTCGACAATGAATTTTCCATACTTCTCCAAAGTTAAACTGTCAAAATCACAATCCCAAAAATATTTCTTAAGAGAGCTGGGGAGTTTTCTCGAGCTTGTTCTCATAAAAGAGTCTCTGCTGCTTTCTGTAAACGTAAAAATTTTTATTTTTTTCTCGCAACGGTTTCCTTTATTTTACCTCTCGCTAAGCACGCAATGAACGCAAAGTTCTTTTTTATTTCTTTTCTCGCTAAGCTCGCTACGGGCGCAAAGGATTCTGTTATTTTACCTCTCGCTAAGCACGCAATGAACGCAAAGTTCTTTTTTATTTCTTTTCTCGCTAAGCTCGCTACGGGCGCAAAGGGTTTTATTTTTAGTTCTCGCTAAGCTCGCAAAGAATGCAACGCGTTTTTATCTTCTTTCTTGGCGATCTTGGTGGGCGTGGCGAGATATTATTTTCTACTGAAAAAAACAACGAATACAGGAATTTGAAATTGTTTGTTGTTGTTTTATTTTTGTTCTATTGCTCTGTTTTATCAAATGTTATGTAATATTATTTCTCAAACGTCGGGACACTATCGATGAGTGAAATCAATCCACAAATGGAGCTTCCGCATTATGCCATGCACCTGTCCAATAGCTCCGTATGTCAATCCAAACACCCATCTCACGCAAAAGCGGCCAAGCCCATCACAGCAAAAAGATATTGTGCCGCAACATCAAAAAAAGACTTATGAAAATTTGTGTTCATTCCTGATAATTCGTGGGCGGTACTAAATAAATGTAACACCCCTACAAATACAACTTATCAATCATTCCAATCGCAATCACCGCCGTGACGATTTGGAGAGGAATTCCAATCTTCAAATAGTCCTTAAATTTATATCCGCCGGGCCCATAAACCATTAAGTTTGTCTGGTAACTGATCGGCGTCGCGAAGCTGGCCGCCGCCGCAATCGCCAGGGTGATTGCAAAAGGGTGGAATCCCAGGCCGGTCGCCGCCGCCGTGGAAATCGCCACGGGAAATAATAGTGCTGCAGTGGCATTACTTGTGATGATCAGGTTGGTGAGGCTGGTTACCACATAGACGCCCGTTATCGCCCCTATCGTTCCAAACCATTGTTTCATTGATACCAATCCCGCCGCGATCATATCCGCCAGCCCGGAATTTTGGATGGCCGCCGCCAGACCAAATGCGCAGGCGATCACGATCAGAACTTTCCAATCCACCACGTGCCGTATTTGGGCGGGGGAAATGCTCCGGCCCATGACCAGTAACAATGCTGCCAATCCGGCGGCAACCACAAGCGGCAGCATGCCGCTCGCCGCCAGAACAATCATCCCCAGAAAAACGGCAATGGAATAATACATTTGCCATTGGGGTTTGGAGGGCACCACTTCAGAATTCGAGATCAAATAAAAGTCGTTTGAATGGTACCAGCGTTTTATAAAGGCATGATCGGCAAGCAGCAATAATGTGTCGCCGGAATGCAGAACCACATCCCCGATCTTTTTCCGGATTCGTTCCCCGTTGCGATGAATGGCAATAATGACGGCACCGTACGTTGAACGAAAATTACTTTCCCGCACATTTTTCCCCACTAAAGGTGAACTGGGCGACACAACTGCCTCATACGTTTTCACCCGGTCCGAATCATACCGCTTAAGATCAAATGAAGATTCCTTAATTAACTGCAACCCGGGCGTTCGCTGCAGTTCCAAAATGGTTTTGGGCAGTCCTGTAAAGAAGAGCCGGTCTCCCTCTCGAATTCGTTCATCCGGACCCGCCGGTGCAATCACATCTCCGTTGCGTACAATCTGAAAAAGAAACAAGCCTTTTAAATGCCGCAGCTTCCCCTCTTCGATCGTTTTACCGATGTTTTTATATGCCGCCGTAACCTTTAATCCAATCACAAATTCACGGGTATTTTCGCCCAATTTCACTATCGGTTCTTTGCGGTCCGGTAAAAGCCTGTTCCCGAAAATCCAGAGGAAAATTAACCCGGTTAAAGCGACCGGCACGCCGACTTTGGAAATTTCGAAAAAGGAAAACCCCGGCTCGCCGCTTTCGATCAAAAGTCCATGCACGACTAACGTTGTGCTGGTACCGATTAAGGTACACATTCCACCAAGAATAGCGGCATAGGATGCCGGAATGAGAAATTTTGAAGGCGCCAAATCTTGTTTTTCCGCCCATGAGCGCACCGTGGGAATCATCATGGCCACCAGCGGTGTATTGTTTGTAAAAGCGGAAGCCGCCGCCGTTGGGAAAGAAATTCGCAGAATTTGCCGTGAGATGCCTTTTGATTTGCCCCGGGAAAAGAGCAGCACGTTGAAAAGCTCCAACGCACCCGTGTTGTACAATGCCCCGGCCACGACAAATAAAATTCCAATGGTTAACATTCCCTGATTCGAAAATCCGGCAAACGCTTCATTCACGGTAATTGTCTTGCCGATAATCAGGGTGATTAGGGCGCCAAAGAACACAACTTCTGCCTGAAGCCATTCTTTTGCAATAACAAAAATGGCAATGGCCAGAATTAAAATCGTGTAGTAAAATTGAAAGGTATGCACCAAATTAAATGACACCGCTATTTTTTAAGTAGGCCATAATGCGTTCGGCACTCTTCTCTACCGTCAATTGATCGGTTCTGATTTCAAGCTCCGGTTTCAGCGGCGGTTCGTAGGGTGCCGAAATCCCTGTGAACTCCTGAATTTCTCCCCTTCGGGCTTTTTTGTACAACCCTTTGGTATCTCTCTCTTCACAAACAGCGAGCGGGGCATTCACATAAACTTCCGCAAAATCGCCTGGCGCTAAAAGTCCCCTGACCCAATCCCGGTCCTCCCGATAGGGCGAAATAAAAGATGTAATGATAATAGTACCGGCATTCACAAACAACTTCGCAACTTCTCCGATCCGCCGGATATTCTGTTCCCGGTCTTTCGGAGAAAAACCAAGGTCTCGATTCAATCCGTGTCGGATATTATCACCATCCAAAATATACACCTGGCAGCCCCTCTCGAACAGTTGCGCCTGCAATTCAACCGCAATGGTTGATTTCCCCGAACCGGAAAGACCGGTTAACCAGATCACAATGCCTCTGTGTCCGTTTCGTTTTTCCCGGTCCTGTTTTGTGATACCCGTTTCGTGCCATTTAATATGGGTGCTCTTAATAGTTTCCTTTTCGGTTCTTTTTGCGCTCCGGTAATAGTCCTTTAAAATCTGAGCCACCGGTTCCCGCATAACCCGGTTGTCCACAACTTCATTATTTTTAAGTTTCCGGCGTAATTCCTTGCCCGAAATATTGATAATATGATATCCTTTCGGTTGAAATTCCTCCATCAGACCTACCCTGCCGATTTCTTCAAAATAGGCGGCAAACCCCACATTCAACGGTTTAATCAAAAGCTCGCCGTTCAGATGATTAAATTTTTCCTGGGCATCAAAATCTCCCCAGATGCTTGTGCCGTCATCGAAGGGGGCATCGGCATGTTTCCTGCCGATAATAATATCCGTGAATCCATAATTCTGGCGGTAAATCGCGTGCATAATGGCTTCTTTAGGGCCGCCGTAAAACATTTTCACATCGAGGCCAATCAAAAGCAATTGGTCATCAAGTGCATACCCCGCGCGCTCCCACAATTCCAAATCTCTATCGCCGCTGCCGATTAATTTCTCCTCTAATAACACTTTGTAGGTTCTCATGCGGACATCGGCGGGAATATCATCGGATTTTGTTGCCCCCACCAATGGGTTTAACACCGCACCTGCAAAAAATCCTTCTTTTGTAAGCTTTTCCAATCCGTAAACGATTGCGTATTCGTGCGCCCGGTGTAAAGGATTCCTGGTCTGGAATGCAATAATTCGTTCCCACCCTCTTTTTCTAAACAGTGTACGCGTTTCCAGGGGAGTCAGCATGAACTTTCCGAATTGAAGCGGTTTGGGTTGAGGATATGCCCATATTTTTCCGCCCAAAAGGTATTCGCGAGAATCGTCCAGCACAATTTTTGCGCCCGGATGATCCGTTCGTTCAGTGCCATAAACAGAGGTATTGTAACGGTTTTTATCGAAGGGATAAATATCTGAAATCTCAAGCGTTCCAACAACTTCACCAGCCTCATTTTTCACAAAAACCGTTTCTCCGATTTCCAATTCTTCGGCGTCTTTTTTGGAAACAGGAAAAGCAATCGGGATGGTCCATGCATATTTTTTCCCATTTTTCTCGATCACTTCTTCATCGAGAACCCGGAAGAATTGCCGGCTGTCCATCGGCCCTTCCAAAGGGGAAAGCCCGCCGTCAGCCATTCTGTAAAACATGGAAAGATCTGAATTTGAAATGATGTATGTTTTTAAGGTCGAAAGTTTTTCAGGAAGTGTGTCCTTTTCCAATTCCGGAAGAATGCGATTGACCAGTCCGCTGCCGCCGTGTGCCGGCGGAAGAATCGTTTTCATAAATGTATCCCTATTATTTATCGCGTTGGTATTATTAGCGGTTTCTAAAATTCTAAAAAAATGATCTGCTGAATTTCGTGACAATTTGTGTAAATTCGCGGGCAATATTTACGTGTTTAAATACGCACCATCAGTGATGATCTTTAAAAACTCGAATCGTTTTGTAGGCTTTCGCATTAAGCTGCACAGTGGCAGAGAGAATTTGTTCAATCGTGGCGTAGGGTGTCTGTCCGACAATCAGAGAACCGATGGCTTCACGAAGCCTTAAAAGCTCGCCCCTTTTGGCTTTCCACTTCTTATCTGCCAGAATATAGTCCAGTAAAATAAGAGCCCGATAACAGTGATTGACAGCGCTTGTCTTGTTGATCTCAAATAAATTTTTAGCTTTTTGCAAATCACTCACAACATGCAAAATTTGGGTGGGTTCATCGAATGAATCATAACGTTTCTTTAAATCACTATACCAGTTCTTCATCGCGTCCCAGAAGTAAGTTTTCAACCAAAGACTGTATGCGCTTGCGAATTTCAAAGTTTATGATTTCCATCGTCGGATTATCGTCGTGAGGCCGGATATTGATGAGCGCCGTGAACTCAATTCGCAGTTCCGGCGGATTCCAGGGATAGTAATTCGCACCCCATAAATCCCCCTGCTTTGAACCCGCTTCAAGGAGAACTTCTTCGGCATCTGCGTGCAATTCTCCGCCGACGGCAATTATCCCCCGCCCAACATCCACAACGATCTTAACCATGTCGTCGAACCAGGCATCACAGAGGTCTTTCAGAAGGGTTGGATTAATTTTCTCAGATACAATTTGAATATCCAGAATAGATTCTCCGGTTTATTTTAACCGTGCGATGCTTCACCTGATTCAGCCTGCGCATCCATGTCTTCGATCACGCGCCGGATCCCCCGGTAAAAATCAACTTTTGCTTCGTAGCCTAAAAATTGCCGGGCTTTGCCGATATTAGCAAGAGAATGCTTCACATCGCCGGGACGCGGATCGGCATAAACAGGCTTTACCGCTTTACCTAAAACTTCATTAACGGCACGAATCAATTTATTGATGGTAATCCGCTTTCCGCAGGCAATGTTAAACACTTCTCCCGAAAGTTCTTCAAATCCCCGTTCACAGGCAAGTAAGTTGGCTTCAACCACATTTTCCACATGCGTAAAATCTCTGGATTGTTCGCCGTCCCCAAAAACCACAGGGGATTTATCTTTTTGAATGGCTGAAATAAATTTTGGAATGACCGCCGAATATTGAGACGTTGGATCCTGACGCGGCCCAAACACATTAAAATAACGCAATGCCACGGTTTCCAGTCCATAAAGCCGCGTAAACACCTGGCAGTATTTTTCAGCCGCCAATTTGGAAACGGCGTACGGTGAAAGAGGCTTTGGGAGCATATCCTCTGTTTTAGGCATGGTTTCCAAGTCGCCGTAAATGGAGGAGGACGACGCGTACACGATGCGTTTCACGTGGGCGTCTCTGGCGGCATTCAGGATATTCAATGTGCCGACGACATTCACTTCATTGGTCGTAATCGGGTCGTTTACAGAGCGCGGCACAGAAGGCAGAGCCGCCTGATGAAGAATGAAATCCACGCCATCAACCGCTTCATTCACAATGTGGTAACTGCGGATGTCACCTTCCACAAGTTCAATCCGGTTTAAAAAAGGGAAAAGATTTTCACGCTTACCGGTGGAGAAATTATCCAGAACCCGTACATTTTCCTTCCGTTTCAAAAGTGCTTCCACAATATTCGAGCCGATAAAACCTCCGCCGCCGGTCACGAGATAAAGTGACATAGATGCTCCTTTAATCCGCTTTTTTGTTTTTTTAATCTCAATAAACCTGATAAACGCACAGGCAGCTACCCTATTTTCTTGACATCCCGCACATCAATTTCCACACTAATGGACTGGCGAATGGAATCGATACTAATCACAAAACGCGTGTTTTTTCGTTTTTCAAGCAACACGCCCTGCATTCCCATGAGCGGTCCCTGAACCACTTCAACCAGATCCCCCTTTTGCACATAATCTACGGTTTCCACATGAAGGCCTTCGCTGAGAATGCGGCGAATGCCCTCGATCTGGTAATCCGGAATAATCGAAGGTTTCCCGCCGAAACTGATCATTCGGACAGCCCCAATCACCTGCAGCGAGCGCACTCTGTCTCTCGGAACAACATGCACAAATACATACCCCCGAAAGAGAGGTTCTTCAATTTTTTTCCGCCGGTCACTCCATTGTCGAATAACCTTGTGAAGCGGCAGATAGGCCTCAAAGCCTTTTTCATGTAATTGTGCATCCACCTTCTTTTCAAATCGAGGCCGGGTGTAAATGGCGTACCAGTTGAGCGTATCGGAAATAGAATCCATACAATTGATAGAAACTTCTTTTGATAAAGTCATATTTGTGTTTGAGACCATAATGAGGTTAAGGCAAAGGTTAAGGTTAAGGTTAAAAAAGTATTATCTTCTAAAGGCACTGATTAATCGGTTGAGTTCTTGAATAATCTTTGATAAATTCGCTTCAATTTCTTTTGATATTTTTCGACTTATGTATCCGACCCGAGTCGCATATTCAAGATGACTCATCGTCTCAAAGGCTGAGCCCCTTGAAATATAATAAAAATGAATCTTTTCTTTGGTCGAATTTCTGCCAAAGGCTTCGGTTATATTGGCAGAAACACTCAATGCTGATCGCCGGATTTGAGACGTCAGCCCATAATCCTCTGATTTAGGAAGAGGTTTGGTATATTCAAAAATACTTTCAGCTACCTTCACCTGTTTTCTTCTCTCAATCTTAATCTTAACCTCAAGCTTAACCTTAACCTCAATCTATTTTTCTCACAGCTCCGCCACGTCAGTCCCATTTTCACAAATGCGATGACATAGTATTACCATTTAAAACCATTGTCTTTTATGCAAAATTTCCAACAAGAAAAAGCCGGGGTTGTTTTAAAACATGTCTATGATCTATTACACACGATGGTGTTTCTTTGAGCTTTTTTTGTGCTTTTTCTTGCTCTGGCCGCTTTCTTCTCCGTAATAATAATAGTAATAGTAGTAATAATAATAGGATCCATAAATATAAGCAGACGAAACATCGTTTAGAAGAACACCTGGCATATAAGCATTCACGTTATTCAGAAGCTCGAAAGCACGCTTGGTCGCGTTCTTATCTGTAAGCTGAGAACGGACCACCAAGACCACAGCATCTACCATGGGGGCCATTACAATCGCATCCGTAACGGCAATAATCGGAGGGGAATCGAATAAAACATAATCGAATTGTTTGCTAAGCAATTCAACCAGAGCTTTCATGCGCTTGGAACCCACTAATTCAGCGGGATTGGGGGGCAACACGCCTGAGGTCATTAAATATAAATTATCGACAGCGGTAGAACGAATCACATCTTCAAGAGCCGCATTACCGACCAGATAATTCGTCAGACCGACATCTTTCTGCACACCAAAAAGGCTGTGAATCACGGGACGCCTCAGGTCTGAATCGACCAAAATCGTCTTGGTTCCCATTTGTGCTATTGTAATGGCAAGATTTGTAACGGATGTGGATTTCCCCTCCCCCGGCCCCGGGCTGGAAACCAGAATCGAATGAATGGGACTTTCTGATTTCGCATATTGAATCTGCGTCCGAAGCGAGCGATAGGCTTCAGCAATCGGCGATTTAGGCCGCAAATGCGTCACCAAACGTTCGGCAATTTCGTTTGAATCATCGATCACATTGTGATGGTGGCGCTTTCCCTTTCCGGGCAGACTAAAAAAGTTTCCGTTTTGTTTTTCCGGTTCGATTTCAGGGATTGCCGCCAGTAACGGCAGCCGTAATTGTTCCACATCTTCGATTGTCTTTATGGAGTTGTCAATATATTCCAGGAAAAATGCAATTCCCACTCCCATCCCCAAACCAATCAACACCGCCAGTAAAAGATTCATCTTTTTCTTCGGGGAAACCGGAAATTGCGGAGGAAGCGCCTGATCGATAATTCGAATCTTCCCGATCTGCCCGGCTTTCGTAATTCTGGATTCTTCATATTTTTGCTTCATCATGAGATAAATATTCTCATTCAACTTTTTCGCACGCTCCAGCCGGGCCAATTGCAAACTTTTGTCCGGCAATGTATCCATTTTCCGGGAATATTTTTTTACAAAATTACTCAGCGCATTAATTTTGGCTTTCAATGCCAGGTTCTCCGTGCGCAAATCCACCACCTTCTGCACCACATCCCAGTAAGGTTCCAATGAATCATTCAAAGGTGTATTATTCGCCAATAACCGGCTGATCTCCACCTTTAACCGTTTTTTCAAAACGGCAAGTGATTTTTTTGTCTCTTCGATCTGATCATATTGAAATTGATTCCTGCCCGCCTGCAATTGAAACGCAGTTAAGGAAGCCTCATTCTCGGCAATCTTTTGTTTCAATTCCGTTATTAAAGGTGTCGATATATTGCTCAGACTGGTTTCCAATTTGCCTTTCATTCGTCCCATCTGGGATTTCAGATATTCCAGTCGTTTTGAATTGGCATCTAAATCGGTCTGTGCCGTTGCTAATTGGCTCTCAAAATCAACAAGCTGGGTGACTAATTCCTGCGTTTCCTCCGGCAGTGCAAAAACGCCTTTGGCCTGCTGAAATTCACGAAGAGCCTCCTCCGATTCGCGAAGATCTTTTGCCTTCTTTTTCAGTTGAATATCCAAAAAGGAGACCACCTGGCTGATTTCACCCCGGCTGAATTCCCGGTCCAGGTTCTGAAAGGTCTGAGCCACTCGATTGCTTAAAAAGGACGCTTCATAGGCGGAACCGGCTTTCACTCGTATTTTAATAATATCCGTATCACGAATGGGATCGACGGTCAAGTTGGCCTGAAGTCTTGCGGTACCCAGTTGTAAATAATTAATGGGCTTGTCGGATTCCCCCTCAACAGAAAATAACCGAAGGGAGTCTTTATAATTCGCTTTTAAAAGATTTGAAACAACTTCGCGAGCCAATCGATTACTTTTAAGAATCTGCACCTGATTGTTCATCATGGTTAATTGTTTACCGCCAAAGGGGCTAATGTCAAACAGAGATTGTGTCATACCGCCTGTTTGATCAACCATGACCGAACAATCGGCTTCGTAAGTGGGTGGTGTTGTAAAAGTATAGTAAGCTGTGGCGGCCACCACAACAAGAAAGGAGAGTATGATAATCCATTTCCTTCGATAGATAATTCTCCAATAATCACTTAAACGAACCTGCTGTTCTTCGAACTCATGATTATCATTAGAAAAGTTGGAATTCATCTGCAATGACTACTCCTTAAATTGACCGAATGTCTTTTTAAGCAATTCGAGATGTTTCATTTTAATACAGCTAAGCTTTAAAAGTAAAATTTTATTGACAAAAAATCAATCTTTTTTTCAGATTTCCAAACATATTTTTACATAGTTGCACCCGCCGTTTCTGCGGAAAATTGATTTGTTAATTTCGCATATCAATGACCTGTACCCCCGGTTTAATTTTAAACCGAAAAATCTCCTCCGGAAGTTTTTTATTGATTTTTATGCTGCCCAACTCATAAGTCGTTTTATTTTGATTGATATCTTCATAACTCAGCTTTTTTGTCAGCCAATTCTTGCTGTCAATCCAGACTGTCATTTTGGGAATAAAGGCATCTTCCGTTTTGGAGGTCAAATCCAGCACATAGCACATCGTATTTCCGATAACCTTTTTGCCGATGAGTGTCGGATGATAGTCCTTCTCGAATTTCAGCAGTAAACGCCGCGGCAGCAATTCATCTCCGGAGGGGCTGACATTGTCAATGAGCACTTGATTTTTCCCGGCATCATAGGTCCAGAGGGTTTTCCCGTCAGAGACAATAATCTGTCCGGCGGTTTGCAAGCGAAATTTATCGCCTTCGCCAATGTACAATTCCCCCGAAAATTTCTGCACTTCATCAATCATCGTCCAATGGAACGTCTCTTTAAAACTAGCCTGCAAGGTATTAATGGATTGAACTCTCTCACGAACTTTTTTAAGAATCTTTTCTGCGCTAATCTTTTTCTTGGCAAAAACCGGGTTAGTGTTGATGCCGGCCATAATGAAAATAACCCCTAAAAAAAGTAAACCTGTTTTTTTCATAAAAATCTCATTATTTTTTTAATCCAATAAATTATCAAGATCTTCTTCTGTAATCAGCACTTCACGCGCTTTACTGCCGTCAAAAGCACCCACGTAACCCACTTGCTCCATTTGATCGATCAAACGGGCGGCACGTGCGTAACCGATGCGCAGGCGTCTTTGCAAAAGTGAAATGGAACCCTGCTGGTGCCGCACCACCAGTTTCAGCGCTTCGTTGAATAACTCGTCTCTCTCCAGGGATCTGCCGCTTAATTCACCTTCGCCAATTCCCGCCGCCGCCTTCACGGTAATATCCCAGTGCGGAAACTTGGGTTGTGATTCGATAAACTTGAGCACACGTTCTATTTCTTTCGCCGATACATAGGCGCTGTGCAGCCGAACCGGGTTTGACTGGCCCGGCGGCAAAAAAAGCATGTCTCCGTCGCCAAGTAATTTATCTGCACCATTTGTGTCCAGAATAACACGGGAATCTGTTTTGGAAGATACCCGCAGCGCGATCCGGCACGGGAAATTGGCCTTAATCACCCCTGTCAGGACATCTGTAGAAGGCCGCTGGGTTGCCAAAATCATGTGAATGCCCACCGCGCGCGCCATGTGAGCCAATCGACTAATCGGGCCTTCGATATCCTTTCCGCAAATGAGCATAAGATCCGACAATTCATCCACCGCAATAATGATGTAAGGCATTTTATGACGGTATTTTTCTTCCAATTTGGTGTGGATCTCCCCCTCTTCAATCGCTTGATTAAATTCTCCCAGGTTCCGCACGTTCGCCTTCGCCAGAATACGATAACGGTGCTCCATCTCTTTTTCCATGCCTTTCAAAATCGTTACGGCATTTTCCGGGATGGTAATGACATCTTCATTCAAATCGGGCAATGTAATCAGGTGGTGATTCAACAGCCGTGCATATACCGAGAATTCCAGACGTTTCGGATCGATTAAAACAAACCGGACAATTTCCGGCGAAAACTTAAAGAGCAGACTCGTAATGATTATATTCAAACACACGCTTTTCCCCGAACCCGTGGTACCCGCCACCAGTAAATGCGGCATTTTTGCCAGATCTGCCACATAAACCTTCCCTGTAATATCGACGCCTAAGCCAAGCGGCAGCCGCACCTGAGAATGTTCAAAGACATCCGATTCCATGACACTGCGAAGCGATACCTTAGCCGGCTTTCGATTGGGAATCTCAATTCCGACGACAGATTTTCCGGGGATGGGTGCCACAATCCGAATGGTTCTGGCGCGCAGCACCATTGCAAGATCATCCGCAATGGCCACAAATTTACTAATTTTGACTCCGGAATCGGGTTCTACTTCAAACTGTGTGATAACGGGCCCGGGATGAATCTGAACCACTTTACCACGAACATCGTATTCTCCCAATTTTTGTTCCAGATAGCGGGCCATTTCCAACAGCTCTTCCCGGCGTTCACGCGATTCCGGGGGCGGCGATTCATCCAACAAATCGATTGGCGGTAATTCGTAATCCGCCGGAATTTCTTCCACTTCCTCCCGCGATATTTGAATTTTCGCCTTTTGCAATTCCGTCTCAGGCATTTTTTTCAGTTTATCGTCGAGCGGAAGTTCGATTTGCTCCGCTTCAGCTTCCTGCCCGTAATCCTGTGAACGACGGGAAGACCGCCCTTCAACCGGCCCGGAGCCGTCTGTAAAATCTTCTTCTATTTGAATTCCCGTCACGTCGGATTCTTCAAATTCTTCTTCGGTAATCTCTCTTTCGTACCCGACTTTCTCACGAGCGCGTTTTTTCTTTTCTTCCCGCTTTAATTCCCGGCGCAGTGCCCAATTTCTCTTTCGAGAAGCATAAGAATTCTGCCATTTTTCGAACACCCCTGAAAATCGATTCGAAAAGAATTCCATAATTTTTGTGAAAGAAAAATCCGTTAAATAAAGCACAGGCAAGACGATAATTGTGAATAAAATTAAGAGGCTTCCAATCACGCCAAAATAGCGAATCAGATGAGATGCAAAAAAATAGCCCACATCTCCGTTCCACTCGTAGTGAGAGTTATCGATGATCCCGTTAGGCGTGACTTTTGGCAGGGTGATCGCAATCGAAAGCGTAGTGGCATAGAACAGAACCAACAGAGAATTTTGAAAAAAGCCGCTGACAGAGCGATTTGTAAGAAATTTCAATCCTAAAAAAAAGATTAAAACGGGCAGCACAATAATCGGAAACCCAATGGTGTAAATGAGCAAATAATGGGCGACATAAGCACCGGCCAGTCCCATTAAATTGTGTACCGGTTGAGGCGAGCTGCCGTTTGGCCAATCTTGCACGGAATAAAAAATGAGGCTCAAAAAAATGAGAACCCCAAGCACCAGAAGCAAAATGCCGCTGATTTCTTTCTTCTTGTTTCCGAATGATTTTTTTCGAATAGGTTTTCGATTCATGGACGCTCAAAAAAATATTTTTAGTAATTCTATCAAAATCAATCTGTTCTTTTTAACCGGCCATTTGTGCCAATACAATTCCCCGTTTGTCTGTATCAAAGACAGGAATATCTTTAAAAATATTTTTCTGTGCGCAAAATTCCAAATCGGTTTCAAAACCATTTCTTTTCAAATAGCGCCCATGCCGGGATTGACCAAACATGGCACGCACATCTGAAGCAAAATGACGAGACAGCTCAACGGCAGCACAGGCGTCATCATTTCGGATGTCCGCTTCCGAAAGTTGACTTATAATATAACCCGAACAAACTGAATCTTCAAGAGAAAAATGACCCTGCAGACCGGAATTTACAAATAAAACGCGCTCGGGCAGATTTCGGTTTAAAAACCCGGCTGCTGCCTGAGCGTTTAAAAATGAACCGACCAGAATTTTGGGGGCAGATTGAACGTTTAAAAAAGCGCGTGTACCGTTGGTCGTTTTAAGAATAATCTTCTTACCGTAAATAACAGAGTGGGCGTATTCGAGCGGAGAATTCCCCAGATCAAATCCATTAATTTTAAATCCGTTCTCTTCACCTGCGAGCAAAATCTCCTCTCCCCTTTTCTGCCCCGCAATTCGGATGGCTTCCGCCGTATCGGCGACCGGCCGAACAAGTTTCGCCCCATTGTGAAGGGCTGTCACAATGGTCGACGTGGCGCGCAGCACATCGATCACAACCACCCAGGTGTTTTTGACACTTTCTTCGGTTAAATCGGCCGGAGAAAGAAATGACTTCACAATCATGCTTCAGGATGATAAAAGGGCGTTTCGCAAACGGCGGCGCGTTTCAATTCTCCGCGAATCCCGATCTCGATCGATGTACCCACGGCGGAAAATGCCGCCGGAACGTAACCCATTCCGATGCCGGTATTCAGCATGGGTGAAACCGTGCCGCTGGTGACGCGGCCGATTTCCCCGCCCCCTTTGAAAATTTTGTATCCGTGCCGCGGGAATGCCCGTTCATTCATTTTGAATCCGATCAGTTTTCGCCTGACGCCTTCTTCTTTTACCCTGAGAAGCGTGCCTCTTCCCACAAAATCACCTTTCCGAAGCTTTGTGATCCAGCCTAAACCGGCTTCAAGCGGGTTGGTTGTTTCATCGATATCATTTCCGTAGAGGCAGTACTTCATCTCAAGGCGAAGCGTATCTCTGGCACCCAATCCAATGGGCTCGATGTCAAATTCTCTGCCCGCGTCCATGACGGCATCCCAGACTTTTAAAGAATATTTTTGATCAAAATACAGCTCGAACCCGGGTTCACCCGTGTAACCCGTGTGGGAAATTGTCATCGGAACATCTGTTAGTTTGGCTTCGGCAAAATGGTAAAACTTAATTAAACTCAGATCCAAGGCCGTTAATTTCTGCAGCGCGGCGGACGATTTTTTTCCCTGCACCGCCAACAGCGTAATTGAATCGCTCACATTTTCCATCTCCACCCCATCCCGCCTGTGTTCCGAAAGCCAGTCCCAGTCTTTCTCGGTATTCGAGGCATTAACCACCATCATGAAATAATCCGGAAAACGGTACACCAGAAGATCGTCCACAATACCGCCGTGATCGTAGCACATGGCGGAATATTGTGCCTGATAGTCGACCAGCTTGCTTACATCGTTGATGGTCATCTCATTTAAAAAATCAAGCGCGTTTTGCCCTTTGAAAATAAACTCACCCATGTGGGAAACATCGAACATTCCGACGGTTGACCGCACTCGTTTATGTTCCTGAATAATACTTGAATACTGAACCGGCATTAAATATCCGCCAAACTCGACAATCTTTTTCGCTAACTTTTGGTGGACATCAAATAATGCCGTTTTTTTCGGTTCCACAGAATTTAACCCTCCGGAATAATGATTTTAGCCGACTTTTCCAAAGCAAACCTGCGTTTGGAAGTCCTCCAAATGCTTAAAGTTTTCTAATCGCCTCGTCCATTCGCTGGACGGCCTTCTGAATATTTTCCACCGAATTGGCATAGGAAAGGCGCAAATAGCCTTCGCCATATTCGCCAAAAGCCGTGCCCGAAAGCACCGCGATACCCGCCTCTTTTAAAAAATATTCCGCCAATTCTTTTGTGTCTTTGCCTGTTTGTTTGATCAGATCTTTTATGTTCGGGAACACATAAAAGGCACCTCCGGGCGTTAAACAGGAGACGCCGTCTAGGTGATTCAATCCGTCGACAATCACATCCCTGCGCCGCTTAAATTCGGCCACCATCTTCCGGCTTTCGTCCTGCGGGCCTTTTATTGCGGCGATCCCGCCATACTGAATAAAACTGTTCGGACATGAGTTGCTGTTCACCTGAAGCTGAGTGATGCACTCGGCGAGCCACTCCGGCATAACACCGAACCCCAATCGCCAGCCGGTCATGGCATACGTTTTTGAAAAACCGTGTAAAATAATCGTCTTTTCCTGCATTCCCGGCAAAGAAGCAATGCTGTGAAATTTATTTTCATAAAGAATGAATTCGTAAACTTCATCCGAAAGAATCACGATGTCCCTGCCCCGAACCATTTCCGCCACCGCTTCAAGGTCCGACGGAGACAACATGCCGCCCGTCGGATTATGCGGCGAATTTAAAATAATCATTTTTGTCCGGTCATTGATCAGCGGCCGCAGTTCATCCACATCGAAGCGAAATTCTTTTTCCTCGCGCAAGGGAATCGGCACTTGTCTGGCACCCGTAAAATTGATGACGGATTCGTAAATCGGAAAACCCGGATCCGGATAAATGACCTCATCACCGGCCTGTGCCAATGCCAGAATCGAGAAAAATATGATGGGTTTTGCACCGAGGGTGACGACCACCTGATCAGAATTTACCGTGATATTTCGTGCGGCTCCGATGGATTCCGCAATGGCTTTCCGCAGCTCCGGAATACCGGGCGCCGGCCCGTAATGCGTGTAACCTTCATCGATGGCCTTTTTTGTCGCTTCACGGATGTGTGCAGGCGTATCAAAATCCGGCTCCCCTATTTCCAGATGAACGATGTCCCTCCCCTGAGCCTCAAGAGCCTTTGCTTTAGCCAGGACTTCGAATGCGGTTTCGGTGCCTAATCGTGCCATTCTATCCGCCAATTTCATACTGTCTCCTTTCCGAAGATTTCAATTTAATAAACTTTCCCGATCACATCTCAGAACCAAAAATGAAAGTTGTGTCCCCGGCCTATTGAAATTGCTGAACCGTTTCTTCCCCCCGCATTGCATGGAGCAAACGCGGGATGTGTTTGATGAATACCAAAAAAGTGACGGCAAATACAATGATAAAAGTCGAAGAATCATACAAATGAAACGCCCGAATGAGTAAAATTCCGGGCGTTAAAAGCGTCGCAAGCGCATTAGCATAAGCCACTTTTCGGGTTAACAGGTAGATCAAAAGCCACAAGACCAGCCACCCCAGCACAATATAGGGTTGGATCAGCAGAAAAATGCCGGCAGAGGTAGCCAATCCCCGGCCGCCGTGAAATTTCAGCCAAACCGGAAAATCATGGCCCAGCACAACAAAGACGGATGCAGCGAGTAAATATTCAAAATCACGGCCGAAGAGCTGTGACGCCAGCCAGATCGCGAGCGCCCCCTTAAGGAAATCGACAAGGAGTACCAGAACCGTCAGCGGCCTGGAGTGGGTGATTCGAAGCGCATTAAGCGTGCCGACATTTCCTGTGCCTTCCTGTGTGATGTTTTTGTGGAACTTCCAGCGAACAAGCAAAAAGGCAGTTGGAAAAGAGCCTAAAAAGTACGAAATCAAACCGATTATGATCAATTTTCCAGCCATAAATCGACTATCCTAAATGCAATGTTAGAATAACGTAACGTACAAATTTACAAAATATTTAGGCATTACGCAAGTTAAATTTTTGTAATTTTATTTTCAGCAGGAAAAAATCGGGAGATGCCGCCTGAATCATTCCCCTTCCGTAAAACCGCCGGACCGTCTTAAATGCCCGGCGGTCTCAATCTATTTTATGACATGAATATTGTAGAGATCATTAAAAATAACGAAAACAATCAAAGCCAGTAAAATGAACATGCCCACTTGCTGAATGACCATTTTTGTCTTCGTGGGAACGGGGCGCCCGCGAATGGCTTCTATGGTAATGAAAATTAAATGCCCGCCGTCAAGCCCCGGAATCGGAAAAACATTTAAAATAGCCAGGTTCAAACTAATAAACGCCAGAAAGCCCAACAGAGTCGGAAATCCGGATCTTGCACTCTCACCCGCCATTTTAGCAATAATGATGGGCCCGCCGATGTCTCGCAAAGAGGCTTTTCCTGTGGCCAGCATCCAGACCGAATATCCCACTAATTTTGTCATTTCCCAGGTTCGAAGCCATCCGTAGCGAATGGCGGTTAAGGGCCCGACCTTTTTCATGTACAGCTTGGGGCCGATGCCGATCAGGCCAACGGTTTTGATTTTACCGTCAATGGGAAGCTTGGCGGCTTTTGTGTGGATAACGGCCTCTTTTTTCTCACCATCGTGTATCCAATCAACCTTAATATCCTCCCCCGGCCTCGCGTGAATGATCTTTGTCATTTCACCCCAGGTAGATACTTCCTGGCCGTTAAGCGCCACAATTTTGTCACCCGGCCGAATGCCCGCCTGTTCGGCCGGCATTCCGGGAGAGACCTGTGCAATTGTGGAGTCTTTTACCTCGCCCACTCCCATTGAAAGTGTGAGGCCGGTAAAAACAACAATCGCAATCACATAGTTCATGAAAGGACCGGCCGCTATTGTGGCAAATTTTTGCAAAAAGGATTTTGACTGAAATTCCCAGGGCTCGCCCGTAATCTCTGTGTCCAGACTTTCGTCGACCATCCCCGCCATTTTCACATAGCCTCCAATCGGAATAAGCGATACACAGTAGTCTGTTTCTCCGATTTTTTTGCCGAACAATCTGGGGGGAAACCCAATCGAAAAACGCTCTACCCGGATGCCCACTATTTTTGCCACAATAAAGTGGCCAAATTCATGGAGAAACACAAGTATTCCCAGAACAAATATCGTGGCTAAAACAGTTGTCATGTAGTTTTCCTTATTTTTGATTTACAAATTTATTTGGCTCAAATTTTTTGCCGCACGAATCGACGGCTCCAACGGTCTGCCTGTAAAATTTCTTCAATTGAAGGCGACGCAATCCAGCTATGTTCACACATGGACGCCTGAATAAGTTCCATAATCCTGTTGAAGGGAATTTTACCTTCTAAAAATTGCTGAACGGCTTCCTCATTGGCTCCGTTGAGAACGGCCGGCAGCGTGCCGCCTTTTTGAAGGGCTTCCGCGGCCAGTTTCAAACTCGGAAATTTATCCGGATCGGTTTTGTAAAATGACAGCTCCCGAATTTTCGTAAAATCGAGCCTCTCAAAAGAAGAGGGCCGTCTTTCCGGGTAAAAAAGTGCATATTGAATGGGCAATTTCATGTCCGGAACACCCAACTGCGCTTTTACAGAGCCATCGATAAAAACGACCATCGAGTGAATGATCGATTGCGGATGAATGATGATTTCGATCTTCTCGAGCGGGACCTGAAACAGCCACCGCGCTTCAATTACCTCAAGCCCTTTATTCATGAGCGTGGCTGAATCAATTGTGATCTTTTTCCCCATCGACCAGTTGGGATGGCTGAGCGCCTCATCGACCGTAATCGATTTAAAATCCTTTTTCGCTCTGGTTAGAAAGGGCCCGCCGGAACCGGTCAGAACGATACGCTCGATCGTTTTCGAATCTTCCCCGGCCAGACACTGAAAAATGGCACTGTGCTCACTATCAACGGGGATGATGGACACACCGTGCTTCTTCGCCTCGGAGGTGACGATTTCCCCCGCCATCACAAGTGTCTCCTTATTGGCCAGCGCAATCTTTTTCTTTTTCTCAATGGCCTTCAGTGTCGGCATTAAGCCGACTGCGCCGACAAGTGCATTCACGACCAGATCGGACGCGTCCTCCTCCAGACAGGCGCTAAGTGCATCCTCTCCGGTCAGGACACGTGTGCCCAGGTCTTCCATTCTTTTTAGAATATCCGTGCGCGAACCGGGTTCCGCCACAACCACCCGGTCCGGGTGAAACGTCTGCACCTGTTTAAAGAGAACATCCACCTGACGCCGGACGGTCAAACAGGTGACGCGGAATTCATTGGGAAATTGTTCGATCACCCGAAGTGTGTTCTGCCCAATCGATCCGGAAGATCCTAAAACAGCAATTTTTTTCATCATACGTTTAGAACGAAGAATCCGACACAGGGGACCGTGTCTACTTTATAAAACCCGGTATTCCCCGCGCTTCGCTTGAATTTTCTCCTCTTCTTCCGGCGAAATTTCCCCCGGAAGCAATTCGACTTGAAAGTGTTCCCGAAAGCTTTTTTGAACGGCTTTTGAAAAATCAGACAAAGAAATGGATCGAGGATAGACCTTCTTAAGGTAAATTGTACCCGCCGAAAGCGTTTCTTTTTCGATTTCCCGCTGTTCAGCGGTCATCATTAAATAATTCATCAGTTTTGTGTGGGAGTCACCCAACAGAATCGATCCGTGCTGCAGTACGGCATTCTGCCAGCGTCTTTGAGCACTTCCCACCAATTTTTTCCCGCCGATCGTTATCTCGTAACTCAATGTTTTTGCAAAGCAGATGTCCGATTGGGTGTAGGAGCCGGGAGCAGATGTTTCGTGAAAATCATCCAGTTTAACCGGAAATTTTCCAAGAGCCGTCCTCAGTATTTTGGACACTTTTGAATAACTCTCAAGCAGCCGGGAATCGTAAAGGCAACTGCCGCCGGAGAAAATGGCCGAATACGTAATCTCGTCGCTGTGGTAAATGGCTTTCCCGCCGGTGGGCCGTCTGACCACCCGAATCCTGTCCCGCCGGCAGGCATTGAGATTGATGATGCGGATATTCTGATGGTACCCAAGCGAAATTGTGTCGGGAGACCAGTCAAACACGCGAAACGTCGGGGGTATTTTCCCCCGTTTTACGAAGTCCGCAATAACCACATCGGCGGCCATGAGCCAATCACCGGGAGCTTTCGGGTGGATGAGAAGTCGCCAGGTTTCCATAGGCTACCGAACAATTCCTCTTTCGCTTTGTTCGATGAATTCGACGATTTTCTTCACTTCATCCGTAAGATCCATCTCCGCTTTGATGCGTTTAATCGCCTGAGAAACATTTAATTTCATCTGGTAAATGATCCGGTAAGCCTTTTTGATGCGGCTTAACTGCGCCTGAGAGAATCCTCTCCGTTTCAATCCTATCAGGTTGATACCGCCAAATTGGAGCGGTTCCCCCATCACCCGCACATAGGGCGGCACATCCTTCGCCACCCGGTACCCTCCGCCGATGAACGAATGCATCCCGATGCGAATGAATTGGTGTACCGGAACCATTCCGCCGATAGCCGCCCAATCTTCAATCGTTACATGGCCGGCAAGATTCACCGCATTTGCCAGAATCACATTCTCACCGATGTGACAATCGTGTGCCACATGTGCGTACGCCATAATCAGGCAGTTTTTCCCGATACGCGTCACCCGGCTCTCGTGAGTGCCCCTGTTTAAAGTGGCATGCTCGCGAATCGTGGTTTCATCCCCGATTTCCAGTATCGTTTCCTCCCCCCCGAATTTTAAATCCTGCGGAATCGTCCCCAATACGGCTCCGGTAAAAATACGCACATTTTTCCCGATTCGTGTGCCGGAAGCAATGTGAACGCCCGGCGCAATTAGTGAATTTTCCCCAATGCGGACATTTTCTTCAATAATTGTAAAAGGGCCGACCTGTACATTTTCCCCCAACTCCGCTTTCGGGTCGACGGCCGCCCTTTTATCTATTTTTATCACGCATCAGTCCTTAATTTACCATGTCCTGATCTTTATCAACCACCATCGCCATCAATTCAGCCTGTGCCACCAGATCTCCATTCACATACGCTTTTCCCGCCATTTTCGATATCACTTTTCGGTTTTTTATCATCTTCAATTCAAAACGAATTTGATCCCCCGGACGAACCGGTTTCCGAAAACGGACATTGTCCATTCCCATAAAATAGATCAATTTGTCTTCAGGTGAATCCTGTGAATTCAAAAGCATGATGCCGCCGACCTGAGCCATCGCTTCAATGACCAAAACCCCGGGCATAATCGGATGGCCGGGAAAATGCCCCTGAAAAAAGGGTTCATTCACACTGACATTCTTAATGCCGACCACGTGTTCCTGCGGGACAAAATCAATAATCCGGTCCACCAGCAAAAAGGGGTACCGGTGGGGCAGTATCTTCTGAATGGCGGAAATATCTAATGCGTAACCCACCGTTTCGGTCGGCTGATATTTTCGGGTGATTAATTTCTTCTCGTAAATTTTCTTGATCTTTTTAACCAATTCAACATTGGCTTTGTGTCCCGAGCGGGCACAAAGAACATGTGCCTGAATCGGAACGCCGATTAACGCGAGGTCCCCGATCAAATCGAGTGCCTTGTGCCGGACCGGTTCATTTTTAAAACGGAGTTGTTTATTGTTCAGAATTCCGTTCGCGCTCGGCTGAAGTTCTTCTTTCAAATTCAGCATATTTCGCAAACGATCCAATTCGGCACGGTCCAGTTTCCGGTCGATAATCACAACGGCATTGTCAAAGTTTCCGCCTTTTATCAACCCCTGTCTGGCAAGCTCTTCCACTTCGTGTAAAAAAACAAATGTGCGCGCCGGAGCAAAATCTTTTACAAATTCATCCGACAGGGAATACATGGACGTGTACTGCGTGCCCAGAGCCGGATTTTTATAATCCACCATAAACGTGATTCGAAATTCATCCGAAGGAAAAACGACAATATCCACGCCGCGATCTTCTTCGGAGTAGGTGATTGTCTCGTCCACAACCAGAACCTCCTTCGGGGAATCCTGCTCCAGGAAACCGGCCTTTAGAAGTATCTCAACAAACGGCATGGCGGAGCCGTCTCCGACCGGCGTTTCATTCCCGGTCAGCTCAACAAAAATATTGTCGATTTCGAGGCCGAAAATAGCCGCCAGCACGTGCTCAACAGTATGGATTTTGACGCCGTCGATCCCAAGTGTGGTGCCCCGTGAAATATCGGTGACGTGTTCAATAACAGCCGGAATCTCCGGACGCCCCGGCAGGTCGGTACGGACAAACCGAACACCCGTGTTGATGGGTGCCGGTTTGAATGTGAGTATTGTTTCATTCCCCGTGTGAAGTCCGCCCCCCGAAAGTGAAATAGGTTTTTTAATGGTTCGTTGATTTTTTAGCATCGTCCTCCCAGTAAACCCCTTCGTTCTAATCAAAAATAAGTTTAAGTCCGAATCATTCCGCTTCCCGGTGATGTTCCGGCGCAAGCGCCTTTAACCGGTTTTCAAGTTCTTTGACTCGCTTGATTAAATCGGGCAGTTTTGTAATCCCGGCTTCCAGTTTCAACTGCCGGCGATGTTCTCTTGCCGGGTATCCGGAATAAACCCGATCCCCGGGCACAGATTTCGTCACGCCCGCCTGTGCCCCAAACATACTGCCGTCCCCCACCGTGATATGCCCCACAAAACCAACCTGTCCCCCAATGACCACGCGGCTCCCAATGACGGTGCTGCCCGAGATTCCGCTTTGGGCCGCAATGACCGTGTGAGCCCCAATTTTCACACTGTGTGCAATCTGAATGAGATTATCCAGTTTCACGCCTTCGCCAATCCGGGTTTCTCCCAGAGCCGCCCGGTCGATGGCGCAATTGGCACCGATTTCCACATCATCCTCGATGACAACAATTCCGATCTGCGGAATTTTGTGATAGATTCCGTCTTTCGGTGCAAAGCCGAAACCGTCACTGCCGATAACCGTTCCGGAGTGAATGATCACACGATGCCCAATTTTAATGCGATCCCGGATGCTGACATTTGAATAAATCGTGCAGTCCTTTCCGATTTCAGAGCCGCGGCCGATAAACGTGTGGGGAAAAATTGTTGTGCCGGCCCCGATGCGCACCCGGTCTTCGATTACCCCGTACGGCCCGATTGAAACACGTTCACCGATCGAGACATCTTTCCCCGTAATAACCGTTGGGTGAATGCCTTCTGGCTGGTCAAGTGTCAGCGGAAAAAGGGCTTGCAAGACTTGAGTAAATGCAAAATAGGGATCGTCAACCACAATGAGCGCAGCACTCGATTCCCATTTTCCAGGGGGGACTAAAACGGCAGAAGCCTTCGTCTCTTTTAAGAATTTTGTATATCGACCGTTTGCCAGAAATGTCACAGCGCCCGGTCCTGCCGATTCAATGGGGGCCACATCCTTAATGTCAATATCAGCCGCCCCCGAAGAAATAGTCCCGCCGACAATTTTTGCGAGTTCAGAAATACGCATGGATGATTTTTAATTATTTCTTGGAGGAAGGCGCGCCCGCGCTCTTATTCAATTCTTCCAGAACTTTGTCGGTCAAATCCGGTTGATTTTTGCTGGCGTAAACAATGTTGCCCGCAACGGTATCAAAAATGTAGTCGAATTTTTCTTCCTGTCCGATTTTTGTAATGGTTTTATTTATTTGTTCAATAATAGGCTTCATGAGTTTCTGATTAAGCTGAAACATCTCTCCGTTCTGGCCCCATTTCTTCATCTGAAATTGCTGAATCTTTAAATAGTTGTCTTGAATTTCCCGCTGCTTTTCTTCTTTCTTGGCATCACTCAGCAGCAGCTTTTGGGCATTTAATTGATCCTGCAGATCTTTCAGTTTCTGCTGCATACTCTGAATTTCCTGCTGCCATTTGGTATTTTGGGCATCCAATTTTTTCTGCGCATCGATCGATTCTTTGTAACTTGACAGTATTTTTTGAGAATCGACGTACCCGATTTTTAACTGTGCAAAAGCCGAATTGATCACTCCCAATGTTAAAAATGCGGCTATGCCTGCAAACACCAAACTTTTCATTGATTTTTTCACAAATACCTCCGTTGGTTTTATTTTCGATTACACTGCAAATACATTACTTACGACCAAAGGGTTGTCCCATTTGTCTCCCCTTGCAAAGAGGAGATTCAAAAGGGGGCTAAAGAATTTTTTGTTTGATTTCTTCAAGCGGCTGTTCATATTTAAAACCCGGTTCCAAACACGAAGTGCGGTTTCCACTGTCCTTTCACATTTCCATATTTGTCAATATTATCAAAGCCATAGGCGTAATCGAAACCGATCATTCCGATCATCGGCATAAACACGCGTACACCCACACCGACCGAGCGGCGCAGCTCGAAGGGATCGGTGTTGCTCAAACTCGGCCAAATATTTCCCGCCTCGGCAAACACAATCCCGTAAGCCGTGGGATTCTGGACGAACGGAAAGCGAATTTCAAGAGATTGCTTGAACATCGTCCGGCCGCCGCTGGAATAGACGGTACCGCCGGCAAGGGGATCATCATATCCGCGCAGCGGGATCGAACGGGACAATCCGTCACCCCCCATGAAGAAAAGATCCAGATACGGGATTCTGGACGCTTTCGTGAATCCATCCATGTACCCCATCCGGGTTTCAGAGTGAAGGACAAATTTCCAGAAAAACGGGAAGAACCAATTAATGCCGAATTCGGTTTTATAGTAACCGACATTTCCACCCAAAATACCGCCCGCCACTTCTGTTGAAAGACTCATCTGAGATCCTGTCGTGGGAAACTCCGGACGATCCCGGCTGTCACGGGACAAAATCTGCGTCACACTGCTGCTCGTTAACGGCCAGTGTTCCGTCACAATTCCGTTTGGATTCCGCTCAATAATGTACTGAGAAAAATCGGAAAGCGAGGTCTGATCGATGCGATAAACCCAATCCCAGCGGAAATAATTGTCCGGCCAGGTCAGGCGGCGCCCAATTCGGAAAGACCCGCCCCGGCTCATTTGTTTGTAGCCGATGTAATAGGCTTCCCGCTTGGTATCGTAAATGTTAAAGCCGGCCAATGTGGGCGTGTCCAGCAGCCAGGGCTCTGTGAAGCCGATTTGAAAATCCCGGTAGTAACGGCCAAACGTCCAGTTGAAATTCAAATGCTGGCCGTTCCCAAACAGGTTGTTCATGGCCACCCCGATACTGCCGATCAGACGATCCCGTTCACTCCATCCGGCAGACATGTTCGCGGTGTCGGTAGATTTTTCATCAACCTTAAACTTCAAATCCACATGAGAATCGTCCACAGGTTTTACATCCGGGACCACATTGCTGAAATAATTGAGAATGAACACTTCACGCTGACTCCGCATGAGGGCCGCGCGGCTAAACGTGTCTCCGGGGAAAATCCGCAATTCCCGGCGAATCACTTTTTCTTTGGTTTTCGTATTTCCGACAATGTTGATCCGGCGAATCTTTACAGGATTTCCCTCCCGGACCTGGAAATTAATATTCAGCCCGTTCTTTCCAACCGGAACCTCGATTGGAACGATCTGGGCAAAAATATACCCCTGATTGTAATACAGGCTGCCCAGTTTTTCGGAAATAGCTTTTTTGATCGCTTCCTGATTGTAGTAGTCCCCCTCCTTAAAACCCAGAAGTGAACGAAGCCGTTTATCGCTAAAAAGCTTATTCCCGCTGAAGGTGATCTTCCGAATTTTGTACCGGACGCCTTCGTGAAGGGTGATGTTAATGAACATATTTTCGTGTTTTTGACCATAATAGATCGAATCTTTCACGATTTCGGCGTCTTTAAATCCTTTTTTGTGATAAAAATCTAAAAGAAGTTCCTTGTCTTTTTCGTATTCGGCTTCTTTAAAATCTCCGCCAAACCACCACCATTTGTCCTCTTTTGTTTTTTTGAACTGCTTTTTGAGTTTGCCTTCAGAGAAAAACTTGTTGCCTGTAAACGTAATTCGTTTGATTCTAACCCGTTTACCCTCGTCAATATTAAAATAAACGACTTCCTTCCGCCCGTGATCGAGAGTATCTATTTTTGTGTTTACCCGGGCAAGCAGGTAGCCTTTTTCCGAATAGAGTTTTAAAATCTTTCGTTTGGTCTGAAGAATTTGATTTGGGCTGATAACCTGACCCGGATAAATATCAATTTTTTCTTTGATGGCCTTCGTTTTTAGCTTTTTGTTCCCTTTGAGTGTGTATTCTTTTAATCGCGGATATTCCGATAGTTTAATGACCAAAAAGACACCCTGCGGGACTTCCTTATCCAGAAGAATCTGCACATTTGAAAAAATACCGAGTGACCAGAGCTGTTTGACGGCCGATTGAATCACATCCCCGGTGATCACCCGCCCTTCCGACAGGCCGGAAGTCAGTTTGATAATATCGGGGTCGGCTGTCACGTTCCCCTCGATCCGAATTCCCAGGATTTTTACGGAAGGTTTCTCCTGGGAAAGCAGACTGCCTCCGAGCAAAAGTGTCCCCAGAGCTATTATTAAATTAAAAGTAATAATCTTTTTCCACAAATGCAACATCTTCAATGCCTCCATCGTGACTTAAAATGTAAACGAATGTCTGATTTGAATCCTCAAATCTTGCTTGTGTGAAAGCAGCAAACTATCGTACTTATACTGCAATTCCAAAAGAAGGTTCGGTTTAATGCGATATTCAAGATCAAATGAATTCTTTAAACCGATGCCTTTTTCCTGATAGCGCGGATCCAGTCCGGCCTCTATCTCTCCAGAATATAATAAAAATAAATTATTTTTCAAATATTTTCCAATAATAACTTGTGTACTGCGGAAAATTAAATAACGCGGATCGATCTGGCGGTTAAAATTCATTTCAATCATATTCTGCGCCAATCGTGTCCGAAAACTCACCATATCCACATTGAACACTTTTTCTAACTTTCTTTCCACCGGACGGAACAGGGGTTTTAAAATGAGATGGTCTGCGCTAATGCCGATCACATCGGTGGCTTTGCTTCGAAAACTGCCTCTTGTGTAGCCCAAAGAGTATCCCAAAGCCCCCAGAATTTGTCCTTCCGACGTGCCGATATTCGGGTTATCTGTCGACAAACGGAACCGAATATCGCCCCAGCGGCCTCTCGCCCGCTCAATTTTTGTCTCCGGGTTAAGGGTGTAAAGGGTCAGGTAAATATTGTAAGGGAATCCTGTTGAATCGGTTAGAGTTGTACGGGCTTTGCCGTACACGATGGGCAAAATCTCCGAACGGTCAAATTCAATACCGAATTTGACAACCGCAAAATTTAAATCCAGATATTCAATGCTCCCCCGGGTCGATTGCATTTTCCCGACAATCCTGAAGGTTCGGTCGGCGATTGTACCCGATAACCGGAGCCCATTTCCCGGTGATTCCATGATTAGATTCACCCAGACGTTGTCGATCAATCCGGGGATTTTCTTCACAAAATGGACATTCCGCTGCGGGATAACCGTCAGATCCCAGACCATCCGGTTTAAAACACGGGTCATAAAATCCGGCTTTGTGTTTGGAGATTTCTCTTTTGGCTTGCCTTTACTAAACGGGTACGTGAAATTCCCATCCCGAATGGTCGCCAGACCCCGCATAACGGGATGATCCGACGGCCCCGCAAGATAAAAATACTCCCCCGGACGCAAACCGCCGGCTTCAATCCAGGCTTTGTCCCCCTGCTCCATCATGCCGGGAATGTGCACCTGAATGCCTTTTGGGCCGGTTTTGAAACCGAACACACCAAAATTGATTCCCCACGAATGAATCACAAGCGGTTCAAGCGGGCGGTTCGACACCAAATCCTGTCCGAATGTTTTAAGGGTAAAAGGCTGTCCCCCAAGCTCTCCCGTAAGCTCCGTAATATGAACGAATTGATTCTCCGCTTCTATCTGAACATGCCCTTTCATATCCCTTACGGCCGGCAGCACACTTTGGAAGTCAATTTCACCGTTTTTAAAATCGACTGTTCCGCCCGTGTAGATTGGCGCGCCGTAGGTCCCGCCAATCGAGAAACGAAAGGTGGATTGACTGGCCGTACGCTTAAAAAAGGCAATGTCTTCCAGAAAAAGGGCCAGAAAATCCCCATTCCCCGTCAGGCGCACGTCCATTTCACGATTATTCGAAAAGGGGAAGAAAGCCTTTGCGTGAACCGTAAATTTGTTTTTCCGGACAAGTGTCAGTTTCCGAATCCGAATTCCCGATTCGGCATTCCGGTCGTCAAGCTCTGCAGGTGTTTTTCCAAGGTCCATCGACATTCGGTCATAATCCACAAAGAAAAGTTTCCCGTTTCGGAATTCAAGATGCCCGCCTACATCCGGGGAAGCCCAACGACCCATCAGAGATAAATCAAATGTGGACTGTCCGGACAGAAATTTAATCCGGTTCCCAAATAATTGAGATAAAAATTGGGTGTCCACATTTTTCCCGTGAATTTGGAAATTCAAATTCTGATCCGTCAGATTTGTCTCTCCCGAAATCGCAAGGATTTGCTGGCGCCCCCGGTTCAGCATCAATTGATCCACGCGAAATAATTTTCGAATGAATTCAAAAGAAATTAAGCCGTTATAATAACCGTACCCGTTAAAAATCCCCTGCGTTAAATTCATCTGCCCCACAATGTTGGGATCGGAAAGTGTCCCCTGCAAATCGATCATTCCATCCATGACGCCCTGTGCGTGCAGCACCGGCTGAAGCAGCAAGCCGTCGAAAACATGGTTCAGATCCGCCTGAACAATTTCGACATGACCCTTGATCGATTTAGTTTTTCGGTCGATCTTGCCCGTCATGAAATAATAATTTCCCAAGCGATATTCCTGTAAAACAATCGATTTCGGATCGATCTTCAGGTGAATGTCGCCTTTAACCGGACTTCCCGAGAGCGGAAAATATTGAATATCCCCCAGGGCAGTCGTTTCCTGATTTTGGCGCACAATGCTTCCGTCAATTTGGAAGAGATCCGGAATCAGGCTTTCGGCGTTTTTTCGCTCGGCCACCAATGTGTAATCTAATTTCGATTTTTCCCCATTTATTTTCACACTGACTGAAAGACGTTTCTTCAGGTGCTTCTCGAAGGGAACGGGAAGAATATCCCAAAAAGTACCGCCCAAATGGAGAATTTCCGCACTTATTTTCGGCTGCAATGCGGCAAAATTAATTAAGAGCCGGCTGTAAAATTTTCCGCCGGCTTCCCGGGCATTAATTCGCAAATGTTTATTTTGATATGAAGCCGTGCCGGTCAATTTCAGCGAATCTATTTTGCTTCCGGCGCCCGTTAACGCAAAACGGGCAAAATTGATAATTCGTCCCTGACTGATTTGCACATTTCCATTCAGACGAACGGCAAGCGCATCCAAATTACGCAGCGGAAGCGAACGCACAAAAGAAGCCGCATCCCCGGAAATTCGATAGTTAAACTGCCCGCCGGCCGCTTTGCCCCAATTCATCAACTGCCCCGAAGCACCGGCCCGCAGCTTTTGAAAACGGATTTGAGATGATTTTAGCGAGAAATTGGAATTTTGATACGCGAATAAAAAACGTGCCCGTTGAACAGGCAGGCCGTTATAAACGATTTTATAACCGGCCACTTCTCCGCTGAAAGACGGATTATAGATAGAACGGCTGATTTTTAGCCGAAGCCGGGCCCATCCCGATATCCTGCTTTCCCATTTTGGCAAAAGAAGCCGCATCACACGGCGGACGGGAATTGCGTCGGAAGAAACGGTTAAGTTTAAGCGGGGATTTAGCAAATTTTCAACCGTTCCCTCAAGGGTTACCGGCTTGCCAAAAACGTTCTGCGACGCATGGATGATGGTCGCATTCCAATGATTAATATTTAATTTATACGTTAAATTGCGCACCGGAATTTTTCCGTTCAGAAAATCGACATCCACATTTTTGATGAGCAATGAACCCGATAAATCCGGATTAGAGTAATTTTTTGTTTCATTCTGCTGCAGCAGCAGTTGCCCGCTTAAGTCCCCTTTTAAAATTCTAAATGTGTCCTTTGACTTTTCGGGAAAAATCTTTGCGAGGTTCGAATTAATAATATTTAAACGCAGAAAATTAAGCTCACCTTTTTCCAGGTTAACACGCCCGTTGATTCCAAAATTGGTCTGCTTCGCTCCCAAAATCCGGCCGTTCATGCGAACAAGCGCTTTTGACAAATTCTCCGTGCTAATCCATCCGTCCAATCCCTGAAGGACTTTGTGGATGGTTCCCGATGAATCCTGCACCCCCACCGTCCCTTTTAAAAGCATAATCCTGCCCACGAAATTAAGATCGATCAAACGCCGGCGATATTTTGCCGGAAGCATTTTCATGGATAATGAATCAACTCCCGTGCGTGCCGCCAAGCCGACCGGATTGGAGGACCGTGGCGAATATTTAAAAACAAAATCAGGATGGTCGATCACGATATTTGAAATGAACCGAAGCGGATTAAAATTATATTTCAGAAGATGGATGAGATTATATCCGATCTGCAGGTCTTGTATATTTAAGAAATAGGGCTGGTTCTTCCATTCTATTTTGATTTTTTTGAGGTGAACGGCACCGAAGCTGATTTCCAACTTTTCTATTGAGACCTTTCCCTGAATGTTGGGCTTAAGCTCGCCTAAAACGAGATTCAAGAGACGATCGTTGACCGAGAAAAATCTCCAGGAAAGTTGAATACCGACAACAAGGATAAAAATCACAACAAACGAAATAAGAACCCATCTTCTAGATTTCATAGAAATTAATATATTATAAATAAACGATTATAGACAAATGTAAAATTTTTTTTAACCGGCGATCGTACCCATGCAATCAGGTTTTCCGAACTGTTTTTTTACACATGCTGGGTACGCGCTTCTGAAGGCGTGGGGTGCAGTTGTTCGCTCACAAGTCCAAACCGACGCTCTCTTTTTTGATAAACTTGAATGGCTTCATAAAGTTCCTTGCGGCGAAAATCCGGCCAGTAAACATCCATAATGTACATTTCCGTGTAGGCCATCTGCCAGAGCAGGAAATTGCTCACGCGCAGCTCTCCGCTCGTGCGAATGAGCAAATCGGGGTCGGGCAAGCCCGCTGTGTACAAATGCTGTGAGAACAGCTTTTCATCGATGTCACCCGGCGAGATTTTTCCGTCGATCGCCTTTTCGGCGATTTTCTGAACCGCGTCCAGAATTTCGCGCCTCCCGCCGTAACTGAGCGCAAGCACCAATTTCAAACCCGTGTTATTCTTTGTCTTTTCAATGCCGTCTTCCAGACTCTTTCGGGTGATGTCCGGAAGGTCTTTCAGGTGGCCAATGATCATTAAATGGACATTATTCTTTTGGAGATCGGCAATTTCCTTTTTGATCGTTCGGACCAAAAGC
Source organism: bacterium BMS3Bbin03 (assembly GCA_002898015.1). Taxonomy (GTDB): domain Bacteria; phylum Zhuqueibacterota; class JdFR-76; order JdFR-76; family BMS3Abin05; genus BMS3Abin05. Next base: position 4,990 of record BDTM01000052.1, on the reverse strand, counting down.
GTCATTAAATAGGAAACCTCTTCCTTGGGACGTTTCCAGTTTTCAACCGAAAATGTGTAAAGCGTGAGCACTTCGATACCCAATTGAGCGCACGCTTCCACCACATCCCGAACGGAATTGATGCCTTCGCGGTGTCCGGCCACGCGGGGCAGACCTCGCTTACGCGCCCAGCGCCCATTGCCGTCCATAATAATGGCAATGTGCTTGGGTAAATTACCGGTCTGCTTCAGGCGTGCCTGTATTTTTTTGTCCCAGTCTGCCAATCGAATCTCCTAAAAACATCCTGAATAAATGTAGTCAAATATTCTATGAAATCAAATAAATTTGTGATTACCGGGCCGCGGCGCGATTCTCTTATTTTTTACCTTCGCAGCCTGACTTTCGTTTCCTATATTCGCACCAACCGGAGAGCTGCGTTTATTCTGAATTTAATTACTCCAATTTCCGGAATGTCCCGTTTTCGAAACGCAGCAGGACAATTCCTGAATTCACACGGCTTCCTTCCAAAAATTTAAAAGAACCGTGCAGTCCGTCAAACTCCCGAATGTTCCGCAGGGCTTTCAGCAGGTCTTCACGTGTGCGGGCGCCCGAATTCAATGCCTGAAGCAAATAATTCATCGAATCATATCCAAGAACAGAGAACTTCGACGGCGAAGTCTGAAACCGTTTTCGGTACCGGTTTTGAAATCTCAGGTAGGGGAGCGCGTTTTCTTTTGCAAAAACATCCGTGGTAAAAATAACGCCGTTCACATAACTCTGATTATCATTCAGGATACTGATATCTTTCCAATAATCGCCTCCCAATAATTGGGACTGAATATTAAACATCGCATATTGGGGGGCAATGTACTTAATATCGTCTGTATAAACAGGCAGGAAAACCCCATCGATAGAAGTCACCGGAACGGCGGTGGAGTCCGCCAGCTTCCGGATGACCTTGTTTCGATTCTGCGCCTGTCGAATGGGTTCTTCGATTGCAAACAACGAATCGATCTCGGAATCGCTGTAACCCGGATAGACTGTGCGGAGGGAATCCCAAACCATTTTTTCGAGCCCCACATTTCGAATGTGAGAGAGCTGTCTTTTAAAATCGACGGAACCTTCGTAGTACCAGGTTTCTGCCATAATTTTTCCGCCTAAATGATCAATCATTTCCGTGAAACTATCCGTAATCTGTTTTCCATATTCATCGGCAGGCGCCAAAACCGCGAACGTTTTGAGATGAAGCTGCCGAATGGCGTATTCTGCGAGTATTTTCCCCCGAATATCGATATTCCCGTCCATTTGAAAAATATTTTCCCCTAATGCTGCAATGCCGTTTTCGGTGCCTGTGGGCGCTATTAAAGGCAGATTTTTACAACTTGCAACAGCACCGATCGCACCCGTAGGATCACTTTCCAGCGAGCCCAGAATTGCCAGAACATTTCGATCTCCGGCCAATTTTTGTGTGATTTTCAGAGCCTGTATTGTGTTTCTGTGCGTATCAAATACATTTAATTGGAGTTTGGTATCCGAATGGGATTGTTTCCAATTCGCAAATGCCAGTTTGATGCCATTTGCCACATCGGTCGCCTGTTCTCTGTAAAATCCGGTAATGGGCAGCACGACCGCAATTTTTGACGGAATCGACGGCCCTTTTTCAATCATCTTTTGCAGGTTCCGGGCTTCGGCAATCAATAAACTGTTCGGATATTTTTTAAAGAACGTTTGCAGTTTCTTTTTCGCCTGCTCAAAATCGCCTGCATCCCACATTTTAGAAGCGGCGGCGAGCATCCAGATGGGTTTTAAATCGGATGACGAGAAGCGCCCCTGTAAATTGCGGATATCCGGCAAGGCATAATTCGACAGCACGGTTTTATAAAAGATTTTTTGGGATTGCCGAACCAGATTCTTGTTTTTGCTCCTGTGAATAATTTCGGCAAGTAAATTGAAGGATTGTGACAATTTATTTTCGTTGTAGGCGATGGCGGCTTTCAGGAATAAGGCATCGTATCGATAGGCCGTTTGGGGGTAATCCTTAAGCAGTTGGTCCAGGGCTTCATTCGCCTCCCGGTATTTTTTAAGGTGAAAATCCGCACGTGCAATCAGATATAGCGCCGAGGTCGTTCTTCTGTTCTTTGGGAAGAGCATGAGCATATTTTGCAATTCCCAGGCAGCCACACCATAACGGCCTTTCAGATATAATTGCAGCCCTTTTCGGTAGGCTTTTTCGACCTCAGGATTTTGCGGCGCAGCGATTTGCCGGTCGGGTTTGGCAAATACGTTCGATGTCAAATGTAACAAAAGAAACACAATTAGTACAAGATGAATTTTCTTCATTCGATCTCTCCGGGTTGCCCAATACAGACTATTTTTACAAATTCAAAACTTTTGTTCATTAAATTGAAACCTGCGAACCGTTATTCCACCGTCACACTCTTTGCCAGATTTCTGGGTTGATCCACATTACAGCCCCGCAAAACGGCCGCGTGATACGCCAGGAGCTGCAGCGGAATAATGGTGACTAACGGCGATAAAAATTCCAGGGTTTCCGGCAGAAAAATCACGTGATCGGCTTTTTCGGAAATCTTCTCATCCCCGGCCGACGCAATGGCGATCACCCTGCCCCCTCTTGCTTTCACTTCTTCGATATTGCTGAGAACTTTCTCGTAAGTGCTGTCTTTGATTGCAATAAAAACGACCGGCATATTTTCATCGATCAAGGCGATTGGGCCGTGTTTCATCTCCGCTGCCGGATACCCTTCGGCATGGATGTACGAGATTTCCTTCATTTTCAGCGCCCCTTCCAGTGCCACCGGGAAATTGTATCCCCTCCCCAAATAAAGGAAATTTCGACTGTCCGCATATTTTTTGGCGATTTCCCGAATGGAATCGCTCTCTTTCAAAACCTCCGAAATTTTATCCGGGATGGCTTCCAATTCCGTTAGAATGCGGCGGCCCTCCTCCCGGCTCATCCACTTTTTGCGAGCCATCAGGATGGTCATCATGATCAGGGTCGTGACCTGAGCCGTGAAAGCCTTGGTCGACGCCACACCGACTTCCGGCCCGGCATGAATATAAACACCCGCCACAGTCTCCCGGGCAATGCTGCTGCCCACCACATTGCAAATACCGAATACGGGCGCCCGTCTTTTTTTAGCTTCCCGAAGAGCCGCCAGCGTGTCCGCTGTTTCGCCCGATTGACTGACCACAATCACCACGGAATCCTGATCCAATACGGGATTTCGATACCGAAATTCAGACGCGTAATCGACTTCAACGGGAATGCGGAGAAAATCTTCAAAAATATATTCTCCAATGAGCGAGGCGTGCCAGGAGGTGCCGCAGGCCGTCAACAGGATGCGTTTTGCGTCCAATAATTGCTGCAAGTGGTCGCTTAAGCCGCCCAGCCGGACGGTGCCGTTTTCCGCCTGCACGCGCCCGCGCATGGTGTCGCGCAGCGTTTGCGGCTGTTCAAAGATTTCTTTCAGCATGAAATGGTCGAAACCGTCTTTTTCAATACGATCCACATCAAAGGAGATCTTTTCCACATGTTTGTTTGTACGCCGGTTTCGAATCGTTTTCGTAATATATTGGTCGCGGGTAAGCACAGCCAGTTCTCCGTCGTCCAGATAAACGACATCTCGCGTGTACCTGATGACGGCCGTGGCATCCGAAGCGGCCATATAGGTATTGGTCCCGATGCCGATCAGTAAAGGGCTGCCGTTCCGGGCGGCAATAATACGATCCGGCTGCTTGTTCGATACAACCAGAATACCGTAGGTGCCCACCACTTCGTTTATCGCGTAACGCACAGCCTGCTCCAGATCGCCGTTATAAAATTCTTCAATGAGATGGGCCAGAACTTCCGTATCTGTTTCAGATCGAAACACATGCCCTTTCGCCATCAGCTCTTGCCGCAGCCCGGCATAATTTTCAATAATACCATTGTGAATGACGGCGATATCGCCGCTGCAATCCGTGTGGGGATGCGCATTGACAACACTGGGCGCCCCGTGCGTGGCCCAGCGTGTGTGCCCGATTCCGAGTGTGGAATTCAGGTGCGTGTTTTTAAGGGAATCTTCCAAATTTGAAATTTTCCCCAACTGTTTCTGTATAAAAATTTTATCTTTGCTGACAACGGCGATCCCCGCAGAATCGTATCCTCGATATTCCAATCGCTTTAACCCATCGATTAAGATGGGAACGACGGGCTCAGCGCCAATATATCCAACGATTCCGCACATAATGATTCCTTCCCGAAAAGTTAAAATTCATTTACGGTTTGATACGCACTCGCTGCGATTTTGGTCTAATAAACTAAATCAGATCAACGGCAAAAGAAACGCCCTGAACGATTTTACATCTGTTTGAGCACGACCCTGTAAAATTCCTTCCTTGAGGCGTGCCCGCCAGCCGGCCGAGCTCTCCGCTGAAGGCAGACGGCGTCAACCTAATGGCCTATTTCATGAATAGGATAAAAATGACATTTCGTCCGCCGGAGGCGGACTTAAGCTCATCGGACTTGGCACTTCGCTATAAACATTGCGTCCCTATGGGACTTTCAAGAAACTTGAATGTTAAAGTTTCTCCTATAAAATTAGATTCGCTGCTTTTACAAATCTCCGGCACGATAGAGCCGCTTCATTGAACAGAGATAATCTTTAATGATACTTCCATTATCCATGTCCCGTTAGGGACAAAATGTTTATAGAAAAATTTCTCTGTCCATTTTAAGTGCCGTTAGGTACGAAATGTCAAATTTGTCTATCCTGTTTCCTGAAAAAAATAATATGATTTATAACCATTTGAAATACTAAACATCTATTTGTAAATACTATGTTTATAAATATTGAACAGTCCTTGGGTTGACGCCAATCGCCGGCCGGCCGAGCTCTCCGCTGAAGGCAGACGGGGTGTGTCATCCGTCTTTTTCAAAACTATAAGATCATAACATAAATCTTCGGAATACATTCTTTCCTTAGCGGCTTAATCTTTGCAAAAACCGGTA
>BDTM01000051.1 GCA_002898015.1 bacterium BMS3Bbin03 | reverse complement strand
ACTGGAATGGCACAGTTTTGATCTCGACGTGATTATAAACCGCCTGGAGAAGATGGACAACTCTTTAAAGAAGTTATCCCGAAAAAACACACGTCCGTAAATGCCCGGCAACAGAATAGAAAATTTGGGTTCATCATAATAATGCGTGCATTTTTCTATTAAAAAGGTGCCGCCATTCGCTAAATCTAAAACTCACCCCCTGATTGGTAACAAAACCAACGTTGGTCACCAGGACGTCCCCCTCTCCCGCCCGGGCGGGAGAGGGGGAATTGAGGGGGTGAGTTTGAAGGACAATAACAAGCTAAAGAGTACGCAAAAACCGGAAGAGCCAAAAATATTAAGGTTCATCCTAATTTCGCCGGCACTAAATGCTAAACTCAAAAGCGCCAATATCAAATAAAATCTTCACCCCGTTAGATAAAGTATTTGCGTTTTTTATCCATAATCTGACACCCTCCTGTTTCTGAAAAATCATATTATCCTGTTCAGCATCTAACGGGGCAAGAATGACCCAATAACAAAATTGATTGTTTTTTCTTTGGACGAAGAATAGAGGAAAAAGTAAACGTCAATTCCTGAGCTTCTTTCCACAATGTTCTGGCCGCTGTCCTTTCCTCCAAATCCTATTTCAGGTTTGCATTTGAATTTTGAGCTTCATTTGACATTCGGATTTTTGGATTTTAATTTAATTCTACTTTTATTCAGGAATAATCCAATGGCAGCGCAAATCCACGCATTTCCGGCAATAAATAGTTCATTTCATTTTTGTCTGGAATGATCGCTGCCAATCGTTTAAAATGTACGCATTTTCGCGATGAACCAAAATTTGCCCGTGACGGCACCGGGGTGAGTTCGGAAGAAAAACGCCCCGGCTTTTAGCGTGTTTTTTTGACGGGTTGCAGGGTTTATTATTCGGAAAAATCCTTCTTTAAGGTAACCTTTCCTTTTTTCCCGACAACTTCAAACAATCTGTCCTGAATGAGAAGATTTTTAAGGATAAAATGTTTGAATCCGAAATTTAGCGGGTGCAGGGTAACTTCCCCGGAAGGATCGACCTGAACGCCTGCCGCGTATTTGATAATCAAATCCACCACCCAGGAGTGCTGGTAATCATCGATGCCGCGGTAAACGGACGCCTTGGCCGTAAATGGATTGTAGTGCTCGAAACAATTGGGACGGTTCACGTCCTGGTCAAAAAACATCATTCGGATAAATTTTTGGATGAATTCGACGGCAGCCTGTTCCAATTCTTTGTCGTCGAAACGCAGGGCCGTGCGGGCCAGAACTTCGGCGATGTGGCTGTTGGTCATGGGCCACACACGCCCATTCCAGGGACAATTGTGCCGCTTGCCCTTCCACTCGGCTTCCGGATTAAAGAGGGGATCATCCGCACTGGTGGAAGGCACAGGCCAGGGGGTCCAGAATTCTTCGGGATTAAGCAGATGTTTTTTCAAGCCCGGCAGGTGGGACTCATCCACGATGTCGGTCATGTACGGGTAAAAGCACACGGCGGCTTTTATGCCCGTGCGTGTCATGGTCTTCGGATCCACATCGAAAAATAGCTCTGTCTCCGGATCCCACATCATTTCGCGGACGGCCCGCTTGATTTTTTCGGCACCCTCTTTCCAATCCCTGATTTCATCCGTCAGATTGAGAAGTGCCGCCATTTGCGCCAGGGCCTGCTTGAGCCGGTAGATGTAAACGGCGGCATCCACCCCTTTCAGGCGAATGTTGTTGACCCAGTCGTATGTGTCGGCTTTGGGATCGACGGTCAAATACCGGCTCATGAATTCCTGCCCGGTTTCAAATTGATCCAGAACATCGTACAGCCCCGAATCTTCCCCGTCCCGTTCCCGGTCGAAATAATCGGCATAACGGGAGAGGGCATGGTAGGCGCGCTTTAAAAAAAGTTTATCCGGATGGATTTTGAAAACGTCCAATGCGGCCCGGCCCCAATCGGCGTGGTAAAATCCGCTGCTTTGCTTGCTGTTTGGATAAAGGTGACCGGTAAAGGAGCCGTCTTCGTTCTGGCAGTGAATAAAATTGAGCAGCGATCCCTGCGCCACGGCAGGCGAGTGCAGCCAGCGGGTTTCTAATAAATGACACTGGGCGCTGTAGCTGATGGGCATGCGAAAGTCGGCGGGCCCTTCGCACACAGCCGGGTAGGGATAATTTTCATCGCCGCCCTGAAGGGTAAAGAGCCTCAGGCCGTACCAGCGGTACCAGTAATAACGTGTGAAATAGGGATCCGAGCTTTCAAAATAAGGTGCCTGGTGAAAGAAGTTTTCCCAGTTTTTTTCACTTCTTGAAATGGGATTGGGTGTTTGCAGCGTTTTCTGAAGATGTGACACCGCCTCGTCATCCGAGACGGCCAGCGCCGCCGCCGCAAAAATGGATTTCCTGCCTCCGGGTGTGAGTTCGATCGTTTTGTGCAGAGCCATGTAAATCAGCCCGGATTGGTTGATCCCGGATAACTTGATTTCATCGGGCAGGCGCCCTTCGCGGAATTTTTCATAAAACGGTGTCAGGTTCCAGTCAGGGTGATTCGCCGTGCGCTCTGCCAAATTGAGCGAAAAAGAATCCGGCGTTTGTGAAAGTCCCATCGCGGTGTGAATACCGGTCAGGGGCAGATCCCGCACCCGCAGAAATTTGGTGAAACCGATTTTCCCTCCGATAATATCCGCATTGTCGATAAAAAGCTTCCCGTCGTACGGGTTGCTCTCCTGTGCCGTCCAGAGAATGACGTGAACGGTCTGTTTTTGGGCGCCGTGATTTTCAAAATGCAGCACGGAAACGAGTGAATCCTCCGGCAGCACGGCTCTTTCTTCCGTGAGTTTGATTTTGTGCGGGAGATTGTAAGTTTGCCGGAGCCGGGCGGGGTTCCAGTGCCGGTTCAGCAGAGCGGGCTTTAAGACTTTGCCCCTGCTATCCAGAAAAGTGAATGCGTACCCGGGTTTAAAATCAAAGTTGAAAAAGCTGACTTTGTCCCAGAAACCGGGGACATCTAAAAAGACAGGAAACGGCGGCGTCCAGACCACGCGGTTTCCGCCCCCCAGGAAATGTTTATCGGTTCGGGATAGGAGTGAGAGGATGTTCAGCATGATGCCTCCATTTTTAAAATTCAGTAAAAAATTCGCCTGTCTTTGAAGTAAAAACGCACTGCCGGGGTGCACCGGATTGTGTGTGCCGCAACTGCGGTCCGGGACACCCTGAACATCCGGTTTCAAACCGGACAAAACGCATCGCCCCTCATCCCGCCGGTTCACTGCCGGGACTGCCGGCGCCGGGCGGCCGGGTGAAGTAGGACCTGGGGTCCTGCCGGTAGAATTCGCGAAGCAGCTCATAAAGCTCCGGATGCCTGTCATGGAGCTGTGCCGGCTTCTCGAAGAAGGTCTCCGTGGCCACGGCGAAGAATTCGGCCGGATTGGTGGCGCCGTACCGGTCCATAATGGTCCGGTGGTTTTTCTCCACCTCCTGCCGCAGGTGCTCGTACTCCCGTCCCAGAACCCGGGCCCAGGCCACGTACATGCTGCGGCGCGGCAGGAGAGGGGCACCATTGGCGACGTTGTTCTCCATATCGAGCTGGTGGGCAAACTCGTGAAGGACCAGGTTGGACCCGTCGTGGTAGTCCCCCGCGCCAAATTGAACGTCGTGCCAGGAGAGCACCACCGCACCTAAGTTCCAGGCCTCGCCGAGCCGAACCTCCTCTCCCTCGGTCACCAGGCCGTCCGCGGAGCGGCTGACCTCGCGGGCCTTGTAGGCGGTCGGGTAAACCAGGATAGAGGAGAGGCGGGGATAATCCTTCTCGCCGCAGTGGAGCAGCAGCAGACAGGCCTGTGCAGCGACGGTGACCCGAACCTCGTCTGTGAGTTTCAGTCCTCCCAGGCCTTCGAAGTGCTTCTCCGCGATAAATATTTGGATGCGTTTGCGCAGCTCCTTCCGGTCCCTCTCCGGCAGGCGGGCATCAAGAGGAAAATTCCGGGCCAGTATCTCATCCCACTCCCGCGGAAAAGGCACGGAAGTCGCCCGCCGCCTCCGCCATGTGCGGACAGGATGAAGCCAGTCTGTTTTCATCGGATTGGCAGCTCTTTTTGGAATAAGTTCATAATGCGCCTCCGGCACGTTTGGGTGCTGTTTTCACGTTTTTTTTGATACTAAAATTTTTACGGAAAAAATAAGAACGTCAGCCCTGATAGAATAAATTCTAATCCATTTTTACAGTGATTGCGGCTTGCCGCGCCGGTTAAATTTGATAAAATATTTGCTAAAAGTCAAGGAAGTATTTTGAATCGTTTGCAGAGAGCAATTAACAGTTCGTCCGCCGGTTGTCGGACGTAAAGAGTGTTTGAACGAAAACAAAAAATTCTCAAATTATGGCTATTAGTGCGAATCTGTCGTAGGCAGGTGGAGCAGTCTTCAAATTTTAGAGTCTATTACAAAGTGACGGGATAGTGATATCTCAAATCCGAAAAAGTTCTGTAAGGGCAATTCATGAATTGCCCTTACCATTGTGAGACAGATAGAAACATTTAAGACAACTATGGGAAGTGGTTTTATGGTTTTGATGAAGACCACTGCGGAACAAACAGAAGCATTTAAGGGATCGTTTGTTTTTAGAGTTCTCCGGTGTCTCTGCTAAATCATGTGATTCAAGAATAAGTCCCGTTAGGGACGAAATGTTTATAGAAATATTTCTCCCTCCATTTTGAGTGCCGTTAGGTACGAAATGTCAAATTGGTCTATACTGTTTCCTGAAAAGACTAATAGTATTTATAAGTACAATCTAATAGTCACGAATTACACGAATTTTAATTGCATTAAATTCAATGAAACCAATTCGTAAAAAATTCCTGAATTAGCGGTTAATATCAATTTAGAATTGACTCATTTATCACAAATATTTTTTTTGAAAGGCACCTTTTTTTACGGTGAAATCTTGATTTTGAAATGAATATTTTGTATATTGTAATTAATAATCAAAACTATTCTTATTAAGAATTTGACGTGATTGTTGTGAAATTGAAACGCATTTTTTCGGTGCTTTTGATGGTTTTTTTACAAAACGCGCGACAAGAAACCGTCTATAAAAAAATGAGGTGATGTATGAAGCGATTATTAATTTTGGGTGCCGGTACGGCCGGAACCATAATGGCGAATCGATTGACACCGGTCCTGGATAAAGGCGAATGGGAGATCACCATTGTCGATCAGTATGAAGAGCATTATTACCAACCCGGCTTTTTGTTCATTCCGTTTGAGATTTACACCAAAGCCGACGTAATCAAACTCAAACGTGATTATATTCCGCCGGATGTGGATTTTGTGATGTCTCCCATCGAGGTCATTGAGCCGGAAAAAAACCGCGTAAAACTTTCGAATGGAAAAATTCTTCCGTATGATTATTTAATTATCGCCACCGGCACCAAGATTCATCCGGAAGAGACGGAAGGGATGAAAGAGGACGGGTGGTATAAAAATATTTTTGATTTTTACACGGTGGAGGGTGCCGTTGCCCTGGGTAATTTTCTAAAGTACTGGCAGGGCGGACGGCTGATTTTAAATATTGTGGAGATGCCCATCAAGTGTCCGGTGGCGCCGCTGGAATTTGTTTTTCTGGCGGACTGGTGGTTCACCGAGCAGGGCATTCGGGACAAAGTGGAAATCTCGTTTGTCACACCGCTGCCGGGCGCCTTTACAAAACCGAAGGCCGCAAAATATCTGGGCAATTTTCTTGAGAAGAAAAACATCCATTTGATTCCCGAATTTGATATCGGAAAAGTGGACAGCGGCGCGAATAAAATTATTTCTTACGACGATAAAGAAATGGAGTACGATCTTCTGGTCACCATTCCAACGAACATGGGGGATGAAGTGATCGCCCGCTCAGGGATGGGGGATGATTTAAATTTTGTGCCCACCAACCCCAGCACACTGCAATCGAAAAATTATGAAAATATTTTTGTGCTGGGAGACGCCACCGATTTGCCCAGTTCAAAAGCGGGATCGGTAGCCCATTTCGAATCGGAGATTCTCTTTGAAAATTTCCTGCGCGCGGTCGAGAAGCGGCCCCTGCTGCCCGAGTTCGATGGACATGCCAACTGTTTTATTGAATCGGGTTTCGGAAAGGGCATCCTAATTGATTTTAATTACGAGGTGGAGCCGCTCCCCGGAAAATTTCCGCTGCCGGGTGTCGGACCGTTTTCTTTGCTGGAAGAAACGAAAATGAACCATTGGGGAAAAATGATGTTCCGGTGGATGTATTGGAACTTGCTGCTGAAAGGAGCGGAGTTACCCATTGAAGCGCAGATGAACATGGCAGGGAAAAGGAAATGAACATGACAGACAAAACCCTTGAACAAAGATTGAATGAAATTGATCAAAAACTCAATTTCATTACGGAGCAAATGGCCGTACAGGCGCGCCGGCAGCGTGAGATGCAGGAGCTTAAGGATGATTTAAACCGTATTGCGACTGATGCTTTCCAATCGGCTGTGAATGAGTTGGAAGAAGTGGCGCCCAGTTTCGATTCATCGGATTTGCTCTATCTGATTAAAAAGCTCCTTCGAAATGTCACCAATATCACCAAAATTATCGGACAATTGGAAAGCGTAAAGGATTTCGCAACGGATATTGCGCCCATCAGTAAACAGGCTTATCTGGATGTGCTTTCCCAAATGGATGAATTGGACCGGAGAGGCTATTTTGAATTCCTTCGGGAGACGTTAAAGATTGTGGATAATGTGGTGACCTCTTTTTCAATCGAAGATGTGAAAGCCTTGAGTGAAAATATCGTACTCATTTTATCGACTGTGAAAAATCTGACCCAACCTGAAATGCTGATTGCCCTGGACAATGCCGTCTCGGTTTATAAAAAATTAGATATTTCTGTGGCACAAAAGGTTTCTTTTCTGGATCTTTTTAAGGAAGCCCGTACGCCCGAAATGCGGCAGGGAGTGGCTTTCGGCATCCAATTTTTGAAGAATTTGGCTACAACCGAGCGATCAAATAAATTCAAAGAAATCATTAATGAAAAGAAGGAGAAGCAGCATGCCGGCTAAAGAATTCGGAGGGAAAACAATAGAGGTGGATGACGAGGGATTCCTGGTAAATCGTGAGGACTGGAATGAGGACATCGCCGCGGCAATTGCAAAGGAAGAGGGGCTCCCGGAATTGACCGAACAGCACTGGAAGGTAATTCATTTCATGCAGAAAGAGTTTCAGGAGAAAGGCACGGCACCGTCCATCCGCCGATTGAAAAATACCGGAGGCATTCCGATTAAAGAACTGTATGCCTTGTTTCCCAATGGACCGGCCAAAAAGGCCGCCAAAATAGCGGGGCTTCCGAAACCAATGGGCTGCGTCTAATCCAAAACGAGGAGTGAAAAATGGCTGAAGATGGGAAAATTAAAAGAGTGTCTATTGTGATCTCAAAGGGCTCGCTGGAAGGGGTTTATCCCGGACTGATTATGGCGAACGGCGCCCGGATGGAGGGAATCGAAGCCTCCATTTTCTTCACGTTTTTTGGACTGGATGCGGTTACCAAAAAGCGAATGAAAAAGCTTAAAGTCGCGACCGTCGGAAATCCGGCCATGCACATGCCGACCCTGCTCGGAATGCTGCCGGGGATGTCGGCTTTTGCGACAAGCATGATGAAGAAGGAAATAGAAAAGCTGGACATTCCTCCGGTGGATGAATTTATTGAGATGTTTCACGACGCCGGCGGGGAATTGTATGTCTGTAAAGCGACCGTCGAATTGTTTCATTTGAACAAAGAGGACTTTTGTGACGAAGTGGATGCCATTTTAACGGTAGGCCAATTCTACGAAAAGTCGGCCGGCGCACAGATTATTTTTACGTGATTTTGTAAATTTTAGTCTGTCATTCCTGCCGGTTGTTTGTGTCTGCGGCGGTCTGAACATTCTTTCAGGCCGCCCTTTTTTTTATCGGAAAATTGGTTTTATTCCGCGTTGCTATTTTCCAGAATGCGAAGGGCTTTTATGAAAACCTGTTTCATTTTGACCCCCTGCCGCATTCCTGAAACGGCATCCAATGCGGTAAATGTCAACCCTTTGGGCGAAGAAAAGTATGCGATCCAGAACGGATAATACACGCGTTCAATAGAAAGGAAGCCCATGGTTTCCAGAGGCACCTTCTGGCGAAGCCCGACCTGCATCGAAAAATCATGTGCGGTGTCGAGTGCCAGAGGCTTAATCCGTTCTTCCTGAAGCAGGAAAGGGAGTGGATCGGACAACTCCAGTTCTTTAAAACGGATGAAATTTTCATCGGGGAAAACCGCCGTGCCGTCGATGGCATCAATCGCAATGAGAAGCTTATCCCGTTTCCCCTTAAAAAGAGTCTGCAAACGCACCCAGAAGTAAGGTAAATAGAGAAATTCAATTTTTCGAAAAGCTTTCTTCTGATTTAATAAGAACCGCCGTTTGGGTTTTAATCTTTCAACGGCTTCTTTTTTTGGAATTCGTGATTCTATGATTCGAACGTTCATTTTCATGTTTTTGGGTTCCACTGAATCGCCGCGAAATAAAAAAAGAAAGGCCCACGAATTTTCACAAATTAAAAAATGCAGGACGCTTCAGCGTTCTTTCTTTTCTTAGCCCCGCGGTTTACCACGGGGCGGCACTGCGTTCCTGCGGGACTCAAGAGCCGCTTCATGGAACAGATCATGTTTTTACACGGCTGAATCATCATAAAAATGGTTCAGATGCCTGCAATGGCTTTTCCGATTTGATTTTGCAAAACTCGCAGCGGCATCGCTTTAAGCAGGATAGTCATTGCATTTTATGGACAAAATTAATATATTGAATCATTCCACAATTTATGAAGATTTTTAAAAATAGCAAGCCTAAAGTGAATGGAAAGGAGACACTATGTCCGATGTTTTTCAAAGAGTGGCGAATCGGATTTCCACTTATGAAGATAAGGCGATTGAATACGAAACCAGGCTGACCGCCATTCCGGCGCTCGGCCCCGAAAATAGCGGTGACGGAGAGTTTAAGAAAGCCAAATACATTAAAACCGTTCTGCAGCAGTTGAAGGCGGATGACATTCAGGAGATTAAGGCGCCGGACGACCGGGTGTCGGCCGGCTACCGTCCTAATTTAGTGGCAAAATTCAGAGGCCAGGATCACAGCCGTACCATCTGGATCATGGCTCACATGGATGTAGTGCCGCCCGGAAAAGTGAACTTGTGGACGGGTGATCCCTGGACCGTCCGTGTAGAGGGCGGAAAGATCATCGGAAGAGGGACGGAAGACAATCAGCAGGGCATCGTTTCCGGAATTCTGGCGGTGCAGGCTTTGCGGGAAGAGGGAATTACCCCCGAATACGATGTGGGACTTTTACTCGTGGCGGACGAAGAGACCGGCAGCAAATACGGACTTAAATACATTGCAAAAGATCACCCGGAACTCTTTCGGAAAGAAGACATCATTATTATTCCGGATGCGGGGAATAAAGACGGCACCATGATCGAGGTGGCGGAGAAGAGCATCCTCTGGACGAAGTTTCGCACGGTCGGCAAACAGTGTCATGGGTCAACGCCTGATCAAGGCATCAATGCCCATCGCGCCGGAGCAAATCTAATTGTTCGATTGGATGCGCTTTATAAAATTTTTGATAAAAAAGACCCCCTTTTCGATCCGCCGGTCAGCACTTTTGAGCCCACCAAGAAAGATCCCAATGTCGCCAATATAAATACAATCCCGGGTGAAGATGTGTTTTATCAGGATGCGCGAATTCTGCCCGATTATTCTCTTGTCGAAGTGGAGAAGAAGATCCGGGAGATGGTCGCCGAGATTGAGCAAAAATTTAAGGTGAAGATCGAAACGGAGCATATGCAGCGGGAAGAGGCACCGCCGTCCACACCTTCGGATGCGCCTGTTGTTGAAGCGCTGAAATGGGCTGTGAAAGAGGTTTACGGCCGGGAAGCAAAAACGATCGGAATCGGCGGCGGCACCGTGGCGGCTTTTTTTCGCAGGGCGGGCTTTCACGCAGCCGTGTGGAGCACCATGGATGAATTGGCGCACCAGCCGGATGAGTACGCCAGAATTGAAAACATCTTGGGCGATGCCAAAGTTTTTGCTCACATTTTTTTGCAGAGGTATTAAAACAGGTTAAATCTATTTCCAGCGGAGGTTCCATGCCATCATTTGACATCGTCTCTAAAGTGGACATGATGGAAGTTAAAAATGCCGTCAACCAGGCCATGCACGAAATTCGGAACAGATTCGATTTCAAAAACAGCAAGAGCGAAATCACTTTAAGCGGTGAAGAAATTACGATCACTTCGGACGATGATTTTAAATTGAAAAATGTGATCGATATTTTGGAAACGCGTTTGGTGAGAAGAGATGTGTCCTTAAAAGCATTTGAATATGGGAAAATAGAAGAAGCCGCGGGCGGCACCGTGCGCCAAATCCTGACTATCAAACAGGGTATTAGTAAAGATAATGCCAGAAAAATCAATAAACTGATCAAGGATATGAAGCTGAAAGTGCAGTCACAGGTGATGGAAGATCATATCCGGGTCAGCGGCAAAAAGAGGGACGCCCTGCAGGAAGTGATTCAAATGCTCAAAGAAACAGACCTGGATTTTCCGGTGCAGTTCATTAATTATCGGAATTGACACCCGGTTTTAAATCGTTTCTGATTTTTCAAATCGAGAAAGAGGCCCGGGCATTAAAAATAATGCTTGACAAACTCTTTCAATCCTTTTAAATTAGGTGTAGGATTGCAAGTTTCTTTAACGGAATGCATTAAAACATGAGGAGGAGGAACAATGAAAAAATTGCTTATGGTTTTGTTGGCAGTGAGTTTTTTTTGGGTGTCTTCAAACACCTATGCCGGATGGCATGAAAGTTTTACAAAAGCCGCTGTGCCGGACTCCAGTGGAAAAATAACGAGTGACCATACCTGGCAGTGGTGGGGCTGGGGCAAAGCCGTGGTTAAGGACGGCGCGCTGGAGCTGACCGGCGCAAAAGATCCGTTCGGCACATTCACCTGTTGGATTCAAATCGATCCGAGTCTCGATCCAAGTATTACAATTACCCCCACCGATTGCGAAATGTATTTTAAAATAAAAATTACAACGACCGGGACGCAAAGCACTTCCGACCAATTTCACGTCCCGTATGCGATCGACCCCAATTTTATGCAGAATTTAAATGTGTTTACAGTCTTTTCGATGCCCCTCCAACACGTGGTGGGTGTGCTTTACTTTGCAACGGACAGCATAATGACGGTAAATGCGAATGCCGCCATTGGTTATGATCAATATTATTGGGAGAAAATTAAGGTCAAGGACGGTCAGGTTTCCGCGTGGGTTTATCCGGACGGCGGCGCGCCCGGCGCTTCCCCCGATGTTCAATTTACACAAACGAAGGTTACAACCCCTGCGCCCATGCTGGCATTGATCGGTTCATTTGCGAGCGATTCTGCAAAAGTTTATATCGATGAAATCTATTACAATGAAACGCCTTCGGTAGTGGGTGTCTCGGAAAACCCGGCTCCGATTGCAGTGGATTATTCACTGCAGCAAAATTACCCGAATCCTTTCAATCCGGAAACGTCTATTCGATACAGCTTAAAAGAACAGAGCAGAGTCATTCTGAAGATTTATAACCTGAAGGGTGAAACGGTGGCCACACTTGTGGATGGCGTCGTTTCTGCCGGTTTACATGACGTGAATTGGAATGCGGCAAACATGCCGAGCGGCGTTTATCTCTACAAATTAAAAACAGCTAAATTTTCACAGACAAAGAAGATGCTGCTGGTGAAGTGAGTTTTCACAATATCGATAATTTAATAAATGTGGGCTGCGTTCACATAAAAAAAGGGAACGGCTTCAATGCCGTTCCCTTTTTTTATAATCGCCTGAACAGGACTCGATTACGGTTCAATCCTGCTTCCAAGAACGCCTAAAAATTTTCGAATCCATTCCGGATGAGCCGGCCAGGCCGGTGCGGTAACCAGATTCCCATCGACTTCGGCGTTGCTGAAGGTTTCATTCACCGGCAGCCAGACAGCACCGGCACTCACCATATCAGGGCTTACTGCGGGATAGGCGGTCAGCTTTTTGCCCTTTACGCCTCCGGCCGCTGCCAGCACCTGCGGTCCGTGGCAAACAGCGGCAATGGGCTTGTCGGCCGCCACAAAATGCTTCACCATTTTAATCACATCTTCATTCAGCCGAAGGTACTCCGGTGCCCGGCCTCCGGGAATGACAAGCGCATCGTATGCTTCGGGTCTCACCTCGCTAAAGGTTTTGGTAATGCCGAAATTGTGTCCCCGTTTTTCACTGTAGGTTTGATCCCCTTCAAAATCATGGATGGCCGTTTTGACGGTCTCGCCGGCCTTCTTTCCCGGACAGACCGAATCCACCGTGTGCCCGACCATTGTGAGCATTTGAAACGGCACCATCGCTTCGTAATCTTCAACAAAGTCGCCGACCAGCATTAGAATTTTTTTAGCAGCCATAATGAAATCCTCCCTGTTTTGTGATTTGAAAATGCTGCGGATTAAATTTGCGATACTTTAAGAATACAACGGAATTGGGAGAAAATCAAGGAAATTGGAGGAAAACGGGTTAAGATTAAAATTGAGGATACATTGTATTCGGATTCTGAATAATTCATAGCCAAGAAGACACGAATACGCAAGGATCTTGTTTGTCATTTTCTAATATTAGGATAGGAGTAATGGATTAGGGGATTAAACAAGGTATTATTTATAATAATGTTAATGGAATAAAAAAGAAAATCTAAAGGGGGTTTTAACCCCGATTCATTCGATCCTTGGGGGTTAAAACCCCGAAAATATGAAATGGATTGTTTAGGGGTTGTATCAATAAAAACAATTCCGTTAATCGAATGGATCTGCGGTAATGGTTTTGCAGGAGCGTATTTCAGGGTTATTATTCTGTCTGTTGGGGCGATGCATTCGCAGGAAATGATTTGTCCATTTGCAACAATTTTGCTGCCGAATGCATCGCCCCTACGGATTATCCTGGTTTTCATCACCTCTATCCCATTTCAATGCCCTTATTCTATCTAATTAATGTGATCCTTCTACAAACGTTAAACTGCTCCGCCGGTTTGTTAAATCGTTGCAATGAGTTTTATAGCGATTCAGCGAATCGCTCTACAATTATTTTTCCGTAGGGTAGGCCTTGTGTCTGCCCGTTGCCTGAATTTATAGGTCGTCCACCTGCGGCGGAGAGCTCTGCCTCCGGCGGAAGGAGACTTCTCCACTAACTTTATTATAACTAATATTTTGTCTAATCCTGTAATCCTTTAATCCTGTTCATCCTGTCTAAGGACTTTTTCTCCCTAAAATGCTACCCCCACCGAAAACCGCTGCACGTTTGTGAGGGCGCCGAAGTTGGCGTAGGCGAAGTCCAATTTGATCCGGAAATTACGGAAGAGCAGCGTGTTCAAGCCGGCGCCGGCGGAAAAGCCCTGTTCGGAATCACGCAAAAATAACGAGGGGTAACCCGCACGGATATAGAATTTTTGAAAGAGTCCGTATTCAAATCCCACGTTCATATATTCGGTGTTATCGTTAGGATGGTTCGCGTCCAGAGCCACCGTGAGCGTGTGAAAAGGCGTATTGAGGACATCCATGGAAACCCCCACACGGAACAGAAGCGGCAGGGACCATTTGTCGGTGTCCAGGTGTGCATTGATTTTGCTGTTGTTGCCGTATTTCACGGGATCGATGTCATGTTTGACCTGAGTGTCTTTCCCTTCCAATTGCATTTTGGGACCGAAGTTTGAGATGCTCATGCCCAGTTTCATCCCCTTGAATTGTGTGATAAAAAGCGTCCCGATGTCGAAGGCAATGGAGGAGGCGCTCATGTGCCAGATTTTCTGGTGAACATATTTTGTGGAGAATCCAATCGAGAAGCGGTCGGTGAGATTCCGGGCGTAACTCAACCCCATGGCAAAATCGGAAGCGTCGAACCGTTCACCGGTGCCTTCGGGATAGAAAACCGTCCGCACGTTCATTTCGCCCATATTGAGGGTGGTCATACTCAAGCCGAGCGTGCCCAATTCCCCCATCGAAATGGCCGCGGCGGCGTAATCGAACGATACACCCGCTAGCCAGCGGGAGTGGTCGAAGATGGCTTCATTTTGGTTGAGCCTGGCGAGACCTGCGGGGTTCCAATACATGGCCGTGATGTCGTCCGCCACGCCCACAAAGGCACTACCCATGCTCAATGCACGAGCCCCCACCTCTATTTCCAGGAAGGATGCCGCCGTGGTGCCGACTTTGGACACGTTGCGGACAAACTGGGAATGGCCCATTTGAGGATAGGCCAAAAATAAAATCAGAAATAAATATAAGTGTTTCATAAAAATTCCTCCGTAAAAACTCTAAATTCAAAAAATGAAATTCGAAATAATTTTAAAAAATCAAATTCAAATGTTCGAAGCGGACTACCGGCTTTTTCGTTTGCTTCACCGTACCCGATGATCGAATCAGTTGTTTTCCGTCTTTATTTTATAATTGCGAATTTCCCGATCTTCTCCCCCAGGCTCCCGGCATCCACCTTGTAAATGTAAATTCCGTACGACACATCCAGGCCGTCTTTGGTGGTCAAATCCCAGGATTCGGAACCATCAAAAATGGGGCTGTCGTGTACCAGTGTCTTGACCAGGTACCCCCGCATGGTGAAAATTTTAATCGTGCTTTTCCGGGGAAGATGAATAAAATCGATTTTGCGTTCGCCGCGACCGGATTTATAAAAATTCTGCGGTTCCCACGATACGGTCACCACGTATGGATTGGGTACCACTGCAATGCGGTCCAATTCATCCGACGCCTTCTTTTTATTAATGTGCGGTGCCGTTGTGGTAAAACTGTACACGTCGTTTGCGGTGAACGGCTTCATGGTGTGCAGCAGAAAAACATCGCCGTCTTTTGGCGGATGAATCACCACACGCGTGGTGTCATAAGTGAATACGGAATCCACTACAACAATGGTTGTGTCCCGGCCGTTTATCATGGTATCGATGGACGTACTCTGAAGACGGTCGAAAGTGGAATCAATTTTCATGGAATCCGGAATGGTAAAAGTGACCTGATAGGTTGTTTTCATGCCGGATTCTCCCAGGAGAAAAATAACATCGTCGCCCGAAGACCAGAGCTTATTCCTGTCTTTGTCCATAATAACGAACCGCACTTCGCTGTTATCCACCACATTCCACACCTCGAACGGAGACGTGATGCCGTTTTTGCGGGCATCTTCCCGAATGGGCGTGCCTTCCGTTCCCTTAAAACGCACTTCGTAATCGAGCGGATAATTCTTCGCCCCTTTGAAGATACCGATCTGGTATTTGTAATTGCAGTCCCCTTCGATCCATCCGCTGTTTTGGTGATCCAGTTTCAGAGGATCATCTTTCACGACAATCTGCAGGCCGTTGAAAAATGAATTAAAGATCTCTCCATTTAAATACGTGGAGTGAAACAACGGATAATAAAGATACTTTATCTGATAGGTGTTTCCTTTTTGCATATTGCCGGAGGGCGAAAGAATGCGAATATTGCCCACATCGTAATTCACTTCATAATCGGTTTGTTCGGAAAACGCCACCATACCGCTCTCATCGGTGACCGAAACACTGCCGGCCTTTAGATGCTGATGGCGCAAATTGACCCAATTCGTGTCACCCACAAAACTTTCGGTAAAGACATGTTTGTTCAAAACAGAATAGGATTTTCGGGTATTTTCCGGCAGGACGAGTGTGGAATCATCAAAATTAATTTCGTATTCCCAGCCATCGTGCAATTGGGACGGGTCGATTATGTTGGCCGTAACGCGCCCGGTGGCAAATCCGAGGTTGTGAACCATCAAGTTGTTATCCGTTTTGATGTTTTCCGGCGGCACGTACCCCGCGGCCGGCGCTTCCGGTGTCACAACCACCGTGTTCACATCGGTCCCGGTGACCACACCCACGGCATTTACGAGAATCCGTTTACTACTTTCCGAAGGAATAATCGGCTGCAGATTTTCGATTTTGCTAATGCCTCTGGCATAAAAATCTTTGTCATAACCCTGGTCGTACGAACAGACGGCGTAGTAGTAGGTCTGGCCGTTTTCGACCGTGGTGTCTGTCCAGGAATACCGCAGGCCTGAATCGGTGCCCATGTTGAACTGCAGGCCGTTGTAACCGATGGGATGCGGGCCGGTCAATCCATCAATTTTATCGAATTGGGCAATCGGCTTATTGAATGTCTTGTTCCCGTAAGCGTCTGTGATGACCCAGGTTTGTAAGAATGCCGGATCGGTGCTGCGGTAAATGGTGTATCCCTCGAAATCGTACCCATAAATCGGATCCCGGGATTGTTCGGCAATTTTATCCCAGTAAAGGGTTACTTTGTGATCGCCCGGAACGACCGTCACGTGGGGTTTCAGCGGCGGTTTGGCGAAATTGTAATCGGCATTGTAGATATTTTGCATGGTCACGGCGTTTCGAAGAATGTCATCCAGATCGTCGCCGAAAAGCATGGCCACGGCAAATTTCCGGCGCTGTTCCACATCGAGCGGAAAATAACCGGAGCCGTAGAGAAACGTGATGTCCGTGGTTTGTTTGGGCACTTCAAATGACCCGGGAACCGTTTGCTGCCAGACTTTTTCATCGTCTTTAAGGTCGATATTGGGCCAGGTGGCCGCCGCAAAACTGGTCAGGCCGATCTGATCCGACTCATCATTGTCCGTGTATTCAAAGTTGGGCTCTCCTAAGTCCGGCTGTCCGTTGCCCTCCGTGCCATCCGGGTCCGGGCCGGTGTAGCCGGGGTCGTTCGGCCCGATGCCGTCCGAACCGACGTCGTCGGTGAGCGGGTTCCAATCGCCGTCGTTATCGATGCCGTCCCACTGGCTTTCATCGATCATGCCGTCCTCGTCGTTGTCGATGCCGTCGTACGGATTGCCGGGGGATTCCAAAAACTTCCAGCCAAAGTAAGCCGTCGGGCCGCCCCAGGCCCCTTTGTCGTCGTGATCCCACTGGTAGACAATATCGTGTTTTTTATCGAACCAGGAATCATCGTCCCGCTGATCGCCGTCGTCGCCCACGTCGGCATCGCCGTACATGCCGAATATCATTTTTTTGTAAGCTGTTTTTCCTTTGTTGGTAATCCAGTACGTCCAGATCAGAATATCTTCGGCGGCCACCTGTACCCACTGGTACCCGCGCACTTCAACTTCGAGGCCCAGCCCCCGCTTGGATGAATCGGAGGGGTCGGGGTAGAATTGAAATTCGTCATTCGGGTAATCATCCATTCTGTAGTAAGATTCCTGATCGGCCCGGGCGTATTTTCCGTACTGTCCGTCCCAATGGCCGTCCCAAGAGTGATCTTTATCCGGCCAGTGAGAAGGCCAGGAGATCGAATCGTCGCTCATGGCGACGCGATCCTGATTGGGGTTGGCGTAGCCGGCAACAGGCTCGAACTGCCAGCGTTTTCCTTCGGGTGAGACGTCGGCGTGGCCAAAATCCGGAAGTCCGTCGCTGAAGATGTGGCGGACCACTCCGTTGGCGTCCGTGACCTCGGCGCCTAAAACCGGCGTAAATTCAGCAAAATAGCTGTGCCCGGAGCCCCTGGGGTACACGCCGGATTCGATTCGCCGGCCGCCCGTCCAATCACCGATGCCGCCCCAGTTGTAGAAAATGGTGAAAATTTTATTAGCGTCGTGGTAGCCTATTTTTTGGTCCTGTCTGCCCTTGCTTTTGTGCAGAGATTTTTTGACCGTACCGGCAGCGAGCAAAATGGCCGGAAACAGAATGGCAGCCACAAATAGAAAAAATTTAGAATGAAATTTTTGCAATTTCACAGAATTACCTCCATCTTTTTTTAATCAAGGATTAAAAATTGTGACACACTTGAATCGGAACATATATAAAATATAATATTTTTATGATGAACTTAAAAATAAACCACAACTCCTGTTTTGATCTCACGCGGAGCGGAATAATAATCCGGCCTGACTAAATATTGATTCAGTGTGTTCGGATAGCTCGTATTTCCCGTATACTGCGGCACAAGCGTGTACGTGGCTCGGCCGGTGTCCGTGTAAACCAGGAGCTCATTTTCGCGATCCAGAACGTTGTAGACGAGCAAGAATAAGGAGGTGCGCAATTTCTTAATGCGAAAATCATAATGAGCGCGCAGATCCACATTGATTGTAGCAGGCTTGCGTTCGCTGTTTTCAAAGGAGGTGCGCTGCCCTTGATAAGTGGGCGTGTACGGCAGACCGCTCCCGTATTGGCCGATCAAACTGATGCCCCATTTTTGCGGATTACTAATGGTGACTGTTCCATTCAGCGTATGGGTTTGATCCCAGGCCAGATAAACCAATTGCTTCTCGGGTTCACGCCCGCTGGCCACATCGTAGAAAAAAGATTCAGGGTCGGACGCATTGCCTTCGGCCACACCGTAGGTGTAATCGATTTGTCCGGAAATGTAATTTGAATAGCGCTTTCGCACGGTCAATGTAATGCCTCGAATGTTTCCGTAGTCCCGGTTTACGTAAAGGGCGTAGCGGTCACCGCCGGCGTAAGTCTCGATAATTTGGGTGCCCAGGAGATTCCGAATGTCTTTGTAATAACCTGTGATGTCGATGGCGATGTCGGATGTCAATTGCTGCTGCAGTCCGATTTCGTAGCTAATGGTCCGCTGCGGTTCCAAATTGGCATTTCCGATCAGCGAACTCAGTCCGCCGGTGACTTCAAAATCTGGATTCGCGTACAAATACGAGTACGGCGGTATCTGGAGAAAATGGCCGTAGGAGAAATGAATGACGCCCTGATCCGTAATGGGGTATGCAATTCCAATCCGTGGACTGATCTGCATTTTGGGCGAGGCAGCTTTGTACCAGTAAGTTTTTCGCTTTTGCAGGGAATCTTCACGATGCTTCAGTTTAAGCGGATTGTTGATGTTGGGATCCCGGGAATCGGCCAATATTTTTCCGTCCGGATTGAAACGCTCATATCGAATGCCGACATTCACAATCATGTTCTTTAATTCAATTTTATCCTGAATGTAATACGCCAATTCCGTGGGATGGTGTACATACCGGTTGTGCGACGGCGAATCGAATCCGGGCACCTGCGGTTTCCAGCCGGTCTGCCAATCCAGGCGGATGGTGTACGCTTCGTAAGACAGGCGATTCCACCGATACTCGATTCCGGTTTTAATTTGATTGGTCCGGTTAACCTGACTGGTGAGTTCAAATTTGTACACCTGGGTTAGCGTCGTTCGGTAAAAATGAGTCATATTCTGTCCGCCGGTGTAAAAACGATAGCCGATGGAACTGTAGAATCGGGTGGGACTCACGTACCTCGGATCCCGCGGGTCTTTGTAGACATAATGCCTGTAATTATTTGCGAAATTAGAATATTTGAATGAATAAAATGTTTTCGGAGAAAGCATGTGGTTCAAGGTAAAAATAGTGGTATATTGAAACCCAAAACGCTTCAGATTACCCTCCGGATCCAATTTGAATTTATGATTGTACGATTGGTAATGATACCGATTAAGAAAGCCGGCGCCGGTTAATTTGATAGAAGGCGTCAGCCGGTAGGTCAGTTTTCCCTGTCCCGAAAATTTTGTGTAGGGATTCATAGGTACCCAGGCGCCGTCCCCGCTTTCCTGAAGCTTCCATTTGCCGGTGTCGGGAGAATCAAAAAAACTGGAATCCGAGGGGAGAAAGCGGCGAATGCCGTACAAATAGCCCTCATTGTGAAAATAGCGTCCGGAGGTATAAAAGGTCAATTTACTCCGGAGCCCGGGCACCGGTCCGCTGAGTGAAAATTCTCCATCCTGAATACTCAACGGATTAATGGCTTTAATGTGATCAAAAACATCGGCGTGGTTACTGGCATAATCTCCCAGATAAAAGGAAAAGCTGCCTTTGTAATTCTGAGTCCCGGTTTTCGTAATAATATTAATAATGCCGGACATGGCCTGACCGTATTCGGCGTTAAAGGTTCCGCTTACGACCTGAAGTTCCTGAATGGCGTTCTTTTCCACCGTGATGGCGGCGGAGGCGCCGTAGGGGTCGGTAATTGAAACGCCGTCCACCATATAGGCGATTTCACCCGATCTGCCGCCGCGCACGTGCAGCGCGCCGCCGGGGCTTTTCACAAATCCGGCCTGCAATTCCAGAACCTGAGCGACCGTTTCAACGGGCATTTGTTCAATATCTTTTGCATCGACAATGGTTTGTGAAGATGTGATGTCTTTCTGAATCAGCGGGCGCGTTGCCGTGATGGTGACGCTTTTTCCCAGATTCAGCACGGTGGGACTCAATTCAATGGGTACTTTCGTGGTCAAATCCACATGGACGCGAACATCCGTCACGCGTGTTTCGGTGTAGCCTATCATGCGAGCCACGAGTGTATACCGGCCGGGCGGCACATTTAAAATGGTAAAATTGCCGTTGATATCTGTGGCAGCCCCGATTTGTGTGCCTGCCAGCAGGACGTTTACCCCGGGAAGCGGGTTTCCAGTCTGGGCATCTTTTACGGTGCCGGTGATTTTTCCCGTAATTCCCGCCCAAAGGAAAGTTGAAAAGCCGATTAAGAATAAAAAAATCAAAGCGAATTTTTTCATAAGCGGTCTCCTGAATTTTGAAGAAGCCTTTCTGTGCTGATGTGAAGACTCTTTAAATAAATTGATTGTGTGCGTTGAACAGACTTGTCAAAAAAGCCCGAAAAAAGCAAGAATTTTATTCGAAAAGGAAAAGGATCAGATCATCATGTCACATTGAAATGTGCTCTATTCCCTCTGTATCCTGCCGGCAATTTCAAGTCAATATACAAAAATGATTGAATGAAGTCAAGCGGAAAAACAGATGACTTGAATGTGAAAAATAAAAAAAGCCTGCCGGGCACTTCCCGACAGGCTTGAATCGAAAAGAGAAAGAAAATTACTTCATCAAAACCATGTGCCGCGTTGTTTTGAAATTGTTAATTTTCATGGCGTAATAATACACACCTGAAGTCACGCGAACGCCGGCATCATTTGTGGCATTCCAGGTCACATGATAAGTGCCGGGGGCCTTGTTCTCTGCGTTAACCAGTGTGCGAACCTTCTCACCGAGACTGTTGTAAATGACGATTGTAACAGCGCCCATCTTTTTCAGGCTGTAAGAAATTTCTGTCGTCGGATTGAACGGATTCGGGTAATTTTGATACAAGGCATAGTTCTGTACCAGATTCACCGGTATTTCACGAACAGCAGAACCCTTGCCGGCTTCCAACATCACGAAACGGGGCTGCAGGGAATCGCCGTCTTCAATCGCAATCAGCAATTCCGGATTGCCGTCGCCGGTCATATCTTTTGCCGTAAAGCCCTGTTCGATATTTTCAGCATCGCCGGGGAAGGAGATGTCATAAATTCGGGCACCGCGCGCGGTATCTGTCTGAAACACTTTTGTGTAAGTGTAGCTTGCAGAATCTGCGATGCTGCCCGTTCCGCTGTATTTCATCCACCAAACGGTACCGCCATAATTGCCGCCTACAAAAATGTCACCATATCCGTTGCCATTGAAATCGCCGGCAGCCATACCCCGTATGCCGCTGGGTTCAACTTCGGCCACGATGGGCGTATTGGTGCTGTCAGCCGTGGCAAGGTCTGTAATGCCCTGGTCGATTACAACAGAACCGTTTGTCCTTCCGAGAATCACTTCTTCTTTTCCGTCATTGTTGATGTCGAAATGGGAAGCGGCCTGGATCGTTTTGTACGTGTAGCCGCTTGACAGGACGTACTTTTGGTACGTATCGGGACCGGTGGCTTCATAAAAGACCTGGGGGCCGTCGCCGCTGTAAAGTGAGAAAAGCGCTTCAAGATGGCCGTCATTATCCGCATCTGTTATCGCTGAGGAATAATCAGAGCCGTAACCGGACGTAGAATCCAGTGCTTCGATTTTCCACTGGGTAAAAATTCCGGCGAAATCACCGTCCAATGAGCAGATCATTAAAGCGGAACCGGCAGCAGACGGCCATTTGCGGAAGCCAATGGCCAATTCGCCTTTTCCGTCACCGTCAATATCGGCCGAAGACATGACGGAAGGACGGGTATTGGTGGCCGGCGGCACATCAAAATTCCAGGTTGCCGTGGGTTTGTCCGGCAGGCCGGTGCCGGGTTCGCCTTCAAAAACCAACAGACGATCGGGGTTGGCATCGGGTGTCGGCTGATTGCTGCTGAACGGAACGCCGATCACCAATTCTTTGTTGCCGTCACCGTCTAAATCGGATACTGTGGCGGTGGGGAAAGAGGCCCAGCTAAATTCACCCAGAGAATATTTCCAGGTTAAGTCAAAATCTCCTGTGGATGGATTGTACTCGTACAAATACGCCGCAAAAGAAGTTCCAAAATCACGGCCGGAATTTGGACCCGTTTCATCGGTGATGTAGAAAAATTCCAGGTTGCCGTCTTTGTCAAAATCGTACGCGGAATGCACTTCATCCAGATCAGCAATTCGTTTGGGTAAGATAATCGAATCAACCGCCGTTTGGGTTTTGGGTTGGTACAGCACCTGCATAATCTGGCTAAAGCCATTTCCAATATAAACCTGGCTGTAGCTGAACGATGCAGCGAAAAGAACAAATGCTGATGCAAATAACACAGTAATTACTTTTTTCATGCTTCCTGCCTCCTTTTTCAGTTAGATTTTTTGTGAAAAATAAGTTCAGCTAAATCAAAGATGTTTTCCACCTCCTTCCCTTGTCATCATAGATTTTAATTGAAATAAAGCAGTCTTGCTGTCTTATCAAATAAAACGATGAAACTGCTGCTCCCGCCTGGTAGGAACCCCGATGGCTCTTTAGTATTTAGATAAAAGAGTTTAAAATACGAAGAAATTCATTCGGTTATTTCGTATTTTCAGTATTGAATGATTAGCGGCTAAATTTCAGGACTAAAAACTTCTTATTAGTATAAAGAAAAAAAATAAAATTGTCAAGTAAAAATTGCACTATTTTTAAAATATTTCTTGACTTCCTATAGGAAAGTTATGTATATTTAAAATGATCAAAATCCTTCCTTTTGCGTTCTTTTCAAAAAAAATAAAGAGGCAGGCTATGAAGAAAAAGAAGTTTCTTTACCGATTAATTGCTTTTCTTTTATTTACCCTTGTTCTTGGAACGGCCGTCGGCTTTGCGGGAACAACCGGAAAAATCAGAGGAAAAATTACGGATGATAGAACAGGAGATCCTCTTCCCGGGGTAAATGTACTCATTTTGGGTACGACGATGGGTGCAGCCACTGGCGTTAATGGTGTTTTTTTCATTTTGAACGTACCGCCCGGCACGTACAAGCTGCGGGCGACCATGGTGGGCTATACGCCGGGCGAAGTGACCAACGTGAAGGTCTTCACCGATCTCACAGCTACCGTTAATATTAAACTCTCTCAAACCGTCCTTCAGGGAAAAGAAGTCACCATTGTGGCCGAGCGTCCGATGGTGCAGCGGGATGCCACGGCGAGTGCGGCGATTGTGACTTCGGATGATATCGCGGTAGCTCCGATTGAAAATTTTAAGGACATCCTGGTTACGAAGGCGGGTGTTTCGCTGGACGCGGGCGGGAATCTGCATATTCGCGGCGGCCGCTCGGGTGAAATTGCCTACATTGTGGATGGCATTGCCAACACGAACCCGTTTAACAACGGGCTGGGGGTTGAAGTGGCGACGAATGCCATTGAGGAAATGTCTGTCATTACCGGTTCATTTAATGCGGAATACGGCCAGGCTTTGTCCGGTGTGATTAACATTGTGACAAAAGAAGGGCGAAGCACCTATTCCGGAAATTTCTCGGGACAGACGGGCGATATGATCACCAAACACAAACACACTTTTTTCAATATCGATAAAATTGATCCCGTCAATACAAGCGAAGGGGAATTCAGCTTTGGCGGCCCCGTGCCTCTTCTGCCCAAAAATCACACGTTCTTTTTGTCGGGACGCTATTACAACGATCGGGGTTATCTGTACGGAATTCGTCTCCACAACAGTACCGACGGCATCGATTCCATCAAAACAGGTGACGGCAGCATTATTCCGATGAATCCCTCCAGGCTCATGAACGGGCAGGCAAAATACAGTTGGCGGATTTCACCGAGTACTCGCGTGCTCTTCAGTTCCATTCTGGAATCCCGAAAATGGCAAAATTATTCACACTCCCGGAAATATGTGCCCGATGGCCGGTTGTGGTATTTCAAAGACAGCCATCGTGAAAACCTGAAGTTTACGCATCAATTATCCAGCCGGACATTTTATAATCTGATCGGATCCTTTCTATCGTATAAATATCAGTACTATGCCTTTAAAAATCAAAAGGATGCCAGGTATGTCTGGAGCGGTTTCCGCAGACAAGACACGAATTATGAATTTTACACCGGAGGCACCGACAACAGCCGGCTTTATCGGGATGCCCAAACACTGGATATCAAATTTGATCTCACCAGCCAGGTCACTCAAAGTCATGAAGTGAAGACCGGATTTGATGTGAAGAAGTACAAGCTTTATCAGCACGACTGGATTGTGCTGCCGGACCGTCCGGGCTTCGATGACAATAATGACGGCATTCCCGGAAATATCATCGATGCATCCGGCCCCAGCAATAATACTTACACGCACCGGCCTTTTGAGACGGCCTTTTATATTCAGGATAAAATCGAATTAAAGGATATGGTCATTAATGCCGGACTCCGGTACGATTATTTTGATCCGGACGGCATTGTGCCGACGAACCTGCGCGATCCGCAGCGTTCTCCCAAGACGAAGGCATCGATAAAAACGCAGTTAAGTCCCCGTTTCTCTCTGGCCTATCCGATTACAGACCGCGGGAAACTCTTTTTCTCCTACGGACATTTTTTCCAGATTCCGCCGTTCTATCGCCTTTATCACAACCCGGATTTTGAAGTTTTACCCGGTCTGATTAAAAGCGACATCGGCAATGCGGATTTAAAGCCGGAGAAAACGGTCAGTTATGAAGTGGGTTTTGAACAGGAAGTTTCACCGGGCATTGCGCTGTATATTAAGGCCTATTACAAAGACATTCGGAATCTTCTGGGTCAGCGGATTTACATTTTGCCGGGCGGCAGCGATTCTTATGCGCTCTTTATCAACAGAGATTTTGGATATGTGAAGGGTGTGAATATCTCATTGGACAAGCGCTTCTCGAATTACTTTTCGGCGAACATCGATTACACCTACCAGGTCGCGGACGGAAATGAATCCAATCCGACACGAACCCGGAGGAACTACCGCCTTTCCATCGAACAGTTGAAAAAAGTGGTTCCGCTGGACTGGGATCAGACACACGCTCTCCGTATTAACGCAAACATTTCCAAGCCGGGCAGTTGGGGGCTCAGTTTAATCGGCCGCATCGAAAGCGGGTATCCCTACACACCAAAAGCCACCAATGAACTTGTGAGAATCGCAGATGAAAATAGCGGGCGAAAACCCATGTTTATTAATTTTGATTTGAATGCTTACAAAGATTTTGCGGTGCATTTCGGGCATTCCCGGGTGGTTTACGAAGTTTACATGAAAGTCTATAATATGTTTGACCGGAAAAACGAACTTTATGTGTGGGACAGCACCGGACGCGCCGGATATTCCATGGAAAGATACGGCGGGAAAACCACGGAGGACTGGGCACTGCGTCCGAACTGGTACTCAAAACCCCGGCAAATCTTTGTTGGGGCCGGTATCCGGTTCTAATCAAACAGGAAACTTACAGGATTAGGATTAAAATATTCAATTTTTGGAGGTTGAAATGAAATATTTCACCCGTATGAAATTACATATCTCATATCTTTTGGGTGCCTCGCTGCTGGTATTCTTTATGGTGGGTCCGGTTTCGGCACAGTTTAAGAAACCGAATAAACCCATGAAATATTGGACAAAAGAAGAATTTCAAAAGTGGGAAAATTATTTTGACGGATACCGGCTGAGCAAAGCCACCGCTCACCGGGATCGAAAATTTGGTATTCATAACGGCAACAAAATTCGGACGTTGTTTTACAATTACGGTTCCATTGGCCGCCCGAATACAGAACCTTCGATGGAATGGCCCATCTACAGCGGGCACGGTTACGGGTACGAATTTGGCCCGCTGATCGGCGCCCAGGTTGTGACCGTTCAGGGCGATACGATCGGTATTTTCGACGACGGGATGATCGACGGCGGCGATACGGATCCGACCGGCGGTGAAAATGTGTGGGGATGGGAACCGCTGCCCGGTTATGCGGCACCGGCGCCGAACGAACGCATCGCCATGAGCAACGATCCTTCCACCTGGGGACCTCTGTTTCCGAAAGATGACAAGGGCAATCTCCTGTGGCCGGGCCAATATGGAAATGGAAAAGTCACGGCTGACCTGGAGAGTTATTTTGTGATGGATGACCGCTGGAATGCAGAATTCGGCTATTACCCGTTTCCGTCCGATTCAGCGCGCCGCGGCCTCGGAATTCAGGTGACGGCGAGAGGATACCAGTACTCCGCTCAACTCGCAGAGGATATCCTCTTTTTCCAATATAAAGTAAAGAATGTGAGTAAGAAGAAACTGGACAAAGTCGTTGTCGGCATGATGGGAGATCCGCATATTGGCGGGCCGGGCGATTTTTCAGATGACTACGCGGATTTCAATCAGAAGATGAACATGGTCTATTCCTGGGACCGGGTCGGGTCCACCAACGATTTTGGCATTCCATGGGATGACTTGGGCTGGCTGGGTTTCATTCTTCTGCAAACTCCCGGCAATCCGTACGACGGCATTGACAATGACCACGATGGATTTGTGGACGAAAGCATGCACAACGGCATCGATGATGACGGGGACTGGCAGGCCACGGACGCAGAAGCCAGGGCGGACACTCCGGAGAAAAATTACACCAATGGGATCGATGATGACCACGATGGCCGGATCGATGACCTGGGGGATCTGGACGGCAAATCGGACGACGTGGGGCGTGACGGAATCGCCGGCACATTTGATGAAGGTGAAGGAAATGGTGTCCCGGATCCGGGTGAACCCGATTTCGATGAGACCGATGCCGATGAAAGCGACCAGATGGGACTGACGGCATTTGCAGCGCCCATCTATTCGACCGTTATTCCGGCGGATGATGATAAAATCTGGAAACTGCTGAAGCCCGGGAATATCGGTTCGCAAAATATTCAGCAGAATGCAGATAATATTTTCCTCTTCGGATCCGGTTACTTCCCATTTTCACCGGGCGAAGTTCAAAAATATTCCATCGGAATTATCATGGGCCAGAATAAAGAAGATCTGTTTAAAAATGCCCAGATGGCTTATTTTATTTACCGGTTGAATTTCCAATTTACAAAACCGCCCGATCTCCCGACGGTTCATGCCGTGCCGGGGGATGGAAGGGTGACTCTGTACTGGGATGACAAAGCAGAACAATCGACCGACATTCTGTTCGGCCACGATTTTGAAGGCTATGCCATTTACCGAAGCACCGATAAAGTACGCTGGGGAAATCCGATTACGGATAATCGCGGCATTAAGGTTTACGATACTCCGATCGCACAATTTGATAAAAAAGACGGCGTTAAAGGCACACATCCCGTCGGCACAGACGGCATCCATTTTTATCTCGGAAACGATTCGGGCCTGCGCCACACATTTGTGGACAGTAATCTCATCAATGGAATCACGTACTACTACGCCGTAACGGCTTATGATTCGGGCAGCGCCACAAAAGGAATTCCGCCTCTTGAAACGCCAAAAGCAGTCGGTGCGTCCAATGTGGTGGCCGTGATGCCCAATGCGCCTGCAGCCGGATATGTGCCGGCAAGCGTGGACATCAATCATGCCGCCGGTGTTTCGGATGCCCAGCTCAAGGTGGCTATTATTGATTACACAATTCTAAAAGATACGCAATATGAAATCACAATCAACGATTCGGTCTCTCCGAAATCGTTTACCTTAAAAAATCTTACAAAAAATCAAGTTGTTCTTGAAAATAATACGAACCTTAAGGGACAAAAGATTTTTAGCAACGGCCTGCAATGGCGTTTTATCGATGTGCCTTTTGTCACGCCGATCGACAGTTTAACAAAGTGGGAAGAAGGGAGCCGGAGCAACTGGAATGTGAGCATCAGTCTGCCGTCGCAGGGCTTTCGTCTGGCCCGGGATGTGGAAATTCGTTTCTCGGATACTTACGTCGACACCTCCATTCTCATAAAACCGCAGCCCACTAAATTCAGTGTTTGGAATGTGACGGATAACAAAAAACTGCCGTTTGTTTTTCTCGATAAAGACAAAGACCACGAATTAAGTTCAAAAGATCAAATCACTCTGTTTATGAATAACAGACCGGGCTGGCAATTTACATTTCTGGCGCCGGCGGAAGGCAGTGTGGCGCCGGCAGAGGGAGACGTTTTTAGATTAACGATTGCCAAGCCGCTGGAAGCGAAAGACAAATATATTATTCATGTAAATCCCATTGGTGTGGATGTCAATCAGGCCAAAAAAGATCTGGCTAAAATAGCGGTTGTCCCCAATCCTTATGTGGCGGCTTCTGCTCTTGAACCCAAACCCGAATATGTGTTTTCGGCGGGCAGGGGTGAACGGCGCGTGGATTTCATCCATCTGCCGAAGGATTGCACCATCCGGATTTACACGATAACCGGCGAACACATCAAGACGATTGAACACCACGGAACCGCATTTGACGGATCGGAATCCTGGAACCTGCTCAGCGATGATGATCTGGACATTTCCTTTGGAATTTACATTTATCATGTGGATGTTCCTGGAATTGGTGAAAAAATTGGCCGTCTGGCCATTGTGAAATAAAATAATCCGGGAGGCATTTCGATGAAACGGATCTTATATGTTTTAGGCGGTGTGATAATTTCCGCTTTTTTGGGATTATCACAGTCTACTGCTCAAACGGTGAAATCGGGCACGACGGCCGCTCAATTTTTAAAAATAGGAATCGGCGCGCGCTCCGTTGGAATGGGTGAAGCCTTTGTGGCAACCGCCAACGATATCAGCGCCATTTATTGGAACCCGGCAGGTTTGTCGTCCCTCACGGCAAATGAAGCCATTTTCTTCCACACCGATTGGCTGGCCGGCATCAGTTACGATTTTGCGGCTTTTTCGATTCCTTTGGGCGAGTGGGGCACATTCGGCGGATTTTTTGCGGGCCTGACGGTGCCCAGCGATAAAGTGCGGACGGTCCACGATCCGGAAGGCACGGGAGAATTCTTCGGCGCATCCGACATTGCTTTGGGAATTTCATACGCCAGAAAAATTACGGACCGCTTTTCTTTCGGAATGAATGCAAAATATATTAAGGAAAGAATCTGGAATATGGCGGCCAGTGCTGTGGCCGTCGATGTCGGCACGATCTACAGAAGCCAGTTCCATGACTTGCGAATTGGAATGATGATGTCGAATTTTGGAACTCAGATGCAGATGGCCGGACGGAATGCGCTTCTGTTTGTCGATATCGACCCCACACTTAATGGGAATAATGAGGCCATTCGGGCCCAACTTGAAATGGAAAAATGGAGCCTCCCCCTGCAATTTCGCGTGGGGATGGCCATCGATCCCGTTAAGAATGATCTGATGCGGCTCACCGTCGGCGCCGATGCGGTTCATCCGAATGATAACATGGAATTTGTGAATTTCGGAATGGAATATGCATTTAAGGAAATGCTGTTTGTCCGGGGCGGCTACCGGGGACTCGGCATTAATCAGTTGGAGGGGGGATTAACATTAGGCGGCGGTTTTCAATATCGTTTTGGCGGCGCCGCAAAAATCAGTTTAAATTACGCTTACGCAAATTATGGGCGGCTAAATTCCGTCAATCGCTATTCCATCAGTGTGGTATTTTAAATGAAATAATCTTTTTTTGTAAAAGAATTAAACCATGAAAGACACAAAAGCCACGAAAGAATTCATTGTGGAAAAGAGCATAATTGATAAATTATTCGGATTAAAAGGCGTCCATTGAGACGCCTTTTTTATTTGCCTTCCCAAAACTTGACAAATATAAAAATATTTTGTATATTCAATGGTAATAAAAATATATATTTTAAGGAGATTACATGAATGGCCATAATCGGCATGAAAAAATAGAAATTCAGGAATTACCCACTTTCTATCGATTTCCGTTTATTAAAGTTAATGTAATTGACGATGTGGAACAAATTGATTTTCTTCTTTCGGGGCATTTTACCGTTGAAGATATGACCGGAGAGTGCGGGTTAGATAGTCTGATCGGAGAGGCGCGGTGGCGCGTCGCCGTGGAGGCCTCTGCTCCTGCGAAGTTCCAATACGGCATTTCAATCCATGAATTTTTTCAGCCGCAGCAGGCCGAGAAACTGGCCGGAAAGCTTCAGGGAAAAGGATATGAGCCTAAAATCCAGACATTCGGCTATCAATGGCAATTGGGAGAGGACAGGCGGTTTAAAAATTCAAGCTATCGCGTTTTTTTAGATGGGTTTCCAACCATCCGAGAGGCTCGAAGAATACAGCGGCACCTGGTCGATTTTTACCAGCCCACGATTTATAAATATCGCGCCCGTGAAGCGCGCGGCGTCATCGAAATGTTTGATGTAAATTACAACCAGTCGATAAAATGCAGCGGGCCCATAAAATTAACGCCGAGGGAACGGAACAGTGTAATCTCACTGCTGAACATTCTGGGACGAAGCGATGTGATGGAATTTCCCGATTTGTATAATATTCAATTCCGAATAAATGACATCGGAAAACTCCAATGTGTGGCAGAGATGGACATCGAGGCGTATGTGGGCGGGCTGCTGACCGTGCAATACCAGGAGAACTACCCGGATTCATATTTGGAGACTTTGGCCATTACCATGCGAAGCTGGGTGGCTGCCAATTGGGGAAGGCTTCATAAAGGCGAAGCTTATCAATTCTGCAGTACGGATCACTGCTATTATCTGTCCGGACTCGGCACACAGCCGCGCCGTGTGTTAGACATCGTGAAAGAGACAAAGGGGTTTGTTCTGACTTGTGAGGGGGAGATTTGCAATACGCCTTCGCACCTGGTTTGCGGCGGTCACACAGAAAAACTGGAAAATATAAGCGATAGTGACCCGAAGTCGTATTTGAAGGCTTTTTTTGATCGTGCTGGGTACGAACCTCCGCCGGAAGTACCGGTTCGTCTCGATAATGAAGAAGCCATAGAAATTTGGATCAACAGTAAACCGGATGTTCATTGTAATTTTTCCAGGAAAAAAGATGTCGAAAATTTCCAAAAATTTCGTCAATATTTCCGGTGGGAAATCGAATATGCACGTCACGAACTCGAGGAAATTATTTCTAAAAAAACGGAAGAAGAAATCGGCACATTATACGATATTATTCCTCTCAAACGCGGAAAGTCCGGTCGTTTGCTTGAAGTGGAAATATTGGGCAGTCGGCAAAATGTAAAACTTGTGGGAGATCAGGCCGTTCGGGAAGCTTTTGCGGAAGAGCGCCTGCCGAGCAGTTGCTTTATTATTCGCACGGAAATGGATGAACACGGCATCCCCACAGCGTTTGTATTTTTTGGCGCCGGAAACGGGGACGGCATCGGCATGTGTCAATTGGGGGCGATTTCAAAAGCCTTCTCCGGGCAGCCGGCCATGGAGATTGTCAGCCATTATTTCGGAGACAGTGTCCGGCTGGAGAAACTGCCCTTAACATAATGCGGCCGCCTGATTGCAGACACACGCTGTGGTTCATCCCGAAAATGCGTACTTTTTATTTCATTCAGTCATTTTTTTATTGTCGAAAATACATAAATCAAAGATTTCAGTAACATATTTTGTTTTTGATTGAATAGGTGACTTTATGTGTTGTTTAATTTTGCGGAGGGTTTAAGATGGATATCGAATTGCGTGAAACATTTAAAGAGTTGATCGGCAAGCTTGAACATTTACGGAGTTATCTTTGACGTTGATCAGTTGAAGATAAAGATTGACAGCCTTTTAGAGAAAACGGCTGTGCCCGATTTTTGGAATGACAGCCAAAATGCCCAGAAAATTAACCGGCAAATCAGCCGCCTGAAATCGGTTGTGGAAAGCTGGGAAAAACTCAAAGCCCAGGAAGAGAACCTGCAGGTCTTACTCGATTTGGCAGAAGAATCAAACGATAAGGAGCTGCAGGAGGAATTTAAATCTGAATTACGGGAGTTTAAGGTACAGGTTGAAGAACTGGAATTGAAGAGCATTCTTGGGGGGGTGGATGATCCGAAAAACGCCATTCTGACCATTCATGCGGGAGCCGGCGGTACGGAGGCGCAGGACTGGGTGCAGATGCTGCTCCGGATGTACACGCGCTGGATCGAGCGGCGGGGATTTGCATACCATATCCTGGATTTGCTTCCGGGCGAAGAGGCCGGCATTAAAAGCGCTGTTTTGGAAGTGCAGGGCGACTATGCGTATGGGTATCTCAAAGCGGAGGGCGGCGTGCATCGCCTGGTGAGATTATCACCCTTTGATGCCAATCACCGGCGCCACACCTCCTTTGCCTCTGTCTTTGTCTTTCCTGAGATTGAAAGTGATGTGGATATTGAAATCAACCCCAAAGATTTGCGAATC
The DNA here is from genome assembly GCA_002898015.1 of bacterium BMS3Bbin03. Taxonomy (GTDB): domain Bacteria; phylum Zhuqueibacterota; class JdFR-76; order JdFR-76; family BMS3Abin05; genus BMS3Abin05. The sequence goes on along the minus strand of BDTM01000051.1, from coordinate 20,665 downwards.
GACACCTTCCGGGCCAGCGGTGCAGGGGGGCAGCACGTCAACAAAACGGATTCGGCGGTTCGAATCACGCATATTCCGACAGGCATCGTCGTGCAAAGTCAGGCGGAGCGGTCGCAGCACATGAACCGCGAAAATGCACTGAAAATTCTGCGGTCGCGTCTGTACAAGAAGAAAATGGAAGAAGAGGAACAAAAGCGATCGGAAATTGAGAAGGGGAAAAAGGATATTGCCTGGGGAAGTCAAATTCGGTCGTACGTATTTCATCCCTACAACATGGTAAAGGATCACCGCACAGGGGCGGAAACCGGGAATACACAGGCCGTCATGGACGGTGACATCGACCGCTTTATTCGGGCTTATTTACTGAGTCACATCACGTGAACAAAATTTATGGTTTGGCGTTCAAGAAGGCAAAACTTTTTTAAATACATGTTATCGCCGGTTAAAAAAAATGGGTTTGGATAAAATATATGCGTCCCACAGTGGCTGTTGTAGATTTGAGTGCTATTCGATTTAATTTGGAACAGATCTTTCGAAAAGTAAAACCGGCACGCGTCATGGCCGTCGTCAAAGCCGATGCTTACGGACACGGTATGCCGGAAGTGGCCCGCACAGCGTTGGAGGCCGGCGCCGGTTACCTCGCCGTGGCGCTGGTGGAAGAGGGCATTGCATTGCGTGAGGCAGGCATTGAGGCGCCTGCGCTGGTGTTCGGGGGCTTTTTCCCGGAACAGGCGCCGTTCTTTGTGCGGTACAATCTGGAGGCGACGCTTTATTCGCTTGAAAACGCCGCGGCCCTTGCAGAAGCAGCAAAGAGGCTTCAAAAACCCGCGAAAGTGCACATTAAAATCGATACGGGCATGGGGCGTGTCGGGATCTCGTGGGAAGAGGCTGCATCCTTCGCGTCGAAAATCTCACAAATCCCAGGGATTGAGATTGTCGGTGTTTACACCCATTTTGCAACCTCGGACGAAAAAGATAAAAGCTTTGCGAATTTACAATTGCAGCGATTTAAGCTGACTCTGAAAAATATTATCTCTCAGGGGATCCGGATCCCGCTGAAGCATGCCGCCAACAGCGGTGCGATTCTGGATATGCCCGGCGCCTATTTTGATATGGTGCGGCCCGGAATTATGATGTACGGGTATTATCCGTCATTCGAAACGACAGAGAGCGTGCCGCTCAAACCGGCCATGACGTTTCAATCGAAGGTGCTTTACGTGAAGGAGGTTGAAGAGGGGACAAGTGTCAGCTACGGCAGAAAGTACATCACCCGCCATAAGACAACGCTTGCGACCATTCCGGTCGGTTATGCCGATGGCTACAACCGGCTGCTGACCAACCGGGGAGAGGTGCTGATCCATGGGCAGAAATACCGGGTTGCAGGGCGGGTGTGCATGGACCAAATTATAATCGATGCCGGGCCCGGGGCATCTGTCCGGGTGGGGGACGATGTGGTGCTCTTCGGCAGAACCGCCCGGGGAGAAGTGAGTGTGTACGATATCTGCCGCAAACTGAACACAACCCCTTACGAAGTGACGTGCTGGGTATCAAATCGGGTGCCGAGAGTGTACGAGAATCAGAACAAAGCGATTTAGCTTTTTTTTGGAATCAGGCATGATCGGACAAATGCAATACGAAAATAAAACATTTCTTGAAAAGTGAATGAAGGAGAAACATGTGGAACAGGCGCGGCAGGAAGAATTAAATGAACTGGTGAAAATTCGCCGCCAGAAGATCGATGAATTAAAAAAATTAGGCGTAAACCCTTATCCTTATAAATTTAAGTGCACCCATTTTTCAAAAGACATTATTGAAAATTTTGATCGAATGGAAGGGAAGGCGGTTTCGATCGCCGGCCGGATTATGGCTTTGCGAAAAATGGGAAAAGCCAGTTTTGCGCACGTCATGGATTCCGGGGGGCGCATTCAAATTTATGTGCGTCTGAATAACGTGGGCGAAGTTCCCTACAAAATCTTCAAGCTGCTGGATATTGGCGATTGGATTGGCGTCACAGGTGACGTGTTTAAAACACACACGGGAGAAATTTCAATTGTTGTAAAAGAGTTGACCCTCCTTTCAAAAACCCTCCGTCCCCTGCCGATTGTCAAGGAAAAAGTGGAAGACGGAAAGAAAATTATCTATGATCAGTTTGCGGACAAAGAATTGCGTTACCGGCAGCGGTATGTGGATCTGATCGTGAATCCTGAGGTTCGGGATGTTTTCGTCAGGCGGTCCAAAATTATTTCAACCATGCGCCGTTATCTGGAAGAGAAGGGTTATCTGGAAGTGGAAACCCCCATTTTACAGCCGGTCTACGGCGGTGCCTTCGCCCGTCCTTTTGTAACCCATCACAACACGCTGGACATGACGCTGTATTTACGAATTTCAAATGAGCTTTATCTCAAGCGTCTCATTGTGGGCGGCTTTGACGGTGTTTTTGAGTTTGCGAAAGATTTTCGAAATGAAGGCATGGACCGTTTCCACAATCCTGAATTTACCCAGATGGAGCTTTATGTGGTGTATGAGGATTATTATTTTATGATGAACCTGGTTGAAGAGATGATTAGTACAATCGCCGAAAAAATAACCGGGTCGAAAACAATTGTGTATCAGGGGAATGAAATTGACCTGACCCCCCCGTGGAAACGCATCCGGATGTTTGATGCGATCGAAGAAGAAACCGGTTTTAATCTATATGGAACAATTGAAAATGAGGTGCGTGAAATCGGGAAGAAATTAGACATAGATGTGGAGGCGCTCCCGACCCGGGGCAAAATTATCGACGAGATTTTCGGCAAATATGTGGAGCCCAAATTGATTCAGCCCACGTTCATTACGGATTTTCCGATTGAAATTTCACCGCTGGCCAAGAAACACCGCGACGATCCGAATTTAGTGGAGCGCTTCGAACCCTACATCGCCGGGAAAGAGATCGGGAATGCTTTTTCGGAATTAAACGATCCCATCGACCAGCGGCAGCGCTTTGAAGCTCAGATGAAATTGCGCAGTGCCGGAGATGATGAGGCACAGGTCCTCGACGAAGATTTCCTGCGGGCGCTGGAATACGGAATGCCGCCCACGGCGGGTTTGGGCATCGGCATCGACCGGTTGGTCATGATTTTAACCGATTCCCCGTCCATTCGGGACGTGCTGCTCTTTCCGCAAATGCGCCCGGAACAGTTGAAAGCGGAAGATTAAAAAAAGAATTCGGTACGGAAATTAGAAATAATGAGAAATACGAACAGGATAAATTTAACAATAAGGTTTTTATTCGATGTCCTATGAATTTTTTATCGCCCGGCGGTATTTAAAGGCCAAGCGGAAAACGGGTTTTATCTCGCTCATTACCTATTTTTCCATTGGCGGCGTGACCATTGGTGTGGCGGCTCTCATCATTGTGCTTTCGGTGATGAATGGATTCGAGAAAGAAGTCCGTTCCCGCATTATCGGGTTCGATGCCCACATCAGAGTCCGTACGTTCCACAATCAGGGAATCCAGGATTGGCAGGAAATTCTCAATAAAGTGTTAAAACTGAAACATGTGACCGGTGCTTCTCCGTACATTCTCGGCAAAGCGCTTATTAAATCCGGGAAAAATGTGGAAGGCCTTTTTCTAAAAGGGACGGATGAAAAACGCATTCAAACCGTTTCGGATTTGGGGAAAAATATAATTTACGGCACCTTGAATCTGGGAATGGTCCAGGGGCCTGAGGACACAAAGCCGCTTCCCGGAATTGTTCTGGGCCGGAGTATAGACGACCGCCTGGAAGCGCTTGTCGTCGGAGACAAAATTACGGCGATCAGTCCGAGCATGACCACATCCGTCTTTTCTCCGCCAAGCGTAAAGCAGTTTCGTCTGGCGGGAATTTTCGAAAGCGGGATGTTTGAATATGACGACTCTTACGGTTATGTCTCCATCAAATCGGCCCAACAGTTATTTCAAATGAAGAATCGGGTTTCGGGAATCGAGATAAAATTGGACGACATGTATCAGGCCAATAATGTGGCGAAAAAAATCGATAAGATGCTGGGTTATCCGTATTATACGCTGACCTGGTTTGACATGCACAAAACGCTGTTTTCGTGGATGGAAATTGAAAAATGGGCCATGTTTATCGTCTTAAGTCTGATTATCATGGTGGCCGCCTTTAACATCATCAGCTCGCTTATTATGATTGTCATGGAAAAAACGCGGGAAATCGGCATTTTAAAATCGATGGGGGCGACCTCTTCCAGCATCATGCGAATTTTCATTTACGAAGGGCTGGTCGTCGGCATTATCGGTACAATTCTGGGGAGTATTATTGGGTACGTACTCTGCTGGTCTCAGCAGACCTACCGGTTCTTCTCGCTCCCGGCGGACATCTATTTCATTAACACGCTGCCGATTTATATGAAGACGACCGATTTTATGATGATCGGGGCTGCGGCTATTTTGCTGAGTTTTTTTGCGACGCTTTACCCGTCCAAAAAAGCTTCAAAACTGGATCCGGTACAGGCGATCCGGTACGAGTAATTGTGTTTATCCGGAAATTAACTTAAGGACTTAAATTTTGAATAAAGTAATTCTGCGGGCAAAATCGATTCATAAAAAGTATAAAATGGGTGTAGCGGAGATTCACGTGCTTAAGGGAATTGATTTAAGCCTCCGGCACGGAGAGACCCTTGCCATTGTCGGGCCTTCGGGGGTCGGAAAGAGCACGCTTCTGCATATTTTAGGCGCCCTGGACCGTCCCACGAGCGGTGAAGTCACGATTAATTCAACAGCCGTGTTTGACCTGGATGACGTGGATCTGGCAAAATTCCGAAATCAGACCGTGGGATTTGTGTTTCAATTTCACTATCTTCTGCCGGAATTTACAGCGCTTGAAAATGTGGCCATGCCGGGGCTTATCGGAGGAAATGCTCACCGGGATGAAATTTTCAAGAAAGCCGAACGGCTTTTGGAAGAAGTCGATCTTGCCGAGCGCCTGGAACACAAGCCCAATGAGCTCTCCGGCGGTGAGCAGCAGCGCGTGGCGGTGGCCAGGGCGCTTATGAACAGCCCGATGATTCTTCTGGCTGATGAGCCGTCGGGAAATCTGGATTTGGAAGCAAGCCGGGCGCTGCACGACCTGCTTTTTAATTTGAATCGCCGGAAAAAGCAGACCATTGTCATCATTACACACAATCATGAGCTGGCTCAAATGGCGGACCGGATCATTGAACTGTTTGACGGGCGGGTTAAACAGGAAATTTCTCAAAACCGGAAAGATTAGTAAAAATGCTTTGCCAGAAATGTCTTAAAAAACAAGCCACCGTAAAAATTGCCCAGATTATCAGTGGGAAGCAGAAAGAAATCTATTTATGCGAGGAATGCGCCCTCTCGATGGGGTTTGATAACGCCATGAAACAACTGCCCAAATTGTTCAATAATCTTATGCTGGATGTCTCGGAAAAAGACTTGGCTATTACAGAACGCCACCCCTCTATAATGAAATGTCCGTCCTGCGGAGCGACCTGGGATGAATTCAAACGCACGGGATTACTCGGTTGTGACAAATGCTACGACGTTTTTCATGATCAAATTGTAAAAGTGCTTAAGCAGATCCATGGAAACGCCCGCCACATTGGCAGCCGCCCCGTCAGCCAGCGGAAGCCCATCATTCAAAACCTTTCCAAATTAAAAGAAGCCCTCAAAAAATCGATTGCAAACGAAGAATTTGAAAAGGCAGCCCGGCTGCGCGATCAAATTCGCGAATTGCAGGGGAAAGTTTCCAAAAACTGACCGCCGGCCGTATTCTCACTTCAATTCACATTTTTGGGATTTTTGGCCGATAAGGGTTAAGGGTGTTTTATATCCGGCGCGGGCGAAATTAACCTATTTTTTATTTGCAAATGGGTTATTTTTCGTGTAAATTTAAAATGAAATGAAAGAGGCATTTTCCAATGGCGCTGGATTTTGACAATCTTGTTTTTAAATCACCTCCCTGGTTAAATTGCAAAGCACCTGATTCTGACGTTGTTCTTTCTTGTCGTGTCCGATTAGCACGGAATTTGAGGGATACGCCCTTCCCAAATAGGGCCGCGAATACTGTTTTGCAGCAGATATTTCGGCAGGTGGAAACGGCTTATTCCAGCGTCGATTTTCTTGAAAATGCCCTGTTCTTGGACATGGGGGATTTGTCGAATACGGAACACCAGATTTTGGCTGAGCGGCATGTGATCAGTCCGGAATTTGTGATGAAAAAGATTCCGACGGGTTTGGTGCTGGATGAAACAGACCGCCTGAGCCTGATGGTGAATGAAGAAGACCATTTGCGGATTCAGGCGCTCGAATCCGGGTTTCGGCTTGAAGAGCTCTGGGATCGTGCCGAACAAATCGACCGGCAACTCGGAAGTGTTTTGGAGTATGCGTTTTCAGAGGAATTGGGCTTTTTAACGGCGTGTCCCACAAATACGGGAACCGGCTTGCGGGTCTCATTCTTTGTGCACTTGCCGGCGCTTGCGATGATGGAACGGCTGGATTCCGTTTTAAGAAACAAGCCGCCTTCGGGTCTGTCTGTACGGGGATTTTATGGAGAAGGGTCGGATGTGGTCGGCCACCTCTACCAGATTTCCAATCAATTCACACTGGGCTGGACGGAGTGGCGGATTTTAGAGGATATTGAAGAGACGGCGGTGGAAATCATCGAACAGGAGCGGGCGGCCCGTCAGGAGTTATTAGAAGAAGATCGGATTCATCTTGAAAACCGGGTGTTTCGTTCTATCGGCATTTTGGAACGGGCGAAGATCATGAGCTCCTACGAATTTATTGAACATTTTTCGACATTGAAGTTAGGAATTTTAACCGGATTGCTGCCGAAAATCGATCATCAAACGTTAAATGATTTGCTCGTTCAAACTCAGCCGGAGCATATTCAAAAAATAGCCGGCCGCGGTATGAAACCGCTGGAACGGGATATATTCCGAATGGAATTTATCCGTTCCAGATTGAATTTTTAAATAAAAGCAATGGAATGAAAAATATAAAGGATGTAAAATGATGGGAATTTTGCTGGCGAAAGATTTGGAGATGGTTAAATGATGCGAAATAATTTTTCAAGTCGTGTGCAGATGGTGATTCAGTTTTCCAGGGAAGAAGCCGTACGCCTTGGACATGATTACATCGGAACCGAACATCTCCTGTTGGGGCTGCTGCGTGAAGGAGAAGGGATTGCCGCCGAAATTCTGAAAAATTTGGGCATAGATCTGGAAGAACTCAGAAAAGCGATTGAAGAAACGGTTAAGTCCTCCGGGGAAACTGTGACCATAGGCAATATTCCGTTTACCAAGCGCGCTGAAAAAGTGCTCAAAATGTCTTATGTGGAAGCGGAACGGTACAAATCCGATATTATCGGAACGGAGCATCTGCTTCTGGCGCTTTCAAAGGAACGGGACGGCGTGGCGGCGCAGATATTAATGAGCTTTGGCGTCAATTATGAGGCGATTCGGGAGGAGCTGGATAATATTATTAAAGGGACGCCGACGATGCGGGAGGAAGGTTATAAAAAATCGAAAACACCCGCACTCGACCATTTTGGCCGGGATTTGACGGAACTGGCCCGAAAAGGAGAATTGGATCCCATTATCGGCCGTACAAATGAAATTCAACGGGTGGCACAGATATTGAGCCGCCGAAAAAAGAACAATCCTGTCCTGATCGGTGAACCGGGCGTCGGAAAAACCGCCATCGCCGAGGGACTGGCATTACGAATTATCGAACGAAAGGTGCCCCGCGTACTCCACAACAAGCGGGTGGTTACACTCGATTTGGGCGCCATCGTGGCGGGCACAAAATATAGAGGCCAATTTGAAGAGCGCATCAAGGCGGTTTTGAATGAATTGGCCAAATCGCGTGACGTGATTCTTTTCATCGATGAACTCCACACGATTGTCGGCGCCGGCGGCGCTTCCGGCTCGCTGGATGCGTCCAACATGTTTAAACCGGCTCTGGCAAGAGGGGAACTCCAGTGCATTGGCGCCACAACGCTCGATGAATACCGCCAGTACATCGAGAAAGACGGGGCGCTGGAACGCCGTTTCCAGAAGATCATGGTGGATCCCCCCTCTGTGGAAGAGACCATTCAAATCCTGATGGGCTTAAGGGAACGCTATGAAAAGCACCACCGGGTTAAATTCACAGACGAGGCTTTGCGTCAGTCCGTGAAAATGTCCGAGCGTTACATCACCGACCGTTTCCTTCCGGACAAAGCCATCGATGTGATGGATGAAGCCGGTTCGATGGTGCATCTGGCCAATATTCACGTGCCGAAAGAAATTATTGATATAGAGGAAAAAATCAAACAGGTCCGAAAAGAGAAGGAACGGGTCATCAGCGCCCAGGAATTTGAGAAGGCGGCCGAACTGCGCGATCAAGAAAAACGGCTGAACATGAATCTGGAATCGGCAAAGCGGAAATGGCAGGAAGCCGAAGATGAAATTATTGCGGTGGTTCAGGAAAAGGACATTTCCGAAGTGGTTTCGATGATGACGAACATTCCGGTGGCGCGCGTGGCCAAAACGGAATCCCAGCGCTTGCTCGAAATGGAAAAGGAACTGCAAAAGCATCTTATCGGACAGGATAAAGTGATTAAGATTTTGGCCAGAGCGATTCAACGCACACGTGCAGGCTTGAAAGATCCTGACCGCCCAATTGGTTCGTTTATGTTTCTCGGCCCGACGGGCGTCGGAAAAACATATCTGGCCAAAGTGCTTGCCGAATATCTTTTTGAAGACGAGGAAGCACTGGTTCGGATCGATATGTCCGAGTTTATGGAAAAATTCTCTGTGTCTCGATTGACCGGCGCGCCTCCAGGATATGTCGGCTATGAAGAGGGCGGGCAGCTCACAGAAAGAGTTCGCCGGCATCCGTACTCGGTTGTTCTTTTTGATGAAATCGAAAAGGCACATCCGGATGTGTTCAATATCTTACTGCAGATTCTGGATGAAGGGCACCTCACCGATGGTCTGGGCCGGAGGGTGGATTTCAGAAACACGATTCTGATCATGACTTCCAATCTGGGGGTCCGGAGTACACAAAAAGGCGCGACAATCGGATTTAGCCACCACGATGAAAACACGGATTACGAAAATATGCGGTCCAAAATTATGGATGAGACCCGGAAACTATTCAATCCTGAATTCATTAATCGGCTGGATGAAATTGTGGTTTTCAGACAATTGACAAAGCTCGATATGATGAAAATTGTGGACATCGTCTTGGATGACGTGTTCTCCAGATTGGATGACCGCGAAATTGATATTACATTAACAGATGGTGCACGTGAATTTCTGGTGGACAAAGGGTTTGATTCGGTCAACGGCGCCAGGCCTTTGAAGCGGATCATTCAGAAATATCTGGAAGATTCCTTGGCAGAGGAATTGCTGAAGGGAAAATTCCAGGACGGCAGCCAGATTCAGGTGCGCAAAAAAGGCGACCATCTGGAATTTATCGAAATCGGAAGAAAATATATTAATGCCAATAAAAAAGCAGATCAGGCGGAACAGGTTTAATTTAACCACCGTCAAACGCTGTTTTCAGTCTAAAATCCCGAAAATATTTATTTCCGGGATTTTTTTTAAGGGTTTATTCGATCATATTGACGTTGTGACCGGTCATTCATATTCAAAATAACGGAGGCGTTTCGTTCAAAATGGATAAACAAAAATTAGAAATTCGGCTGGATTATTCCAATGTGATGTCGGAAAATATCGGAGAAACCCACGGCCTGGCCCGGCAGGACCTCGAGGCTTTGCAGGATCGGACCCGTGACATTCACTTTGATTTTTATCGGCTGCGGGAGCGCAAGGAACTGCCGTTCATGAACTTGCCGTATGAAAAAGAAGTCGTGGATGAAATTAAGCACTATGTGGAAGCCAATCGCGGAAGATTCGAGAATTACGTGCACATCGGAATCGGCGGCTCGGCACTCGGGCCCATCGCGGTTCAGGCGGCGCTGCACCATCCGTTTTACAATCTTCTGCCGCCGGAAAAACGCCGTCATGCACCCAGAATGTTCTTCCTGGATAATATCGATCCCGACCGAATTGCCGGTCTGCTGGATGTGATTGATCCGGCCAAAACGCTTTTCAGTGTGGTGACCAAGTCGGGGGGCACGGCTGAGACGATTTCTACCTTTATGATTTTTATGAGCAGGCTGCAGGCTGCCTTGAAAAATAAATACAGGGATCACCTGGTTTTTATTACAGATCCGGTGAAAGGATTTTTGCGAAAACTGGCGGCGGATGAACACATCCAATCCTTTTCGATTACACCCGGTGTTGGGGGGAGATTTTCCGTTTTAACGCCGGTCGGATTATTTCCGGCCATGCTCTCAGGACTCAGTGGGGATGAGCTGCTTTCGGGAGCCGGATTTGCGGTTTCAAAATGCGGCACCGAAGACCTCCTGCAGAATCCGGCCTATCTGTTTGGCGCAATCAATTATTTGCTCTACCGGAAAGGCAAGCGCTCTGTGGTGATGCTGCCGTATTCCGACCGTCTTTACCGGACCGCCGATTGGTTCCGGCAATTGTGGGCGGAAAGTCTGGGCAAAAGAGTGAATCTTAAAAAAGAGGTCGTTCATGTAGGCCCGACCCCCATTAAAGCGCTCGGTGTGACCGATCAGCATTCACAGGTGCAATTATATGTCGAGGGTCCCTTCGATAAGCTTTTTGCGTTTTTAGAAGTCGAGTCCTTTTCCGAAACCGTGCCAATTCCGCCGTTTGAAAAACCGGATCCGACCACCGATTACCTGGCGGGGAAAAGCATGAACAGACTGATTTCCGCTGAAAAGAAAGCTACAGAACTGGCGATGACGCGCCATGAACGCCCCAACGTGACGTTCAAATTTCCGGTTGTGAGTGAATTCACACTGGGTCAGATTTTTATGATTTTGGAAATCGCCACAGCCTACACCGGAAGACTGTTTGAAATTGATCCGTTTAACCAACCCGGTGTGGAAGAAGGGAAATTAGCCACCTATGCCTTTATGGGACGCGAGGGTTTTCAGGAGAAACGAAAATTAATTGAGGACGAGCTGAATTCCAGGAAAATCTATCAAGTGTGAATGCAGCAAAATCTGTTTATTGAAATCTTTAATTCGTGCATTCGTGGCAATGAAAATATGATTCTATCTCCATTTAAATCACTTTTAAAAAATGATTGAATGAATCAAAATGCACGCATTTTCACGATGAGCCAAAAGCGTAATTACAGCTCGTAAAATTCCCCTCTGCGGTCTTTAAAAAGCTGGTTTCGGGGGGTGATCCATTTGTCGTGGGCATCCTCCGGATTGATGTCGACGATTTTTATTTTTTCTTCGGTTTCGGAAAAGCCCAGGACCTTCTCTCCTTTCGGAGAGATAATCTGACTCATTCCGGTGAAATTCAGGGGTGGTTTTCCGCCTCTTGCTTCGGTGCCGATTCGATTGGCGGTAACAATAAAGGTACGATTTTCAACGGCACGCGTGACCATCGCCTGTTGACAGTACGACAGTACAAGATTGGCCGGCTGACAGAGAATATCCGCTCCTTTTAATGCAAGCGTCCGCGCCGCCTCCGGGAAAATCCAGTCGAAGCAGATCATCAAACCTATCCTGGCCTGTTCGATGTCAAAAACAGGAAATCCGAGATTGCCCGGCAGGAAGAAGAGTTTTTCTTCATCGAACAAATGAATTTTACGGTATTTCCCGATGTAACCCTCGGGGCCGACCAAAATGGCAGAATTATAGAATCCCTTTTCGCTTTTTTCTGCGATTCCCGCTGCGATAAAACCATTTTTCCGGGCCGCAAGCGTTTCGAGGCGTTTCGAGGCGAGACCGCCGGGAATGGTTTCGGAGAGGCCGGCCACTTCTTCATGCGAATTGAATTGGTAGCCCGTTGTACAAAGTTCCGGAAGAATCAGAAGATCAAATTCGACGGAATTTACGGCGTGCTCAATTTTTTGCACGTTGGCTTCAATATCCCCAAATAGGGGTTCGAATTGGTACACGGCAAGTTTCATATCAAAATCAATCCTGTTAAAAAATTAATTCACTTCGACGGATTAAGAAATTCCGCCTTTAAATCGTAATCCCATTGGTCAAAATACAGATTTCCGCCTTTCCATTCCACTTCTCCGCGCTGGAAATCCACATTGTCCGAGCGGAAATAGCGTTTCGGCGGAAAAAGTTTCTGCTCCTGATTGCTGTTGAAGATCAACCGGAAATGATCCAGATTGCCGAAATAAAAATTCAAAAGCGCTTCTTTTTGTTCCGGAGTGTAAGTGGCTGTGTACTGATTGATCCAGATCCCCATGTAGGCTTCCACCGGAATCCATCCGTACGGGTTAAAATAGGCCTCGGCCCAATCGTGAATCGTCTCGCCGTGAGGCATGATGTACCACCCGGACTGCCAGCGTGCCGGGATACCCAGCAGGCGTGCGAGGGTGATAAACAAAAGGGCTTCCTGACCGCAATCGCCGTATCGATGGTTGTACGTGAACATGCTGATGTTCGGAATCGTGGAATATTCCGCGGCATAACTGTATTGAATATTCTTTGCAATCCACAGATAAATAAGTTTAGCCTGCTTCAGCGGATTGGTTTCCGTTCCCACAATTTCCTTTGCCAATTTTCGCAGTTCCGGCGTAAAGACCACATGCGGCGGCTGCTCCTTTGTAAACTGTTGAACCTGCAGATTGGTTTTGTCGTACGGCAGGACCTTTGCAGGATCCGGATTCATTACCACCGAATACATGCGGTACGTGTACTGGACCTGAAACACGGTCGGCGAATCCTGAACAGCCGTTTGCTCGAAATAAATGGATCGAATCGGGCTGTCGGCCCGGTCAAGCCAGAGCGGCCTGGAAGTTGCGTTCAGAAAGTGAACATCGGTCTGAAACGGATATGCCCGCGGGTAGGGCAGCCAGCAGCGAATCGTCTCCCCGGCCGGCACGGCGTTTGGCTTCACCGTAAGCGTCATTGTGATTTTGGTATCCTGGGGAAGCACATACTTGTCCGGTGTTTTCTGGCTGGCAACGAGCTCTGAGGCGTAATTTTTCCAGAATGCCTGTTCGTAAAGGGCGCGTTCCTTCGGAGGCACTTCGCGATCCCGCAAATCTTTGTAGCGCTTGAACAAATTGCTCACGCTCGCGGCCATATAATAGGTCTTCCCGTCGATTTTGCGTGTGTCGAAACGGCCTTCCTTTTTCCATTTTGCAAATTCATCTTTTTTAAAATTTGCCATGCGTTTCCGGAGTTGTTCCAGAATATCTTTTTGGGTGTACTTGTAGTCCAGGCGAACCCGGTGCATCCGGTCCGCCTCCCAGAGTAACGCTTTTTGGGTTGAATCGGGCAGTGAAGAGCCCTGTTTTTCCAGCGTTTTCCGAACGATTTTTTCCGCTTTTGTAAATTTTCCTTCTTTTTCCAATGTCTTAACCCTTTCCAATGGATTCGATTTGCCGCAGGTTAGGAATAAAGTCAGTGCCAGTGAGACGATTAAGACAATCGGGATGGTTCTTTTAGATGGAATGTGTTTCAAAACAATTTCCTCCGGAATCCAGTTCAATATTATATCGCAAATTAATAAGCCGTTTCAACCCTTCTGTGGGTTATCTTGCGCCGGTGTTTTAATTATAACACGTTTTTAGATGGATAGCAATAGAAATTTCTCCTGAACCTTAACTTGATTTTAATTTAAAAATTCGTTAAATTGAATAATTGTTTGAAAAATTCATGAATCATGCAGGGTGAAAGTTTGCCCATTAACAAAATCGGGAGGCACTATGGCATCGGCAAAATTGTGGCTTCGCGCAAGCCGGCCATTTTCATTTACGGCTTCGGTCACACCTGTTTTGTTAGGCACGGCATTGGCCTGGTACCGGGGCTATTTTAACGCCCTGTATTTTCTGGCGGCGCTATTGGGCGCATTGCTTTTGCATGCGGGCTCAAACCTGATCGGCGATTATTTTGATTATAAAAAACAGGTGGACCGGGAAGGGACGCTCGGCGGAAGCGGCGTACTCGTGGAAGGATTGCTGAGACCGAAAGCCGTCTTTATAGGCGGGCTGACCGCATTTGCCGGGGTGGCACTTATCGGTGTGTATTTGATTGCCGTGCGGGGCATCCCGATTTTGGTACTTGGATTGACCGGCATGCTGGGGGGGTTTTTCTATACAGCGGATCCGGTCGAGTACAAGTACAAAGCCCTGGGGGATGTGGGTATTTTCCTGTTGTTCGGGCCGCTGATCGTTTTGGGTGCCGATTACGTCCAGACCGGACAATTAAGCTGGCTGCCTGTGTGGGTGTCCCTGCCGATCGCGCTTTTGGTGACAGGGATTCTTCATTCCAATAATTTCCGTGACATTCGCAACGATGCCGCAGCGGGCATAAAGACGTTTGCGATGGTTTTGGGTGAAAAGAATTCGGTGGCTGTTTTTACGGGAATGATCGCCCTGGCGTACCTGCTGACAATCAGCCTGATCATCGGCGGAATTATGCCGCTTTGGAGTCTGATGGTGCTTTTGTCTCTGCCTTCTGCGTTTAAAGTGCTTCAGGCTGTTCAGAGCAAAGAGGGGAACCGTCAAAAGGGGGTGGCCGCGGCGGATGTCATGACGGCTCGGCTTCACATGCAGTTTGGGGTCTTGCTGACGCTGGCGTTTGTCCTGGAAAAAATTATGTAAAAGGAGTTTATGAATGAAAAATGATCCCATTCGTGTGGGCATTGTGGGTGCCGGAGACAACACAAGAGCGAAACACATACCCGGTTTGCAGGCCATCGAAGGAGTCGAAATTATCAGTGTTTGCAACCGGGGCAGAAAATCATCGGAGAGGGCGGCCCGGCAATTTGGGATTCCGAAAGTTTACGATAATTGGTTGGAATTGGTAGAAGCGCCGGATACGAATGCCATTGTCATTGGCACGTGGCCTGACCTGCATGCGCCGGTCACACGGGCGGCGCTCGAGGCAGATAAGCATGTTCTGTGTGAGGCCCGGATGGCGATGAACGCCAAAGAGGCCCATGAGATGCTGGAGGCCGCGCGGAAAAGGCCCCACCTGATCGCACAAGTGGTACCGTCCCCGTTTACGCTGCGGGTCGACCGTGTCGTGAAGCGCCTGCTGGCAGATGGATATCCTGGAGAAGTGCTGGCGATCGATGTGCAAAGCCGCGGCGCTTTTCTGGATCGTGAGGCACCGCTCACCTGGCGGCAGGATTTTAACCTGAGCGGATTGAATGTGTTAAGTCTCGGCATCTGGTACGAAGCCGTTATGCGGTGGGTGGGTGAAGCCATACGGGTCATGGCCATGGGAAAGACATTTGTTAAAATGAGGACGGATCCCCAAACCGGCACCTTACGCGCGGTTCGTGTTCCCGAACAAATCGACGTGCTGGCGGAAATGGCGTGCGGGGCTCAGGCGCATTTTGGTATTTCTGCGGTTCAGGGATTAGGGGGGACGGATGAGGTGACGCTGTTTGGAAGCGAAGGCACGCTGCGCTTTGCAGAAGGAAAACTTTACGGCGGACGAAAGGGTGACCCCGGGCTGAAAGAGATTGAAATCCTGCCCGCAGAAGAAGGCCGCTGGCGTGTGGAAGAGGAGTTTATTCGTGCGATTCGGGGGCAGGAAAAAATAACCCGCACGACCTTTTCCGATGGTGTGCAATACATGGAATTTACGGAGGCCGCTGCCCGAAGCATGGCCGAAAAAAGGGCGGTTGCTCTGCCGTTGGGAATAGTCACTTTTTAGGTGCAGCACATTTGCAGTGAAACGTTATGAATCATTTGGGCGCAAAAATAAAACCCGTGCGAAGAGTCATCTCAGCCAGCCGGCGCGTCGAATTGTTAGGATGTTTTCCGAAAAAACTCACGGATTTTCTGGAAAATCGCCTCCCGCCTGAAAAAGTGCACACCCTCGTTCTGTGGACAAAAAATGCAAATGTGCTGCTTAACAACCGAAAAGTCCGGGAAGTTCTTAAACGTTACGATCAGATTTACGTGCATTATACCATCACCGGAATGGGCGGCACATTTTTGGAGCCTTACGTTCCAAAGGCGGAGAAGCTTTTAACGCGACTTCCGGAAATCATCGAATTTGTTGGAAATCCCCTCAGGGTTCACTGGCGGTTTGATCCGATTGTTCATTTAAAGGACACGGATCAAAATTTCTATTCAAATATCGGATTCTTCCCGGAACTTGCCGGGAGGATTTTACCGCAGGGAATTCGTAATGTAACCGTGAGTTGGATGGCGATCTACCCAAAAGTGGCGAATCACCTGCAAAAATACGGCTTTTCGCCGGTTGAGATTTCGGACGAGGAGCAGAAAAAAGAAGCAAAACGATTGGAAAGCCTGGCGCATTCGTTCGGAGCCCGGGTGCATTACTGCTGTATGGAAGGATTTTCGCAGGCGAAGTGCATCGACGGACAGTTGTTCACACTGCTGCATCCCGCCCAGGAGACGGCTTCCGTTCGTAAAGCCAAAGGACAGCGTCCTTTTTGCGGCTGCACCGAAAGCTGGGACATCGGCTGGTACTACCCGTGTCCCTACGGCTGCCTGTATTGCTACGCTAACCCCAGGCTTTTTCCGGTTGAAGCTGTTTTGGCAAAGGGATGGCATTTTTAACGGAGAAAACATGTTTAAAAATATCTTTTACGTTGTTTTGGGGCTGCTGCTCACGACGGCCGGTTTGCAGGCTCAGTATCATCCGGTCGTCAAACCCGGAATTGATGTCTTGCTGGAAAGACACCTGGATTTGATTCAAGGGAAAAGGGTGGGGTTGATTTCGAATCCCACGGGGATTACGGCTTCGCATGAATCGGACATTTCCGCTCTGTTACAGGAGCCCGGTGTAGAATTGAAGGCTTTATTTGGTCCGGAACATGGGATTCGTGGAGACTCTCCGGCGGGCGCAAAAGTGGGCTCGTACAAAGACCCGGAGACCGGCATTTCTGTTTACAGCCTTTACGGCAAAACCCGCAAACCAACTTCGAAAATGCTGGACTCTCTGGATGTCCTTCTGTTCGATATTCAGGATGTCGGGGTTCGCCCTTACACTTACATTTACACAATGGCGCTTGCGATGAAAGCGGCCGCCGAAAAGGGCATCCCTTTTATTGTTTTGGACCGCCCGAACCCAATGGGGGGACTCCTGGTAGAGGGCCCCGTTCTGGACGACGCGTTTCAATCGTTCATCGGTCTCTATCCGATTCCTTATGTTCATGGGATGACGATCGGCGAATTGGCGGCTCTGTTCAACAAAGCCTTCGGCATCGGCGCCAAACTGACGGTCATTAAAATGGAAGGCTGGAAACGGGACATGATTTTCGAGGATACCGGCCTGTTGTGGGTACCGACATCACCTCACGTGCCTCATCGAGATACACCCTATTTTTTGGCGGCAACCGGCGGTTTTGGCGAGTTGGGGACAATCAGCGTGGGTGTGGGCACTCCTACGCCATTTGAATTAGTCGGTGCCCCCTGGGTCTCCGCACAGAAATTGGCAGACGCGTTGAATGACGCTCATCTTCCCGGGGTTTATTTCCGGCCATTGAATTTCCGGCCGTACTACGCCTATTTTACAGAAGAAAATTGCGGCGGTGTTCAGATTCACATTTTAAATAACCGGCGCTTCCTGCCCATTCGCACTCAGATCACCATTTTGGTGACACTTCACAAATTATATCCCAAAGCCGGTATTTTTAAAACAGAACGTTTAAAAAACTTCGGACGGGCGATGGGAACGGACAAAATTCAAAAGGAAATTCAAGAAGGATGGACGGTAAATCAAATTCTTGATGAAGAGAAACCGGCGCTCTTGAAATTTCTTTCGTTGAGAAAACAGTTTTTACTCTACTAATACCGCAGGACTGCAAACGATGAATACAGCCGGTAATAGCCTAAAAACGGAGGGTTACTATGAAAGCAATGCAGTTTTCGTCGCCGGCCCCGATTGAAACCGAGCCGTTAAACTATGTCGATGTGCCCGATCCGGTTCCGGGCTCCGGCGAAATTCGGATTCGGGTAAAAGCGTGCGGTGTGTGCCACACCGATTTGCACGAAATCGAAGGGGAATTACCTCTGTCCAAATTGCCGCTCATCCCGGGCCACCAGATTGTGGGCATTGTGGAACAGTCCGGCGTAGGGGCAGCCCGTTTTAAAATCGGTGACCGTGTGGGGGTGCCCTGGCTTCATTCAACCTGCGGCACCTGTAAATATTGTAAATCCGGGAAAGAAAATCTCTGCGAGCAGGCCAAATTCACGGGCTACCAGGTGGATGGCGGCTACGCCCAGTACCATATCATTCACCAGGATTTTGCCTATTTTCTGCCCGAAGGGTTCTCCGATTTTCAGGCCGCTCCGCTGCTCTGCGCGGGAGTGGTCGGCTACCGGGCATTAAAATTAAGTGAATTAAAACCCGGGCAAAACTTCGGGATGTACGGATTTGGTGCCACGGCCCATGTGATTATTCAAATTGCCCTCCACCGGGGCTGTGATGTGTATGTGTTCACACGCAGCCGGGAGCACCGGGAATTGGCTCTGAAATTGGGCGCAAAGTGGGCCGGCCGTGCAGAGGACACGCCCCCGGTAAAAATGGACAGTTCGGTTATTTTTGCACCCGACGGAGGCCTGGTTCCCAAGGCGCTGCGTGTGCTGGACAAAGGCGGCACGCTGGCTCTGGCAGGTATTTATATGACACCCATTCCACCAATCGATTACAACACCCTTCTTTACCATGAGCGAACCGTACGGAGCGTCGCAAACGCCACACGCGAAGATGCGGAAGAATTATTGCAGATTGCAGCAGAAATTCCGATTCACTCGGAAGTGGTGATTTTTCCGCTGAAAGAAGCGAACAAAGCCTTACGAATGGTGAAAGAGAGTCAAATTAACGGGGCGTGCGTGCTGGAAATTCCTTAATCCGGATAACAGACAGGTGCCGCATAAGCATCCTGTTGGTGATTGAATGCAGCGCAGTATTTTTTTATTTGATGTTCGCGAAGAAGCAAAATTTAACGGAGAATCCTTTACCGCAAAAGTTTCGCCAAAATGATTCCCAGAATAAGCCAGATGGGTATTGAAATAAGCAGAGACCAATTGATGCTTTTCAGGAAATGCAGGGATTCATTCATGCGGGCGCGCTCCAGGCCGCGGTCAATTTTTATTTTCAATTCATCCAGGTTGACCGGCTTGGTAATGTAATCAAAAGCGCCTTCTTTCATGGCGTGAACAGCGGAATCCACGGAAGGATAACCTGTCAGCAGGATGACGGGAATCTGTTTATCGGAGCTTCGAACGCGTTCCAGCAGGCTAATGCCATCCAAATTGGGCATTTTGATGTCGCTGAGAATGAGATCCACAGGAACCTGTTGAAACTTCTTTAACCCGTCCTTCCCATCTCTCGCGATAATCGGCAGGTGTCCCCAACCCTCGATCACATCTGAGAGAAGCTTTAAAATATCTTCTTCGTCATCAATAATGAGTATGCTATTCATATTTATCTCCGGATATGTAATTTTCACAGCAGTCTCAATAAAAGCAAGACTTGTGCCAAAATATATGAAAACATTCTGTAAAAACACTTTTCCTTAATTGAAGATAAAATAAAAGATTAGCAAAAATGAAGGTGAAGTTTGAGACCCGCGATTAAGGCATTAGGAGTTAAAGTGGGCAAAAACTTCCCACTCCGGCCGAAAATAGTGCCGAAGGGGGGATTCGAACCCCCACACCCGTACGGACACTACGCCCTGAACGTAGCGCGTCTACCAGTTCCGCCACTTCGGCTCATTTATTTATAAATTTATGCAAAAACGCGGCAAAAGTCAAGAAATTTCTTTAAAATGGGAATGAAAAATGAAAATCCGACCGTCCCGTAGGGGCGATGCATTCCGAGGTGAAATTGTGACCAATGGATAAATCATGGCCCGCGAATGCATCGCCCCAACCCTTTCATTCCATTGAACCTATTGAGATAACCCCGCAAGGTAATTGAACCGTATTAGGGAATATAGAATCAATAATCCATTAAAATGGGATATCGATGATAAATAACCCAACGTCCCGTAGGGGCGACCCTTGTGGTTGCCCCTACGTGTGCCCGCCCCTGCAAAAACCGGGACCACGTCCCGAATCAATCGGTTCAATTACGGCGGGTTTTAAATTCGCCGAACGATCCGTAAGGGCGATGCATTCCACGGCGAAAATTGTGACCAATGGATAAATCATTGCCTGCGAATGCATCGCCCCAACCCGTTCCATTCCATTGAACCTATTGAGATAACCCCGCAAGACGATTGAACCGCATCCGGGAATATAGCATCAATAATCCATTAAAATGGGATATCGATGATAAAAATCCGACCGATCCGTAGGGGCGACCCTTGTGGTTGCCCCGACGTGTGGCCGCCCCTACAAAACGGGTACCCCATCCCGAATCAATCGGTTCGAATATGTGGGGTTTCAAATCCGAACGATCCGTTCCGTAAGGGCGATGCATTCCACGGCGAAAATTGTGACCAATGGATAAATCATTGCCTGCGAATGCATCGCCCCAACCGTGGGGATATTGTGGGGGTTTAAAATATTGAACCCTGCCATTCCAACAGGTCCTCGGGTTGCAGAATAATCTACAATTATTAAATGGAAAAAAGCAGAAACAAAATAGCGGCACCT
>BDTM01000050.1 GCA_002898015.1 bacterium BMS3Bbin03 | reverse complement strand
GCCAAACGTTCCTTTTCGCCATCCGACATCTCTTTTGGGTTACAAACAATACCGCCCTTACCGCCGCCAAGCGGGATGTCTACAACAGCCGTTTTCCAAGTCATCCAGGCCGCCAGGGCACGCACCGTGTCTATCGTCTCTTCGGGATGCCAACGAATACCGCCTTTTGCCGGACCTCTGGCATTGCTGTACATGACGCGAAATCCGTGAAATACTTTCACGGATCCATCATCCATTTTAACGGGAATCGTCACCCAGATTTCCCGGGCCGGCCATCGCAATAATTCTCGGGTTGCTTCATCCAATCCTAATTTTTCAGCCGCTTCATCCAATTGCTGCTGAGCAATTTTAAAGGGATTCAGTTTGTCTTTGGCCATAAAACAACCTCCTCTTTCATTAAAAATTCACTGCACATAACGATTTCGTCCCTTTTGGACGGCTATAATTTACTGCTTTAAAAATCAGAGTCAAGAGAAAAATATAATTATTTCAAAAATATAATATTTTTTTTAATTCTGAATGATCGTGTTCGATTATTGAAAGATGGAATAAATATGATTGTTAAAAGACGGAATAAAAAGACGGATGGTGGAAATACTTTGCGGCTGTTTAGAATTCCGGTAACTTCGCCATATTAGTGATTTGAATGCGTTTTTTCAAAGGCCTTGATCGCTTCCTGAGCGGTGTTCCAGGCGAGTGTGGCACATTTAAGCCGAGCAGGGAATTTCGTCACCCCGCGCAGTGCTTCAAGCTCACCAAAATCGATGCCGGTATCTTCCGGAAGCTCGTGACCGGCCAGCATCTCACGGAATGCCGCAATAAAGGTTTCGGCCTCTTCCAGAGTTTTCCCTTTGAGCGCTTCGGTTAGCAGCGAAGCGGAAGACTGGCTGATGGAGCATCCCTGACCCGAAAATTTCACTTCTTTGATGACGCCGTTTTCAACTTTTGCGGAAATGTCGATTTCATCGCCGCACAGCGGATTTGTGGCGTGTTCATGAATGTCGGGATCTTCAATTTTTCCTTTGTTCCGCGGATGCCGGTAATGATCCAGAATAATTTCCTGGTAAAGTTCTTCCAGTGCCATTACTTAAAAAACTCCCTTGTTTTGTTCAACGCTGCTACGAGTCTATCCACTTCTTCAAATGTATTGTATAAATAAAAACTGGCCCGTGCTGTACCCGGAATACAAAGCCGTCTCATCAAAGGCTGCGCGCAATGATGGCCTGTCCGGATCTCCACCCCTTCCTGATCCAAAAAAGTGGCGACATCGTGCGGGTGAATATCCGCAATCTTAAAAGAGATCACGCCTGCTCGATTTTCAGTGGGGCCAAATATTTCCAGATCGGGTACGGTTTTGATTTGAGCCAGGGCATATTGTGTGAGTTCCTGTTCATGCTCCCAAACCCAATCCATCCCGATGGTTTGAAGATAATCGATAGCCGCCCCAAGGCCGATGGCCTCCACAAATGGGGGAGTACCGGCTTCAAATTTGTAGGGCAGTTCATTCCAGGTCGCGTGGTCGATCCACACTTCTGAAATCATGTCGCCGCCGCTCAGAAAGGGGGGCATTTCTTCCAGGATTTCTTCCTTGCCGTACAAAACGCCGATACCGGTCGGCCCGAGCATTTTGTGTCCGGAAAATGTGAAAAAATCGCAGTCCAAAGCCTGAACATCAACAGAAAAGTGCGGGACACTTTGCGCCCCGTCCACTAAAATCTTCGCGCCGACAGAATGGGCAAGGCGGGCAATTTCCGCCACCGGATTAATGGTCCCCAAAACGTTTGAAACATGCGTTACCGCGACTAATTTGGTTTTTGAGAAAATAACCTTTTTTAACACCTCCATGTCCAGTGTGCCGTCCTCACGGATGGGAACCGGGCGCAAGGTGAGCCCCTTTTCTTCCGCAAGAAGCTGCCAGGGAATTAGATTGCTGTGGTGTTCCATCTCCGTCAAAACAATTTCATCCCCTTCATTCAAAAAGTGTCTTCCCCAGGAATAAGCGACCAGGTTAATGGCTTCCGACCCATTTTTTGTAAAAATGATATTTTTTGAACCGGCGGCATTGATAAAATCGACAATTTTCCGGCGGGCTTCTTCATATTCATCGGTGGCTCTCGAACTCAGTTCATACGCCCCCCTGTGAACGTTGGCGTAATCATGTTCATAAAAGGTTTGCATTTTTTGTATGACAGACATGGGCTTTTGTGTGGATGCCGCATTGTCCAGATAAACAAGCGGGTGGCCGTTAATCATCTGTGATAAAACAGGGAAATCCTTTCGGATTGCGGATAGGTTAATCGAATGTCCGGAAGAAAAATGTACGGCTTTCCTGGCAGACAAATTTTCCTGTGCCATTGTGTGTAACCCTTTTACAGTTTAAAAATAAACACTCATTTTAAATACCAGATAGTTTAAAAAATAATTTACTCAAAAGCAACAATAATTTTCTTATTTTCCATTTTGTGCATTTAGGCTCATTAGTCATTCAGCTTTCGGCCGATTTCATCGTAAACGGCATTTTTTAAAGTGTCGTTTGGAAGCAAATCGACGATTGTTTTAAAATAGCCTTCCACAATAAGTCTTTTGGCCAATTTCAGAGGCAGGCCTCTCGTCTGCAAATAAAAGAGCTGCGAATCGTCGAGTTGTCCCGCGGTGGCGCCATGCGTGCAACGGATATCATTTGCCTCGATCTCCAGAACCGGGTTGGCATCGGCCTGTGCATTTTTGCTGAGCAGCAGATTATTGTTCAACTGGTACGCATCGGTTTTCTGCGCATTGGGATCGATATGAATCACACCCCGGAACGCCGATTTGGAATGACCTGTTACGGCACCTTTCAGCAGAAGAGTGCTGCGTGTGCGGCTTTTCAGATGTTTCTGAATCGTGTTAAAATCCAAATGCTGGTGATCCCCGCCCAAAAAAATTCCCTGAACATCCGCAGTTGCACCCTCCTCTTCCAGATCGATTTCAAGATGTGTTTTTGAAGTTTTCCCGCAAAATGAAAACAGACGCCAGTTTACGGAACTGTCCTTTTTCAATGTTGAACGAAACGCCGAATACACGGTTTCCGCCGAATGTTCAAGCTGAATAACCATGTAATCCAGGCATGCACCCTCTCCTGCAAAGATTTCAATCTGGCGATTGAGAAAAACGGGGGCCTCCATTTCGTCGGTTGTCACCGTTTCGATAATCGTGGCCCGGCTGTTGGGTTCCGCTACTACCAGGGTATGCGGATAAAGGCTCTGTTCTTTGCCCGTGAAATGGTAAGCAATATGAATCGGCTTTTCAAAAGCCGAACCTTCCGGAATTCGTACAAAGGCGCCGATGTTCCAAAATGCACCGTGAAGAGCCTCTAATTTACCCTGTTCGGGTGTGATGACCCGGTTCATAAAATAAGCTTCCACCCATTCCGGATACTTTCGGGCGGCCGTGGGGAGGTCGTCGATCACAAGATGCCGGTGGGCCTCCTCTTCGCCCAGATATTTCTGAACCGGCAAAGCATCGGTTTGAACCAAAATGCCGGCGTACCGCGCAGCCTCTTCTAAAAAAGCACTGACGGGTGCCGGAATGCGGGTAAAGACATTTTTGCCCGGTTTCCAAAAGGCGCTCTCCGGCACCGGATATCGCTCATTCTGAAAATGCAGGATTTTTGTCTTTCGCCATTCTTCCTCTTTACCGGTCGGCCAGGGTGTCCGGTTAAAAATCTTCAGCGCCCGAAGCCGGCGCTTCCGCAGCCACTGCGGCTCGGCCAATTGTTCGGAAATTTCCATTACCGTTTGTTTGAAAAGTTCTTCCTGTTTTAAGATTGTTTCCATCGCTTTATTTCACCGCTTTTATTGTTAAACCCTCAAATTGCGTTTTTAAGAATTGTTTTTTACCCGATCGATCCATCCATCTGGAGTTCGATCAATCGGTTTAGTTCCACGGCATACTCCATGGGGAGTTCTTTCACAATCGATTCCACAAATCCGCGGACAATCAGCGCCATGGCTTCGTTTTCCGTCAGTCCCCGGCTTTGCAGATAAAACAACTGTTCATCGCCAATTTTGCTCACGGTGGCTTCATGACTTATTCTGGCTGTGGCGTTGTCGACTTCCATGTACGGGTACGTATCGGAACGGGAGATGTCATCCAGTATCAGGGCGTCACACCGCGTATTTGATTTCACCCGGTCGGCATTTTTCGAGACTTTCACCAAACCCCGGTAACTGGCCCGCCCGCCGTTGCTGCTGATCGATTTCGATATGATATTGGAGGATGTGTCGGGTGCCAGATGGACGGCTTTCGCGCCGGCATCCTGGTGCTGTCCTTTTCCGGCGTACGACATGGAAAGAATTTCGCCCCGGGCACCGCGCCCCTTCAGGAAGACCGCCGGGTATTTCATGGTCAATTTACTGCCGATGTTGCCGTCCACCCACTCCATCACGGCATCTTCATAAACCACTGCCCGCTGCGTGACCAGATTGTACACATTGGGCGCCCAGTTTTGGATGGTGGTGTAGCGAATCCGTGCGCCTTTTTTAACAATGATTTCAATCACGCCGGAGTGCAGAGAATCCTCCGAATAAATGGGTGCCGTACAGCCTTCGATGTAATGTAAATAGCTTCCCGGTTCCGCAATAATTAAGGAGCGCTCAAATTGTCCCATGTTGCGCGCATTAATTCGAAAATAGGCTTGCAATGGGATGTCGACATGGACACCTTCCGGAATATAAACGAAACTGCCGCCGCTCCAAACGGCTGTGTTCATGGCGCTGAATTTATTGTCGCCGGTCGGAACGACCGTCCCGAAGTACTCCCTGACCAGGTCCGGATATTGTTTCAGGCCGGAATCCATGTCCAGGAAAATGACACCCTGTTTTTTGAGATTTTCGCGCAGGCTGTGGTAAACCGCTTCCGATTCGTACTGAGCCCCCACGCCGCTCAGATATTTCTGCTCGGCTTCGGGAATGCCCAGTTTATCAAATGTTTCCCGGATGTCCCGCGGAATGTCATCCCAGCTTTTACCCATTTTTTCGGCCGGTTTGATGTAGTAATAAATATCGTCAAAATCAATATCATCTAAATTGCCGCCCCACTTCGGGATCGGTTTCTTGTTGTAAATTTCAAGCGCACGCAGGCGAATTTGCCGCATCCAATCCGGTTCATTTTTCATTTCGGAAATGGTCTGCACAACTTCACGGGACAATCCCTTCTGCACCCTGAAGTAATAATTTTCGGGATTTTTAAAATCGTATTTATATTTATCCAAACCAATTTTAGGAACTTCGTTAGCCGCCATCAATCAGCCTCCAAGAGTGCGCAAATTAATTGTGCATTTTTTATTATTTCTTGCATCAATTTTGTTCTTCATTCATAATGAAATTATAGCCTTTTTCTTCCAGATGTTCTGCCAGAGAATAATCGCCGGATTCAACAATTTCCCCATTAAATAAAATGTGAACAAACTGCGGTTTGATGTACTGCAAAATACGGACATAATGCGTGATGATGAGCATACCCATATTTTCGTTCATCACCTTATTGATATCCGAAGAAACAATCTTCAGGGCATCGATGTCCAGGCCGGAGTCGGTTTCATCCAGAATCACCATTTCCGGTTCCAGCATGACCAGTTGCAGCACTTCGCTTTGCTTCTTTTCACCGCCGGAAAATCCGTCATTTAAATACCGTTTTGTAAACGATTTATCCATTGCAAGCATTTTCATCTTTTCATTTAAACGCTTGTGAAAATCCAGCACATTAATCTCTTCATTCCTTACAGAATTGACAGCCGTGCGCAGGAAATTTGATACCGTGACACCCGGAATGGCGGTGGGATACTGGAAGGCCAAAAAAAGGCCTAATCGGGCACGCTCATCCGGGCTCATCTTAAGGATATTTTGCCCTTTAAAAATAACCTTTCCCTTTGTGACCCGGTAGGCGGGATGGCCCATGAGGGCGTTGGCGAGCGTGCTTTTCCCGCTGCCGTTCGGTCCCATCAGGGCGTGAATCTCACCCCGGTGAATGGTTAAGTTAATGCCCTTTAAAATTTTTTTATCTTCAATAGAAACGTGAAGGTCGATAATTTCCAATAATTTTTGTGGATTACACATCAAGAAACTCCTCATCGATTCGATTTAAGGCCTTTAAAAAGATAAATCGGACTTTTATTGTCGGGTTTAAATATAGGGCAAAAAATGGATTTTGTCAAGATATTTTTATGGCATGTGATGAAAAATTTAGGCTCCAATATGAACCAGCACCCAATATAAGAATATGATGAAGGCTACTATGACCCATGATGCCACAAATCCCCAGATGTCGAGAGCAGAGGGCTTCCAGAATTCCCAGCTTGTTCCCGGGAAGAGCTTCTTTCTCTCGATGATTTCCGGGTTGTCGACGGCTTCCTGCACCAATCGGGCATCCAGCTCCTTGTCGGCAACGGCGGGTGTGTGAACACGCGCATAAAATTCCCGCAGCACTTTTTCAGAATTGGGACGGGTCAAGAATCCAATTAGAAAGAGCAAAATAAAAGGAAATATGACGTCGAATGCAAAAGAGATGGTGTCTAATTGAGGCCTGATCATATGTTCTAAGTGAAAGCCCATTAAAGAGACAAAGAACAATTGAGGCCGGAATGCCCCTATGCCGACAAGCGGAGAATCAGGGTTTTCCGGATTTTCGTGGACCACCTTTTCAAAATAGATAGAAGTCGGGTGTAAAACGGTCGTTTTACGGATTTTTTGACCGACATGATCGGCTCTGCCTGCTTTTACATCGGCATCGACCGCCTTTGTTGTAAATTCAACGGTTTTGGAATACGTCTGTTGGGTCAGGCGCTGACTGTGTGTGGCAAAATTAAGCGAAGGGACGACATTTGGAACAATCACCGTTATGAGAATGGAGAGCAGCATCTGGGTCACCACGGCTTTTGTGTTCAGGCGGCGCCAAAAATAAACAAGCCAGAGAGAAGGCCCGATGATGGTACCCACCGAAAGAATATATTTAAACATCACAAAAATATTATTGATTGTGGTTGCAAAATAGACGTTTGCCAGAAGAACAATCAAAATCACCCCGCGGCCGACCAGTACCTGTGTTTTCTCGGTGAGGTTCGGTTTAAGCGGAAGCAGAATATTTTTTGTGAACGCCGCGGACCACATGAGACTTTGTGAATCGATTGTGGACATGTTGGCCGCCATAATGGCCGCAATCATCAGGCCGATAAACCCCACGCCCAGTAAGTCCTTGGTCATGTGGCCCCAGATCATGGTGGGATCGGAAAGCTGCCCTGCGTAAAGCGCCACGGCAATAAGCCCCGTAAGCGCCCAGCCGATCATCATAAAGCGCTTGGAAAAGGAGCCGATCATCATGCCCATTCTTGCGGACATATCATCCTTTGCCGAGCCCCCTGTCGTAAAATCGGAGGGCGGTAAGCCGATAAGATTGACGGTGGCCATTGCAGCCACAAAGTACCAGGTGTATTGAGAATTGACTGCGGTGCCGAAGAGATCAAACAAATAAGCCGGAATATGGGCATGAAGCCCGGCAAATCCTCCGACTTTTATCAGGCCCACGGGAATGAGCACAATGGATAAAAACACGATTAGCAAACCCTGAATCACATCGGTAATAACGGCTGCAAAGAGTCCACCCAGAATTGTGTACGAGGCCACAATGGCACCGTAAATGAAGTAAAATAGGAGCAGCGGCAGGTATGAAATATAGGCATGTATTTTATTCTGCTTCTTTAGATCGAGCAAATAATCAAACCGTTTTTGTTCATTGGGGCCTAATTTTTGATAAGACTGTTTTTGTTCAAGGACTTTATATTCTTTAAAAAGGACCACACTTTTTTTCTCCGCCACGGTGTACTGAGCAGGCGGTTTGACCATCAGCGCTTCCATGGTTTTCCCTGTGAGCAGATAGCCCATGGCCCCGCCGTACATGGCGATGACTAAAATATAAAAGGCATAAAGCGCGCCTAAAAAATTGCTCTCGAATCGATGAATGTAAATATCTCCTGCGGCCATATAACGGGCACGGCGCTGAAGGATCGATTTAAACCAATAAAACGGCGTGATAAACAATACAATATTCTGAAACCAGAGCCCGGAAAGCCCTTCCCTGTAAATCTCCCGCGTCACCCCAACCGCCTGATCCGAACTTGTGATATTTCCGAAATTCAGGAAGGAAAAGAGCACTTTCCCAAAACTGCGTCCCCCCTGGTAAAAATCCATTGTGTTCACAACCCGTTTGCTCGCCCATTTTCCGATGTAGACCATGGCGATAAAATAGACAATGATAACCAGCCAATCTACAATATGAATGCCCCAAAGAAGCATATTCGTTCTCCTGATAGGTTGTTCGATGAATACATAAAAAAATGTAAAATAGTTTAAGGATTCTATTTAAAAAAGTCAAGTATAAACATAATAATCCAATAATTTTGGGGAAAGGTTTTTAGAATTTAAAAACGAAAAAACTTGAATATGGATGGAATGGAATTTGCGAATGAGTGCGGATTACTTTAAAACAAATGAACCATTCGTATATCAACCCAAAAAAAATTTGTAAAGATTTAGCCGCTTAAACCGGTGGACACAATTGTTCGAACGGCTAAATCTTTACGCAATCCTCAGTTTTCTCGAAGAATCCTTTATTTAATCCCTTATTTCTTCTCGATTTTTTTCAGCAATGCCGCGGCCTCTTTTCGATATTGAGGGTCGTCCTCATCCTGGCGCGGAAACGACGGAATCTTCTTCAGAATTTCAATTGCTTTGTCGTATTTTTTCATTTGTACCAATAGTCGTGCATAATCCAAATTGAACATGATAAAAGTCGGATTCAATGAAATCGCTTTTTCAAATAATTTTTGGGCTTCTTCGCGGCTGGCCCATCCCAGGCCCAGTACACCTCTAAAAAACTTGGGCTTTTTGGCCACTTCCTGGTGGGCACGCGCCAGCACGTAGTAGGCCACATCGTTTTT
>BDTM01000049.1 GCA_002898015.1 bacterium BMS3Bbin03 | reverse complement strand
ACCCTGCGGGAATCGATGTGACCGGGCAGCGGCATTTGAACCAAAATTCCATGTACCGAAGCGTCCCGGTTCAGTTCTTGAATCGCATTTAAAAGGGCTTCCTGTGTGACGGAATCCGGAAGCCGAACGGTTTCCGAAAGCAGCCCCAATTGATCGCAGGCTTTTTCCTTCATCGAGACGTACACCCGGGAAGCCGGATCCTCTCCCACCAGAATAACGGTCAAATTCGGAATAATTTTCTTCTCCGCTAAGAGGCGGATCCTCTCCCTGAGACCGCTTTTAACGGCCTCAGCGACCTTCTTCCCGTCAATGATAATGGCGCTCATGTGTCATCCCTCACGGTTTTTGAATTCGTTCGATGGTCTCGGCTTTACCGCTTTCCCGGTTAATCCGGATAACCACGCCGTTTAATTTCAAATTTTCTGAAGCCACTTCGTATTGTCTGGGCGTGCCGTACAAAAACCGGTGAATGGCAATTTCCGTCTTCATCCCAATCACCGAATCGGCAGAACCGGTCATTCCGGCATCCGTAATGTAGGCGGTTCCCCTGGGTAAAACACGCTCATCCGCTGTTTGAACATGCGTGTGCGTTCCAATGACCGCGGAGACCTTTCCGTCCATGTACCGGCCGAAGGCAATTTTTTCGGCAGTCGCTTCGGCGTGAATATCGATAAAAATGATCTTCGTCTCCCGCGATATTTTTTTGACTTCTTCATTGACCACCCGAAAAGGATCGTCGATCGGTATCATAAACGTGCGTCCCTGCGCATTAATAACCCCGACCTTCGTCCCGTCTTTTGCCTCCAGAACAGCGCTGCCGTGCCCGGGGTTTCCGTACGGATAATTTACGGGACGCAGCACCAGCAGATTGCTTCGAAGCACGGCCACCGATTCTTTTCGATCCCAGATGTGATTTCCGCTTGTAATGATATCCACATTCATTTGAAGCAGATGATTGGCCAGGTTCTCCCGGATTCCTTTTCCCTTGTTCAAATTCTCGCCGTTTACTACTGTAAAATCGGCTTTTTCCTTTTCCTGTAAAGGGCGAAGCAGCCGTTCAAAAACGGCCATCCCTGAATCTCCGACAACATCAGCCACAAAAAGAATGGTAAATATTTTTTTTGATGCCATTTATCCTGCTTTCTTTATAAATCCTCTCCGAATTATTTTGCGTAATCTTCGGCACGATACTCTCGAATAACCGCAATTTTGATCTGCCCCGGGTATTCCATTTCCGATTGAATCTTCTCGGCCACGGCCATAGCCAGCTTTTCGGCTTCTGCGTCTGAAATCTTCTTGGGATCTACGATAACCCGTATTTCGCGGCCGGCCTGAATGGCATAAGCTTTTTCAACGCCTTCAAACTCTCTCGCCAGCCGTTCGATTTTTTCCAACCGCTGAATGAACTTTTTAAGAACTTCCCGGCGCGCGCCCGGCCGCGAACTCGAAATGGCATCCGCAGCCTGAACCAGCGTTGTAATGGGCGAAATAATGCGCACATCTTCATCGAATGCGGCAATCGCATTCTGAATAATGGCATTCTCGCCGTATTTTCGCACAATCTCTATGCCGATTTCCGAAAGCGTGCCTTCCGTGTAATTGTCCGATGTCTTGCCAATGTCGTGCAGCAATCCTGCCCGCTTGGCCTGAAGCACATCCAGTCCCAGTTGTGCGGCCATGATTCCGGCAAGATGCGACACTTCGATGCTGTGCTGCAGCACATTTTGACCGTACGTGGTCCGGTATTTCAATTTTCCCAACAAGCGCACCAGATCCGGATGAAGACCGTGCACACCGGTTTCCAGCATGGTCTGCTCGCCCACTTCCTGAATTCTCTCTTCAAACTCGGTGCGCGCCTTTTCAACCACGTCTTCGATTCTTCCCGGATGAATGCGCCCGTCCGAAATCAGTTTTTCCATGGCAATTTTAGCAATTTCACGCTGAACCGGGTCAAATCCCGAGAGCAGAATGGCCTCAGGCGTATCGTCCACAATGACTTCAACTCCCGTCTGCATTTCGAACGACCGGATATTCCGGCCTTCACGGCCGATGATGCGTCCTTTCATGTCATCCGCCGGCAAATGGACGACGGAAACCGTCGTCTCAACGGCATGGGTCATGGCAGCCCGCTGAATGGCCTGAATGACCACCTCCTTCGCTTCACGATGTGCGGTCAGCCGCGCCTGGTCCCGAACTTCTTTAATGAGCTGAACCGCATCACTCTCCGCCTCCTTCTTCATGGAATCGATCAAAATCTGCTTCGCCTCACTGCGCGTCATTCCGGAGATTTCTTCCAATTTCCGGTTCTGTTCCTGAATCAGACGATTTAACTCTTGATTTTTCTGATCCAGCTCCTGTTTTAAATTTCTGAGATTTCGTTCAGTTTGATCAAATTCCTGTTCCTTCTTTTTAAGAAGATCCGCTCTTCGATCAATATTTGTCTCACTCTGATAAAGCCGCCTTTCCAGCCGCTGGAGTTCATTTTTCTGGCGTCGCGTCTCATTTTCGAAAGTTTGCTTCCGTCTGTACCATTCATCTTTTGCTTCTAATATTTTAGTCTTTTTTAAAGCCTCGGCTTCATTTTCGGCATCCGAAAGAATTTTTTCGGCCATTTGTTCGGCATCCGCCAATTTGTGTTTGCCGATCGTGACCCGTGTCAGCCAGCCCAAAATATAAGCCAGCGCTGCAATCCCTGCGATTAAAAGAACCATTAATTCATTCATGTTTCCTCCGATTATCCATCCCCCAATTTATGTGCATTTTCAGATTAAAGTAAATCTCTTTCGCTTCATGCCCGAACGGCACTGCATTTTTTATAACGATTCTGGCCTGTGTTTGCCGCGAAGTCATAAAGGCGCCAAGATTATAAAATAAATCTTCTAAAATTCACGGCTTTTCATTGTGTCCGGGTGTCTTCATGGCAAACAGCAACCCTTCTTCAAATGAAGCACTCCCCGGCAAAAAAAATCCCCGCCCAAAATACCTCCGGAATCAGGCGCAGAAATGCCTGTGCTTCCAAAACTATTTCAAGTGGGGACGGAAAATATCTAACAATTTTTGTAACTATTCGGCAATGCCCAATAATTACTTATTTCTAAAAATTTACAGATGCTTCCGAATCGGAAATATCGCCCAATAAATTCAACAGTTCCTGAATTTTTCTCTCATATTTTTCGACTAACTCTGCCTTTTCGAGCCGATTACGGAATAATTCATCTGTAATATTTAATGCAGCCAAAATTGCCACTTTCAGCGCCGATTTTTGCGAAAGCTGCTGGTCAATCTCCCGCATCTTCTGATCCAGATAATCGGCAACTTTCAGAATGTAGTCAACATCTGCCTGCCCGCGAATAGGATATTCCGTGCCGTAGATATTCACTTTTAGCGTTCTTTTTTCTTCCGTCATGATTTACTCATGCTTCAGATATTGAATTTTCCAATTGATCCAATTTATGCAACATCTCATTAATTTTTTGACGAATTCGCTCGTCTTTTTCTTCATATTCCTTCGTAAGATATTGAGTTTCTCGAAGTTGAACAATTTCTTCTTCCAGATGCTGAATCACCTGATCCCGATCCTGAAGCAAAATTTGCAACTCAGAAGTTTTTTCGTTGAGCTGTACATTCTCTCTCTGCAATTTGTCTGTCCACGCGAGAAAGGCGTTGAGTTTTTGTTCTAACTTTTCGAGATTGGAAAATTCCATAGATTTTCATCTCCGCTATCGATGGATCACGATTGGCGAAGCTCAGCTCCAATTTCTGAATGTAGTTTTTCAAGCAAAACCGACTGCATTTGATTGATTTCTTCTTCTGTGAAAGTATGCTCTTCCGGCACAAATTCCAGCCGTACCGCCACACTCTTTTTATCGGGCGGAACTTGCTTTCCGGTGTACACATCAAATACATCCACAGACTGTAAATATTTCCCACCCCACTTATGGATGGTTTGAATCAGAGTTCCCACAGGCAGCGTGATATCGACCAACAGCGCCAGATCCCGCCGTACCGTGGGAAATTTCGGAATGGGTTTGTAAAGCCTCACCCAATCCATTTTCACTTCAATATCGTCTAAATTCAGTTCAAAAGCAAATAAATCATTGGGTACATCCAGTCGTTCCTTTAATGCCTCCTTAATCTTTCCAAGATAACCCGGGATTTGTCCGCCGCTCTCGATTTGGACGGATGGGTTATCAAATGCCCAGTGTTCCGTTTCAGAAAAATTTAAATTGCCAAATTTTAATTGATCAAAAATAACCTCTGTAAAGCCTTTTAAATCGTAAAAATCAACCGCTCTGGATTTATGAAACCAGTGCTCCCGACGGGCCATTCCGGAAAGGATGCCTCCCAGGTAAAGGGATTCCTCCGGACGGCCGTTTTTTTCAGTTTTACGAAAAATGCGTCCGATTTCAAACAAACGGAAATTCGGCAATTGCCGAAAGATATTTCGCTGCGCAATACGAAGCAAACCCGGCAGCAGCGTGGGTCTCAGTACAGCCATATCTTCACTGATCGGATTGGTCAACCGAACATCTGTTTCCGGAAATTCTTTCAACACGTCGTCGTTAGACGGAATCATCGAATTGGTCAGAATCTCTTTGAATCCCTGACCGACCAAAATGTCCCGCACCAGATTGACGAATTTTTCCCGCGTGTTCACATGATCGTTCAGAACAATCTCGCTGCTCTTTTTTTCTTCGATTTTATCGTATCCGTACACGCGGGCGATCTCTTCAATCAAATCCACCGGGCGGGTCAAATCCGGACGAAACGTCGGCACATCGACCTCGAACCGATCCTCTTTCTGCGAAAGCTTTAATCCGAGATGTGTTAAAATAAACTCCGTTTCGGAGGAATCGATATCCACACCCAAAAGACGCCTGATATCAGCCTTCGGCAACTGAATGTGAACCGGTTCTATTTTCCGCGGATAAACATCCGCGATGCCCTGCAGCACGTCCCCATTCGCCGTCTGCTGAATGAGTTGAGCCGTGCGGTTGATGGCGGCGATGGTGCCGTTCGGGTCCACGCCCCGCTCAAACCGCATCGAAGACTCGGATGAGATTTCCAGTTTTTTGGCGCCTTTTCGAATCACCATCGGATCAAAGTAGGCGCACTCCAGAAGGATATCCTTTGTAGTCTCCTTCACTTCCGAATTCAAGCCGCCCATAATTCCGGCAAGCGCCACGGGACGCACGCCGTCGCAAATGAGCAGAATGTCCGGATCTAATGTGTGTCCTTTTCCATCCAGAGTCACAAAACGTTCACCGGCCTTTGCACGGCGCACCTGTATTTTATTCTGAATCAGCAAACTGAAATCGAACGCATGAAGCGGATGCCCGTATTCCATCAGCACATAATTCGTCACATCCACCACATTGCTGATGGCCCGAATACCCACCGAATAAAGCCGGTACTGCATCCAATACGGGGACGGGCCGACGGTTATATTTTTAACTACCCGGGCAGAATATCGGGGACATCCTTCCGGATCTTGAACATCAACGGAAATATAAGTTTCCGTTTTTTCGGATGATTCCTGAACAGCCGGATTCGGAATTCGCAGGCGATTCCCCGTGACCGTTGAAATTTCACGGGCAATTCCTAAAATACCGAAACAGTCGGGGCGGTTCGGCGTCACCGACACGTCATAAATCGTATCCGCCTCCGGCAGATAATCGGCCGCACTTTTTCCGACACGCGTCCCGGGAAACGGAACCGGTGCGGCATCCTCGTGATTAAACAGGTTTCCGGCTGTGGCAATTTCGCCCGATGGGCCGATTGCCACCAGATCTCCCCCCCTTTGTGCAATGGTGTACTTTCCGTAATCATGATTCAACGGCGTCACAGATTCCACCTCAAGCCCCAGCATGGTCAACCGATGGGCCAGTTCTTCGGGAGAAAAATCAAAATCAACATATTCTTTCAGCCAGTTGTATGAAACTTTCACGATGCCGCCCTATTAAAACTGTTCCAGAAACCGAAGATCGTTTTCGTAAAAAAGACGAATGTCATCAATTTGATATTTCAACATGGCCAAACGCTCCACGCCCATGCCGAATGCGTAGCCGGTGTACCGCTCCGGATCGTAGCCGACCGCTTTAAAGACTTCCGGATCGACCATCCCAGCACCGGAGATTTCCAGCCAGCCGGTCCCTTTGCAGGTACGGCAGCCTTTCCCGCCGCAAATCACACAGGTAAAATCGTACTCGGCACTGGGTTCCGTAAACGGAAAAAAACTGGGACGAAAACGAATGTTCACATCCCGGCCGAACATTTTGCGGGCAAATACCGCAATAACGCCTTTTAAATCTGCAAAAGAGATATTTTGATCTACTGCGAGTCCCTCCACCTGATAAAAAAACGGGGAGTGGCTCGCATCGGGCGTATCTTTTCGAAAGCAGCGTCCGGGCGCAATCATTCGGATGGGCGGCTTCTGCTGTTCCATCACACGAATCTGAACAGGCGATGTGTGCGTGCGCAGCAAATAACCGCCGGGCAGGTAAAATGTGTCGTGCATATCCCTTGCCGGATGATCTTTCGGAATATTCAGGGCTTCAAAGTTGTAATAATCACTTTCAACTTCAGGCCCCTCTTCAATCGAAAAACCCATTTCTGAAAATATTTTCTTAATATCATCCAGCACCTGCAGCAAAGGATGCTTTTTACCCGGATAATCCCTGTCCCCCGGCAGCGTGATGTCAATCTTCGATGCCCGGGCCTTTTGAAATTCAATCTGTTTCAATTTTTCTTTTAAAGATGTTTGAAACAGCGTCTTAAGCCGGTTGAGTTCTTGGCCCAGTTTGGGGCGTTCTTCCGGTGAAAGTTTTCCCAACAGCGCAAATTTCCCGGGCAGCAGGCCTTTTTTGCTCAAGTATTTAATTCGAACCGCTTCGATACACTTTTCATCCCTGCAGTCCTTTAATTCGGATAAAAATTGTGTGCGCAGCACCTGCAGTTCATCGATTGCGGCATTTCCGTCGGAGGCCATGTGGATCAACCCCTTACTGCCTGGCCATTTCTGCCAATTTCCCAAATCCTTCCGGATCGTTCACAGCCATTTCTGCGAGGATCTTCCGGTCCAATTCAACACCCTGTCCCTTTAACGCGTGCATAAATCCGGAATAAGACAATCCGTGCAAACGGGCCGCCGCATTAATCCGCGTAATCCACAAACGCCGAAACACACGCTTTCGATTGCGCCGGTCACGATAAGCGTAAAGCATCGATCGTTCAACAGCCTCTTTGGCATTTTTCAGGGTTTTGCTTTTTCTGCCGTAATAGCCTTTTGCCGCTTTTAATATTTTTTTCCTTCTTCGTCTCGAAGCAGGATTATTGGTTGCTCTTGGCATTTTTACCTCCTACGCCACTATCATTCGCTTAATTCTGTGTCGATCACCGTCCGACACAAAATCTTGTTTTCTTAAATTCCGTTTCCGTTTTGGTGATTTTTTGGTTAAAATATGGCTGGCATGGGAATGTCCGCGTTTCACTTTTCCCCCAGCCACCGCTTTAAAGCGCTTTACAGCGCCTCTTTGAGATTTCATTTTTGGCATAATTAACCCTCATTTTCTTGTCAGAAATAAAACAATATGCCGGCCTTCTGAAACAGGCCCCTTTTCAACTTTTGAAATATCTGAGAGCTCTTCAACCACACGGTTTATAATCTTGTAGCCGAACTCTTTGTAAACCATCTCGCGCCCACGAAACATGACGGTCACTTTCAGCCGATTTCCTGCTTCTAAAAATTCCCGCGCATGTTTCATTTTATACAGAAAATCATGTTCACCAATCTTTGGCCGTAATCGAACCTCTTTTACGATGATCACATGTTGTTTTTTCTTTTGATCTTTATCCCGCTTACTTTTTTCATAGCGAAATTTTCCATAATTTAAAATTTTACAAACGGGCGGCCGGGCCGTGGGTGCCACTTCAACCAGATCGAGTTCTTTTTCTTCCGCCAACTTCAATGCTTTTTCGAGCGAAATAACCCCCATCTGTTCACCATTTTCATCGATCACTCGAACCTGGGGTGCCGTAATTTCTTCGTTTATGCGAAGGTCCTGTTCTTTTTCTTTAATAAGAGATCCTCCTTAATCTGTGATTTTTTTCGCAGCAATTTCTTCTGCAATCATTACTATGAAATCTTTTAAATCAATTTGCCCCTGATCGCCTTTGTGTCGTTTGCGATACGAGATTTTATCTTGCTCGACTTCTTTGTCGCCGATGATGATCATGTACGGGATTTTTTGCGTTTCGGCCTCACGAATCTTGTACCCGACTTTTTCATTTCGATCATCCGTAAACACGCGCACGCCCGCATTTGTTAACGCCTGTGCCACGCCTGCCGCGTATTCGTGATGCCGTTCGGTAATCGGCAGAACAGCGGCCTGTACAGGCGCCAGCCACATCGGAAACGCACCGCCGTAGTGTTCGATCAATATACCGAAAAAGCGCTCCAACGATCCCAAAAGAGCCCGGTGAATCATGATGGTCCGGTGGGATTGGCCGTCCTCTCCGATGTAATTGACGTTAAACCGTTCCGGCAGATTAAAATCGACCTGAATCGTGGTACACTGCCATTCCCGGTTCAGGACGTCCTGAATCTTGATGTCAATTTTAGGACCGTAAAAAACACCCTCTCCCGGATCGACCTGATAGGCCACGCCTTTCTTTTCCAATGCTCTCCTGAGAGCCTCTGTTGCAATTTCCCAGCTTTCCTGCGTGCCCACAAATTTTTCAGGCTGAGTGCTGAGATAGATGTTAAACTTTTCAAAACCGAACGTCCGTAAAAAGAAAAGCGTAAAATCCAGTACACTCACGATTTCGCTCTCAATCTGATCCGGACGGCAAAAGATGTGTGCATCGTCCTGCGTGAACCCCCGAACCCGCATTAAACCGTGCAGCACACCCGAACGCTCGTAACGGTACACCGTGCCCAATTCGGCCCAGCGGAGCGGTAAATTCCGGTAACTTCTCAATTGCGATTTGTAAATCTGAATGTGGAACGGACAGTTCATAGGTTTAAGCTGGTATTCCACTTCATCAATTTGCATGGGCGAAAACATGCTCTCGCGGTAGAAATCCAGATGCCCGCTGGTTCGCCAGAGATCCAGTCTGGCGATGTGCGGGGTGTACAACAAATCGTATCCGGCTTTAAAATGCGCCTCCCGCCAGAAGGTTTCGACGGCATTCCGAATA
Source organism: bacterium BMS3Bbin03 (assembly GCA_002898015.1). Classification (GTDB taxonomy): domain Bacteria; phylum Zhuqueibacterota; class JdFR-76; order JdFR-76; family BMS3Abin05; genus BMS3Abin05. Next base: position 18,995 of record BDTM01000049.1, on the reverse strand, counting down.
AACGCCCCTTTCGGATGCCATAAAATCAGGCCGGGCCCGACGGCTTCGTTGATCGAAAACAGATCCAGCTCTTTACCTAACTTCCGGTGATCGCGCCGTTTGGCTTCTTCGAGGCGATTCAAATACTCCTCCAGCAAACTTTTCTTGGGAAAAGCGGTGCCGTAAATGCGCTGGAGCATTTTATTGTGTTCGTCTCCCCGCCAGTACGCACCGGCGATACTCAGAAGTTTGGGATATTTAATGGCGCGGGTGTTGGGCAGATGCGGCCCCCGGCACAAATCGGCAAAATCTCCCTGGCGGTACACAGAGACCGAATCATCTTCTATTTCAGAGAGAATTTCAATTTTGTAATCCTCTCCCATTTCCTTGAAAAGCCGGACCGCCTCATTTATCGGCAGATCTTCCCGGATAATTTCCAGAGCTTCCTTTACCAATTGCTGCATCCGGGCTTCAATTTCCCGAAGATCTTCCGGGGTCAGCGTCCGGTCCATATCGATATCGTAATAAAAGCCCTCTTTAATGGGCGGACCAATCGCCAGCTTTGCATCCGGAAACAACTCTTTAACGGCCTGTGCCATTAAATGAGCGGAGCTGTGCCAGAAGATCTCCCGCCCTTCGGGATCATCGAACGTCAACACACTCAATTTGCCTCCCGTGTGCAGCGGACGGTTTAAATCGAGCACTTCATCATTTAGACGAACGGCAACGGCATTTTTGAGATATTTAGGTGCAAATTCTTTTAAAATTTCACCGGCTGTCTTTCCTTCCGGAACGGCAAGCTCGCGTCCATCCGGTAAAATAATGTTCAGTTCCAAAATTTACTTCTCCCTAATTGAATAAATCCCGCCTGAAGCGGGATTTGAAAGGCAAGCGAAATAATTTCAGTAACAGAAAAAATAATAAAACGTTATAATTATAATTAATTTTAGGCCAAAAGTCAAGAAAAATATTGGAAAACAAGTAAAAGGTCGGTGATTTAAAAACGGTTTTGCAAAACAGGCAGGGTCGAACCGCGCCAGATGATCCCTTCGCCGAAGCGATCCTTTAATTCATCAATCACGGGAAACAGGCGGGCTTCTTTCCGGGCCCGTCCGGTCAGAAAATCGAACGCACTGAAGGAGTCCAGTTGAACATCTCTTGTCAGTTGAGAGACGGAAATCCCCAACAACCGGATTTTACGTCCCGGGAGCATTCTCTCCTGAAACAACTGGCAGGCGGCCTGATAAATGCGGTCCTCGGAATCGGTAAAAGCAGCAAATGTCATCTGGTGCGTGTGGGTCTCAAAATTCTCAAAACGGCATTTCAACGTGACGCGTTTTCCTTGAAACTGTTTCCGCCTCAGCCTCCGGGCCACTTTTTGAGAAAGCAGCAGCAGTTCCCCCAGCAGAATCTCTTTCCGATCGATGTCTTTACCAAACGTGTGCTCGTGTCCGACCGATTTCTCAGCGGGAATTTCCGAAGGGGCCAGAACCGGTGAGTCCGATTCTCCCCTTGCCAGCCGGACCAGCACGGGGCCGTTCCTGCCGAACACCTTTTTGAGCCTCTCCTCCGGCGCGCGCGCGAGGTCTCCGAGGGTTTGAATGTGCAAATGGGAAAGCGCTTCGGCCGTGCGTTTTCCCACCCCCCACATGGCGGTCACCGGAAGAGGATAGAGTTTTTGAGCAATTTCATCGGCCTGAATGAGGGTCAGTCCGTCCGGCTTGTTCAACCCGGATGCAATTTTAGCCATTATCTTGTTGGGCGCAATCCCCACGGTAGCCGTAACGCCCAGTTCCCGCACAATGGCCCGCTTAACGGCCTGTGCCAGTTCCCTTTCGGAAGGATACAGCCGGCGTGATCCGGTGACGTCGACAAATGCTTCGTCGATGGACACCGTCTCGACTTTCGGGGAAAACCGGAACAGAATCGCCATCAGTTTCTTAGAGGCGTGCATGTATCGATGCCCATCCAGCCCCAGAAAGATTCCGTCGGGGCATTTCCGGAGCGCTTGCGAAATGGGCATCCCGGAATGGACGCCGTAGAGCCTGGCTTCGTAGGAACAGGTGGACACCACGCCTCTGCTCTCCACCGTTCCGCCCACAATGACCGGTTTCCCGCGGAGCTGGGGATTGTCCCGCTGTTCAATGGACGCAAAAAAAGCATCCATGTCCAGATGCATGATCCGCATCTCTTTCATCCGTAATGACGATCCCATCGGTTAGATTCCTTCATCGACTTGCGGCAGAGGTTTCTCATCCTTCCATGCACACGCGGGTAAGCTCCCAGGCCATTTTGTCGGCATCAAAGCAGAGTTCAAAACAGTCCGGGCTGCCGGCACTGACCGAATAGTGGAAAAATTTAGTGTACCCTTCGTGGCTCACCCACTTTCCGTGGACACGCTCGATTTTGTAGACCCGGTTTTTCCATCGAAATTTCAGGGGCTGCATGTACCCGTTCTCAAACATGGTAATGACCCCCACGGGCTCACGGATGTCTTCAAAAACCATCTGTTTCTCCTGCAAAAATTACCTTAAATCGACAAATCGGCCGGACTTCACATTTTCCGAATCAGGCCGGCCACCTTTCCGGCAATCCGGAAATCCTCCTGGTCCGGCCGCACCAGGATGGGCCGGTACGAATCGTTCGCCGGCTGCAGCCGCACGTGATCCCCCTCCGGAAAATAGTACTTCACGGTGGCTTCATCTCCGATAATCGCCACCACGATGTCCCCTTTTTGTGCCGTCGCCTGCTGCCGGGCAATGACCACGTCGCTGTTGAAAATGCCCGCATTAATCATGCTGTCGCCCTGCACGCGAAGGGCGAAGTACCCTTCTCCGCCGAAAAAGGCTTCGTCCACACCAATGACAGCCTCGATATTTTCCTCCGCCAAAATAGGAGCGCCTGCAGCCACCCGCCCCACCAGCGGAATCGGTTTCAACCGGGATGAAGCTTTTTGCTTTCCGGGATGCTTTAGTTTTAATCCGCGTGAAATGGAGGGCTCCCGTTCCAGGTATCCCTTCCGGCGGAGCGCCTCCAGAATGGAATACACCCCGTTCGTAGAGCGAATCTGAAATCGGTCACCAATCTCCCGGTAGGTGGGAGGCAATCCCTGTTCTTCGATTTGCGCCCGAATAAAGTCGAATATTTCCTGCTGTCGCGGCGTTAATCCATGTTGTACCATCGGAATAATCCTCATTTTTCCCGAAGATTTACTTTTTTGTTCATCTATAATATACTGAACATAAGTTCAGTTGTCAAGAGAAATTTCACTTTGATATTATTTCACATCTGTTTAAGAAAGGCCCACGAATTTTCGCGAATTAAAAAATGAAGGACGCTTCAGCCCAATAATTGAAGGATCAAAAAAGCCTTTCTTGGGCTAAAGCCCGGGAATTATTGGGGATATTTCAGGAACCCCGATTTAAAAATCGGGGCAAGTCAAAAAAGGATGGGATGGCTCCCACAAGGCAAAGAAGGCATATTTTAAAAGCAGTGGTTTTGAAGATTTTGCTAGAAAAAATAGGTGTGAAACAATTTTGACTTGCCCCGAGCTTCAGCTCGGGGATAGGAGGATGTAAAACAAATCCGGGCTTCAGCCCAATAATTGAAGGATTAAAAAAGCCTTTCTTGGGCTAAAGCGTAATTCGGTCACTTCGACAGGCTCAGTGACCGAGGATTTAAAAATCGGGGCAAGTCAAAAAAAGGAGGGATAGCTCCCACAAGGCAAAGAAGGCATATTTTAAAAGCAATGGTTTTAAAGATTTTGCCAAATAGTGGCTGAATGAAAACGTAACACAAGCCTCTAACTTGTGAAATTTGATTTAGCTAATCCTTTGTTTCTGCTATCAAACGAATGCAAGCAAGATGCTTACGTTACATTTTCCATGTGTTTTCGTTCAGACACTAAATAGGTGTGAAACAATTTTGACTTGCCCCGCGCTTCACAAGCTGTGTGAAAAGAGAAAGAAAACGCGTCTATAAATTTTTATCCATGCCCAGCACCCAGCGAAATTTCACATTTTTTTCGCCTGTTTTCGGATGACTTAACCAGACCGGAAAATCCAGATGAAATTTCCAACTCTGCATTTGGGCGGAAAATCCGATGCCGGCATCCTGCAAAACAGGCTTTTCAAAAATCAATTCTCCGGAATAGCTCGCATGCCAGACTGTGGCGGCATCGTAAAAAAGGTAACGGTCAAACCGGACCTGACGCATTTTTCGCACGGGGATACGCCGGGTCACAAATCGCAGATAATTGGGGAAGCTGAATTCCGCATTGAATGCCGATAAACTATTTCCACCTTGCAGAAGAGACGTTTTCCCGCTCACAAACTGCGCCTGGTACCCTCTGAGATTTCCCCCGCCATAAGGTTGAACACGGCCTTCACGCTCCCATTGAACCGGAAATGTCCCTTTCGCCCTGTACCAGGGATTTCGTATCCATTTTGCCGGAGAAGCCATAGTCAGATAAAATTGACTTTGTGCCGGAATATCTCCGGAAGCAAAACCGGCAGCCCCTCTAAGACGAAGATTGTACCGGCTCCCCAGATGAATCGTGGGCTGCAGGGTAACCAGCCATTTGCTGAACTGCCACCCCTGCCCGACAAATCCAAAAGTGGCGTTCGCATGAATACGGCTGGTTCCCCGGCGAAACCGGCGGCGCCGGTCAAAATCGACGCGGAGTTGACTGAATCCACTGTGCCTCAGGAAGGATTCACTCCATAACCCTCTGTTCCACAAGTAACTTCGGTCAAATTGATTGAAAAATTCAAGCGTCAGTTTCAATTGATTCGACCGGGACATCCCCACATATTTGTTCCAGTTTTGTTCAAAAGAGAAGGCATTATACGAAAGTCCTGCACCGGATTCACTGGTTAATTGAAAGAAAACGGATTTGCCCAATTTCCGAAGGGGCTGCCGGTAAGAAAAGTGATATCCAACCGGCGCTTTTTTGGACCGGACGGCATAATAGGCGGAGAACTTCATTTGATGGTCGCCCATGCCGAATCGATTCAGATAGGCACCGGAGAGATGAATTCCCAACTGAACACCATCCACATCATTGAACCAGGCATTGGGGCGCCACTGCAGCAGGTAGGCATCTAACGGCGGTTCCGCAGATCGAAAGGGCTTTGCCACCTTGATCTTCGGCAAAATTCCGCTTCGATTGTCCAGCCGGTACCAATCCCCCAGACGTCCCGACGGGTCAATTTGGGCAGATTTAACTTTCGACGGAACTTTTACTTTTGCCAAATACGTTCGGTTCAGGTTGCCAATGCCGTACCAGTTGGGAAGCACTTCTATGCCCGGGACCGATTTGGACCAGTAATCGACCGGAATCGTTACCATTTTCTTTGAGCCGTCTGCCAGAGTCAACTCCAGGTCAATGGGCATAATCATCTGTCCCTTGCGTTTGACCAAAATTTCTGCGAGATAGCCGTCGTCGGTTTTTTTGTTTTTCACACCTTTTACGGCGTAATCAAGACTCCAGGTGAAGTTCAGCCATTCATCGAAAAACCAGTTTAAATCTTTATGCGTGGTATGAATGGCCACATTTCTAAAATCCAGTTCATACGGATGACGGAACTTCCAGGTAGCAAAATACTTCTGCAGCGTCTTTAAAAAAAGGCTGTCTCCCAACACATACTGGAGGTTGTACAGCATGGTAAAGGTTTTGTAGTAAACCAGGCGATAGGAATTGTAGCCGACGGAATTTTCAAACCAATCGGAATGCGTGGTGAGCTGGGCATCGTAGCCCAATCGTGCGATGCCGAGATAGGCCATGAAGTTTCTGTAACGATCCCGGCTGACCCCTTTAAAAGGAAATTTCTTTGTTTTTTGATCGATTTTCCGCCCTACCAGGCGCTCCATGCTCCAGGAGGTCAGAAACTGAGTGAATCCTTCATCCTCAAAAGCCCGGTAGGTTTCATTATTCCCAAGCATTCCGTAAAACCAGTTGTGCCCTTCTTCGTGGGCAAACAATCCGTAATAGCGGGGACTTTCCCCGCCGTCCATGGTAATCATCGGATATTCCATCCCCTCGTCGGCATCGGCAACGATCATTTTGTGGTAGCCGTAGGGTCCGATGTCGCGGGAATAAGTCTGAATCACGGCGGCGGCGAATTTGGCGGCATCCTGCCATTTGGATGCCTTCCATTCCCGTGCAAAAGCATAAACCCGGACGCCGCTTTTAAGCGTCACTTCACCGATTCTGTAAGAGGGGTCTGCCGTCCACGCAAAATCGTGCACGTTTACGGCGCGGTAGTGCCAGGTTTTGGTTTTGCCGTCCACATGCGGGACGATAACAGACGGCTTCTCGCCAAACGGCTTGTTTTTAAAATTTTCAATTTTCAACTTCTCCATAAGTTCAGGCGGCAGAACTTCGTTCCGGTTAAGCAGATAACCCGTCGCACCCACGATGAACTCCTGCGGCAGTGTGATTTTGACATCGAACGTTCCGAACTCACCGTAGAATTCATGCCCCAGATGCTGGTCTGTTGTCCAGCCGAAACGGCGGTCATAAACCGAAATTTTGGGGTACCATTGTGTGGCCGTGAATTGGTCGAAGCCGTGACTGGGATTGTATTTCATACGATGGGGAATTTTTGAGAAATGTGTGGTAAACTCTATTTTAAAGCGGGTGGAATCTCCCGGCAGCAGGGGCCGGTTTAATACCACTTTCATGATCGTGTTATCGATTGAAACCTTTAAAGCCCGGTCAAGACCATCCGTTATTTTTAGGATGCGGGTGCCGCCTTCTTCTTTTTGACTCAGTTTTGCAATGGAATAATCACCGTTTGTGCGGCGGAGCAAATCCAGATAACTCCCTTTTTTAAAAGAATTCTGATAGAGATGGAAATAAACAAAAGTGAGTGTATCCGGCGAATTGTTGTAATAGTTGAGATTCTCACGGCCGGCAATGGTGTGCGTTTTTGTGTTCAGGCGCACCTCCATCGTGTAATCCACATCCTGCTGCCAGTAGCCCGGATAGGGCGGGCTGTTTTTCCAGTAATAGGGATTCTCCTGACTTCTAAATGAAATCCCTAACGAATGTGCCGGATCATACGGCCTATTTTGCGCGAATAGCGGCACAACTCCCAAACCCAGCCCCAGCAGCAAAACGATCCACTTTTTCATAAATCTCTCTCCTTTTTTTCAACCGCCTCCAAGATTATTTCTGCAATTTCCGGCGGAGCGCCGATTCGGACCGGCGGCCCCCAGGTGCCGACGCCGTTGCTCACATACACAAACATCTCCCCCACTCTTCCAAAACCGGAACTAATGTCATAAACAAGATCGGTCACATAGTTAAACGGAAATAATTGTCCGTGATGGGTGTGTCCGCTTAATTGAAGCGCAATGCCCGCCTGTGCGGCGGCTTTCAATTGCTGCGGACGGTGATTGAGCAAAACCGTGGGCAGCGCGGGATTTGCCGCACGCATGAGATCGTGATAATCGCCGGCAGGCTTCCCTTCAAATCGCCCGGCCTCAAGATCATCGACTCCAATGATATTTAAAATGTTCTCTATCGTGACGGTTTCATTCCGGAGAACGCGAATACCGGCCTGTTTCATAAACTGAACCGCCCGGTGGGCACCGGCATAAAACTCATGATTCCCGGTGACGGCGTAAATCCCGCAGCGGCTTTTCATTTTGGAAAGCGGGCCCATTAAAGAGGCCGCCTTTGCCACATTTTCGTCAATCAAATCACCGGTTATCACGACGAGATCCGGCCGGCGCGCATTGACCGCCTGTACAATTTCCTCCAGTCGTTTTTGATTAATCATCGTCCCCAAATGAATATCGGACAATTGGATAATTTTCAGCGGATTGCAGGACGATTTTAATTTTTTCAAAGGCACATGAACCGTTGTCATCCTGGGATACTTCGCAATCCGGTAACCATACCCTAAGAGGATCGCAACGATTAGAAGAATGGCCGCCCCCAAAAGACGGAAAAAAGTCACCGGAATACTCTGGTAAAAAGGACCCAGATTCAGCCACTGCGTTAAAATTAATTTCACTATTTCAAGAAAAGCGAAAATCAAAAACAAATATGTCATGGCGCCCAGCCAAAACGACCCGATCCAGGTGATTTCGTCACTTAAAAACCCCCTTCCGATGCGTTCCGAAATGCGGCCTAACGGATAGGCACAAATCATAAAAAGGAGCACTGCGCTGACCACAAAAAAAAGAGAATTCCGGAGGGACAAAAGATGCAGCAGCCGTACATAAATAAATGTATTTACCAGTGCATAAAACCCCAGGAAAAGACCCACAAAAATAATTATTTTTAGTCTCGACATTTATGAATAATTAACCCTCCAGCCAGACATTTTCCTGTCCAAGAATTTTTCGTACAAGGTCCAGGAATTCTTCGGAATGAGGCACCAGCAGTGAATTCGAGCGGATCAGGTACTCTCTCTTGTTCCCGTTGATAATGTGTAAAAGAACGGCGCATTTCCCCTGTCTGGCCTGCAGGAGTTTCAGGAGATCGGAAAGATTTTCATCCTTCAGCGTATCGATCTGCAGATTCATGCAGACGGTCTTGGCATATTTTTCCCGCACATGAGAAAGCGGAATGAGATCGGAACAAATGATTTTGGCGGAACTTTCATCCTGTTTTGACACCTGTCCCGACAGCAGCACCATCGAATCCGGTTGAAGCAAGCTGCGGTGCTTTTCGTACGTATCGGAAAAAACGACCACATCGGAATGAGCCGTAAAATCTTCAATTGTGACGAAAGCCATCGTATTTTGCTTCCGGTCCAGATGCGTGCGCACCTGGGTAACAATCCCTCCCACACGCACCGCCGTTCCGTGATTGAGAGAAGTCAGATGCGACAGAGGAATGGTCGAAAATGTCTGAATATCTTCTTTGTAGCGAGACAGCGGATGCCCGGACAGGTAGAACCCCAACAATTCCTTTTCGAGCGCCAGCTCTTTCTTTTTGTCCCACCGCTCCGCTTCCGGCAGATCGGGGTAACGTCCGCTGCCCTGTGTATCGGAATTGCCGAGATCAAAAATTGAAGTCTGCCCAAGCGAATGCTCATTTTGTATGCTTTGTGCGTAATTGATGGCAACTTCAACGGCCGCAAAAAGCCGGGCCCGGTGCCCCTGAATGGAATCAAGCGCCCCGGCCTGGATGAGGCTTTCCAGCACTTTTTTGTTCACAAGCCGCAAATCGAGATGCTGAACAAAATCAAACAGCGTCTTAAATTTCCCGTATTTTTGACGGGATTTTATGATAGAGCGAATGGCGCCGTGCCCGACATTTTTAATAGCTCCCAGACCAAAACGAATATTTCCGCCCACGACATTAAAATTAGCGAAACTTTCGTTCACATCGGGAGGCAGCACATTGATTCCCATCCGTTTGCATTCATCCATCAGAATCATCACACGGGATGCATTTCCCATTTCGCTCGAGAGCGAGGCGGCCATAAATTCGGCGGGAAAATGCGCTTTCAGATAAGCCGTCTGATAGGCCACGACGGAGTACCCGGCCGCATGAGATTTATTGAATCCGTATTTGGCAAAACTGTCCATTAAATCAAAGATTTCCTGGGCTTTTTTATTGGGAATTCCATTTTCCCCGGCGCCGGTAATAAATTTGGCCCGTTGTTCTTTCATCAATTTGGTTTTTTTCTTGCCCATTGCCCACCGCAGAACATCGGCGCCGCCCAGTGTAAATTTGGCAATCCGGCTGGCAATTTGCATCACCTGTTCCTGGTAAACGATCACGCCGTACGTTTCGGAAAGCACCTGTTCCAGCAGCGGATGAATGTAGTCGATTTCCTTGACACCCTGTTTGCAGTCAATGAAATTGTCAATGTTTTTCATTGGCCCCGGGCGGTAAAGGGCGTTCATGGCGATCAAGTCTTCAATCCGGTTCGGCTTTAATTTACGCAGATATTCCCGCATGCCGCTGCTCTCAAACTGGAAAACGCCGACTGTCTCCCCTTCTGAAAACAATTCATACGTTTTGGGATCATCCAGCGGAATGTGTTCCAGATCAACCGTCACATTCCTTTTTTGTAAAAGCTTTATTGTTTTATCGATGACGGTGAGCGTCCGAAGGCCGAGGAAATCCATTTTTAATAACCCGATTTCCTCGATCCATTTCATATCGTATTGTGTGGTGACGTCCCCCTCTTTCGATTTGTAAAGGGGCAGGAAATTGGTCAGCTCTTCGGGCGCGATCACCACACCGGCCGCGTGGGTGGAGGCATGCCGCGATAATCCTTCCAGTACCAGAGCATATTCAAACAGCTTTTTATAGATTTCATCTTCACTGTTTTTGACGATTTCCTTCAGCTCCGGGACTTCTTTAATGGCTTCCTTTAATTTTGTGTTCGGGGGGATCATTTTCGCAATTTTATCCACATCGCTGTAGCGCATTTTGAGGACGCGTCCCACATCCCGAATCACGGCCCGGGCCGCCATCGTGCCGAAGGTGATGATCTGTGTGACGTTCTTTTCCCCATATTTTTGGCGGACATAATCGATCACTTCTTCCCGGCGCTCATAGCAGAAATCGATGTCGATATCCGGCATGGTCACACGTTCCGGATTCAGAAATCGCTCAAAAATTAAATTGTAACGGAGCGGATTGATGTTGGTAATCCCGACGGCATACGAGACCAGACTTCCCGCCGCGGAGCCGCGTCCGGGTCCCACGGGAATCCCTTTTGACCGGGCGTAAGAGATAAAGTCACACACGATCAGAAAATAACCCGAAAACCCCATCTGTTTAATAACGGAAATCTCATGGTCAAAGCGCTGCTTAATTTCAGGCGTAATTTCAGAGTAGCGTTTCTGAAGACCTTCCCAGGCTAATTTCTCCAAATAATCATCCAGAGTTTTGACCTCTTCATCCGGCGGAATTTCATAACCCGGCAAATGAAGGGTTCCGAACGGAATTTTAAGATCACATTTCTCGGCTATTTCAAACGTATTTTTAATTGCTCCGGGATAATCTTTGAAAAGCGTCTCCATTTCTTCCGGAGATTTAAAATAGAGCTCTTTGGTATTGTACCGGAGCCGGGTGGGATCGTCGTAATCTTTTCCGGTCTGAAGACAAAGCAAAATATCGTGTGCATCGGCGTGTTCCCGCTTCAGGTAATGAATATCATTCGTAGCCACGAGGGGGATTCCCAGTTCCCGGCTGAGTTCCAGCATCCCATGCCGCACATCTGCTTCCGCTTCAATGGCGTGATTCTGGATTTCAAGATAGAAATCTTCTCCGAAGATTTTTTTGTACTCCAGTGCGCTTTCCCGGGCGGCGTCCATTCCCTGCTTAATCATTTTATGCGGCACCTCACCGTGCAGACAGGCCGTCAGCGCAATTAAACCTTCATGATGCTGCATGAGAAGCTCTTTATCGATTCTGGGTTTATAGTAAAATCCTTCCAGAAAGCCGGCGCTCACCAATTTTAAGAGATTGCGGTACCCGTCCCGATTTTTTGCCAGAAGCACAATGTGGTAGGCATTTTCACGCCCTTTTTGAGATGTTTTATTGAAACGGCTCTCCGGAGCAATGTAAGCCTCAACCCCGATGACCGGTTTGATCCCGGCGGCTTTTGCTTTTTTATAAAATTCAATAACACCGAACATATTTCCGTGGTCCGTAATGGCCAGCGCCGGCATTTTATACTGAACGGCCAACTGAACCATGTCTTCAATCCGGCACGCCCCGTCCAGCAGACTGTAATGGGTATGGTTATGCAAATGTATGAACGGACTCATTTTGATTCGACACCAATCTTTTTAATTTGTTCGTTTATTTTGTCCATAATTTCGTTTGCCACATCCGGATTATGAACAGGTTTTCCTTTTTCCAGAACGGTGTACATTTTCGCCGCAGAATCCAGGATTTCCATTTTTCGGCGTTTATCAACATTACTGAGATCAGACGTTTGTACGGATGACCTTGCAGACTGAAGCGCCACAAATGTCTCGGTGAGCCTCTGCTGCAGATCGTTGTGCCAGTCTCTTAATATTTTTTTATACGCCGGTTCGTGGCAATCCGCACACTTTTCAGCCACCGAGATCAGCACTTTTCGCTTATCCTTTAAATCGTGACAATCGGTACAGCCGATTCCTGAAGCACGCATCACATCCGGTTCATCCGTGATGCCCGCCGCCTTCACTTCACCCGTGTACAATTCGGTCTGATACACGTGGCACGTGGCACAACTGACGGTTTCTTCCCGGTGATGACAATTCATGCATTCCTGTTTGGTAATGGTGCGCTGCCGGTGACGTTTCGGAGAATGGCAGCGCGTGCACTCGAGCCCCACTTTTTCGACATGCTTTTCGTGAGAGAAATCGATTTGTTCAAACATAACCGATTTCGGAGGCTTCACAATAGTGTGACAAAAGGTGGTACAAAACGCACCCCGGGTGGTGAGAATAGGATCGTGAAACACGGGCGGCGCTGCGTGCAGCTCCTTCGAGATTTTTTCAAGATTCCTTTTGGTCGACTTGAGCAAATCCACGGCATAAAAAATATTGTGCACCCCTCTGCCGTTCTTTACAAAATTGAAATTATAAAGAGCAGCGGCGTATTGCTGCTGCAGACCGGGTGAAAGTTTCCCCGAGGCCTTTGCTTTTTTGACCAGATCTCCCACACGGCTGACTTTGGGACCGACTTCTTTGACAAGCCGATTCATGTGCACAATCCAGTTTCCCAGCATTTTATCGTAATGCGCCCCATGACACCGCACACAGGCCTGTTTTTTCTGCCGAATGTCCTTTGCACGATTGAATTTCTTCCGGATGCCGCTCAGCTTGGGATGACAGCCTGCACAGGACACCTGAGCCAAAAACATACGGCTGGGCCTGTCGGGAATTTCTTTCGCACCCGCGCCCATGTACATTTCTTTCTCATCGCCGTGCATGGTCTGATGACAACTGGTGCATTGTACCTCCAGCGTGTTGACCAACTGGATATCACCATGACGGATCGGCGTGTGGCAAACCAGACATTCGATCTGATTTTCCGTGACATGTTTTTGATGAATAAAGGCAGGATCATTAAATTGCGCCGTCCGCTCGATGTGACACTTTCTGCAGGTCTGCTTCTTCACGTGCCCATCCCCCTCGGCCACATTCACATGGCATTCATTACACGTAATTCCCGCTTTTACATAGGTTCTATGATCGAAAACGAAGCCCTCGTGCCGGATTATTTTTTTAGGCGTCCCGTGGCAGGAAGGACATCCCGGAAATGCCTGTCCTTTCGCAACACCCTGGAAATGACATAAAAAACAGGTCTGGTCGTTTACAGACAGGTGCGATTGATTTGTCGAAAAATTATGACAACTGCTGCAATGGAGTTTTATATTCCGGGCCAGTCTGTTCACATGCAGGGTATGATCAAATTTAATATTCTCTTTGTAGGTAATCTTCTGCTTCAGGATTTCTTCCCCATGACACTTCAGGCAGGACCGGTCATTAATCTCCGGATTAACGTGCATGGAATAATCGCCTGTCAAATATTTCCAGGTCACGTTTACAAAAAAACCGGGCTTGTAATCGTGGCACTTGGAGCAGCTTACACCGGAATGATAGGAATTGCGCCACCGGTTTACAAGCGATTTCTCATAATGACAGACGGCACAGGTCTTCGGTGCGTAGACGGAAGTGGTGTAAAATACTAAATCATAAATAATCAAGGCACCCACGACGATCAAAAGAGAGGAGATGAGAAATTTGTAATGTTTCCGAATGATCTGCCATAAATCGACAAAAAAACCTGTCATTCCGTTCTGCTCCCCTCTTCATAAATCACTTTTTTCCTGACTAATTCTTCATATTCCAGAGGATGCTCTTCTTTCAAATCTTCAATAGAAATCCGGCCTGTAAAAATTGTTTTATTAATCGGAAATTTCGAGGGGTTCAAATGGGCATTATAAAAATGCCAGATCACAATCACAAGTGTGGCCAGCATGGCCTCATCGCTGTGAACCTCTTTGGCAATATCCATGGCGTACAGGGGCAGCACCTGCATCGAGATATTCTTAAACCACAGCGTAAGCCCGGTACCAATCATCACAATCATGCCCCAATAAACCGCCCAATAATCAAATTTTTCAATATAAGTAAACCGGCCGGATTTGGCTTTCTCCTGACTCAAGCCTAAAAAATACCGAATGGTCTGATAGACATCTTTAAAATCCTTTGGTTTGGGAAACAACTGCCCAAAATTATAATGACCCTCTTTTGTAAAGACCAGATAAAACAAATGGTAAACACCGACAAAAATCAATCCTGTGGCTCCGACCCGGTGAAGAAAACGGGTGGCTTGAATGCCGCCGTAAAAACTGATAAAAAATTTCGACAGGGCGGCCTCATGAAATCGGATAGGCAGCCCCGTAAAAATTAAAAGAATCACCGATGAGAACATAATGACATGCTGAATGCGTATCGTCAAACTGAAACGCTCCACTGTTTGAAAAACTTCTCTTCTCTTCTCCTCCTTTTTCTGATGTCTGAGAATTTCTTTCTTTTTGCGAAGCACTTCCTGTCGAATTTCTTCATAAATCGCGTTTTTTAAAATCGAAATCTGCTCGCTGAATTTCCGATTAATTTTTTCTTCAAGTTCACCGACAACTTCTTTACCGACTTTTTTACCCAATTGTTTATCTATTTGCTGATGCAAATGAGCTCGAATTTCCGCGCGGAGCGATTCAAGCTCGCCTGTTTTATTGATATCCCGGTTCACTTTTCAGTTTCCTTTTTCTTCCCGGCCCTTTTCTCACGAAGCTTGTGATTGACATCCAAAATAATATGAAGCATCAAAGCAACCAGGACGGTAATGGTTAAATATTTGAAAAAAGAAGACACATAGAAAATAATACCGGCACTCTTTTGGCGCGGATTTACATGCACTTTCCCCAATTCGACATTCCGGTTTATATTCTTGTGACATTTTCCACACGTTTTCGGGAGATTTTTCTTGTTAATCCGGGAATTCGGATTGCTTGCGGGCAAAATGCTGTGATACCCATGACAACTGGCACAATTGGCAGCCCTTATTTCACCAAATTGCGTGGCAATTCCGTGGAAACTATTTTTATAGGTGGTAACCTGCTGAGTCGGAATGCCGAATGGACCCACCACTTTTATAGAACCGTGACATTTAGAGCAGGTATCCGGAATTCTGGACGCATAAACAGAGGACGTTTTTTGTTTGGGTGATTCTATCGTGTGGCCGCCATGACAATTGATGCAGGTGGGCGCCTCAGATTTGTGCTTATTTAATGCCTTTGCGTGAATGCTCTTCTCAAAATTATTGTATTCCTTGGGATGGCATTTTCCGCACGTCTTTGCAACTCTGAATTTATTGATATGCGAGCTGCTGTCCGAGGGCGGGTAAACGTCATGGCCGCCGTGACAATCCTGACACCGGGGCGCATTTGGATTGCCCTTTGCCAGAGCAATTCCATGTACACTATTCTGTAATTGAGCATATCGCTTCGTGTTTTTGGGTTCTATCGGACTGCCCGCATAATGGCAGCGGCTGCAATCCACACGTTTAATTGCGCCTTTATGAGGAATCGTCACAATATCCATATGGCATTGCTGACAGGGCACATTTTTATGAATAGAATGCGCCAACTCTTTCTGATTTACGAAAAGCGATATCACTTCCCCTTCCGACGTGACCTTTTTCAGACCCGGCTTGGCGTGGCAGATTAAACACTTTTTCCATTGTAATTTCACCAGTTGCGGGACGGCTTTGCTTTGGGATTGTCCTGCCCCATTCAAAAAAATCAGGAAAAACAGAATCGCAAAAAATTGATAAATCCGGCGAATTTGGCTAATCCTCATTTTTTTTAACCTCCGCATCACTTCCGAACAATTCTGCATATTCAAGAGGATATTTTTCTTTCAGCTCTTTGACGCTGATTTTTCCTGTAAGCCAGACGTTGTTCATCGGAAAGTAATCGGGGTTTAGATGCACATTATATAAATGCCACAGAAAAAGCACAATGAAAATAATTAAGCCCTCCCAGCCGTGAAACACAATCGTGAGATCGATGACCCATTTCGGCAATATTGCCATCGAAATTGATTTGAACCAGAGCAGCGCGCCTGTGGTGACCATGATAAAATAACCCAGAACAACACCCCAATATTGTATTTTGTTAATAAAACTATATTTCCCAAATGGAATTTTTTCTCTGCTGCCTGTAATATTTCTTCGCCAATAGCGAAAAAAATCTTTTAAATCTTTCAATTTGGGGACGAGTTTCATCAGGTCCCGGTGCCCTTCATCCGAAAAGAGGACATAGAAGGAATGATAAATTCCAACCAGGATAAGAATAACGGCAAAAATGCGATGGATGATGCCCCGCGCTTCAAAACCGCCTTCAATCTGCATCACGAAATGAGCAAACCAATTGTCATGAAATTTTAACGCCAGCCCCGTCAGGCTCAAAATTATCATTGAAGTCAGCAAAACAATATGTTGAATGCGCAAACTTAATGACATACGCTGAATTTCTTTAGGCTGTTCGGGTGAATCCATGAACGACCTCCTCTCGGATGAAGTGTCTTTTAAAAGAAGATGGGTTTTTCATCAATTCGGATAAACCGCGTTCTAATTATCTCAAAAAAATAAGGCCTTTTATTTGTTTCAAAAAGCCTTATTCCAATGCCTGTCGTCCCAGATTTATTTAGGCAACTCCTTATTCTTCGTCATACTCCTCTAATTCTTCACATTGGCCGGTCACATCGAACATCCGGCGGACTTTTTCAGGTTCCCGGTGCATCAGTTTATGATACCAGCGGCCGTGGTGCTTTTTACAGGATTCACAGGAGACTTTCCCTGTGATACCCACCAGACTCATCGGATATTCACTTGGATGAAAGATCGCAAAGAAGAAATGCCAGACCAAAATGGCCAGAGTCGCAAGAATCGCTTCAAAATAATGAAACAAGGTGGCGATCGGCAGCACCCAGCCGCCGAAAAGATTGGCAGAAATGACCGGAAACCACATAATTAATCCGGTGATACTCATGATCACGGTGCCCCAAATGAGCGCCCAATATTCGGCTTTTTCCGTGTAATCGTATTTATCATACTGCGGCTTTGTATCCCTTAATCCCAAATAGAATTCCACGCTGTGCACGGCATCTGAGACGTCTTTTGCCACCGGAAGCATATACCGTAATTCCACTCTTCCTCTTCGAGTAAGGAAAAGCCAGAAGAAGTGATAAATGCTGGCGGCAATCAATATCGTTCCGGCCGTATGATGGATTGTTTTGCGAATGATTTCAGTCATACCGATACTGTGCAGCATTTTGACCCAGAAGGCGTCCGGGAATTTTAGAGCAAATCCCGTAATGGCAAGCGTGGTAAAAGATAAGAAGAGTATAAAATGTTGAATGATCATATTTTTATTAAATCGCGTAAGAGAAGGTTCGCCGGAGAGTTTGCGGTATTTTCGAATAACAGCCTGCAGCCAGATCAGGAAATTATGCAGAAACATCGAGCCGATCACTGAAATAATCAACAGAATGTAAATTTTTGTAATAATACTTTCGGCTTTTGCTTCGATAAGGCTTCGCGTCTGATGCACCGGAATAGACGCAAATCTTTTGCTGGCTCCCGGATGGCATTTTCCGCAGGTGCGATCAAGATTAGCCACATTCACGGTTGACCGGGGGTCCCACGCGGGATAAATATTGTGAACACCGTGGCAGCTTGTGCAGTTGGCGGCAATTGTAGACTTCCCCTGAACGGCCAGCCCGTGATAACTGTTTTCATAACTCAGCACTTTATCATTGGGTATTCCATATTTTTCATTAATGGTCTCATTCGCGTGGCAGCGAGCACACGTTTGCATGGACACATTTTCCGGACTGACCGGGGAAGTTTTGCTGGTCACTTTTTTAATGGCGTGTTCGCCGTGGCAGTCCGTACAATTCGGCGCATTGTTTGCGCCCTCCAAAAGCGCCTGACCATGAATACTGTCGATATATTGTTTAAATTGTTTATAGTGGCACCTTCCGCAGGTCTCGGGAACGTTCTTTCTGTATATTTTTGAATCCGGATTAGAAGCGGGCAACAGATCGTGGGCTTCATGACAATCACTGCAAGTCGCGGCTTTGTCATTCCCTTTTAGCAGCTCCTGACTGTGAATACTGTGCAGATACGCCTGCGTCGGGTTAAAAACAGGAATGTTATGCTTCCGGTTAAATTTCGGATCCCCATGGCATTTGGCGCAGGTTTTGGGTTGATTAATTTTTGAGACGGTTGAAGCCGGATTGTCCGGGGCTTCAATATTATGGGTGCCGTGACAACTTGTGCAGGTCGGCGCATCTTTCATTCCGCTCAGATGAGCTCTCCCGTGGATGCCTTTGGCATACGCGGCATATTGGTCCTCGTGGCATTGGGCACAGGAAACGCGTTTGGGCGGTTTTAGGTGCGGTATTTGGGTCGCATCCGAATGGCAATCGGTGCAGGAGAAACCGGCATGAATCGAGTTTGCCAATTGTTTCGCGTTCACATAAAGAGAAATCTCTTTGCCGTTTTTACCTTTAACACTAAAATCGGGAGCCCCGTGGCAGGCCAGACACTCCTGATTCTCCTGAGCATGAACCAAAGGCTGCTGCAAAGGACCAAACAAAAGAAGAACAACCGAAGCCACAAATGCCGCAACTGAAACCGAAAGAACTCTTCCTGTCTTTCCCATTTTTATATCCTTTGTATCTTAAACTTAAATGCGAATATCCAATGATTTTTACATCTCTATCGATAAGTTACATCTCCTATTAATTTAAACTTTGAGGAATAAAAATCAACAGAAAAATTTAGTTTTCCTAATTTGAATCTCACCCGCTGACTGTTTTCCAACCGGGTCAATTTCTAAACCGCAGATCCACCTGATGGTAAACCATCGGGCTAAAAATGGGAAGCGCCCTAAAGGACGCTTTAGCGTCCTTTCTATTTTTTGCCCCGCGGTTTACCACGGGGCAACTAAGGTCAATCGCCTCCACAACGG
>BDTM01000048.1 GCA_002898015.1 bacterium BMS3Bbin03 | reverse complement strand
CGATGTACCGCCGATCAGCAAAAAATAGGCGGCGGCGGTATTTCGGGAGAGGCGCGCGGCCATCTCCAGAAATTCAAAATAGCCCTTTGCCCGCTGCAGGCGTCCGGCAATTCCAATCACGAGAGCGCTCTCGGGAATTGAGAATTCCCGGCGGATTTTCACACGGGCAGCCGGATTCGGCTTAAATTTATCCGTGTCGACGCCAATGTGAAATAAGTCGACCTGTGAACGCTTCACTGGGTGTGTATTTAAAATATTCCCGTAAATGACGCGGGAATTTGCCAGAACTTTATCCACCCGCTCGTAGATTTTCTTGTGAAAAATATCCTTCTTGGCTTTCTGCGTGCCGATGTGTTTTGTTAAAAACAGCGGAATCGACGGAAAATTTTTTAACGCCGGGACAATGGTCCATAAATCCCGTGAATAATGTGAATGAACAATCTGAATCTTTTTCAGCTTAATAAATTCGCTCAAGCGCTTGATCTGAAAAGGATGCCAGTAGCCCTTAAGAGGCAGTGTAAAGGTTTGGAGCCCTCTTTCCTGTGCGTCCCGCATCAGAGGACTGTTTGGAAATCCGGCGACATAAACGATGTGGCCCCGCCCCAAGAGTCCGGCAGACAATTCCGGGACGTGCATCTCCATTCCGCCCCAGGACTGCGATGTACAAATCTGAAGAATATGTAACCGCCGATTCGACAATTCTACTGTTCATCCAGATAAAGTCTGTATTTTTGAATATATTTTCGGACAGGTTCCGGCACAAAATAGCAAATGGAAAGACCCTTCTTAACCCGTTCCCGGATTGTGCTTGAAGAAATTTCGATCAAGGGTGCCTCACTAAACAAGACTTGTTCCCTCAAATGCGGTTCGACATCCTCAACTTCAAACCCTTTTCGTGCAAATACGATCAATTTACACAGTTTTAAAATTTCTTCGGGCTGGTGCCAATTGGGAAAATCGATGAGATTATCCATTCCGATAAACCAGAATAGTGCATCTCCTTTGTTTAACTGCCCGGTAATTTGCCGAAGGGTATCCAGCGTATAGGAAATCCCGCCCCTTTTTATTTCAATATCCGAGACTCTGAAAGACGGATTTCCTCTCACGGCGAGTTTGATCATGTGAAAGCGCTTATCCGCAGACAGAATAGAATCATAACGCTTGTGCGGCGGCGTGGCCGTGGGAATGAACCGGATTTCATCCAGAAAAAATTCTTCCTTTACAAATTCGGCAATCAACAGGTGCCCGATATGAATCGGGTTGAAACTTCCGCCATAAAGACCTAAGCGCATGTCGGCTCACTAATTGCTTTTGGGTTGACTTTTCCGGGCAGTTTGATTATGACTCTGAGCTTTGAGAATGTTTTCAATCTTTTTCAGACGCTTATCGGCCTTTTTAACGTATTTTCCTTTGGGATATTTTTGAATATATTCCGAAAAGGTGCTTTTCGCCTCATCCCATTTTTCCTGATGATATTGAGCTTCTCCCTTCCAATAGAGCGCTTTTTCTCCAAAAGGTGTGTCCGCAAACTTATTCAAAACCGTATTGTAATAAATCTCCGCCGCCCGCCATTCATTCATCTTTCGATAAAGCTCCGCATCCTTGTAATCTTTTTTGGCTAATTTATTGAGGCATTCCGTCAATTTCTTCTGAACGGTCTCCTTCAGGGAACTGTTTGGGTATTCCTCCAGGAACTGTCGAAATTCATCGATCGCCTTTAAGGTGTATTTCTGATCCAGGCCGTAATTAGGAGACAATTCAAAATAACACAATCCGATTTTATAGCGGGCATCGTCTGCATATTGACTTTCAGGGTAGTTTCTCAGCAATTTTTCATATTCCGAAGCCCCCAGAATATATTCTTTCAGCTTAAAATGTGATTCGGCCAGATAGAACTGTGCCGTGTCCACCACGCTGCTTCCCGGATAATTCAATACAATGATGGTAAAGTCTGTTTTGGCGTCTAAATAATGTCCTTTATTAAAAAGCTCGATGGCGTGTTTTAACCGGGCTTCCGGAGTCAGCACAGGTTTTAATTTTGTCGATGAACAGGCTCCCAAAAACAGCGATAAAACAGTGAACACCAAGATTGTCAATACAATCAATTTTATACGTTTACTAAACTGCATACGAAATTCCTTCCCTATCCTATGTCGTTCGAATTGAGTAAAATAAGACCATAACCGCAATGGACACACTCAATAAAAAAGCGATTTGCAAAATATGTTCGGGCCAGGAGTTTTTTTTCACCCTTTCGCCCCGAAGAAACAGGACCTCCGACTTTTGCAGCGTTCTGACTTCCCTTTGCAAAAGGGTGTCTCGCTGAACCGCCCGGAGCTCTCCGCTCCAGAGCAGCCGCCCGGATGAAAGATCAACAACCTGATAATATTGCCTTAAATCGCCCGACCTGATAAACTTCTTTTTGTGCAAAATTCCATTTTTCAGAGAACTGTATCGAATCGAAAACTTTAAAAGATGATTTTCGATTTGAATGCCGTTTTGAGCTTCCGATCCCCCTTTAAGAAAGACTTTTTTATAACCGTTATTCAATAAAATAGCGCTCAAAGATTCATTGAGATACAGGGCGGTTGGGGATGATTTACCCACATTGACGATAAATAATGAATCTTCAGGACTAATTCCGGCATTATTTGTGATCCGATCCCAATTCTTTTTTAGAAGTGTCCTGACCAAATTTTCATTCGATTGTCCCCGGGAATTTGTGACTCCCATCCCAAAAACCAGCAAAAAAAGTATTGAGATTATTTTAATCTTCAATAGATGCCCTAAGTTAGTTTAAAAATAAAATAACAAAGAAAAGAGATGCCACTGATCTCCCCATCTTTTATTATCTTTTGAAATCACATACGAATAATTCAAAAGAAAATCGGGATTATCGAACTTTGAACGGCCCGGCCGTAGCAGATTGGCGCCGAATAACCCCACGCCTGCCGAAAAATATTTTTGATGGGTCTCATTCTCCTGAAAAAATCCGCCCCTCAAACCCACAAAATTTCCTATTCTTTGTTTTATTCCAAAATGGAGTTCGCGCGAAGCGGGCTTGGTCTCTTCGGAAATATTTCGGACATCCAGACTCGCCGTCGTCCCTCGAAACGGCTTAAAAGAAATCCCGACATTCACCGTCTCATCTGCCATGCGTTCCAGCGGAAGGCGAATATTCTGAATCGCATTCGGTAAATCCAAAAACATCACACCCACATTCAAATTCCGGGTCGGTTTGATCAGAATGCCGTAACTGGCGCCCATCTCCCTCCGGACGCGTCCGCTGTCCTCAAATGTGTAGACACTGAGTGTGCCACCCAGCGAAAATATATCGGCCAGATTAATGCGTGCAAACGCCGTCTCGTATTGATTGCTCAAAAAATGCTGCGCTGAAAAAATATTATTCCCGGAGAGTTTTGTGTACCGTGCCAGCGGCTCTTCGTAAAGAATCACACCTGCCTGAAACTCCGGAATTCCGATGATGACCCCTTTCAAAAGTGTTTTGGCCACATCCCACCATTGACCGCTGCTTAAAGCGGAATTTTGATTATCTTTATAATACGAATATAATCCTGCAGGCGCCACCGGATTGGCAATGAGCGAAACACGAAATCCCTTATTTAAGGTCCAGAATTCCACAGATGCCGGATTGTAGGCGATTGAGCCGATCCCGTCTTCAACGGCGGTAAATGCGCCGCCCATCGAGATAGGCACAATCCGGCTCACATCCAGAGTGGCAAAATAATTTTCCTGTCCCTCCGCCGGATAAGCAATTCCCGTTAAAAATAGAAATACGAGAAGAATTAGACTAAATCGATTTTTCATTCTGCCGCTTGCCGCCTATAAACAGGATCCAAATAATTTCAATGCTCACAATACCCACCACCACATACGTGAAAATATCCCCGTGTTTTGTAAAAAATGTCTTTCCGGATCGAATAAAAATCGGACCTTTCAAAATCGCCTCTTTTAAAAGTTTTGTTTTCTTCAACACCCGACCGTACGGATCGATGATCATTGAAATACCGGTGTTGGCGTCTCTTGCAATACTAATTCTGTTTTCGACGGCTCGAAACACGGCAATTTGTGCGTGATGATAGGGCGCTTCCGAAGCGCCAAACCAGGCATCGTTCGTCACAATCACTAAAAATTTTGCGCCCTTGTTAATAAATTTACGCACTTCCCCCTGAAAGATCGATTCGTAACAAATCACTCCGGCAAATTTTAACGGAGATTTTATTTCATTCAAACCTTTTTTATGCAAATATGTTCCTGGCAATTCAAATAAATTGAACGCCTTGCCCGGTGTGAAATCTCCGATGCCCGTATTAAGTGCGTTCAGCCATCGGCCCAGTGCCGGAAACACATGACTAAACGGAACCCGTTCTCCAAAAGGCACCAGCTTCCTTTTATAGTAATGTTGAATCTTCCGGTAATAGGGCAAGATTAAAAAAAGGGCATTGTACGCATTATACTGCCCTTTCCCGATGAATTTATAATCGGGGGTTCCCGTTAGAAGCGCCACAAAGGAGGAATCGACCAATTTGTTCACTCGCTTTAAGTATTTCGGGCGACTCCTTAAATAGCAAGCCGTTGCCGTTTCCGGCCATATAATCAGATCAAGCGATGTGTCTTTTAACGCAGTCCGCGTCATGCCCTCGTAGAGCTTGAAATTTCTGGCCAAAAAAGCTTCATCCCACTTTTCAAGTGGATCGATGTTCCCCTGTAAAAGCGCCACCTCTATTTTCTCTTTAAACTGATCGTTAGACGGAATCGTGAGTTTTCCATATGTCCACGGCAGAAAAATCAGAAGCAAAAAAATAGTGCCGTAAAGTAAACTCTTTTTCCGTTCTCTCCAATTCTTCAGCATCAAAAAAGCAAATACATTCAGCCAAACGACCCAGAAGGAAACCCCAAACACGCCGGTAACTGTGGCAAATTGAATCATATTAATGGAATACGTTTGCGTGTATCCGATAGACGCCCACGGGAAACCAATGACACCCAGAGAACGCAGGAATTCAATCAGCAGCCAGAGAAAGGGATACCAATAAACGGCTTTGTCTCCCAGTTTATCTCTGAAAAGCGAAGCTAAATACAAAAAAAGACCGAAATACAAAGATAAAAATAGAATTGCCGCCACTACACCGGCAAGTGTAATATATCCGATCCAATAAAGGTTGGCGACATGAAAGAACAGCCCCCAAACATAGCCCCACTTAAATGCCTTCCAGCCCGAGAGGTGCTCTATTAAGAAGAACATCGGCACAAAACCAAAATATGCCATGAACCCCAGATGGTAGGGCGGAAAAGCAAAAGACAGCAGGAATGCAGACACAATTGAATAGAAATAGTTCTGCAATGGAATTGTTTTACCCGTATTTCGCTGAAACACCTAAACTCCAGAAATCGCTTTTAAATCTATAGATTCGAGTGCCGGTCTAAATAATTTTGAAGAATCAGCACGGCGGCTATTTGATCGACTTTTTTCTTATTTCGGCCAGGTGATTTTCCCATTTGAATCAGCGTCTCCTGCGCCGTCTTACTCGTGAACCTTTCATCCCAGAATTCCACCGGTATTTTAAATCGTTTCGTTAACAATTCCGAGAACTTCTTCACAAGCAACGAGATATCGCTTTCACTTCCATTTAAGTTCAGCGGGATCCCCACGACTATTTTTTCAATCTCATACCGGGTTAAGACCGCCTCCAGCTTATCCCAGAGGTCTTTACTGCTATGATATGTAATGGTTTCCAAGCCTTGAGCCACGATCCGCATGGGATCACTAATGGCTATGCCCATTCGCCGCCTGCCGAAATCAATCCCCAAAATCCGCTTTTCATAAATGACCATACATTATTCCAGGGGCGTTTTCAGGAAATCCTTTAAAAGCCGTCCCGCTTTGAAATGGGTTTTTCGCCGGGCAGGCACATAAATAATTTCACCGGTTTTGGGATTTCTGGCTTTTGGTTTCGGCTTCGTCTTTTTGACCTCAAATACACCAAAATCACGAATCTCAATTCGGATTTCCGGATCCGCCTCCAGCATAAATTCCCGCAATGAATCGAACAGTGCATTTATAACTTGTTCAGTATGATAGACCGTTCCATTGACTTTTACAGCAGCTCGTTTTGCCACATCTTTTTTTGTAATTGTTTTCATACCGTTATGCTCCTTTTTTTGGTTTAAGCGCTACATTGCTGCCAGCGATTCGGACGTCTCTTCCTGATCTCCCCGCAAGCCTTCCAACCGTTCGACACTGATGACACTCGGCACGCGGTTTATTCTGTGTATGACCTTCGTTAATTGCTGCAAGTTCTTAACCTGTACAATAATTTCGCTGTAAACAAAGTTGTCTTTTGCTTCCAGGTAAAAATTTACAATATTAGTCTCTGTTTTGGCAATGGCTTCCGAAACATCCCGAAGAAAACCTTTACGATCTTCCCCCACCATTTTTAAGCGGACCAGAAATTTCTCGTCATGATCCACATCCCATTCCACATCGATCTGGCGTTCCGGCGATTCGATCATTCGAAGTACATTTTTGCAATCTGTCCTGTGGATGATAATACCCTTCCCTTTTGTAATAATACCCACGATTCGATCTCCCGGGACGGGTTGGCAGCATTTTGCAAACGAAATCATCAAATTATCCAGTCCCTGAACCTTAATGCCCGAACTGGATTTTCTTGCTTTTGTAATAAACCGCTGAAAAAATGAATCGGCTTTCTTGGTAATCACTTCCCGCGGAACTATTTTATGCAAAACAGCCTGAATGGAAACATCGCCCCTTCCGATTGCCGCATAAAATTGTTGGGCATCTGTAAAATTCATGCCCTGAGCCACATCCAGTATTTCCTCATCCGAAACCGTCAGGTGGAATTTTTTGAGCTGTTTTTCCAGCAGGTCGCGGCCAAGCTTTATGCTTTCATCAAAGAGAGAATCCTTTAACCATCGTTTGATTCGTGTACGCGCCTTCGACGTTTTGGTAAACTTAATCCAATCCGGATTGGGCTTCTGCTTAGCGGATGTGATGATTTCAATGGAATCTCCGCTGTGCAGCTCGCTGTTTAAAGGCACAATTTTACCGTTGACTTTCGCTCCGATACAGTGTATCCCCACATCCGTATGGACGGAGAAGGCAAAATCGACCGGTGTGGCCCCCCGCGGTAATTTCAGTAAGTCGCCTTTTGGAGTAAACACAAAAATCTCATCATGGAAGAGGGAGATTTTTAAATCTTCCATAAATTCCTGCGGATCATGT
The DNA here is from genome assembly GCA_002898015.1 of bacterium BMS3Bbin03. Classification (GTDB taxonomy): domain Bacteria; phylum Zhuqueibacterota; class JdFR-76; order JdFR-76; family BMS3Abin05; genus BMS3Abin05. The sequence continues at coordinate 68,179 of BDTM01000048.1, read as the reverse complement.
TCATCCCGCTGCCAGTCCAGTACCTGCCGGAGCCACTGGATCTGTTTATCGAGCTCATCCTCTTTAAACCGGTTCTCTTTGTACTTCCAGTGCGCCGCAATTCCGGATTCCGCCGTTTTATGCATCTCCTCCGTACGGATTTGAATCTCAACCATCCGCCCTTCCGGGCCGATCACCGTTGTGTGAATGGACTGGTACATGTTGGATTTCGGGGTGGCAATATAATCTTTGAAACGCTCATGGATGGGCGTGTAAAGTGTGTGGACGATTCCGAGCGAGAAATAACATTCATCGATACGTTTGACAATGACTCTTACGGCAAACAGATCGTATATTTCTTCATAAGGTTTTTGGCGTGTCTGCATTTTTCGATAGATACTGAACAGATGTTTCGGCCGTCCTGAAATTTCGGCCTTGATCCCCGATTTTTTCAACTCTTTCTTTATCGGAACGGCAAATCGATTAATGTAATCTTCTCTTCCTGCCCGCTTCTCCTGGATTTTATCAACTAAATATTCGTAGTCTTTGGGGTTCAGCACTTTAAAGGCGTTATCTTCCAATTCCCATTTTATTTTTGCAATTCCTAAACGATGGGCAAGCGGGGCATAAATTTCGCGCGTCTCAAGCGCAATGCGTTCCTGTTTTTTCCGGGGAAGATAGCCGATCGTCCGCATGTTGTGTAAACGGTCTGCAAATTTAATGATGATCACGCGGATATCTTTAACCATCGAAAAAATCATTTTCCGGAAATTTTCGGCCTGCTTCTCTTCATTGCTTCTGAACTGCAGCTCACTAATTTTTGTGACACCATCCACCAGCAGAGCCACCTCATCCCCAAACTCTTCTTTGACTTCATCCAGAGATACACCGGTATCCTCAACCACGTCGTGGAGAATTCCGGCGATCACGGTAACGTAGTCCATCTCCATCTCGGTCAAAATCCGTGCGACTTCGATGCAGTGCACAATGTAGGGCTCTCCGGATTTTCTGAGCTGATGTTTATGGGATTCGAAGGCAAAATCAAACGCTCTTCGAACAAGCGGTTTGTGGGATCGCTTGCAGTAAAGGCTTAATTTTTGAATAACTTCTTCAAAGCGGCCTTCATATTCTTTTTTCTGTGCTTCTTTCATAAACGATTCATATTCAAGTTAATTACCATCCTAAGGGACGGTCACACCTCCGGCACAAAATCTACGTCCGGAAAAAACGTGTTCTCAAAACGTGCATATTCATCCAGAAATGTTAGTTTGACGGTACCCACCGGGCCGTTGCGCTGTTTTCCGATAATAATTTCGGCCACTCCCTCCAGTGAATTACCGGCTGGATCCATTTTTTCACCGTAGCGTTCAGGCCGGTAGATAAAAATGACCACATCCGCATCCTGTTCGATGGCACCCGATTCCCGCAAATCCGACAGCATCGGACGCTTGTCCCCTCCCCTCGATTCAACCGCACGGGACAACTGCGAAAGCGCCACGACCGGAATGTTCAATTCTTTCGCAAGCGCCTTCAGCGATCTCGAAATGCTGGAAATCTCCTGTTGGCGGCTCTCCGCATTCCGGGGACCCCTGATCAATTGCATGTAGTCGATGATTAATAAACCCAGTCCTTTATCTGCTTTTAAACGTCTCGCTTTTGCGCGAAGTTCTAACAATCCAAGACCCGGGGTGTCGTCAATAAAAATGGGGGCGGAAGCCAATTTTCCAACCACAATGCTCAGTTTGGGCCAATCCTCTTCCGCCAGACGTCCCGTCCGCAGCAGGTGGGAATTGACGCGTGCTTCTGAACAAAGCATGCGCATAGCGAGCTGATAATTCGCCATTTCAAGGCTAAACACACCAACGGGTATGCCGGCTTCTACCGCCGCATTTCGCGCGATGTTCAAACTCAAAGCCGTCTTTCCCATGGAAGGCCGGCCTGCAATGACGATCAAATCCGAGCGCTGAAATCCTGAAGTCAAATTGTCCAATTCGGTAAAACCCGTCGGCACACCCGTGACGCCGGATTCTTTGTGATGAAGTTCTTCAATTTCCTCGAATGTTTCATGCAGAACCGTGTCGAGTATCTGGAAACCTTTCCTCAAACGCCTTTCCGACAACGAAAAAATACGCTGTTCCGAACGGTCGATAATGTCGAACACATCTTCATCCGCCCGGTAACTATCTTCTGTGATGTCTGCTGCGACCGTAATCAATTGGCGGAGAAGCGCTTTTTCCAGAACAATCCGGGCATAATGTTCCACATTTGCAGCCGTGGGCACACTCTCGGCCAATTCGGTCAAATAATAACTCCCGCCGACCTCATCCAGCCAGGATTTGGGGACGGCACTCTTGTCATCCGTTCGGGCGGAGGCGGAAGAAGGATGTCTTTTTAATTCTTCCGAAATGGTCAAAATATCCACAGGATCATTACGATCGTACAGGTCAATCATCACCCTGAAAATTTTTCGATGGTTTTCCAGATAAAAGGCCTGATCGTCCAGAATTTCAAGCACTTTCCCGATAGCCTCCTTGCTCAGAAGCATGGCTCCGAGAACCGACTTTTCCGCATCGCTGGCCTGCGGCGGCACGCGATCGTACTGAGACAGTTGAGTCGCCTCCCGCCGTATTTTTTTCGGATTTTTATAATTTTTTTGCGTTTGTTCCATACTGTATTTCTTCGTCGTATAACTTCCGTAAAAACTGAACATCCTCCCAAGTGGGGCGTTTCCACTGGGGATTTCGCAAAAGCGCCGCCGGATGATACGTGACAATTAGTTTTATACCGTGGTAATTATGAACTTTTCCGCGAAGCGCGGTAAGCGAAGCGCCGGAACGCAGAAGTGTTTGACCGGCAATCCGGCCAAGCGCCAAAATAAACTTCGGTTTTATAATGTCAATCTGCTTCTTTAAATACGGTTCACACTGTTCAACTTCAGAAAGCAGGGGATCCCTATTCTGGGGAGGCCTGCATTTTATAATATTGGCAATGTACACCTCATCCCGTTTGAAATGGACCGCCTCCAATATTTTGTTCAGCAATTGTCCTGCCCGCCCCACAAAAGGGATTCCGCTCAAATCCTCATCCCTGCCGGGGGCTTCCCCAATTAACATTAAATCCGCTTTTTCGTCGCCGGTTCCAAAAACAAGATGCGTGCGTGTTTCTGCCAGCGGACATCGCCGGCAATCTTTTATAGCCTCATAAAATTCGTTTAAGGTCAACTCTTTCTTTTGGAAAGTTTGAATCAGCTCATCGGCTTCTTCTCCGGTCATTAAAAATCCATCTCCAAACAGTTGCTTTTGCTGTTTTAAATAATCCAAAAATGTGGACAATACCTGCTGCAGTTCAGCCAATAGATCCCCCTATTTCTGAAAAATATGACTGCCGATCCGGATGTATTGCTGAACAATCCGGCGGGCAACCTCAAATTTCGGCAATTTCGGCAAAGTCTGCGTCTCCCCCGATCGAAATATGAACGTCACAATATTGGTGTCTATTCCAAAACCGGCACCCTCTCTCTTCGGATTGTTCACCACAATCATATCCAAATTTTTGTCGAGTAATTTTTGTCTGCCGTAATTCAATTCATCATTGGTTTCAACGGCAAAGCCAATGAGCACACGGCCGTTTTTCTTTTTTCCGAGTTCTTTGAGAATATCCGGGTTTTTTTTCAATTCGATCACCCCCTCCTCGGCGCCTTTTTTGGTTTTCGTATCGGAGTAAACCGCCGGGCGGTAATCCGAAACAGCGGCCGCCATAATGACGCCGTTTGCCTTTTCGTACGCTTTCAGAGTGGCCTTGTGCATTTTATCGGCCGTCCGGACGGGAATATAATGAACCCCCGTGAACGGGCGAAGATGTGTGGGACCCGAGATGAGTGTCACGTCTGCCCCGGCTAAAGCGGCGGCTTCGGCCACCGCAAACCCCATTTTCCCGGATGAAGCATTGGTAATAAACCGCACCGGATCGATGGGTTCTTCGGTCGGACCGGCCGTCACAATGATTGAGTGCCCCTTCAAATCACCGGAACCGATCAGCTCTTCTTTAAAGACATCCATGAGCCGTTCCTTATTCGCCAGCCTGCCCATCCCTTTCGTATGACAGGCCAACTCTCCGCTGTCCGGCGGCACAAAACGATATCCCAGATTCTTCAGTTTTGAGATATTTTCCTGCAAAATGGGGTTGGCGTACATGTCCGTATTCATTGCCGGACAGAACACGGTTTTTTCACTCCCTGCAACCGTCACCATCGTTGAAAGTAAGTCGTCCGCAATGCCGGAGGCCGCTTTCGCAATAAAATTCGCCGTGGCCGGACAAATGAAAACCCGGTCGACCTGCCGCGGAATCTCAATATGCCGCGTGCCGACCTGCTTTCCGGCGGGAAACATCTCCGTGAGCACGTCTCGATCCGAAAGTGTTTCAAAGGTGAGCGGCGAAATAAATTTCTGAGCCGACTGCGTCATGGCCACCTGAACATCGGCGCCCTGCTTTTTTAACTCCCGGACAATATCACAGGCCTTGTAAGCGGCAATGCCTCCCGTGACGCCAAAAAGTATTTTTTTGTTTTCAAATAATTTCATTTGAATCACATATCCGTTTTCGGATATCGAATTTCCAGTTTTCTCTGTAAAAATTCTTCAACGGCCTGGCGGGTCGGCTTAATTTTTCGTTCGTACACCTGACTTTCGATCGGATGAATATGCAGCGCTTCTTCTAAATCTTCATATTCATCGCTGGTGTTGATTTCCATGTGAAGCCGTGCCCGTCGTTCTTCATTGATCTGCCTGGCTCTCTTTGCCAGGGCCACAACCAATTCGTAAATATTATTATTTTCTTTTTTAATCCTGTCCAATGGCAATGTTTCAACCATACTTACGTTACCTCCAATCTGTTCCTGTGAGCTTCAATCGTGTTAATGACTTCTTGAACAGTCCTGTTAAAATCATCGTTGACAATCACCACATCGTATTTTTCCATAAACGCCATTTCCATCGGAATGCGTTTCAGGCGTTTTTTAATCTGTGCTTCGGTTTCCGTCGAGCGCCCCTTCAGACGCCGCACAAGTGCTTCGACGGACGGGGGTTTTAAAAAGATTAATAACGACTGATCGGGAAACAATTTTTTGATGGCCATTCCGCCTTCCACATCGATATCCAGCAGCACGACCTTTCCCTCTTTCAGCTTTGAATCTATCGATGCGTGAGGCGTGCCGTACAAATACCCGTGAACATCAGCCCACTCCACAAATTCGCCTTTTTGAATCGCCTTTTTAAAGGCATCTTCACTCAGGAAAAAGTAATCTTTTCCATTAATCTCATGGCCCCGCCTCGGCCGCGTGGTCGCCGAAACGGAAATGGCATATTCGGGCTTCCTTTTTAAAATTTCTTGAATGACAGATGTCTTTCCCCCTCCCGACGGGGATGATAACACACAAAGCAACCCTTTTCCCACCATGACTCACTGTGTTTTATTCGACATTTTGAACCTGTTCCCGGATTTTTTCAATTTCTTCTTTCATAAAAACCGCACGGTGCGAAATTTCCGCACAATTGGCCTTTGCACCGATTGTGTTGACTTCGCGATTCATCTCTTGAAGCAAAAAATTCAGTTTCCGTCCGACCAATTCGTCCGAATCCATTAAATTAATGAACATATCCGTATGACTTTTAAAGCGTACACATTCTTCCGTGACATCCAATTTATCCGTAAGAATCGCAATTTCCGTTTCAAGACGGCTGTTTTCAAGTTTCGGCGATTCCAGAATTTCGGTTAAACGATTCTTCAGGGCTTCGTATTCTTCCGGAATTTTTTGTCTGGAAATAATTTCGATTTCGTCGCCATATTGATTCAATTTTTCAATGCGTTTGCGCATGTCTTTTGCCAAAGCCAGCCCTTCTTCGCGGCGCATTTCCGTGAAAGTTTCCAGAGCCGATTTCAGAGCTTCCTGTGTGCATTTCCAGGCTTCATCGGAGCCTTCTTCCACCTCTTCGGTCATAAAAATATCCGAAAATTGAAACAGGTGTTCCAGACGGATCGATTCCGTGATCCCCGTGGCTTGTTTTAATTCTTCCAATAAATTGAAATAGGCTTTCGCCATGACACGATCCAACTGAATGCCGAGATTGCTGGGATTTACGGATTTCAAAGCCACATAAATACTCACACGCCCCCGGGAAATATAGCGACGCGTAATGTCTTTAATCGCCTGCTCGTGTGCCGAAAGAGAGCGCGGCAGACGCAGTGTCACATCTAAAAACCGGTTGTTAACCGATCGGACTTCAACAACCGCTTCCATCTCGTGATTTTTACAATCTCCCCTTCCAAAACCGGTCATACTGATAATCATTGGACAATCATCCTTTTACCGACGCCGAAATTTTGCATCTTCGAGTGTTAATGTGAGAGAAATCTGGTGCGTGGCACCCAGAGCTCTGTGTGATAGAAACGCGTAATCAATATTCAAACGGGGCAGGTGAATCCCGGCTCCCAGTGCCAGACGGCCGCGATTGCTTCCCACCCGGAAAGCGAGCAAATTTTTATAGGACAGTTCCGCCCCTGCGTGAAAATCAAAGCTAATATTTCCGATGTGCGCCTGTGCACCGTACCGAATGCCCTCAAATTGGGTGTTTAAATCCAGCGCCGGAATCAACCGAAATTTGTAAAAATGAAACGGATAGGCCGCGCCCCACTTCAGGGTCGGTACGATTAATTCGGTCCGGCCCGTGTCCCATGCCAGAAAAGTCGTGGTCACGTCCTGAAGCGTGGCGCCGACCCACAGACTTTTCCATGGATTGCCCAACAGGCTCATATCAAAACCGAGCCCCCAGGCGGAATGATCGGCCGCTCTTTTGTAAGTCGCTTTTACATTGCCGCCCAGATACCAGCCATTTTTCCATTGGCGCGCATACGAGAGGTAGCCCACATAATCCATGTACTGCGTCCATTTTACTACGTATGTCATGTTTCGTACAAGATTGCCCTGGCCGTCTTCATACGCCGCACCCACCGGCAGATCCGGATTGGGCAGCGCGGTAATCGGAATGTCGTCCACGCCTGTGCGTGCCAGACTAAATGCCAGAGTTGAACTTTCTCCGTACGGTTTGGAGATGCCCAGAAAATCGTATTTTACAATGCCGCCAAACCGCTCCACGTGCATGAGATTGATTTGCGGATAATTCATTCGCGCCAAACCCGCCGGATTCCAGTAGGCTGAAATCCCCCCTTCCGCCACGGCTACAAAACTGCCGCCCATCCCCAGTGCGCGGGCGCCCACGCCGTTCGACATGAAATCTCCGGCATATTTTGCCACCGTAATTTCGCCCGCAGGCGACAGATGTGCAAACCCAAAAACCAAAAGAAAAACGGAGAAATAACGTAATTTATTCATCATGACAGCACCTATTATTTTCAATATTTTTTAATACTTAAATAAATTTATTGTAATTCATCAGCATTGTCAATAGAAAACTCATATTTTCTTCTCATTTTGTCCGTTTGCAATGGACTTCAACTCATTTAATTTTAAAAGTGCTTCCAATGGTGTGAGATTATTCACATCAAGGGTTTCCAGCGCCTGCTTTAGCTCATGATTTTGGGATGCAAACAGCTCTATCTGCCGTGACGCCGCATGATTCGCGGGTCTGCGGTGGCGCGCAATCTTCGGTTCACGGTTCGGGGTTAGCACATCCGATTCCAGATTCGCCAGCACTTCTTTGGAACGGGCAATCACCGCCTCCGGCAGCCCGGCGAGCCGCGCCACCTGAATCCCGTAACTTTGATCACTTCCGCCCTGCACAATTTTCCGCAGGAAAATAATTTTATCCCCCCACTCTTTCACCGAAACATTGTAGTTTTTTACACGGGGCAAAATAAGTTCCAGTTCCGTTAATTCGTGGTAATGGGTCGCAAAAAGCGTTTTGGCCGCCACTTCCGGTGTGTTGTGCAAATATTCAACCACACTCCAGGCAATGGACAACCCGTCGAATGTGCTCGTGCCCCGGCCGATTTCATCCAGCAGAAGGAGACTCTTGGATGTGGCATTGTTCAAAATATTGGACATTTCGTTCATTTCGACCAAAAATGTGCTTTCGCCGCCGGCAAGATTGTCGGATGCCCCGACCCGCGTAAAAATACGGTCCACAACGCCTATTTCCGCCGAGTCTGCCGGCACAAAACTGCCCATTTGTGCCAGAAGTGCAATTAATCCCACCTGACGAATGTAGGTGGATTTTCCGGCCATATTGGGTCCCGTGATGATTAAAATCTGATTATTGCCGTTACCAACTTCCGTATCGTTCGGAATAAAACGCTCCCCGATGGGCAGACGGGTTTCGACCACTGGATGGCGGCCGTTCCGGATGATTATTTTATCCGAATCATTTATTTTGGGTCGTGTGTATTTCTGCACTTCAGCTACATTTGCCAGAGATAAAAGCGTGTCCAGCCGGGCGATGAGGTGCGCATCTTCCTGAATGATCTCCGCCTGACGGGCCACTTTGACACGAAGCGCATCAAAGAGTTCGTACTCCAGCGACGCCATTTTCTCCTCGGCGCCCAGAATTTTTTCTTCATAATCTTTTAAATCGGGTGTGATAAAGCGCTCGGCGTTCACCAGGGTCTGTTTTCGAATATAGTCGGCCGGCACTTTCGACAGATGCGGCTTGGTTACTTCGATGTAGTACCCGAAAACCTTGTTGTAGCCGATTTTCAGCGACGGAATGCCGGTGCGTTCCCGTTCGAGATTTCGAAGATTCGCAATCCAGTTCTTCCCCGAAGAAGAAATTTCCAACAGCTCGTCCAATTCCGCATTGTAGCCTTTTCGAATGATCCCGCCATCGGTAATCACCGGCGGCGGATTGTCGGTGAGCGCCTTCGCCAATTCTCCGGAGAGATCGGGAAGCGGATTCAAACGCTCCCGGATTTGCCGGAGGAGGGACGCTTCAAAACCCGAAAGCGTCTCCTTAATTTCAGGCAGCGCTTCCAAAGAAAAACGAATGGCAAGCAGATCCTTGGCGTTGGCTCTGTGTGTGCTTGCCCGTGACAGCAGCCGTTCCAGATCATTCATTCCGGTTAGAATCGTTTCAAGCTTTTGCCGGATTTTCTGACGGGCGAGCAAATCCTCGATTCCGTCCAAACGGTCCTGAATTTTGCGAACGTCCCGCAGCGGATTCTGCACCCACTGTCTCAGAAGCCGCCCCCCCATGGGTGTTATCGTCCGGTCGATGACGGAAAATAAGCTCCCTTCCCGCCCGCCGTTTAAAAGCGTCTCCAGAATTTCAAGATTTCGCAGCGTGGCCGGATCGAGAATCATGAATTCGCCGGGATTGTAAAGCCTGATCTTGCTGATGTGATTCAGTTCATTCTTTTGATTTTCTTTCAAATAATGCAGCACGGCGCCGGCGGCACAAATACCGGCGGTGAGTGATTCAATGCCGAACCCTTTTAACGAATTTGTTTTGAAATGATCGGTGAGCGTTTCATAGGCGTACTGGCGGGAAAACAGCCAGTCCTCCTGTGTGGTCATTGTAAAATTCAAGATATTTCGAACATGTTTTTTAAAATAATCGATCTGTTCTTCGGAAATCAGAACCTCAGCCGGGCGCGCATTAAGCACCTGTTCTTCCATGGCGGAAAGGGAAAATTCGGCGACGTCGAATTCACCGGTGGAAAGATCGACTTTTGAAAAACCGCAGGTATTTTTCTGAAAATACACGCCGATCAAATAATTGTTTTGTTTGCTTTCCAGCAGATTGTCGGCCAGAAGGGTTCCGGGGGTCACAATCTCCGTCACCTCGCGCTTCACCAGTTTCACGGCCTTTTTAGGATCTTCCACCTGATCGCAAATGGCCACTTTGTAACCGGCTTTAACCATTTTGGCCAGGTAACCCTCCAGCGCATGATACGGAAAACCGGCCAGGGGTACATCTCCGGAAGCCCCGTGCCCCCGGGAGGTCAGTGTTAATCCCAGCACGCCGGAAGCGATGCGGGCATCCTCATAAAAAAGCTCGTAAAAATCCCCCATCCTGAAAAAAAGGATCTCATTTTTATGCCGGTTTTTAACAGACCAGTACTGCTCCATCAAAGGGGTATTTTCAGCCATGTATTTTCACGAATCATTACGGATATTGCGGCCAAGAGTTATTCCAGAACTTTTAGAACTGCTCCTGCCATTTCAAATTTGTTAAACGGCGGCATGAGGTAAACGCCGTCTACCCTGTCTTTTGCGTTCAGCAGAAATTTTTGCGCAATCTGCACGCCGACTTCCGGGCCGTTTTCACCGGCGTCGAACATCATTTTGCGAATATGTTCAGGCACAAACATCTCCGGAATTTCGTTGTGCATAAATTCGGCATGTTTGAAATTTCTGAGCGGAAGAATGCCGACAAAAATGGGAATTTCAAATTTTTCAGCCCGTTTTAAAAAATCTTCCAAAATTTTTAAATCGAAGAGAGGCTGTGTAAAAGCGAATTGAGCGCCGGCTTCCACTTTTCTGGCGAATTTGTTCATTTCGTAATCGAGATCGATCGCCGTTGGATTTACGCCGACCCCGATGGAAAAACCGGTTCTCGACTTAATCGGGCGTCCCATCAAATCGACGCCGTTGTTCAGATTCCGGATGAGGGTCACCAGCCCCACGGAATCGATGTCGAACACGCCGGTGGCCGTGGGATGGTCTCCCAATTTGGGAGGATCTCCGGTTATGGCCAGAATATTCCGGATGCCGAGAGCCTGAGCACCCATCAATTCCGCCTGGAGTCCCAGGATGTTGCGATCCCGGCAGGACAGATGCATAATGGTTTCGATACCCGTTTCTTCTGAAATCAAATGCGACAACACCAGCGGACTCATCCGGGCGCGGGCCAGAGGACTATCGGCCACGTTGATGGCATCCACCCCTTTGCCCTTCAGGTAAAGGGCACCCTGAATAAATTTCTCCGGATCGACGCCTCTCGGCGGGTCGATTTCCACACTCACCAGGAATTTTTTGCCGAGATTAACCGCAAAGTTGGATTCGCGGACGCTTTTCTCCTCTTCCGGCGGGGCGGTTATTTCTGTCGATTCAATGAACTGAAAATGACTCGTGCCCTTTTTCGTTCTTTCCCCTGGCTTTTTCCCCCACACCATTTTCCGGATCTGACGAATGTGTTCGGGCGTGGTCCCGCAGCAGCCGCCGATAATATTCACGCCGATTTCAACCGTTCGCCGGGCGTATTGTGCCATGTATTCCGGTGAAGAAAGATACATGTACCGGCCCTCGATCATTTTCGGCATCCCGGCATTGGGCATGGCGGACAGGTAACCCGCGTCGGCCTGAGCCATAATTTCCATAATTTCATAAATACCCTGAGGACCCACCGAGCAATTGGCACCCACAATTTCGGCGCCTAATTCACGCAGCTTTCTCACAACCTCGGCCGGCTTGTCCCCCATGAGCGATTTTCCCTCTTCGGTAAACGTCATTTGTGCAATGACGGGGACATCATCCACATCCTTCGCCGCCAGAAGGGCCTGTGTGATCTCGCGCAAATCGGTGAAGGTCTCGAGAATGATTAAATCGACTCCGCCCTCGACCAGGGCTGCAATTTGTTCCCGAAAAATTTCCCGCGCCTCTTCCGGATCAATTTTACCGACCGGTTTTAGGATTTTGCCCAGCGGGCCGACGGAACCCAAAAGCCATTTCTCACCGCCAACGGCCTCCCGGGCAATCTTTACACCGGCGCGGTTTATCTCACTCACAAGACGGTCGAGTCCATGGGGGGCAAGACGAATGCGGTTGGCGCCAAACGTGTTGGTTTCATGCAATTCAGCCCCGGCACTCGCATATCCCCTGTGAATGTCTTTCACAAGCTCCGGATTCGAGAGATTCAATTCTTCAAACGAACGCGAAAAGGGGATTCCTCTGCCGTACAGCGCCGTGCCCATCGCGCCGTCGGCAACCATTGCGCGCTCCTTCAGGATTTCCCGGAATTTTTTAATTCTTTCATTTCGAGAGGTCATTGCAATATCTCTGTATTCTCCGTAACCTTCACGGTTCAATAGGGGTTAACTGAACAACTGTACTGCTGTAAATATGAACTTAAATATAGTAAATTCTGAGTCTTCTGGCAAATAAAAAACCTCCCTCAAACGGGAGGTCTTCCGCAGAAATCACATTTGATCGGAAGGGTTAATCAAGCACCTTAAAACCCACTTTGACCGTCACCTGAAATTGATCCACTCTTCCGTCAGACACATGCCCGCGAATTTCGGTTGTTTCAAACCAACTGATTTCTTTCAGGCTCTCCCCCGCCTTTCCGACCGCATTGCGGATTGCATCATCAAGACCTTTTGAAGAAGTACCCACAACTTCGATTTTTTTGAAGACTTCATCCATTGGACTCTCCTTATTTTTGTAAAAAAAGTTTGCCCGCAATCGTCTATTTTACAACCTCGATTCCTTTGATATTGGCCTTTTTGGCGGACACGTGTTTTTGAAAACTACCCCAATAATAGGCCATTAAAAGGACAAGAATCAACAAAAGAACCAGCCATAATTGGCCGCGGGATTTTTTTCTGAAAACATAATGCCGCGGAAATCGAATGCGTCTTTTGTCCTCTTGATCCTCTTGATCTTCTTTGGCCGGATCGTACACAAGCGGGTGGTACTCAAACTTTCGGGGCTTGATGTTTTGTCTGAAAAGCATCGTTCATCACTTCCTCTATTATTGATCCTGAGCCCGCGAGAAATTTGCCAATCTCTCACAAACCCAATCCTGAATCGTATTCGCCATGCTTGTGGGCACCAAATAATTGTTGACAATCAAAGAGAACACCAGCGGTTCGCCGTCTTTGGTGGTCACCGTTCCGGACAGGGCGCGTGTATTACTGATGTATCCGGTTTTGGCACGAACATTTCCCTCGGCAGCCGTCATTTTCATCCGGTTTTTAAGCGAGCCGTCTATGCCCGCAATCGGAAGTGAGTTCCAGAAGGATTCTTTAACCGGACTTCGGTACAAGTAGCGAAGAAGTGTGATCACCTGTTTTGGCGTTACCATATCCAGATGAGAGAGACCCGACCCGTCAAACATGGCAAATCGGTCAGGATCGATTCCGATGGAAGCCAAAAATTGTTTAACCACTTTAATGCCCCCTCTCGCGCTTCCATCATTTACATAAACTTTACCCAGAGTGCGGAGCAAAAGTTCCGCATAAAGGTTCTGGCTGACTTTATTAATGACCTTTACAATTTCACGAAGCGGAGGTGATTGATAAGAAGCCACACAAAAGCTGTCGGCCGAATCATATTTGTAACGGGCAAGACTGTCGATAGACGCAGGATGTCCCTCCACCCGAATACCGTTGGATTGGAGCACCTCTGTAAATACGGTGGCGGCGTACCGCGTGGGATTTTCAACCGAGAACCAATCCGTCTTTTCCGGTGCGTCAATGGACATGGCCCCTGTAATGACCACCACATTTTTCCCGCGTTCGCGTTGATACACAATCTCCCTTCCCTGGTGCGGCGGGGCCGTAACAACCTTGTTGATGACCCGCACATATTTTGTGGGCGGTTCCAGGCGGAACGAGACGGTGTCCCCAACCGATTTGCCCGGTGTAAAAATAATGTTAACACAGTTATCATTGAAAGAAAGGGCACTAATTTGTGCGGCGTACCAATCCGATTGGTAATCCCAGGCCCAGCCCTCGCCCATAATTTCATGCGTAAAATAATGGTCATCTCCGATCACGCGTCCCGTTATTTTACGAATGTCCTTTTGTTTGAGCGAATCCGCCCAATTTTGAAAAACGGCCAGTATATTGCCGTCGTGAAATCGCCCGGTGATGCTCGGATCACCGCTGCCCCGAATCACCAGGTCCCCCTTAAGTGTTCCGGATTCAATTCGGCCGGTCCGGTACAGTTTTGTGCGATAGGTAAAATCCGGAGACAACCGGACCAGAGCGGTTCCCGTCGTAAAAAGCTTCATATTGGATGCGGGCCGGAAACTTTTGTCGGCATTTCGCAGATAAAAATAGGCTCCCGTTTCAAGCGATTGAACGGCGACCCCCCAATAGCTGTTTGAAAAAGCCGGATCATTAAATTCCCGGTTAAATTCGGACTGCAGCCGTTCCAGCGGCGTGGACGGTCTTTCGGAAATGACCGGGCGAAAGGCGCATCCCGAAAAGACGAGTAGAACGGCCAAAGGCACAATTAAATAAATCATTCTGTGTTTCATATTTTTTGCCTCATTTTCCGGTGCGGCAAAGCCGCAAGGTTTATCCATTATCGGTCGTTCCTTCGTTCGATACCCAGACCGGGTTTATCGGAGACCATCACTTTTCCATTTTCCAATGTCAGTCCTTCAAACGGATCATCGCTGACCAGGAGATGACCGTCAAGATCGGCATAATCAAAAAGCGGAGAAATGTGAGCCGCGGCCGAAATTGCAATAGAAGTTTCCAAAAAACAACTCAATAACGTCTTTAATTTATACTTGTGTGCCAATCGGGTCATCTCAACCGCATTCTGGATTCCCCCCGCTTTCACCAATTTGATCACCACGCCGTCGAACGCATCCTTAATTTTGAACACATCTTCGACTGTCCGGGCACTTTCATCGGCAAAGAGCGGCAAAGACACGCGTTCTTTTAACCAGGCATTGCCTTCGATGTCCTCCTTTTTTAAGGGCTGCTCGACAAACTGGACATTTTTATCGGATAACCATTGGATTTTTTCAAGCGCTTCTTCACGCGTCCAGCCTTCATTGGCATCCACACGAATCGGCTTGTCCGTCAACTGTCTGACGGATTCAATGATGTCCTGATCGAAATCTGTCCCGAGTTTAATTTTCAGAATATGAAATGGCTCTGCCTCTTTGACTTTTTTAATCAATTCCTGTTTCGGCGCATGTCCGATTGTAAACGATGTCACCGGTATGGCTTCTTTATGCAATCCCAAAAACTGATACAGGGGAAGATGCCTGTACTTTGCCATCCAATCCAACATCGCAATGTCAATCCCCGCCAGAGCGGCATGGTCATCCGGGAATTGTGTTTTGAGATCATTGTAAATGGTTTCATATAAAAACGGATCCTGATGGTTCGAAAAATCGATTTTATCCCAGACTTTTTTTACGGATTCAGGCGTTTCACCGTAATATTTTGAGGGGTCCGCCTCGCCCAGACCGATGAGACCCTCATGTTCCAGATAAGCAATAAGCACTTTCACCCGGTCTTTGCTGCCGCCATGCAGGCGAAAGGTGTGTTTAAGATGCAATGATACTTCTTCGTAACGCAGTTTCATAAAATCCTCGATCGAAAATAAATAATTCTGTGAGTAAAATTTGTAATTAATGGCTTCGAAATGAATTTAATTTAGAAATATATAAGTTTCAATAAAAGGAATCAAGACATTTATTTAAAAATGTCATTTTAGCTTTGCTTTTCCGTCGATTTTTTCATATAATAAAGCCCAATTCATTTTTCTGAAATCACATTTTGCAGGAGAGAAGATGGCGGGTAAAGCGTTTGACCGGCTTGTTTCAATTATGAATCGTCTGCGGCAGCCGGACGGCTGTCCCTGGGATCAGGAGCAGACCCACCGGTCCCTGCGCCGGTATTTGCTGGAAGAGACGTACGAAGTCCTTGAAACACTCGACAACGAAGACTTTTCGGAATTAAAGGAAGAGCTGGGTGATTTACTGCTTCAGGTGGTGTTCCACGCCCAACTGGCGAAAGAAGAAGGCGTCTTTACGATAGAAGATGTGATCGAAGGGATTAACGCCAAATTAATACGGCGGCATCCGAATGTGTTCGGCGACGCGGTCATCGACACGGCGGAAGAACAGACCCGAAACTGGGAACTTCTGAAAAAAGAAGAGGGCCGGAGTTCTGCCATTCAGGGAGTGCCAAAGGAGCTTCCGGCCCTGCTGCGGGCGTGGCGCATCCAACAAAAGGCGGCACAGGTCGGATTTGACTGGGACGACATCGCCGATGTGTGGGCAAAAGTCGAAGAGGAATTAAATGAACTGAAAGAAGCCTCTCAATCCGGAAACCCGGACGAAATTGAAGCGGAATTCGGCGATGTGCTCTTCGCTCTTGTCAACCTGTCCCGTTTCCTGAAGTTGAATCCGGAAGATGCGCTGCGGCGAACCATCCGGAAATTCAGAACGCGGTTCCAAAAAGTCGAACAGGAGCTTAAGTCCCGGGGAAAATCTCCGGAAGATTCCAATCTAAAAGAAATGGACGAAATCTGGAATTTAATCAAAAAAAACGAGTGAGGCTCACCCCGGCGCCGCCGTTGAAAAACCATTGAAACGGGTTCTTTCAGAGGCATTTCTTTTCATCAGCCCCGGGATTGACTTTTTCCTCCCATTTTGTGTGAAAATAGGATTCAAAAATCTTCTTTTGCAATGCCGTCGGTTTTTTAATCCTCCGAACGGCAAACTTCGTATTCGGCATCAAACCCAACGTCAGGGGAATCTCCTGAATAATGCCCCGCCGACTGATCAGCAGACGAACGGTTTTCCCCGGCTGTTTTTCCTGCAGCCGGCCGGCGATGTCTCCGGCAGAAATCCGGAAATCATCCGCAGCAAGGATTTCATCCGCCGTGTAAATGCCCGCCCGAAACGCCGGCGATCCGAATAAGACCGTTTTCACAACGGCGTTCCCGTTTTTTGAAACGATGCGCAAGCCTGTGTAGCCCTTCAAGGAATCTTCGTGTGTAAAGTCTTTTTTGTAAAGTTCAATACCGGCGTAGTTCAGATAATGGTTGGCGTCAATTGAATCTGTGCCGCTGACATAACGGCGGAAAAACGGTTTCAGCGAGATCCCCGCCATTTTTTCGCAGGCCGCCTCGAACTCCTTTTCGGTGTACCAGCGGTTGAGTCTCTTGTAATAGGTTTGATAAAGACTGCGCATTAAATCGTCTAAAGATTTCCGGTTTTGGGTCTCATGACGAATGGTGAGATCCAGCAAAGTGGCGATGACCGCCCCCTTTGAATAGTAAGAAATTGTTGTATTGATTGAATTTTCATTGGGGCGATAATATTTAATCCAGGCATCGAAACTGGCTTCATCTACCGGTTCCACTCTGTTTCCGGGAGTGGATACCAGATACCGGGCATTGCCGGCAATGCTGTTCATAGCACTTTTGGGCGTGCGAAATCCCGCTTGAAGCAGGGCCCGCCCACCGTAATACGTGGTAAATCCTTCCGCCACCCAGAGCAGCCAGGAATAGTCTTCACGGTCGTAATCAAAGGGGCCCAGCGCTTTGGGACGAAGCCGTTTTACATTCCAGTTGTGAAAATATTCATGCGCCACCAGCCCGATAAAACGATCGAGTCTCTTTCCGGATTGCAGCGCTTGGTGATCCATCTGAAGCACACAGGAATTCCGGTGTTCCAATCCGCCCCCGCCCCGCGGCTGAAATTGGATCAGAAAGACATAGCGGGAATAATCAATATCTTTCATAATGCCCACTTCGGTTCGGACAATTTTTTGAATTTTTTGAATCAGCGAATCCGGGTTGTAGTCTCCCCGGCCATAAATTGAAATTTCGTGGGGCACGCCTTTCACCGAAAAAGTGAGCACCTTTTGGTTGCCGATTTCAATCGGAGAATCGACCAATTGATCATAATTTTTTGCGGTGAGCGTGAAAGGGTCCTTCCGGGAAGCCGTTAATCCCGTAGAAATAGTTTTCCATGACGGGTAAGGGGTGATTTTTACACGAACGGGTTTTTCCTTAAGCTCTTTAATAAACATAAAGATGCTTGAAGGATTGATAAACGCGTGAGACCTATCCAAAAAACTGTTGCGGATGGAAATGGTGAACGCATACACGCTGTACTTAAATTGAATGGTTTTCGCCTTATCGGCCCGCACCCGCCAGATATTTTTCCGCACTTTCCGCACCGGCAGCATTTCTCCGCTTCCGTTAAACGCCTTCACCCCAATGACGTATTTCTCGAATTCACGCACCAAATAGGATCCCGGAATCCAGACCGGCATGTGAAAATCCACATATTTTTTTTGAAAATTCTGCACCCTCATGGTGACATTAAAATAATGAGAATCGGGATTCTTCATATCAATCGAATAAGCAATAGAAACCTGTTTTGCCTCACCGCTTAAAGAACCTGCAAGGGTGCAGAAAATAAGGATTACACCGAAAAAAAGGAATCGCACATTTTTACGCATCGGAACTCCGGCTAAAGTTTTTTGAAAAATTCACTCTTGACAAATTTGGGTCACACAAACTTCTTCACCCGCTTCGAGGGGGTTTTCCATTCCGCTGCTTTCGACCGCCGTAAATTGATTTCCATCCTCTTTTACCAGAATGGATTTGACCTGGTGCGGATGAACCGGGATTTCAATCCTGATCGAAAAAACCGGCAAAGAAATGCTCACAAGGCTCTCCCGGCCCTCGGTTTCATAAAATCGCAGAATCCAGTCTTGACCGTTTTCCGCCTTTTTAAACACCGTCAGAACCACATTCTCCGGATCGATTTTAACATAAGACGCCTCTGCCGCGTCCAGCTCACCCTGCAGCCAGTAGGTTTCCGGCCGGCTGTTAAAAGCATACGCGGCCCGCACAATGTGAGCCTCCTCCCATCCATTGGCGTGCGGAATAAGCGAATAGCGTACTTTCTGCTCGCCCTGATCCATGAACGCCAATCCCGTCAAATCCTGCGGAAGGCGGTGGTATTCTTTGGCAAAGACCGGACTGCGCAGAATCGTCAATCGCATTTCACTATTCTTGATGTCCCCGCCGTATTTTGAATCATTGAGCAGAGACACGCCGTAGGCCTTTTCGACATTATTCTCCCCCTCATAAATCCCCGAAATATCCATCCAGCGTTGGAGAGGTTCTTCCGTTCCAATAACCGGACGTTTGACGGAACCGTAAGGACTCTCGAATGTGCCCTCGAATTCAGTGAGATTGATTGGAAAAGCGACTTTCAGCATTTTCGATTGTTCCTGCCAATCTACAAACAATTCAAAATCGATGCGGCGCAAATGTTTGTAAAGATAAATCGTTTGCCGGGCAGTTGAGTTTCCGTATCGACTGTCCACACGGATTTTCGCAAACGCGGCGCCGTCCTCCTCCAGAGTCACGTCTCCGTTCAGCCGGAAACTGCCGATTTCGTCGCGAAATTCACGCACATCGTGCCCCCAGGCATCCCAGGGATCATTAAGGACCACAAGCCGGTTGCCGGGCTCTGCCAGAACCTGGACGTCATTTTCTTTATCATAGATTTTTTGAATAAGGCCGTTTTGGGGGTCGAATGTGAGATGATAAAAATCCGTCTCGAAAGAGACAATTGTCTTTTCCTCAAAATCAGGCTCATTTCGTTCGTCCGGAACGGCCCGGTATCCTTTAGAACCCAGCGCCGGAAGGACACCTGCAAAAGAAATCTCGATAAAGGACCCGTTGTCGGGATGAAATATCCGGCTGTATATCTGGACAGGGATTTCCACGCCGGAGGCATCTTCAAGCCTCACAGAAGACACCTCTCCGCGAAAATAGACCGTCAGCGAAATAATTTCGGTTCTCTCCCAGGCCACCGGATTGAATACGATCCATTGATTTGTAATGAACCGGGAAGTTGCTCCGGTTAATGCAAGAACGGAGGCATTAATAATCCCGGCGACATCCACGAGGGTTTCTGTGAGGGCTTGGTCGGCATCCGCGTAAACTTCCGGAATCGATGTCCCGGCCAGAATATCGTGAAATTGATGAAACAGGACGGTCTGCCAGGCCTGCCGGATTTTTTCGACAGGGACCTTCTTACCGGATTTTAGCTCGGCCAGAGCGGACACTTTCTCTGCGAAAAGCAGTTGAAATTCCAGGAAACGGTTCCATCGCTTAATATCCGAGTGAGTGGAATAACACCCGCGTGAATGAAATTCAAGCTCATCTTCAACTACTTTGAGAGCGTGCGCGCGGGGTTTAATGTCGGCAAAAAATGATTCCGGATCGCTGAAAATAATTTGCGGCAGGTCTTTCCGTTTCTGCATTTGTCGAATCGAATTGATATTCTTCCGTGTGGGGCCGCCGCCGTGATTGCCCACACCGTAAAACAGCATTTCCGATCCGACATGCAGCTCTATTTTCTTCGCGGCAAGCTCGATATGCGCGTCTATTGCCTCCGCGGAAGTGTTGTAATGAAAAGGCGGCCTGCAGGCCAGCACCCTGGATCCATCGGAAGCCTGCCACCAGAATACGGTGGCCGGAAGCACTTTTTCACTGGGTTTCGGCCGGAAAAAAACATAATGATCCATTTCACAATGGGTTAAAAGCTGGGGTAACTGTCCGTGATGCCCGAAGGAATCCACGTTGTAGCCGGTTTTTACCTCCACGCCAAACTTCTCCAGGAAATACCTCTTTCCGTAAAGTGCCTGGCGAATGTAAGACTCGCCGCAGGGGATATTCACATCGGGCTGCACCCACCAGCCCCCTGCAATTCTCCAGCGCCCCTCTTTCACTTTGGTGCGGATTGCCTCGAATAACTCAGGATCCGCTTCTTCTATCCATTGGTACGCCGCCGCCTGACTGCAGGTGTAAACGAAATCGGGATATTGATCCATCAGTTGCAGCACCGTGCGGCTGGTCTTCAGCATTTCCTCTCTGGCTTCTTCCCAACGCCAGAGCCAGGCCAGATCGAGGTGCGCGTTTCCAATCATGTAAAGCTTTAAGTCGCCGGAAGGATTTTGATTTTGCATTGGCTCGATTCGAATTAGTTTATAGGACACTAAGCCCCGTGAATTAGCGTATTTTCTCTTACAAACCCAGCTCGGCCGCGACTGTTTTCATGGCTTCGATCACCAGAGCAATGTGTTCATCCAAATCCACCCCCAATGCCTCGGCCCCTTTTCGGATTTCCTCGCGATTCACCTGCCGGGCAAAGGATTTGTCTTTCATCTTCTTCTTCACAGATTTAACTTTTACATCTTCCAGTTTTTTGCTCGGGCGAACCAGCGCCACGGCGGTGATGAGTCCGCAGAGTTCATCCACGGCGTACAGTGTTTTATCCAATAAATGCTCTCTCGGCAGACCGTGATAATCATTGTGTGCTTTAATCGCGTACACCACATCCTCGGGCCAGCCCTTTTCCTGCAGAATTTCGGCGCCTTTAAGCGCGTGGAGTTTCATATCGGGATATTTTTCGTAATCGAAATCGTGAAGCAGCCCCGTGATGCCCCATTTTTCTTCATCTTCGCCAAACTTCCGGGCGTACGCCCGCACGGCAGCCTCGACGGCCAGCGCATGTTTAATCAGGCTTTCGCTTTTCGTGTACGCCGTTAAAAGCGTGTAGGCTTCTTCACGCGTCATATCACTCTCCTCACTTCCGCTTCTATTCTTTATCCGATATGAACAATTTCATTAAATCCGACGCCATTGATATTTCTTCCAGATGCCAGACCGTATCTTCAATCGCTTTTTGTTTGTGCGGTGAAAACACCGGACCGGCCAGACTGGTGAATTTGATCAGCAGCTCCTCTTCACTCATCGGAGAACGGTAATCTCCCTTCGGATAATCCACACGTTTGCGCACCGTTCTGCCGTCGTTTGTTTCAATTTCAACGATGGCCGCTTTCAGCTCCGGAAAAACCTTCTCCAAATCCGGATCGGCGACCACTTCAATTTTCGGCAGCAGTGCCAGGATTTTCTCATCTTTCAATTTTTCCGGTGAAAATTCTTCCGGCGTGATCCTGCCCTCCGCAACAGCGGCCGCAATGACGTAGGGTAAACTGTGATCGGCCGTTTCTTTGGTATCCGGCCGGTATTTGGACGGATCGGCCAGAATATCTTTGGCCCTCTCGATGGTGTGCACGGTAATCTTCCTGACCCGCTCCGGCGTGACTTTCTCTTCGTGCACCAGATCAAGCGCCGCCGTAATGGGTGAATGGGTCAACGCCTCGGTCGGAAAAGCCTTCATGGAACATTCCAGGATTCGAAACGGTTTTCCAAGATTTCGGGTGAGCCTGTCCGGATCGAATTTCCCGCCAAAGACATCGATAAATCCCTCCTTGCCTTCAAAAATGGCCTCTGGCCCGCGATAGCCTTTTTGCGCCAACTGCGCCGCAAACACGCCGCTCTGAACGGCCATCGGATCGACGGTATTTTTCATCATCGTCAATTTACCCGCGGTGACGGCGCCGGGCGTAAAATTGTGACACCCCGAGATTCCAATGGCATGGGTCATCTGTTCCACCGACAGATCAAGCAGTTTCCCGGCGGCAACCGGCGCCGCAAATTGGGTCAGCGTGGCATGATGCCACTTCCGCTCCCGAATGCCCGGAATGGCAAATTCACAAAGGCGCATTTCAAATTCATAGGCCAGAACAATTCCCACAATCACATCTTTCCCGGATTTTCCGTTCTTCTCCGCCATTGCCAGAACGGCCGGAATCAGATCGCTGGGGTGGCTGGGATCCTGTTTCCAATAGATGTCGTTGTAATCCATCGCCCGGACCATCAGGCTGTTGGCCAGACTCGCATTCACCGCAGAAGTCTTTTCGCCGGACCCGATGATCGTGGCCTCCGCATTTCCGCCCATTTCCCGGAGCACCTCTAAGGCTATTTTTGAATCTTCACTTTTGTAACCTCCAAACGCACAACCCAGCGTATCCAATAAAAATCGTTTGGTGGTCTGAACGATTTCTTCAGGCAGATCTTCATAGGTTAACTGTACGGCAAAATCAGCTATTTTTTGGGAAACCGTTTCCATAAAATCTCCTCAGGCGGCTCAAGAATTTACATTCATCATTATTGATGGAACGATCTGGAAAAATGCTCGTGGATAATTTTCCACCCTTCCTCTTTTTTCAGAAACACATGGGTTCCGCGGCCCTGAATCTCCCGTCTGGTTTTGCCGTTCATAAGAATCACCAGCCAGTAAAAGGTGGCAATTGCCACTTTTTCGTCCAAAATTTTAATAATCGGGCTGATCATGTGGTATTCCAGATGGTCCGCTTCTTTCAGATAAAAATGAAAGGTCTCCCGCAGTGCGTTGATTCCCACCAATCTTTCATGCTGCGTTGAAGAAAAACCGATAAGCTCTTCATCAAAAAGTGCAAGAATAGTTTCGATTTTTCCTGCATTGAATGCATCGGACATTGTGTGTTCAATGGCCAGAATTTCGCTTTCGGCACTCATGGTTTATCCTTCCCTATTTGGGTGATTTACGAAAAAAAGTTCAGACGATTTTCTGAACTTACAAGTTTTTATACCGTCCGGCAATTTCTTCCCCCATTTCCAGAGTCGTATTTGTACCGCCCATATCGTAGGTGCGGACTTTTTCTTCTTTGATTACCGCGGCCACAGCCTGTTCCAATCGATCGGCCTTTTCGGTCTCATTCAAATAATCAAGCATCATTTTCACCGAAAGAATCATGGCTGTGGGATTCACTTTGTATTGTCCCGCATACTTTGGCGCAGAACCGTGCGTCGGTTCAAAAACGGCGTACGCATCGCCGATGTTCCCGCTGCAGGCAAAACCGAGTCCGCCGACCAATTGTGCCGCAAGATCCGAAATGATGTCGCCAAAAAGATTGGAAGCCACCAACACATCGTACTTCTGCGGATTTTTCACCAGCCACATCGTCATGGCATCGATATTGGCCTCCCACAATTCCACATCCCGGTAGGCTTCCGCCACTTTTCGCGCCCGGCGAACCATTAATCCGGACGTTTCCCGCACCACATTCGGTTTTTCAACGATCGTCACCGTTTTGTAACCGTGCGTTTTGGCATATTCAAATGCCTGTTTTGAGATGTTCGTCGCCGCTTTCTCCGTCACAATTCGCAAAGAAATGGCGATTTTATCCGGGGGCACATCTTTAAATCGGGCCATTTTGGGGTGATTTTCAAGCAGCGTGTGCATGACCGCTCCGGGCACCGGATAAAATTCAACCCCGGAATAAAGATCCTCCGTATTTTCCCGAAAGACCACCAGGTCGATGTCATCCCGATAATTCAAAGGATTGCCCGGGTAGGCTTTACACGGGCGCAAGTTTGTGTGCAGATTAAACATCTGCCGCAATCCGACAATAGGACTCGAATAAACGAGCCCTTTTCCCTTGAGCCGGGGGGATAATTCCCTTTCCGCCTCTTCGGTTGGCTTCGATGTAATGGCGCCGAACAGACAGGCGTCCGTCTCTTTTAAAAGCTGAATCGTGCGCTCCGGAAGCGGATTTCCCTCGTTGACCCAGAATTGCCAGCCGATGTCGCCGTACCGGTATTCGGCATCCAATTGAATGGTATCCAGGACGATCATGGCGGCCTCCGTCACATCTTTCCCGACGCCGTCTCCGGGCAGAACCGCAATTTTATATTTTGCCATTAAGATCTCCTTTAATCAATCTATCAGGTCAAAATCGATGAAATCCGAATGGTGAAAAATAATCGCCTCCGGCGAACGTTTAAAGCCGTCCCCTTCTCTGGAATGCATCGCCGCAATGTGCAGGACTTCATCCGGCAAGTTGTGCTTAAAGCCGAGCGCCACTCCCGTAAACGGATGGCGCAAATACTTCCCGTGCCGGCTCTTTACAATTTTACCGTCCTTTTTTTCATATTCATAGAGTTTCCCGACATCCGCGATCAAGGCACCCGCCGCCAAATAATCTCGATTGACAGGCGTCTTCCGGGCACCGTACGCCTCTGTGAGCACGTCATCGATCGCCAGGCACATTCGACAGACGGTTCGCACATGTTCCAGAAAAGTGATTTTTACATTTTCCTTTAATAACGTAAAGGGAATGGACAAAAGCGCCTCGATTGTCCAGTTTCTGTGCGCCATAGCCTCATCCCATACATCTAAAACGCTTTTCCGCAGGTCTTGATCCTTAATTTCTTTTATTTCCGGAATAACGTCCAACAATTTTTCTCGCATCTTTTTGGTGTTCCCGAGTTTATATGAAGTATCTTCAATATTTATAAACAGAAAATCCGTTTGGTTTAATTCAAATGTCTCTCCCGGGGGCCGTCATACTCATGATCGGCGGGATGAATCTTGCGCATGGGTTTGTGGCGCGTCTGTTCCTCGTAAATATGGGCGACCATTCCGGGCACGCGCGCCATAATAAAAAATGCATTTGCCAGTGCCGGTGGAAAATCCAGTTCACACAGCAGGGTGGCGATCGCACCGTCCACATTAATCGGAAGTTTTTTGCCCAGACTTTTTTCAATGGCTTTTTCCAGGGCGCCCGCCAGTTTCACATATTTTCCGGAAATATTCAACTCACCGGCCAATTGAAAAAGCTTTTGACTCCTTGGATCCCGGGTGTGAATCCGATGCCCGTACCCGGAAATCTTCAGCCTCTTGTCCCGGTAGGACCTGACCAATTGATCCGCCGCCTCTTCGGGCGTAATAGCTTGAGTATCAGAGAGATGGTCTATTTCTCTCAGAATTTTCATGCAGTCTTCAATCGCACCGCCGTGCCATTTTGAAATCGCCAGAATGCCGCCTGCCAGAGCCGAATTCAGCGGCGCACCCGTCGACGCAATCGTAATGGCAGCCAGCGTGGAGGGGGGTGTCGCCCCGTGGTCAATGGACGAGACCAGCATGGCTTCCAGAAGTTTCCCGACGTTCTTTGGGGGAAGTTCTCCTTTTAAAATCAGATACACCGCCTGTGAAAAAGAGATTTTACCCATCAGTTCATCAACCGGGTAACCGCGCACGTTTATCTTATTGGGCGCTATCTCCGTAATGGCTGTTTTCCAGTGTAAATCGTCCATTCCTGATCTCCGTTAATTATTGATACCCATCGACTTCAGCACTTTTTTCGTCACCTCCGGGATGTCATCAAATGCCTCGGCCACATGGGCGCCTGCCGCCTTCAAACGCCTGACTTTCCCCTCGTACGTGCCGCGCTCGCCCTCAATAATGGCTCCGGCGTGTGAAAAACGGGTGCCTTCTTTTGCCGCTTTCCCTCCGATGAAGGCAATCAGCGGCTTGGTGAATTCGCTGGCCTCCATCAGGTCGGCGACCCGTTCCTCCTGAGAGGTGCCAATTTCACCGAACATGACCACCGCCTTCGTCTCAGGATCCGCTTCGAACCGCTTCATAATTTCGGGATGAGTCAATCCCACAACGGGATCGCCGCCCACATGCACAAGGGTGCTCAGCCCAATGCCGTTTTTGGAGAGATAATAGGCAATCGATGACGTAATACCGCCGCTTCGCGAAGAGACGCCCACATGCCCCTGCTTGAACCATTCCCGGGCTGCCCGCGCACGCCCCCCCATCATGCCCAACACTGCCTTCCCCGGGCTCAGCAGTCCCAGCGTATTCGGCCCGACAAAATCCGCACCGGCCGATTTTGCCGCACGGACGATTTCCAGCACATCGTAAATCGGCACACGGTCAGGCACCAGCACGAGCAGTTTAATCTCGGATTCAAGGGCTTCGAGTGCAGAATTTTTCACAATGGGCGCCGGCACAAACACCACACTCACATCGATGACGCCCACGGTTTCACGCGCTTCTTCCACCGTGTCGAAAACCGGAACCCCATGCACCTCCATTCCGCCTTTTCCGGGCGTCACTCCCGCCACCACCCGCGTGCCGTATTCCAGCATCAACTGGGTTCGAACCTGCCCCTCACGCCCCGTTATTCCCTGCACAAGAACCTTTTTTGAACGATCGATCAAAATCGACATTAAGCCTCCGGATTTAAGAATCGTATTGCTTCCAGACCCGGAATGGGCAAATCAATATAGGCGGCGCGGCCGCCTTCGAACTCGCAGGCCAATTCACAGGCCAGGCACTCGATGCATTTTCCTTTTTCGGCAGTCTCCCGGGTTATGGCGAGAACCGGCACATCCCCGTCCAATTTTAAAATTCCCGGCTGACAAGCCTGAATACAGATTTTCGATTCACAACTTTCACATTTCGCGTGATCGAATGTGACGCGCCCGGTGAGCGTCTGAAAGGTGTAAGGCTTCTCCGCCCCCGGTCTTTTCCGGGGTTCCGGTTTGACTGCCGGTTCCCGGTAGTGATCCACAAGCGTACGGAGTCTCCCGGCACAATAATCCGCGGAATCATCTTTTTTATACCCTTCCACAGGCGCCGGCAAGTCCCGGGTGTATTTTGTCAGAATTTCAACGGCCAGGTCTTCTTCATTCCCCCCCAGGCGGATCACGGCGGGAATGGAAATCTGTTCTTCACGAAAGGCTTTCACAAGACCCCGGGCGGAATGAAATTGTTCCTGACTGGCTACTCCGGAACCGGACGCAAAATAGCCGTCAATCCCTTTTTGCGAAAGAATAATTTTCGCGGCACGATAGACTTTTGACGCCGGCGGGTTCCCGCTGGTGTCCGTAAAATTGGCAATTTTAAATCCCTGCTTATTCACAGCATCCATCGACATCATGGAACCGCCGCCGCCGGCCCCATGAAAGCCAATGTAATTATCCCCTTTCTTAAAATTCTGCTCTAACTGAATAAAATAAAATGTGCCGCGATAATCGTTTTTTTCAATATTATAGGCGATTTTCTCCAATTCCGTCGGCGGGTGGTCAAATTCGCGGGCCACTTCGATGCCGAGCTCCTGATGCCGATACACCGCGTAATCGTCAATGGTCAGTCTGCAATCTGCGGCATAAACGGTTCCGTCTTTAACCATCACCAGCGGGTTGATTTCGGCGGCCCGCGCATCATATTTTCTGGCTATCTGCCACAGGCCCACCAGCACGCTGCCGATTTGAAACTGCAATTTTCCGTGCAGTCCGGTGCGGCGCACCAGGTTTCGTGCCTGGTAATCCCGCAGCCCGGTCAGGCTGTCAATGGACATTCTGGCGAGCCTGTCCGGATGAGTTTTCGCGATCTCTTCTATTCCCGTGCCGCCCACAGAACTAAACAGAATCAAAGGCATTTTGGAGGTGTCGTCAATAATAATTCCCGTGTAAAATTCCTGTTTAATGGCGAGCTTTTCTTCAACAAGCACTTTTTCGACTCTGAACCCTTTGACAACAAGCCCGAAAAGATCTTTCGCTTTTTCATGGGCCTCCGCCGGCGAATCCGCAAATTGAATCCCTCCCATCGAGGCCCTCCGGGTCGTCCAGACCTGCGCCTTTAAAACAACGGACCGGCCGAGTTCTTCCGCAATCGCTCGAACCTCCCCGGCGGAAGAAGCGACTCTCCCCGCCGGAACCGGAATTTTAAATTGTTTGAGCAATTCCTTGCCCTGATATTCATATAAACGCGCCACCGCTCTTCCTTATCGCTTAACCAAATTTGAGGATAAATTGCAAATGTGAAACGTTATTCTACCACCCAAAAATATAGAGAATTTTAAGATTTTTGTCAATAGGCTTTTGCCGCCTTTAATCTTTTTACAAGGGCGGATAACGGGCAGCCGTCTTTCAAAAAGCCGGAACAGCCGGATCGCCTGCGCGGTCAAGCCAGAATCGAGTGCCCGCCGTCGACAATAATCGTCTGGCCGTGAATCATACTTGCCAGATCGGAACACAGAAAAATCGCGACATCTGCCACATCATTGGGCGTCGTGAGTCTGCCGGCGGGTGTTCTTTTCAGAGATTCGCTCAATAATTCCTCCCGGTTGGGAAAATGTTTTAAAGCATCGGTATCCACAACACCGGCGGAAATGGCATTGATGCGAATATTTTTAGGCGCCAATTCGGCCGCAAGATGCCGGACAATCGATTCAAGCGCCGCTTTGGAAGCCCCCACGGCGGTGTAATTCGGAATCGCCCGGACGGCTCCGAGACTGGAAACGGCAATAATAATGCCTGTGGCATCCGGATTTTTAATCCGGTAAAAATTCTGTGTCAGAGGAATAAGGGTCGCGGCATTAATATCCATCGTCCAGTGCCAATGACGCATGGTCAGTTCCAGAGCCGGTTTTAAAACGCCGGACGCCGCATTGCTCACTAAAATATCCAAATTGCCGAATTCAGCCCGGATTATCTTGAACATACCGTCTACTTGTGAGGGCTCCGCCACATTAGCTTTCAAAACCAGCGCACGCCTTCCCGTTTCTTCAATCATTTTCGCGGTTTCGAGCGCACGCGTGTTCTGCCGAAGATAATTGATCGCCACATCGGCGCCGGCTTCCGCCAACCGGACGGCAATTGCCCGGCCAATCCCCCGTGAACCCCCGGTAACCAGAGCTTTTTTTCCTTCGAGTACCTTCATCCTATTTCCTCTCAATTCTGAATTAATGCACTTTCACGACAATCATTGTCAGATCATCATCCAGATAATCTTTTTGCGTAAAATTCGAGACTGCACGAAGCACCGATTTCCGGATTTCATAGGCTTTGTGATGATGACAGGCCCGGAGAATATCCAGAAGCAAATGCATATCAAAAAACTTCCCTTTCTGATTCGTGGCTTCAATCAGTCCATCGGTGTAAAAAAACAACAAATCCCCGGCATCGAGCTGGATTTTTTCTCTTTTATACGGCGGAGCTTTCACAAATCCCAGAACCGTACCCCCCGTTTCCAAAAATTTTATGTCACCCGTCTGTTTAATTAAAACCGGAGGATTGTGGCCTGCATTACAATATTCAAAGACTTTTTCTTTCGGATTCAATTCGCCTAAAAACAGTGTGGAGAATTTTCCCGGAAGGTTATGGTCGTACAGAATTTGATTTAACCGGGAAACAAGTCGGTTCACCGTCCAATTTTCGTTGATTCTGCTTTTTAATGCGGAATAAAGAGATGCCATCATCAACGCCGCCGGAGCGCCTTTTCCGGAAACATCTCCGATACAAATGCTGATGTTGCCCTTTTTAAGGCGCATGACATCATAAAAATCACCGCTGACCAGCCTCGACGGCAGATTGACTGCCGAAAACTCATAGCCGAACACACGGGGCAGGCGTTTGGGCAGCAGCGTTTTTTGGATTTCTCTGGCCAGACGTATCTCATGCTCGAATTTTTGCTGCTCTAAAAGTCTCTGGTGCAATCTGGCATTTTCAATGGCAATGGCGGCGTGTCTGGCAAGCGCCTCCAGCAAATTGAAATCGGATTCCGTAAACGCATTTTTTTCCTCCGATTCAATATTAATAACGCCGATTATTTTTCGCCTCCAGTAAAGCGGCGCGAGCATTTCCGAACGCGTATTTTTATTGGCCACAATATACCGCTTATCCCTGCGAACGTCATTGACAAGCACTCCTTTGCCCGATTTAGCCACAATCCCGATTAAGCCGCGCCCGACCTTTAGGGACGCCTTTTTGATCGCCTCTTCATCATATCCTCTCAGGATTTCCGGATGGATGGCGCCGTTTCTGTCGGTCAGAAATATTCCGGCCGCATCGTAAGGCACAACTTGACGGATAGAATCGATAATCAAGTTCAAGACTTCTTTCAGTTTAATCGAAGAGCTGATCTTTTTGGTGACTTCAAGAAGAAGACTTTTTTCGAGCGATTCCCTCTGAATTTGCCGGTAAAGCCTCGCATTTTCGATGGAAACAGACAGTTGCAAGCCTAAAAATCCAAGGAATTCAAGCATCTTTTTATTAATCGTCCCCGGCTGATCCAGCTCGATCATCAAAAAGCCAATCAAATGATTCAAATGCAGCAGCGGCACAACCAGGATCGACTCCGCCTGAATGGTCGTGCTTTTCATCGTCACCAGATTCCGGTTCAAAATAATGGTTTCAAAATTGTGTACTTTCAACTCCTTCTGAATTTTGGGGGCGACGGTCTCCTTCAAAAAATTGTACGCTTCTCTCGAATAACCGCGCGTCACTTCATATTCGATGGCGTCTTTTGTACGAAACAGGCTGAAAATGGCTGCCCTTTTGTAGGGAATGATGTTCTGAAACAGATCGAGGACCGCATTCATCAAAGCGTAAATCTGAAGGTTTGAAGAAATTATTTTCCAGAGCGATTTCGTGATTTCTTTTTCCTGACGGGCCAATAATTTGAAATTCATTTCTGATTTACTCTTCAATTGGGTAAATTCCCTTCATTTTTTTGAAGATTTTGAATGGCTTTCTGTTTGATGACGGACCGGTTGTAATACTCCTTCGCCAC
This sequence comes from bacterium BMS3Bbin03, assembly GCA_002898015.1. Classification (GTDB taxonomy): domain Bacteria; phylum Zhuqueibacterota; class JdFR-76; order JdFR-76; family BMS3Abin05; genus BMS3Abin05. Next base: position 37,211 of record BDTM01000048.1, on the reverse strand, counting down.
CCGGTCACCGGGATCTAATTTCAAAAGTTCCGTAAATGTTTGAATGGCGGCTTCATAATTTTCTTTAGAATATTCTTCTATCCCTTTCTGCAAAAGAAGCTTAACCTGTTGATTAATTCTGGTTCTGGAAGACTCAAGATAACGGGCGGCGTCTGTGTTTGACGGATCGGCTTTCAGGACTTTATTGAATAATTGAATCGCTTCTTCATATTTTTCCGCCCGGTACTCCTGAATGCCTTTTTGATAATTCTTTTTCAATTCGATTTTATTTTTTAAATTCTCGACAATTTTAATCATTTTTTCATTTTTTGGAAAAATGCCAAGCGCCTTCCGGTAATTTGCAAGTGCATCACGCAAACGCTGTGCCTGAAGAAAAGCCTCAGCCTGATCCACGAACTCATTAAACATAATTGTCCTGGCCTGAGCAATTTGATTTCGAAGCCGCCGTGCCGACCTGTTTTTGGGTGAAATCCTCAGGACCCGTTTGGCGTAGCGTTCGGCTGTAGCAAAATCTTTTTTTCGCAAAGCGGCGCGACTCTTTTTCAGATACACGGAATTCCGGTTCTTAAGAAACTTGTTCAGGCGCTTCACGCCTTCTTTAGCGGCCGGATTGTCCGCTTCCCAATCCAGAACCCGAATGTAGTCATCCAATGCGCCGGCGTAAGAGTTTTTGGCTTCGAGAGCGTGCGCCCGGTTTAAAAGTGAATCAGCCCAGACGCTTTTTTGCCTGTTCTTTTTGTGGATTTCATCCAGATAAATCTTGACTTCCTGGTAGTGCGGATAGATTTCAAGCGCTTTTTTAAACTCCTGCTTCGCCCGGATTAAATTCCGCTGGCTGTAATACCCAAGTCCCCGATAAAAATATTCTTCCGCTGCTTTCCGTTTATCTTCGGCAATTTTTTCCAAAGCTTGTCTGGCTTTTTGATTGTGTTTATCCAATAATAATATTTTTTTAAATATTTTTTCAGCCACGTCTATCCGGCCTTTTTTTAAGTATTCCTCCCCTTTTTTAAGCGTACGGTTCACATCGTTCCCGACCAGAGGTCTGAGCGCTCGCAGCCGAACTTTGGCCGCCCGGTAGTCCGGATTCTGATTTAATATGTCCAGATACCGCATCGCGGCGATAAAATAATAGCCCCGCTGCTCCAGATTCTCAGCCTCCTGCATCCAGGAATCGATATGTTCCTGCTCGGATTTAATTTTTCGAGAGACCAGTTTATAGGATTTTCTGTAAAAATTATTTTCCGGGATATAGCACCAGGCCCGGCGAAAATCTTCCCGGGCACGCGCTAATTTTCGATCTTCCAGCGCCTTTTTGCCGGCATTAAAATAGTCCTGCGCCTTTTCTTCCGGAGATTTTCCCAGGAGAAAGGTAAAGGAGGCTTGTAAACGCTTTTGATCGGGGATGTAAACGAGATCTGCAAAGGCACGATCCATCCTGAATGACAAGCCGACCCGAATCCTGTTTTTCGTCCGGCTGGAAATGCTCATATTAAGCGAAACCTGCTCGAGGGGCAGAAAGGCGGCGCCAAAGGCCCAATAGCCTTTTTTATTTTCGATCAGCATGTTGGGATATAATTTTAGAAAATTCTGATTAATCGAAATGACTGCGCCGCCCCCCCAAATTACGCCCGCATCTTTTGGCCCGGAGAGACTGATATTTGAAAACTGTGTCCCGACTCCGAATTTAAGGGGCGTGTTTGCGGGATCGAATTCCAAAATCCGGTAAGTCATTCCGCCGCTAAAAAGAAGCCCTTCGGTGTCCCCTCCTTTTCTATAATCCAGACGCATTCCCCAGGTGCCGTATCTTCCAAAAGTTCTGCTCAGTCCGGTATAAAAATTTTGTTCCGGAATTTCGTTATTCGACTGAATTAAAGCCATTCCAATATGTCCGATTTTGGGGACAAACAGATTCCCGATAATTTGGTTGAAATGATAGGGTGCATCGATATGAATGCCAAAGCGATACCAGGCATTTAGTCCCAAATTCGCAGGATTCGACAAAAAGCCCGAGGGTCTCTCCGAAAACACATTCAGAAAACCGCCGAGGGAAGTGGTGGCAGCGTCATAATTGGTTTGTTGCGCGATGCCTTTCCCCTGGAAAATCAGGAAAAAAAATAAAAAAACCATCCGTATGAAACTGTACTTACGCATATTTCACCCTGTAAATCTGTACCGGTCTGTTTCTGCCCTTTAAAATGAGCGGTTCCAATTTAATAAGTGAATAGCTCTTCCGAATTTCCCGGATCATTCGGTGGGAAATAATAATCTGTCCCGGTTTCGCGATGGCGCAAAGCCGGGCGCCTAAATTCACACTGTCACCGATAGCCGTGTAGTCCATGCGTGTTTTCGTGCCCATGCTCCCGATCATCACCGGCCCGTAATAGATGCCAATTCCGACCTGCAGAATTTCTTTGTTCATTTTTTTGCGTTCGACGTTCAATTTCCGAATATTCTGCTGAATCTCAATAGCCGCCTGAATCGCCTGATCATTCATTTCCTCTTCAAGGAAAAGCGCCATAATTTGATCACCGACAAATTTATCCACAATTCCAAAATATTTTTCGATACTTTTCGTCTGCAAATCAAAATAAACATTTATAAGCTTCACAAGGCTTTCCGGTTCCAATTTTTCGGAAACCGTCGTAAAACTTCGAATATCCGAAAACAAAACGGCGATGTCCCGGCGTTCCATGGTTTCATCATCTTTGATTTTCAGACGGGATCGTCTGTGAATCATCTGGACAGTCAGGGCCGAAATAAATTTTTGCATCTGGACGTTTTCCCGAAAACGGCGGATGAGCTGATTAAATTCCCGTGTGAGCAGCCCCAATTCATCCTGTGATCTCACCGGAATTTCGACATCAAGATTTCCGTCCCGCACTTGGCGAACACCGTTGGCCAGAACGACGATCGTCGATGAAAGCTGACGAGCCGCCCAGTTCGCCGCAATCAATCCAATCCCGACAATCACAAAAGTGATCAGCAGTAAAATGCGGCGGGCATAACTAATCGGCCGGTACACATCCTCTTTTGAGAACCCCACAACCGCCACACCCAGCAGAATCTTTTGTGCCGTTCCTCCGTTTCTCTGGCGCACGTAAATCCGATTGACATATTCAAAAAATTTGCCTTTTTGAAGAGCCGATTTGATGTTCCGGGTGCTTTTAATCGAAAGATACTTCGGGGCTTTTCCGTCAATTTTACGAGGATCGGAGTGAGCCACAATCATGCCGTCGCGATTCAGCACAAAAGCGTATCGCAGACCAATGATCTTCATCTGAATCATGTTACTGATCAATTCCTGAATCGGCGCACGCCCCCCCATAAGCAAATTCTCTTTGGCCACGCCCGAAAGATTTTGAACCGACAACTGACAGACCTCTGCGATCTTTTCATTCAAAATCTTCTTCTGCCATTCCAGACTCGAAAAGCTCAAAATCGCCGTCGTGATCAAAAGAACGACGCTGATTGTGAAACTAAACTTTTGCCGAATGCTCAATCGATTGTAATACGATTCACCAAAGCGTTTTATTTGCGCCAATCGGGACAAGGCACCCCTGCCTCCATGTTTTCCTGAACCCCAGGTTCATCTGTCAAATTTCCTTCAGCCTGACCACAATCAGCGTCATATCATCTGCCTGGTCCATTCCCTCGGAAAAGCTCTCCACAGCGGCAATGATTCGGTCGACCATTTCTTGGGCGGAAGCGGTTCGGTTCTCTTTGATCACTTGAATGAGTCTCTCTTCGCCGAACTCTTCTTCATGCGCATTCAATGCCTCCGTGATGCCGTCGGTATAAAGAACAAGTACGTCGCCGGAATTCAGCGGCACGGTCTCCTCTTCGTAAGCCACGTGATTCATCATCCCCAGAATAATGCCCCCTGTTTGCAGAAACCGGTAACGTCCGTCTCGATGGAACAGAATGGGCGCATTATGCCCTGCATTTGTGTACGTGAGTGTTTTTTTCAGCGCAGAGAGTTCACCGTAAAAAAAAGTGATGTATTTGTCCGATGCCGTGTTCTGATAAATTAAATGATTAATCCTGCCGACGCACTCATGCACGGGTTTCCGTTCGATGGCCAGCGCCCGCAGACTCGCCTGAAGATTGGCCATCAAAAGAGCCGCCGGTGTACTTTTTCCGGAAACGTCCGCAATTGAAATCCCCAGATCGCCGGAATCCAGCGCAATACAGTCGTAAGAATCACCGCCCACATGGTGGCAGGAATGATTAACGGCCGCAATTTCAATCCATTCCAATTGGGGAAAACTGTCCGGCAAGAGCCGCTGCTGGATGTCTCGTGCAATTTTGAGTTCTTCTTCCATCCGCTGCTTTTCCAGCATCTGCTCAACCATCCGTCCGTTCTCGATGGCGTTCACGGCATCGTTGGCCAGCGTCTCTAAAAATCCAAGCTCCGTCTCGGACAATTCCTCACCCGTAATTTTCCGTCCGATTCCGATGAGACCCTTTAATTCATTTTTTGCCGTCATCGAAACAAGATACTCAATCCCGGCTTCACGCAAGGCCGATAAACCGTGTTTCGAAAGAATTTTCCCCCCCAATTGATGGACAGGCTTTTGCAGGAAATCGTATTGGACCTCAGGATTGTTCAGATTTTCTTCAACCGGCTCGGGCTTCATTCCAACGCCGCGGATGACCTTGACTTTCGGAAGACCTTTTTCATATAAGATAATTAAACACTTGTTGATGAGCAATTCCCCCATAATGGTAAAGGAAAGCACATTTACGATTTTCTGAATTTCCAGAGTGGCATTTAACTCCCGGCTGATTTCAAAAAGCGTGTTTAATTCCTGAATTTTTTTGTCTAATTTACGATTTGTTTTCTTGAGTTCATCAAACAAAAGACTTTTATCAACGGCGATTGCTGCACTGTCTGCGAGTGACTGCAGAAAATCGATTTCTTCCGGCTTGTAATCCGATTGAATAAATTTCTTTCCGAATCCCAGAATTCCGATTAATCTGCCGTTCGATATTATCGGAACCACAATTTGCAGGTTATTTTCCTTGAGAAATTGACAGAATTGATCGCCTTTGCACGGCATTTCCGAAATATACAAAGGCGTTTCAAGCGCTGTTTCGACGAAAAAGGTCTGCCCCAGGCGCCCCGGAGAAAATCCTTTTGCCGCCGCAATTTTATATAAGGACTTCTCATCCCGAATAAACACCACGCCCTGCCCAATCATCAAACGCCCCATGGAGGTTAGAAGCAGATTGTTCAGAATAGCCCGCAGATCCAATGAGGCGTTCAAAATTTTATTCGTCTCAAAGAGAGAGGTGAGTTCCAGATACCGAATTTTTAGGTTTTCAAACTCCGTATTTTCCATAGCCTGCCGTGGATTATCGCCGTTTTTTTGTCTCCCGGAGGATTATTTCCTGCTGACGAAGCTTGTCGGCACTCTCCGGTTTGTGAACGTATTTGATCATTTTAACACTGTTTTTTCTCAACGGTTCGATTTTAAAGGTCACTTCATCCATCAGTGTATGAATTAAATGAATGCCCAATCCGCCTTTTTTAAATTTGCTTAAATATTCCACCATGTCGGGCTGCGCGAATTTCTCAGGATCAAATCCCACCCCTTTATCCGAAACCGTAATCTGGAATTTGTCACGATTGACCACAATTTCCACATCGATCGGCCCCGCGGGAATGTCTTCATAAGCGTGATGCACCACATTTGTACAGGCTTCATCCGCCGCCAATTGAATCTTACTCACGTGATCTCCATTGAATCCTGCGCGATACGCCAGTTTTCCGATGAAGTCCCGAATCAATTCAAGATTGGCGCTTTCGCTGGGGGTAATAAGCCGATACTTTTTCGCATGATGTCCCAAAATGGTGGTCTCCCGGGCTTTTGATTTAAGTTGTTCTGAATTTTTGTATGGCTTCGTTTCGACTCTTGTAGATTTCATATAAATTGGGAAATCCAAGCAAATCAAAGATTTTAAAGACTTTTTCGTTCATTTGAGCCAATTTTATGTCTCCCCCATTTTTACGCACTTCTTCGATGAATCCCATAAACACGCCGAGCCCTGCACTGCTAATGTAATTCAGCTCCTGAAAATCCACGACCATTTTATAACGATTGTTCTGAAGTAATTCCTGGATGGCAAATTCGAACTCCGGCGCGGTGTGCGCGTCCAGAAATCCCTTTATCGCCAGAACCGACACATCGTCATGATCCTGTCTGGTTACCTCAAATTGATTCTGATCCATACCAAAACCTCCGCAAGTTTTAATGACACAAAAACCGCATTCAAATTTCTGCTAACCCGTTTTTTTCACCACCAAAATGGATAGGTCATCATGGCGTTTGGCCGTACTCGTAAAATTGACCAACTGTTCCACAATGTCCTGCCTTATTTCTTCTGCCGATTTCTGCGAACTTTTTTCTAATAGTGCCTTGAGCCTTGCTTCTCCGAATTCAATCCCCTCGGGATTTCGAGCTTCGGTGACCCCATCTGTATAAAATAAAAAAACATCATTCATTTGCAAAGATAATTTTCTCTCTTCTAAAACCCGGTTGAAAATAGGACCCTCATCAAGACCCAGCCCGATGCCCGGGGGTTGAAGGGCCTGTAATTTTCCGGTTTTCCCCGAAACGATTAAGAGCGGACAATGCCCCGCACGGCTGAAGATAACCTGGTTTTTCTCCAGATCAAAAATGGCATAAATCAGACTCACAAATGTCTGGCGATCGGTGTTCCGGTACAACACACTGTTTATCTGCATCAGCAGCTCTTTTGGAGACCGGTAAATTTTTCCGTACGCTTCGGCAATCCCTTTTAATTCGGCCATGTAGAATGCGGCTGAAATCCCTTTGCCGGAAACATCTCCCATCAGAATCCCCAGATGAGAATCATCCAGAGACACAAACCCATAATAATCACCGCCCACTTCATTTGCAGTCATACACACACCGCCGATATCCAGCCCATTAAACCTGGGCATCTCTTTCGGCAACAGCTTTAGCTGGGTGTCGTGAGCCACTTTCAGTTCCTGAGCCAGCCGTTCCCGCTCAATCGATTCTTTAAGAAGATTTGCATTTTCAATCGCCATCGTGGCCTGGTTTGCAAATGCCTGTAACATTTCACGGTCTTCATTGTCAAAACCGAACTCTGTTTTCTTCGCCGCATACAGGATTCCGATGACATCTCCTTTTGAAATAAGCGGAACGGCGAGCAGGGAATTCAGGTCCCGTTCCCTGGATTTTAATGCCCTGGCACGGGTGTCCTTTGAAACGGAATTGATTAAAATCGAATATTTGTTCTGGACAACCCAATGAGACAGGCCGTTTTCATCTTTATCGGTCTTTTTCTCCGGGCTTGGTTTTTTCAATCCCTGCCACGACTTTATTTCACTGCTGCGGGTCGAATGGTTAATCATCTCCAGCCAACAATAGTCGGATGAGAGGACCTGCGTCGTCAGTTCCGTCACCTTTTTTAACACGGTATCGTAATCCAACACGGAGCTGATGGTTCGGCTGAGATTGTGAAGCGAGGCAATTTCAGTCATTTTCCGGTCAAAGATGCTGGCTGTCGGCAAATGGAGCAAAATGCTTGCGAGAAAAAACAGGATGTAAATGTAGATAAAATAAGCCACGTACGCATCGAAAGCAGCCACGGTTAAGCTGTAATAGTAAATGCTCTGGTACGTGGATGATCGTGAAAGAGCAATGGCGCCGGGCAAAATCAGGACACCCACCCAAAAGGTTATGATTTTCTGCCGTTTATTGAGATAATTTACCCAGGCCGTTCGTAAAGATAGAATCATCATCAGAAACAACATGGATCCGGAAAGAATCCATTCAAATGTGTTGCGCCCTTTGAATGTCCAATCGGGATTAGAGGCTCCATATTGGATGTGTTCATAAATAATATAAATCAGCAGCAAAATCAGGGAAAACAAAAAAGCACGGCGGGTTCCCTTTTTGCTTTTATAATAGATGAGATCCCTCAAAATAAACAAAATAGCGATAAAAAACAGAGTCGCAAAAATGGAAACGAATGTTGAATGAAACAACGTGAGCAATGATGAAAACAGAACGGGCAAATTCTCAGAAGTGCCGTTATAATGAGTCGGCAGCAAAAATTTCGGAAGTGCCGTGGCCAGGTAGACACCCAGAATAGCCACAAAAAGAGATTTTATTTTAAAGAGAATATCTTTGTTTTGAATATAGCGCTGACGGTAAATCAATAAACTGAAGAACAGGAAGGAAAAGACAATCATAAACTCGCGCAACCCGTAGACATTGCTCGGATAATTTCGTGTGTAATAGAACCCAAGGTCAATAATCAGCGTGAAAATCAGAAAAAGAATGCTGATGAAAAATAAAACGGCTATCGTTCGTTTTGATGTAAAGAGTTTCATTTAAAACCGTAAAATCCTGTCGATAGAATTATTTTTCAATGGCCACCCACCAGGGAGACGCACCGTATTTCCATTCATTTGAAATTTCACCATTTGACGAAACTTTTACAACCCGTAAATTGTACGTATCGGCGACGACACAACTGCCGTCAAAGGAATCGATCACCATATTTTTGGGGAAACCAAATCCTTTCAATTGAACCAGGCGTCTTCCGTTTTCATCCGCTTTAATTAATTCCGTTCCCACCCAGCCGTACGATTGATCCAGCACCCAAACGACATTTCGCTTAAAATCGGGTGCCACACGATACGCATATTTAAAACCGGTCACCGTACTCAGGATTTTCCCTTCTAATGAAATCCGTACCACGCGGGAACTGTCTGCCACCCACACACTTCCGTCTTTTCCGGGAATCGAAACCCACTTGGGATTCAACAGGCTTTTGATGGTATGTAATGCGCCGCCGGAACGATTGGTTTGCAGCACTATTTTTTGTGCCGTATCCACAATCCAGCAAGAGCCTCTCTTTTGATCGACGGCCAGTCTTGCCGGATTTTCCAAACCGCTGACCGCAAACAAAGCATTACCGGTCTCATCCAGATTAACAACCCGTTTGTTGCGGGAATCTGCGATCCAGATCCTTTCCGCCACCGTATCGACGGCAATCGATGTGATCCGCCCGAATCCGTCGATCCTCTGGCGTATTTCTCCTGAGCCTGAAATTCTGTTGATTTGCCCCAGATACTCGTCAGCCGCCCAGATTCCCCTGCTCATTTTGTCAAGCGCCATTGTGGACGGATAGGCGAGTCCGTCCACTGTTTTATACGTATGTTCGATATCAAAAGTTAGCTTTAATATTTCTCCGATTGAACCGTAACTCACCCAAAAAAATGAGGGTCCCGGAGTAATAGCCACCGGATCCGATAAGGGACTTTCGTAATTCCCGGCGATGACCGCGTAAGAATAATGGTAGCGTGTGCCGTAGGTGGTTTGCGTGTCTGTGAACGCCCTTTTTAACGCTGGAAGCGCGGCTATTTTCCGGACGGCACTCGAATCCGCACGCCGGTAGATCGCGTAGCCGGTTATTGAATGGATGCCGATGGCCGGCCAATCTAAAAGCACCTTGTGATGATCGGAAACCACGCGCAATCCCGAGGGTTTCCCTTCGGTCACCGGATTTAGAGGATCCAGGGGATTGGAATGCTGGCGCTCAGCACACTGAAATTGAACAAAAGCAGCCAACAGAACGGCCATCGTCCAAAATTCTATTTTAATAAACGGAATCGAAACGCGCTTTCCCGGGATTTTCATTGCGAAACTCTTCTTTGAAACTGAATGAATTAAACGTTTAATATGGCATATTTTATTAATTATGATAGAAAATGAATCAACACACCATTTAAGTTCCGTAGGGACGAAATGTCATTCATGCTATTCTATAAATAGTTGAACCCTTAAGCTGAATTGCCCGTCCTTTTTTGACTTGCCCCGATTTTTAAATCGGGGTTCCCAAAATTTCCCCCAATAATTCCCGGGCTTTAGCCCAAAGAAAGGCATTTTTAAATCCTTCAATTATTGGGCTGAAGCCCGGATTTTTTTAGCTTTCTCTATCCCCGAGCTAAAGCTCGGGGCAAGTCAATAATAATCTCTTTCTTCTAAATAAAACCGTAAGAATCAGCATCCCCAAAATTGAATTTCTTATTTTTCAGAAATTACCCGTCCTTTTTTGACTTGCCCCGATTTTTAAATCGGGGTTCTTGAAATTTCCCCCAATAATTCCCGGGCTTTAGCCTAAGAAAGGCATTTTTAATCCTCGGTCACTGAGCCTGTCGAAGTGACCGAATTACGCTTTAGCCCAAGAAAAGCATTTTTGATCCTTCAATTCACTGGGCTGAAGCCCTGATATTTTTGACCTCCCCTGTTCACGCGCTGAAGCACGGGGCAAGTCAATAATAATTTCTTTCTTCTAAAATAAAAATCGCAAGAATTAGCATCCCCAAAATTGAATTTCTTATTTTTCAGAAATTGACCATTCTCTTTTGACTTGCCCCGATTTTTAAATCGGGGTTCTTGAAATTTCCCCCAATAATTCCCGGGCTTTAGCCCAAAGAAAGGCATTTTTAAATCCTTCAATTATTGGGCTGAAGCCCGGATTTTTTTAGCTTTCTCTATCCCCGAGCTGAAGCTCGGGGCAAGTCAATAATAATTTCTTTCTTCTAAAATAAAACCGCAAGAATCAGCATCCCCAAAATTGAATTTCTTATTTTTCAGAAATTGCCCGTTTCTTTTTGACTTGCCCCGATTTTTAAATCGGGGTTCCCGAAATTCCCCCCAACAATTCCCGGGCTTTAGCCCAAGAAAGGCATTTTTTAATCCTTCAATTATTGGGCTGAAGCCCCGATTTGTTTTACATCCTCCTATCCCCGAGCTGAAGCTCGGGGCAAGTCAAAGTTGTTTCACACTTAATTTTAGCAAAATCTTTAAAATCACTGCCTTTAAAATATGCCTTCTTTGCCTTTTGGGAGCTATCCCGTTTCTTTTTGACTTGCCCCGATTTTTAAATCGGGGTTCTTGAAATTTCCCCCAATAATTCCCGGGCTTTAGCCCAAGAAAGGCGTTTTTTGATCCTTCAATTTCCGGGCTTTAGCCCTGATATTTTTGACCTCCCCTGTCCTCGCGCTGAAGCACGTGGCAAGTCAATAATAATTTCTTTCTTCTAAAATAAAAATCGCAAGAATCAGCATCCCAAAAATTGAATTTCTTATTTTTAAGAAAATGCCCATTCTTTTTTGACTTGCCCCGATTTTTAAATCGGGGTTCCCAAAATTCCCCCCAATAATTCCCGGGCTTTAGCCCAAGAAAGGCATTTTTTAATCCCTCATTTCATTGGGCTGAAGCCCTGATTATTTTTGACTTTCCCTGTCCCCGAGCTAAAGCTCGGGGCAAGTCAATAATAATTTCTTTCTTCTAAAATAAAAATCGCAAGAATCAGCATCCCCAAAATTGAATTTCTTATTTTTCAGAAATTGCCCGTTTCTTTTTGACTTGCCCCGATTTTTAAATCGGGGTTCTTGAAATTTCCCCCAATAATTCTCGGGCTTTAGCCAAAAAAAAGCATTTTTTAATCCTTCAATTATTGGGCTAAAGCCCGGATTTGTTTTACATCCTCCTATCCCCGAGCTGAAGCTCGGGGCAAATCATAATTTTTTGCATCCATATTTTTAGCAAATTCTTCAAAACCACTGCCTTTAAAATAAGCCTTCTTTGTCTTTTGGGAGCGATTCCGTTCTTTTTTGACTTGCCCCGAATTTTCCCCAATATTGTCTCATATGGCATAAACATAGGCGAATTTAATGCCGCTTAATTCGCATCGGCAAAATTCAAAATAATCAATTTGAAGCTATTAATCAAGCAAAATGAAAAGCCGCAAAAACAATTCCTCAGGATCGCCCTTTTCACTTGATTGATCGGATTATTATGGATATTTTATCAATATGCGATTCAAAAGCCTGAAATCTCAAAGCAGCCCATTTCGAAAATATCCGGTTTTCAAAACGCTCCGGACCCTGCCTGTGGGGCTGCTGGGCTTTTCCGCCACAATGACACAGATTATTTTTTTGCGGGAACTGATGGTCACGTTTGCCGGGAACGAGCTCTCGATCGCCGTCATTTTGGGGAGCTGGCTGCTCTGGACAGCGGCCGGCAGCGGGTTTGTGGACCGTCTGATTCCGGTTCAAAAAAATCCGGGAGCGGCATTGGGAATCGTTCAGCTTCTTCTGTCGCTTATTCTGCCCCTGTCGATTGTTTTCATGCGGGGGAGTTTCCTGTTTTTTAACCGGACCCCCGGCGAGATTTTAGGAATTCTCCCTATCATCTGGATCAGCTTACTCGCCACTCTTCCCTTTTGCCTGCTTTCCGGATGGGGGTTTGCGCTCTCCGGCCGGATGATTTCATCGCTTAAAACGGAAGAATCGGAAGCCATTAATTTTGTTTATCAGCGCGAAGCTGCAGGAGCCGCGCTCGGAGGATTTTTGGTCAGCCTGATTTTGCTGAAATTCTGGAGTGGTTCTTCAATCCTTTTATTCGTCTCTGTACTCAATGTTTTCTCCGGACTTTTCCTGATTGCCCTTTACCGGAATTTCTCACGCCGCAAACAATTAGCCGCCGCCATTCTGGCCATTTTGATCACGGGTATTGTCATCACCGAAGCGTCCGATTTTCAAATGGGAACCCTCCGGCTTTTCTGGAGAAATCAGGATGTGCTTGCCTCTAAAGATACATTTTACGGGAATATCACAATTACCCGATCGGGCGAACAGGTCAATTTTTATGAAAATGGTTTGCTCTCGTTCTCCGTACCCGACCCGCTCGGTGCGGAAGAGGCGACCCAATTTGCCCTTTTGGAACACCCCAATCCCAGGCGAATTCTGCTGATCGGGGGCGGTGTCGGCGGGCGCCTGGAGAAAATCCTGATGTACCCTTCGGTTTACGCCGTCGATTATGTGGAGTTAAATCCGGCTGTGATTTCACTCGGAAAACAATTCATACCGTCGGGAAAGCCCGCACTTTTAAACCCAATGGTGCACATTTACACAACCGATGCAAGACTGTTTTTGGAACGTACACGCACCCTTTACGATGTCATTATCCTGGACATGCCGCCGCCTTACACCGCACAATTAAACCGCCTGTACACCGTGTCGTTCTTCAGGAATGTGTCCGGGCATCTCTCAAAAGGCGGTGTTTTTTCATTTGGACTGCCCGGTTCCGAAAATTTTATCGGCGCAGATCTGGCGCGTTATCTGGCGACGTTTCAAAGAACGCTCAGGGCTGTTTTTAAAAATGTCTTGGCCCTGCCCGGCAACACGATTCATTTTGTGGCCTCGAATGGGCAAAACACGCTGACTTCCGATCCCGCGGTCCTCATTCAGCGGCTGCAGGAGCGAAAGGTCAAGACGCTTTTTATCAGTCCGTTTTATCTGCCTTTCCGTTTATCCGAAGAGCGGCGCGACGCCCTTTCGAAACGCCTGAAGGACATTTCTGCCGCATCATTTTCGGTCAACAAGGATTTCTACCCCATTGCCTATTATTATGACATTCTGCTCTGGAGCACTTATTTTTACCAGGGCACCCGGAACGTCTTCCGGCAACTGGCCGCACTGCCCCACTGGATTTATTTTGTCATCGCCGCTGCCATTTACATCGTGCTCCTGTTGATTCGAATCGTCCGGAAAAAAAGAATGTTCCCGATGAGGATCGGCATTTCTATTTTTACGATTGGGTTTACCGAGATTGCATTTGAGGTTTTGTTAATCCTGGGATTCCAGATTGTCTACGGCTATGCCTACTATTTGCTTTCGATCATTATCACCGTCTTCATGGCCGGATTGGCCCTGGGGAGCGGACTGGCGCAGCGAATAATTAAGTCAACCCCAAATCTTTATCGTTCGTTCATTCGAATTCAATTGGCCATGGCGGCTCTCCCCATTTTTTACGGCCTCTTTTTAACCGTCACCCACCAGGCACAGCACACACCCTTCGCAGACAGTTTGATTTATATTGCCTTCGCAATTTTTACATTGTCGGCCGGATTTTTGGGAGGATTTCAATTTCCGGTGGGAAATCAATTGTACATGGCGGAAAAGGATTCCGTAAGGACGAAAAATTGGGGGACTCTTTACGGCCTGGATTTGGCCGGTTCATTTTTGGGCGCGCTGCTCATTGCAGTTCTATTCACACCGCTTCTCGGCATGATGAATACGCTTCTATTTCTGGCTTTTATCAATTTATTTGCCTGGATGACATTGAAACGATGAATCGAAATGTCATTCCTTCCCAAACACTTCTGCCGAGAAGAGCAGGATCTCCGTATCCGGGTCTTTCCAGGCATTTTTAGGAAGGCCGGCCTTGCGGCAGGTTTCTTCCAAAAACATTGTACGATTCCAGCCGTAATTCGCCGCCACCTGAGGCAGAAGCAATCCCCGGTACCCTGCTTTGCGAATAATCAAACCGTGTTTCCCGATTTTGATCTGTGAGATGTCTTTGTCTTTCAGAGGCCTGGGCACCGTTAAAACGGAAATCTCAAGGGTTAAATGCGGCAATTCCCGGGGCTGAACCGGCATGAAGCGGGGATCGTGAAGGGCGGCCTCTTCCGCGACATCCCGCACCGTCTGATAAAGCGGTTTTACCGGAAGAATGTAGCCGATGCAGCCGCGGAGCCGGTGGTTTTCGTTCAGCGTCACAAATGCGCCGCGCTTTTCTTTTAATCTTTTTGACGTTACGTGAAATTCCGGAACCGGCTTGCCCTTCACTACATTCTCTACGGTCACTCTGGCGATGTGCAGGAGTTCTTTCTTTTCCGCCTTCGTCAACCCCAGATCCACACCCACCCGCGGATCTTTCTTTTTAGGCATCGGCTTGTAGAAAACCGCCGACATGTAGCCCACAACCTTTGATTTATTGCCCGCCGTGTCCCCTGAATTGGCATAATCCAGAATTTTCACTTTTTTTGCGCCTAACTTTCTGGCGGCGATCATGGCGGCGACGATCGGGAACCCCCCGCAGGCTTCCACTTCGTGCCTTTCAAGTGCGCGGGCCAGTCCTTTATCATCGTAATTCCCGACATAAGAAATCAACCGGTGATCCAACGCTTCGGCTTTTTCGTACGGGTAGTAATGCGACAAGTCGGAACTGGCCACAATCAGCACGCTTTTTCCCTTTGCAGCCTTTGCCACCGCCTCACCGAGAGCTTTACTGTTCCGATAATTCTGATCTCCCATGATGATCGGTACAATTTTAAAGGGCCCTTTTAATACTTTGATTAGAAACGGTAATTCAACCTCGAGGCAGTGTTCCTGCCGGGGAAGATTCTCCTGCCGGTGTCCTTTTGTGGATAGCCGAATGCTCTCATCGTAATCGGCAATCTTTTTCGCCATTTTTTCATTTACCTTCAGAGTGCCCAGCGGGACCTTGTAGCCTCCCCTCGGATAAACAGATGTGAACGGAAAATACTCGATGTGGCTGGGACCGATCAGAACGACTGTATCGTAGTGGCGGTTTTGAACTTGTTTGTAAGAATAAGCCGCCACCTGGCCGGAGTACACATAACCCGCGTGGGGAGCAATTAACGCCACAATGTCGCCCCGAATGTGGGCATTTTTGGCCTGGTGTAAATAGAGTTCAATTTGTTGGCTCAACGCTTTCGGATTGGCCGGGTAAAATTGGCCGGCTACACCCGGGAGGCGAATCGCGTTTGACTGGGAACGGCATTGAGCCAAAAATCCGGCCAGTAATAATAAAACCCCCGCTAAAACGGCACGTTTCATCAGTCTTTGAAACATTTAACTCACCTTTTTGTAAATGATTTGAATTTGGTCGGGATTTGCCGTCCCCAGCCGATGCCGGGAATCGGCCGCTGTAAAGATGTATTTCGGCTCCCGGTTGACTGCCTTCAGCGGCGGCAGCCCCTTTTCGTGACGCTTTTCCTCGATGATTTGCCAGCCGACGTAATCCACCGCCACCGGATCCGCGGCGGCTATCAGCCCGTTGAAAGGCCATGCAAACCGGGGAATGTAAGGCGGCCCCCCATCATACTGGGCATTGACGGCATCAAAAATAATCAGGCGCAGTTTGTTTTTGATCAAAGGATACGACGAAAGATCCGGTACGTAGGGATCACCCACATTTAGGTGATATTTGTTCGGATTGTGAATAACGCCAAAAAAATTCTTCATGCCGCCGCTAAAGCCGACAATGCCGTGATCCTTCAAAACCGGCACATTAATGATCGCCGTGGCGTAATTTGTCAGTACCCGGCTCATCAGACTGCCGATGGATCGATAAACAATGAGTTCCGGATCATAGCCCGCCGAATCGTTGCCCAGACAAATTACACCGGGCGGCCGCCGGTTTATTTTGAAGCCGGCACGCTTTAAATCTTCATTCAAACGGTCAAATAAGATGATGTGCCGTTCCGGAATACCGGCCGATTTCAGGCCTGCCACAATCGCTTCCACCAATTCAGGATGCGGCGAGAGTCCCTTTCCTGCCAGACAGTTCAATTTCACGGCCACGACATCCTTCGGACTGAAAAGCGTCTTCCAAACCGTTTTCCCGGGGCTTCCGGGAAAAAGATTTTGCATAGCGGTTTCCAGCATCTCCCGGACAATCTGTTTGTGAATTTTCAGGCCGCCGGCACGAATCGAATCACTTTGAACAATAACAACACGGGAAGAATGAGAGGAAGCGGAGGTCTTAAAAGGATCGAGCGAATCCAATAAAAATTGTCCGGCGAAAAGCAGCCCGCCTTTTAGGAATTGCCGGCGTTTCACAGGCGAAAGATGAAAAGTCTGTCCTTCCATGGCTTCTTGACCAAAAACTAACGTTTAAAGACTTATTCGTTTGAAAAAACTCCGGATTTTGACTGAATTGCCATTGGATTGCATCTGTGCTTTAAATTCTAATTTTAAACGTTTGATTTCTTTTAAAAGTTGCGTGTACTGCATTTTATTCTCGATGGTAACCGCCACCGTTTTTGCGATTTTTTCGATAATCTGAATCGTCTCAATATCCGGTTTTTTATGATTTTCGGGATCATCTAAAATGAACATTCCCATTATTTTGCCGTTTTTGGAACGCAGCGGTACCAGCAGCACATCCGGGTAGTACCAGATGTCGGGCTCCGTGTAGGCGCTTAAGGGGAGTCCGTAAATCCGTTTGATTAAGTAAAACGGGTTGTCCTTTTGTGTAATAAAAAACGACTGGCTGATTTTAAAGCGATTAATCAAAAAATGTGAGATTTTGTCCGGGGTAAACCGCAGTCTGGAGAGAATGCGCCCCTTTTGACGATTATCCACAGCCACCGCCTTCAGTTCCAATCGATGAGTGGTGCTGCTGAGCACGGCAAGCATGACAAGATTGTATCCCATTGAGAATTTTACCGACCAGGCCACCTCACGCAGTAAATCACTCAGTGACGTTTCCAAATGAAATGCGCCTAAAATTGTAAAGAGTTGTTTGAGGCGTTTGTGCTGATTATTCACGTGTTGAAAACGGGCATCGCCCTCAAAAAGTGTGGAGATGAAGATTGAGAATATTTCCAATTGCTGAAACACCCACTGCGGAGGAATTCTTTTTTCAGGCGATTCCAAGATTAGAAATCCCAGAAGATTGCTTCGTGAATCCCGGATACTTAAAAAGAGACGATCTCCCTTTTTCCAGGGATTGCCGGGCTTCCATTCCGATTTTTGAAAAAGCCCTTCTCCATTCGCTCCGTAAACTTTTTCACGACTCTCGTCGGAAAGCAGACTCTGGTGCACAAAGTGAGCAAAGGAGGGAGATTCATTCAGGAATCGAACTTCATTCGGAGAGAAATATTGGGACCGCAGTTCCTCCTTTATCGAAGAATTTTCATTTTGCAGACAAATTTCCTTTTGAAAGCGATGATTTATTTCATCCCAGAGAAATAAATACACGTGTTGAAATTTGAAATATTTCAGTGGAATTTCAGCCACTTTCATCAAAAAGAGCTGATGAAGTCCTTTTGAGAGATAGGCATTTAGATTGTGGATTTCATAATAAAAATCCGGTGTTTCATACGCTTTTTTCTCTGTCTCTTCTTCCGCCGCGGGATGTTCCGGTGAAACCTTTAAATAGCCTCGAAATCCGGAAAAATGTTTTTCCAATTCATACGGAAACAGATGCAGCTCAACGGGCACAACACCTTTTTCCGGATGGACAATCTGGGTGTTTAAATGAAACCCTTCGCTTTTGTCCCACACGGAAGCCCGCCAGACATAGAATTTATCCCGATCGTTTTCGGGAAGCAGATCGGTTAAATAGGTTTTGTACAACTCCTTTTCTTCCAATCCAACCAGACGGATTAATCCTTCATCAAAAGTGATCAGGCGGCTGCTCTCGTTAATTTCAAAAAATCCGGTCTGCGGGATCGGCGCTTCCCGGTTTTCAGCTTCTTTCGCTTTTCGAAACGAAGTCGGCCTTTTTTCCAGCACCTGGTCAATTGTAAAGGGCAAAGCGGAGAGTGCGCCGTCAACCTTTACCAGATAATCGAAAGCCCCATGATTCAAAACTTCTTTTCCCAAAGCCCGTTTCTCCTTGTCTAAAAGAAAAATGAAAGGTAAATCCGGTGTCAGCTTATAAACTTCATTGAGAATGGATGTGTCGGAATTCTTTAATAAACTCGAATCCAAAAGACAAACCTGAAAGGCCTGACGGCTGAGTTTTTGATTGAAATCTTCCAGAGAATTTGCCGTCACAAGGTTCGAACCGGGCAGGCTTTTCTCTAAAATCACCTGAAGGTTTGAAACCAGTTTCAGATCATTTCCAAAAAATAAAATATTTTTTGATCGATCGGGCATAACAAAAATTAACGAAATTATAAAATCATAATCAACAGTTTTTTAAAAAATATTTTTCTATTTCAAAATTGTAGTTTAGATTCTCCTTTTACGCCAATGAGGATTCCCAAAATGATGAATGCCGCTCCCAAAACTTTTATCCAGGTGACGTTTTCATGCAAAATAAAGTACGCGAGGAGGGTTGCTCCAATCGGTTCCCCGAGAATGGCGACCGCTACAAATGAAGCCGAAAGAAAACGAAGGGACCAGTTAATGCTGGTGTGTCCGATCATCTGCGGCACCAGCGCCAAAAGCAGCAGATAAAGGTAATCGATCTGTCGAAAGCCGGTCACGGGGGAATGGGTACCCAATATTAAAAAAATCAAAAAAACGGCCGAAATCGTGTAAACAAGTGTGGCGTACCGAAAGGCATCCAGACTGCGGCGAAGAATACGGCCGGTGAGTAAATATCCGGATCCGCCGATTGCCGCCAATAACGCGAGGACATCGCCAAACAACTGCGAACTTCCAATATGAAAATCCTGAACACCGATAATCACGGCACCGGAGATTGTGAAGAAAATTGCCAGTACAATGAGGTAATTCACATGCTCCTTCAGAAATAAAATACTGCCAATAGCCACAAACAACGGATTCGTTGTGACCAGTACAACAGAGCTGGCCACCGACGTATATTCAAGCGAAGAAATCCAGAGTGAAAAATGCACGGCAAGAAAAAATCCAGCAATTACGATCAAAAGAATCTGACGGGAAGTGAGATTTTTTAGAAGGGTTTGTCTCCGAAAAAGGAAGACTAAAAGAAAGAGAACCGCGGCAATGACCATCCGGTATGCGGCAATACTCAGAGCCGGCGCTTTGCATAATTTAATCAAAATGGCCGCAAATGAAATGGCCGTGACGCCGGTTGTCAATACACCGAAACCGAGCAAGCCGCTAATCTTCTCCGGCCGCGATTCTTTTGACAAGTTCATTCGATTTCAGAACGACCCGGGGTTAAGATTTTTAAAAAATCACCCCAATTTTGTAAATTTTCAAAAATAAAATCCGGATGCTCTTCTTTGAGTATATCGGCGGAATACGTGCCGGTGGCAATTCCGACGGCTTTTGCGCCGTAAGGTCTGGCGCTCCGGATGTCCCGCGGGGTATCACCGATGACAAACACATGTTCAAGCGGAAGCGTAAAATCGAAGAGCCGCTTAAATCTTTTCAGAGCAAAGGGAAGCAGCTTTTCACGGTCTGCGGAATCATCGCCGAATGCACCCAACCGAAAACAGTGAAATAATCCAAAGTGCCCCAATTTTAAAGCCGCGCCTTTTCTCCAGTTCCCGGTGAGTAAACCGGGAATGATATCTGACCTCTCGGAAAGATAGAGAATCAACTCTTCTATGCCCGGCAGGAGTATTTTTCCGGGGTTCGGCTTTTCAATTTCAGCGGCCAGCCGTTCAAAATAGCGCAATTTAAACTTTTCGGTTCTCTCTCCATCCTCCGGCAGCCCGGCTTGAAGAAGGGCTTCTTTCAAAATGAGGGGATCTGTTTTCCCGCTCATTCGAATGCCCCGAAAACCATCTTTTACACCGTACACCTCTTCAAACGCCTGAATCATCGCTCGTTTACCTGCGCCGCCGGTATTTAAAATGGTCCCATCTATATCAAACAGCAGCAGTGTTTTTATTGCAGAAGTCCGAACCGTCCTCCCGTTCATGCGCGCCTCAATTTTCACTATTCATTCACATCTAAAATAACACTCCCTAATTTAGAAAGGAAAATAGAAAGAATCAAATAATTATTTTCAGCAAATTCAAATTTTCTTCATCCAGCCGAAGTCCCGGTCCGCCGGTTGGCGATTGGCGTCAATCTAAAATAAAGAAATTGTGTTAACCCTAATTCACATATCTTCCCTAAAGGGACTTTTACAAATTTTTGGGTTTTATTCGTCTATAAACATTAATAAATTTTTTAAACACCGTTAGGTGTGACATGTTTATAGCCAAGTATTTTCCAACATTTTTTGAGTGCCGTTAGGTACGAAATGTGAATAAATTAAAGGTTTAAAATAAATTTTATGTATTGATATTACTGCTTAAATATACATTAGTTAACTGATTTTCAGAAGCACTTGGGATGACGGTAATTGCCAACCGGTGGTGATCGCACCTGTCGAGTGCTGAATTGCGGGGCTGTATCAAAAGTTTGTTAAAAAAAGACAAAAATATTCTAATGGGAGTAAGACAAAAAATTCTTATAATTTTTTATGTTTTTTTGTTTATTTTCTCATAGCCAAAAAATGGATCCATTGATTAAGCGACTTTTTTCATCTCAATTTGGTTGATCTTTCGGAGATTGTGGGCAATGCAGTGTAAACCAAACTCGTGGTCTGCTTTTTCAAGCCCACAGAGAAGAAATCGATCAAACTGTCGATTATATTTTAGGTCTCCGAATGGTGTCTCTACTTCCGTGCCGCGGCGCTCCTTCTTGTCCTTTATCTCCGTCAGTTGATCGCTTAAATGCCGAGCGGCTTGCTGAATCTCTTGTGCTGTAACGCTTCGCATTGGCTTCTAATTTAGTGTCGTCTACAAAAAAATCGGTAAATGAAATGTAACCCTTTTCATGCAAAAAATCCAGCAGCTCGGTAAAAACCGACTCTAAAATACGACGAAAATAGTCGCTACGAAATCGATTAATCGTATTAAAATTCGGCAGTTGCATGCCGGCTAACCACATAAACGTAATATCTTGACGGACTGCTTTGGCAATCTGGCGGGAGGAATAAATCTGACTGCTGTACGCGTAAAGAATGAGCTTGAGCATCATTACCGGGTAATAAGAAGGTGCTCCTCTTCCGGTAAACACCTCTTCCCATAGCGTTGGCGAAAGAGATGAAACAAACCTGTCTACAACACGCACCAGATACTTGGAATCTATCAACTCTTCCAGGCTTGCGAAATTATCAATTTATTCGATGGAATGGAACGGTTGGGGCGATGCATTCAAGGGTAATTATTTATCCATTGGCCATAATGTTTCCACGGAATGCATCGCCCTTACGCGGCCTATTCCGAATCTCATCGATAGGTTTGGTCACGGCGGATTTGAAACCCGTCCCAATTGAACCGATTGATTTGGAATGGGGTCCAGGTTTTGCAGGGGCTGTATCAAAAGTCCCGAAGTACGATTGTAAAGCGCGTTTGTCATTAAGTCGTGTCATTGCGAGTGGAACGGAGTGGATTGAAGCCTTCTCTATATTTACAGTCTGTTACGGGATTGCTTCGTCGCTCACTCCTCGCTCCTCGCAATGACAAATACCAGACTTAGCAGTGACACCAAATGGACTTTTGATACAGCCCCCTCTTAGATTTGCTTTTTATTCCACATCCACGAGCTAAAGCTCGTGGCAATTCAGCTTAGGCTGAGGCTTAGTGCCAACTGGTGGAGACCACGCTTGTCGCGAGAGGACTCCTGCCTTTTTGCCCCAATAATCCCTAACATTACCGTGGGCCGAATTGGCCTGTTTCCCGGTTTTGTTTTTCCATTTTCCGAAGATACTCTTTCAATTGCTGAATCAATTCTTCTTTGAGTGAAGCGCTCAAGAACATTTTTTTGCCCTGTAAATCTTTAAGTGCAAATCGAAGATATTGCCGGAGGTACAGCCCGGCATCAGGCGAAAATTCGCTGCCGGGATAGAGTGTTGTGAAATCATCAAATAAAACAAACGGCGAAGAATACGTCCCCCAGAACAATTGCCATCTTTTTTGAACGGATTGATCGACCGCAAAACGAAGGTATTTATTATCATTCACTTCGGGGTGGTCGATTAAATATTCCGCAAAATCCTTGTACCGAAAGAAGAGTTCCTGTATGAGCTGATTCCGTTCCGTTCCGGTTGTTTTCTTAATTCTATCCTTTAATCTCAGCACATCTTTTTCCCATTTCGGAGGGTCCACTTTCTGCGGCTTAATCTTAAAAATGAGTGTCCAGCCCACCCAGACCTGTTTGTGTTTTCCATTTATCTTTGCCGGTCGAAATCGAGCCAAACGTGCAATCTGAAGAGCGGCATCATCCAATATCGGATATCCGGAGGTTTTTACAAGCTGTGTATCCTTCACTTTTCCGTCTTTTCCGATTAAAATTGAAAGCCCCACCTTTCCCTCGATTCGTTTTGCGCGCGCTTCCGGCGGGTAAATGACGACCAGGCTGCTTTTAAGTAATTTCGGAGAAATATTTTTCCCCCAATAGCATCCCATCAAAAGAAAAAGTACGCTCAAAATTATCAAAGAAATCTTCTTCATTGTTTATACCTTTTGTCTGATTTATTTTCAGCAAAAATCCTGTCAATTTTCAGGAAAGGACACATCGGTTGTCTCGCTTTTCTATTTCTACTAAAATCTGAAATAAGTGTTTCCTCACTGAATGAAAGGCCGAAAGAAATTCCCATTAAACCTTTTATCAAGCACATATCTTTAATCTTGAGCCAAGTTTTCTAAACAGCAGAAATTCCGTTAGTAGGCTCGTCCCGCAACGGCGGGATTAAGAATTATTTAATAAAAACGTGGAATGCAACTTTTTCCTTGCATATTTTAAACGGATGCTCTAAATTATGGCAGATTAAAAACAAGAGGAATAATTCGATTGAAGGCCGGTTATGAAAAGACTCAAAAGCCCTGGTTTTCGCCTGTTGTTATTGATATTTATGATCCTTCTCCTTGTTTTTCGCTTGACACCTGCTTAAGCATTCGGCCTCAAACCGGACAGGCTGCGCACAATAGTCGATTATGGGCACACCGCATTTCAAACTTAATTAAACATTCAACGCTTAAAAGAGGATCACGTTTGTTCCGGTGGCCGGCTTTTGCCGGAGGATGTGTTTTTAAAAATCCGATTATTTAAAAAAGGCTAAAGAATCTTGCAACTTATTGGGAAAGATTTTATATTGTTAAAAACAATCCATTCGACCAACGATTATCTGCTCCGTCTGCCGGAGTCTGATAAACACGAGGGTCTGGTGGTTCGTGCGGAAGAACAAACCGCAGGAAAAGGACGGTTGGGGCGGCGCTGGGTTTCCGAAAAAGGGAAAGGCTTGTGGTTTTCGATTCTTGTGCGGCAGTGGCAGCCGGCCGCGGAAAATTATCTTCTTGTGTTTTTATCGGCAGTGGCTGTGGCAAAGGGGGTTCAGAAAATAACCGGCTGCAATCCGGAAATCAAGTGGCCAAACGACATTCTGCTGAACCGGAGAAAATTTTCCGGCATCCTTCTGGAAAAGCGGGATAATTCCGGCAGCAACCCTTTTCTTGTGGTGGGAATCGGTTTGAACGTCTATCATTCCGGACAAGATTTTACAGATGATTACGGAAAATACGCCACCTCTATTTTCCTTGAATGCGGAACATATTTTGACCGGGAAATGTTATTCAGCTTGATCCTTGAAATATTGGACGTTTATTATCAATTGTACAAACAAGGCAAAAAATCCCAGATCCTGCAGGAATACATTTCAATGGGGCATTTTTGGGGAGAAGAGGTCCGCATTTCGCAGGGAAAGGTCACATTCACAGGACGGGCTGTCCGCCTCGACGAACAGGGGGGGCTGGTGATTCAGCAGGAAAATCAAACCAAAACGGTTTATGCAGGCGATCTCATATTAAAAGAGTGGTTCGAACATGCGTGATTTATTGCTGACGATTGATATCGGGAACACACACACAGAGCTTGGTTTTTTCCGGGAAGAAAAATTGGAAGCCCATTGGCGATTGACCAGCCAGGTGAGTCGTACGGAAGACGAATGCTGGATGATGCTCCGGATGTTTTGTGCCTCCTCCGGAATTCGGGAAGAGCAGATAAAGGGAACGATCATTTCATCGGTGGTACCAAACCTGACGTCCGTTTTTATTCAAATGTCCCGGAATTATCTGGAACTTCAGCCGGTGGTTGTCAATTCATTGTTAAAGCTGCCCATTAAAATCACCTACAAAAATCCCCGTGCTGTGGGCGCAGATCGTATTTGTGACACCGCTGCGGGATTCCAATGTTACGGCGGGCCCTTAATTGTGGTGGATCTGGGCACAGCCACTACGTTTGATGTGGTCAATGAAAAAGGGGAGTACCTCGGCGGGGCCATCGCACCGGGGATCGAGACATCCGCCATCGACCTTTTCCGGCGGGCGGCTAAACTTTTTCCGGTGCAATTTGAATTTCCGGCGCGAATCATCGGCCGCACGACCAAAGAAAGCATTCAGGCCGGCATCATGTTTGGGGTGGTGGAACAAGTGGACGGAATCGTCAAAAGAATTATTGCGGAATTGGGGACAGACAAAAAGGTTCACGTGATTGGCACGGGCGGTCTGGCAAATACGATACTCAGCCGATCGGAAACAATCGAAAAAGTTGAGCCTTTTCTGACACTGGAAGGCATGCGGATCATTTATGACCTGAATTAGCGGTCGGTTGAGAAGGGTTCTGCTTCTCAACTCTGTCATTTTTTAACGGAATAAACAGGATACAAAATGCGATATTTTCATATTAGAATACAAAGTCTGGCAACGGGTATTTTTTTTCTGCTATTGACGCAATTCGGCTTTGGACAGACCCAATTTCCGAAACCGGTCGGTTATGTCAATGATTTTGCGAATGTAATCAGCCCGGCGTATAAAACAGCCATCGAGCAGCTTTGTCTGGAAGTAAAACAAAAAACCGGCGCCGAAATTGCCGTTGTGACGATGGATTCCGTCGGGCCCGATTACACGCCGACCGAATATGCCAACCTTCTGTTTCAAAAATGGAAATTGGGTGAAAAGGGAAAAGACAATGGTGTCCTCCTTCTGGATGCCCTGAAAGAGCGCCGTATCTGGATCGAGGTCGGCTATGGCCTGGAGGGCATCCTGCCCGACGGATTGGTGGGTGAAATCCGGGATCGTTTCATTGTTCCGTATCTGAAGCAGGGACGCCGCGGGGAGGCCTATCTTAACGGTGTGCGGGCGATTGCAGGGATCATCGCAAAAGATGCGGGTGTGAAAATTACCGGAACGCTTCAGGTGCCGGCGCAGGGCGGGGTTCGTTCCGGAAGGGCAAGGAAGAGATCCGGTTCTCTGGTCTGGATGCTGTTTTGGCTGATTTTTTTAATTTTTCCGTTCTTCGGAAGAAAATCAAAACGGAGACGCAGCGCCTTCTTCGGCCCGTGGTACTGGGGGGGCGGAGGATTCGGAGGCGGAGGCGGCGGTGGGTTTGGCGGGGGATTTGGCGGGTTTGGCGGCGGGGCTTCCGGCGGAGGGGGCGCCGGCGGCGGATACTAAAAAGCAATCTGAATGGTTCGGGTAAAACAGGCCTGAATGGTTCTTTTTAACCGGTTATTCATCATTTAAAACAGAAGGCTTTCGGAGGTTTTATGGCAAAAATTCCAAAGACTCCATCGGAAATTTTTGGAGAATTTACAGATGACTTTAAGAGAATATTTGAGACGGATCTCACGGCGATTATTCTTTACGGCAGCGGTGCGAAGGGCGATTACGTCCACAAAAAATCAGACATTAATTTTATGATTGTTCTGACGGAACCCGGAATTCATAATTTATTCTTAACGTTCGATGTGCTTAAAAAATGGCGAAAACGGGCGGTCAGCACACCGCTTTTTTTGACAAAAGAGTATATTGAAAGCTCACTGGACAGTTTCCCCCTTGAGTTCTGGGAGATGAAAAAATTCCACCAAATTGTTTACGGTGATGATGTGTTGAAAAAGATTGAAATCAGCCGATCGGATCTGCGTCTTCAGTGTGAACGGGAAGTGAAGGGAAAACTGCTGCATTTACAGCAGAATTTCCTAAATTCTGAAAAGAAGCCCCATCGGCTTCGAGCCCTTTTGGTGCTCTCGATTCCGACGTTTGGAACCCTCTTTAATGCACTTCTCTATTTGAAAAATGAGGTTTCTCCCAATTCAAGAAAAGAGATTTTCGTAAATACCGCAGGCGTTTTCGGCCTGGACCAGCAGGTGTTCGAGACAATTTTAAAGCTGCGCTATGAGAATTTAAAATTGAAAAGTGACGCACTTCTGAAGCTCACCCAATCATATATCGAAGAAATTCGAAAATTGTCGCAGTTTGCGGACAAGTTGTAACCGAGGAGGAAAAATGGCAAAAAAATCGAAAACCTGGTTGTGGATTGTCGGCGCCCTAATTCTTTTGGCAATCATCACGTACAGTTCATTGAAAAGCACTTACAATTCACTGGTTATTCTGGATGAACAGGTGAGAAATGCACAATCTGAAATAGAAAACCAATTGCAGCGCCGCTACGATTTGATTCCTAATTATGTGGCAACCGTCAAAGGCTATGCGGCTCATGAAAAGGATGTCCTCATCAAAATCACCGAAGCGCGATCCCGTATCGGTTCAGCCCCGACACTCAAAGGAAAATTAGCGGCCAATGACGATTTAAACTCAGCCCTAGCCCGCTTGATGGTGGTGGTTGAAAATTACCCGAATTTAAAAGCAAATGAAAATTTTATTCGTTTGCAGGATGAATTGGCCGGCACGGAAAATCGAATCGCAGTGGCCAGAAGACGCTACAATAAAGCGGTTGAATTCTATAATAAGAGAGTTCGGCAATTTCCGACAAATGTGATTGCCAATATGTTTGGATTTCAAGAAAAGCCTTATTTTGAAGCACCAAAGGCCGCCCGGCAGGCGCCAAAAGTTAATTTTAAAAATCAATGACCGACTTAGAGAAGCATCTTCAGGAAATAAAATCGCGAATAGCCGCTTATTTTGATTGTGAGGGCGCCAAAACGATCGGTGCCTGTTTTTGGGATTTAACGGCGTTAGTGGTCATAAGAGACAAAGAAGTCATTGCCGGGAAATCACTTAAAAATTTAAAAGCCATCATTCTTTGATTTTCCGATAAATGCGAAAAGGAGAGATTCATGGCAAAGATCGATTATAAAAAAGAGCTCAAACACCTGTACCGGCCGCCGGCCGCAAAAGCGGAGATTGTGGACGTACCGCAAATGAACTTCGCCATGATCGACGGCGCAGGGGACCCGAATACCACTCAGGCGTTTCAGGAGGCGATAGATGCCCTTTATGGTCTTTCCTACACATTGAAATTCATGGTGAAGAAAGGAGACCCGGAAATTGATTATGGCGTGCTGCCTTTGGAAGGCCTATGGTGGGCAGAGGATATGGCACAGTTCAGCACAGAAAACAAAGAAAACTGGAAATGGACACTCATGATTATGCAGCCGGAATTTATCACGGTAAAATTGTTCACGGAAGCCGTTAAGCAGGTCGGGGAGAAAAAGAATCCGGCGGCGCTGCAGAAAATCAGATTTGAATCGTTTACAGAAGGAAAAGCGGCCCAAATCATGCACATCGGCCCGTTTTCGGAGGAAGGCCCGACCATCAAAAAACTGCATGATTTTATCAAAGCCGAGGGCTGCAGGCTGTCCGGGAAACATCACGAAATCTATTTAAGCGACATCAGAAGAAGCGCCCCGGAAAAATGGAAAACCATTATTCGACAACCCATGCGCTGAGGTATTGCAGAATATTTCTTTGTTATTTGGTTTTTGAAAGTTGTCATTTGCGGCTTTGCCGCACTGTGGATATGCCCTTGTGAAACGAGAATGTGATTCTTCCAAAGAAGATCGACCCTGGGCTCTGCCTATTTGATGCTGACAAAAAGAAAAACCCTGTTATTGAAACTCTATATGATATGAAACGGCATTTCGAGAGAATAGGGTGTTTATTAAAATCATCCCAAACCAAAATCATCCTGGTTTTAAATCCGGAAACGCCGGCGTTTGAAGAAACCGCGCGGACGATTAAGGTTTTATCGTATTACAAGGTGCCGGTAAGCGAAATGGTCATTAACCGGGTTGCGGAAGACTCATTTCCTTACAAAGGGTATTTAAATTCCCAAAAAAAGATTCTTGAAAAAATTCGGACCGATTATCGTTCTATTCCGCAGATCCAAATTCCATTCCTCGGAGAAGAAGTAAAAGGGGACACCCAATTAACCCGGCTGGTGCCGTTTATGGAACAGCTTTTTCATGAAACTTTGTTTTCTGAGAGCCAAAAGAGTCAGGCGCGATGATGGAAAAGAAAGCCTCTTACGATTATGAATTTCGGCAAAAATTGGGTTTCTGGTCGGGCATTCCTGTTTTTTTGATCCTGTTGCTATTACCGGTACCTCAGGGGATGTCTCCTACAGCCTGGAGAACGGCAGCCGTGGCGGCGCTCATGGTCATCTGGTGGATCACGGAAGCGATCCCCATTCCGGCAACGGCTCTGCTGCCGCTTGCCCTGTTTCCTTTGTTAAAAATTCTAAATGCAAAAACAGTGGCGTCGGCCTACGGGGACAAAAACATTTTTCTTTTTTTGGGCGGATTTTTAATGGCGATCACCATGGAAAAGTGGAAACTGCACAGACGGATTGCCCTTAATATTATTCATTTCCTCGGGACAAGTCCCCAAAAAATTATTCTCGGTTTTATGGTGGCCACGGCCTTTTTATCCATGTGGATCTCGAACACGGCCACCACAATGATGATGCTGCCCATTGCATTGGCGATTATTTACCACACGGAATCCCTGCGAAAACAGCGCGGTGAAGAGATTTCAAAAGAGGATCATTTCAATGTGGCGATGATGCTGGGCATTGCCTACGCTGCCAGCATCGGAGGCATCGGGACCCTTGTCGGGACGCCCCCCAACATTGTATTTGCGGCGGCTGTCAGAAAATTATTCCCCGCAGCACCGGAGATCGACTTCCTCCGGTGGTTTCTGGTCGGATTCCCGTTGGTCGTGGTTTTTCTCCCGATGGCCTGGTTTTATCTGGTGAAGATTTCTCTGCCCATCAAAATGAAGGAATTGCCCGGCGGAAAAGAAATTGTCAAAAAAGAACTGCGGGAACTCGGGCCGCTTTCCCGCGCCGAACGGTATACGCTCATCTGGTTTGTGCTGATGGCGCTCGGATGGATTTTTCGTAAAAATATCCATGCCGGATTTTTAACGATCCCGGGGTGGTCTAATCTGTTTGGAATCGAAAAATATGTGCACGATTCTACGGTCGCTATTTTTGTCGGTGTGTCTTTATTCCTCACCCCGGTCAATTTTAAAAAAGGCATTTTCCTGCTCAGTTGGGAGGACGCAAAACGGGTGCCGTGGGGTATTCTCATTTTGTTCGGCGGCGGAATCGCGCTGGCACAGGGTTTTCAAGCGACGGGTTTGGCCGGCTGGATCGGGCATTCGCTGGCGGTACTGAAAGCCATTCCCCTGCCGGTCATGATTTTATTAACGGCCGTCATGATTTCGCTTCTCACGGAAGTGACGTCCAATACGGCGATCGCCACGATTTTTATGCCGATCATGGCGGCCACGGCGATCGGCATGGGGCAGCCCCCGTTTTTGCTGATGATTGTCGCTACCATTGCGGCGTCGCTGGCATTTATGCTGCCCGTGGCCACACCGCCGAACGCCATTGTTTTCGGATCGGGATATTTAACAATCCCGCAAATGTTTAAAGTCGGATTTTTCTTAGATTTGCTGGGCGTTATTATCACGACGATTGTCATGTATGCCCTGGCAATCCCAATCTTTGGAATTACGCTGGGGCACCTGCCGTCGTGGGCACATTGATGTGAAAAATGCCAAGAAAACCGTTCAAAAACCTTTCGCGTGACCTGCGGCTAAGAGGCAGGAAACGGATCGGTCTGAAACCGGCGAAGATTCGGGAAAAACGGACCGGGCAGGAGAAAATCAGGAAAAAAAAGAAAAGTGTGAAATAGAGCAATCTTCTGCATTCCGATCAAAAGATTGCTTTGTCCGTACAAAAATAAGAGGAGATAAATGGCGAAATTTCAAGCGGCTGATTTTTTGAATTTTGACCGGCTTTTGTCGGAAGAAGAAATTCTTGTTCGCGAGACCGTGAGGGATTGGGTGGATGCGCGCATCCTGCCGGTTATTCAGGAACACTACGAGAACGGAACGTTCCCGATGCACCTCATTCCTGAAATGGGCGAACTGGGTCTCCTGGGCGCAAATTTGCACGGCTACGGAGCGGCGGGACTGAACAACGTGGCGTACGGATTGGCGATGCAGGAATTGGAACGCGGGGACAGCGGCATTCGAAGCTTTGCATCCGTACAGGGCGCGCTGGTCATGTACCCCATTCTCACGTACGGGAGCGAAAAGCAGCGGAAACGCTACCTGCCCAAATTGGCCGGCGGAGAATGGATCGGCTGTTATGGTTTAACGGAACCGGATTTTGGCTCGAATCCGGGGGGAATGCGCACGACTGCCGTGGACGACGGGGATTCCTACGTGTTGAACGGCACTAAAATGTGGATCACCAACGGCAGCATTGCCGATGTGGCGGTTGTGTGGGCAAAACTGGACGGCACGGTCAACGGCTTCCTCGTCGAAAAGGGAACGCCCGGTTTTGAAACAACTCTGATTCAGCATAAACTTTCCCTGCGGGCGTCCGTGACGTCTGAATTGATTTTTAACGATTGCCGCATTCCCAAAGAAAACCGTTTGCCTGAAGCGAAAGGCCTAAAATATCCGCTGAGCTGTTTAACACAAGCGCGGTATTCCATCGCCTGGGGCGCCATCGGTTCGGGAATGGCGTGCTACGACGAAGCCCTTCAGTACGCAAAAAGCCGTGTTCAGTTCGACCGCCCAATCGCAGGCTATCAACTGACACAGGAAAAGCTGGTTAAAATGCTGACCGAAATCACCAAGATGCAGTTCATGACGCTTCAACTCGGCCGGTTAAAGGATAAGGGTCTGGCAAAATATTACCAGGTGTCGATGGCCAAACAGAACAACGTGTATCAGGCACTTGAAATTGCGCGCACGGCAAGAGACATTCTGGGCGCGAATGGAATTGTGGGCGACTATCAGGCGATGCGGCACGCCGCAAATCTTGAATCCGTTAAAACATACGAAGGCACCCACGACATCCACACACTCATCGTGGGTGAAAATATTACAGGAATTTCTGCATTTACACCGGAAAGGCGATCATCATGATTTTACCCATTCTTGTGGTTCGACACTGTTTGGAAGAAAACCTGGGAAGCTGGCAGGATGTGTTTGTACAGGAGAAGATTCCGTTTACGTACCGGGACATCTACCGGGGGGAATCACTTCCCGAAAGGCTTCAGGCCTATTCCGGAGTCATTCTTTTAGGCGGTTTTATGGGTGTTTATGAAGAGGATCGCTATGCCTTTTTAAAAGATGAACTCGTGTGGGTGGAAAAAGTTCTCAAAGCCCAAAAACCACTGCTGGGCATCTGCCTGGGGAGTCAGGTTATTGCCAGAGTTCTGGGCGCCGGCGTGTACCGGGGATATACCGGCCCGGAAATCGGCTGGAAACCCGTTTCGCTGACCGAAGCCGGCAGGTCGGACCCGGTGTTAAAGGCTCTGCCGGAAAAATTCGTCCCCGTTCATTGGCACGGGGATACGTTTGATCTGCCGTCGGGCGCCGCCCTGCTGGCCTCTTCCGAGAGGTACATTCATCAGGCGTTTCGATACGGCCGCTCCACGTACGGAATCCAATTTCACGTGGAAGCAAACGAATCCTTAATTCATTTCTGGCTCAAAGAGGACACGGAATCGATTGAAAAAGCGAATGAAACTAAAACTCAGATTCTGGAGGATACGGCGGAACACCTGCCCGGTTTAAAAATTCTGGCAAAAAAGCTCTGGACAACGATTAAACCCATTTTTCAGAGTTGAACAACACTTAAGGATTATTCTGTGTAAAGGCGCCTGTCCCCGGATCGGGATGAAAATTGAGAAGTCAATAAGGCCGCTCCAATCAAAAAACCGACGGACTGCGGTATTCTCCAAAGACGCTGCGCAGCACATCTGAAATCTCTCCCACCGTGGCGTACGCTTCCACGGCTTCCAAAATAACCGGCATCAGATTCCCGGAAGTGCCGGCAGCCTCTTTGAGTTTTTGAAGCTTCCGGTTGACGCGAACCGTGTCCCGTTTTTGTTTCAATTGTTTCAGGCGATTGATCTGGGTGTCCCGCACAGACGGATCAACCTTTAAAATTTCCGGCATTGGGGTCTGATTGTTCACAAATTTGTTCAGCCCCACAACGATCCGTTCCTGTTGATTCACCGCCTGTTGAAATTTGTATGCACTGTCCGCAATCTCCCGCTGGAAATAGCCTTTTGAAATTGCTCCGATGGATCCCCCCATCGCTTCAATTTTGTCCAGGTAATCCCACACTTTTTTTTCAATTTGATCGGTTAATGCTTCGACAAAATAGCTTCCGCCCACCGGATCAATCGTGTCGGTTACACCGGATTCGTACGCAATAATCTGCTGGGTGCGCAAGGCCAGCAGCGCAGATTGCTCCGTCGGGAGCGAAAGGGCTTCATCCATTGAATTGGTGTGCAGCGATTGAGTGCCCCCCAGAACCGCGGCCAGCGCCTGAAGCGTGACACGGACAATGTTATTCTCAGGCTCCTGAGCGGTCAGTGTGGATCCCGCCGTTTGGGTGTGAAACCGCAGCCGCAAGGCCGCTTTGTTTGCAGCGCCGAATTTCTCCCGCATAATGGTCGCCCAGATGCGTCTGGCGGCCCGGAATTTCGCAATTTCTTCAAAAAAATAATTGTGTGCGTTAAAAAAGAAGGACAAATGCTTTCCAAACCGGTTCACGTCCAGACCGGCGTCGATGGCCGATTGGACGTAGGCAATCGCGTTGGCAAACGTAAACGCAAGTTCCTGCACCGCCGTGGAACCCGCTTCGCGAATGTGGTAGCCGCTGATGGAAATGGGATTCCAGTGCCGCAGATTTTCATCGCAGTAGCCGATAACATCCGCAATCAGGCGCAGCGAAGGTATGGGCGGGTAAATGTATGTGCCGCGGGCAATGTACTCTTTTAAAATATCATTTTGAATTGTGCCGGACAACTGTTCCGGGGGCACGCCCTGTTTTTTGGCCACCGCAATAAGCATGGCCAAAAGAACCGCCGCCGTGGCATTTATCGTCATCGACGTACTGATTTTGTTAAGCGGAATGCCATCCATCAGCCGTTCCATATCTTCCAGCGAGTCGATCGCCACACCCACTTTGCCCACTTCTCCTTCCGCCAGCGGATGATCCGAATCATAACCGATCTGCGTGGGCAGATCAAAGGCCACAGACAGGCCTGTTTGTCCCTGTTCCAGCAAATATTTGTAGCGGCGGTTGGATTCTTCCGTGGTGGCGTATCCGGAATATTGGCGCATCGTCCAGAAGCGGCCGCGGTACATGGTCGGATAAACACCCCGTGTAAACGGAATGTCCCCGGGAAACCCCAATTGCGTTTCATACCTAAAATTCTCCCGGGGAAGATAAAGCCGTTCTTCTTCAATCCCGGATAATGTTTTAAAAGATTCCAGCCGCTCGGCCTGCTTTTTTAAAAACGGCAGAAGAACCTTCTCTTCCCACTGTTTTTTGAGATAGTTTAAACTTATTTTCATTCCTGCTCCTCAATATTCCGGAATTCCACCAGATCTTCGGGGACATCCGCCAGAAAATCAAATCCATCCGAACCAAAAACAGAATCATCATCAAAAGCGGGTACCGTGCAGAGCTGGCGGCAGATCATTAATTCGCGGCGCGGACGCGTAATGGCCACGTAAAAAACACGCTGTTCTTCGTCCGTGTTCCCCTCCAGAACCGCCCAGCGGGAAGGGAACTCGTTTGGATTTACGGAGAGCACAAACACCACATCCCACTCCAGCCCTTTTGCCTGGTGCACCGTCGTCAGGACGACCTTTTCGGACTCTTTTTGAACTTCTTTTTCAATTTCAATCTGCTCTGCCAGCAAGATGTCCGTCAGGAATTGCAGCATCGTTTTGTAGCGGGCCGCAATTTCCGAAAGGCGTTCGAGATCCCGCCGGCGTTCCCGATAATTCGCAAAATGCGTTTCCAGGTAATCTGTGTAGAATTCCTTTAAAATGATTTGAATCATCCCCCCGGGTGTTTCTTCCGACCGGAGTTTTTGAATAAGCAGTTTGAACTGTTCGAAGCCGTCGGCCTGACGTTCGGCAATTAATCGATGGAGCGCTTCAAACGGATCTCGATTCTCTTCGATCGCCTGAAGAATGCGGCCGGAAATCTGTTCGGCCGTCACCCGGCCGATGCCTTCAAACAACATCAGCGCCCGGTCCCAGGCAATCTGATCTCTTGGATTGGAAAGGAGTCTCAAGAATGAGAGCGTATCCTTCACATGGGCGCTTTCCGTAAATTTCACACCGGAGTAAATCTCAAAAGGAATCTCTTTACGCGTGAGTTCGATCTGCAGCTCCAGGGAATGCGAATGAGAACGGTACAAAACACCGATCTCCTGTGGAGAGACGCCTGCCGCCAATAATTTCCGGATACGCCGGACGACAAATTGTGCCTGTTGATCCCGGTCCGCCGTGGTCGCAATGACGGGTTTGGGGCCGGCGCCTTTCACGGCACGCAGTTCTTTGTGAAACACGTTGTTGGGAATGTTTGCATTAATAAAGGCAACAATCTGAGGCGTGCTTCTGTAGTTGTTTTGAATTTTGAACACCCGGCAATCCGGGTGTC
Source organism: bacterium BMS3Bbin03 (assembly GCA_002898015.1). Taxonomy (GTDB): domain Bacteria; phylum Zhuqueibacterota; class JdFR-76; order JdFR-76; family BMS3Abin05; genus BMS3Abin05. The sequence goes on along the minus strand of BDTM01000048.1, from coordinate 1,882 downwards.
CGGAAAACTCCAGAATATTCTGATAACGTGCGCCCCGAAAGGAATAAATACTCTGGGCGTCATCTCCGACAACCATCAAATTTTTATGGACGTCCGCCCACTTTTCCGCCAGTTGCGCCTGAATCAGACTCGTATCTTGAAACTCATCGACCAGCACCCATTTAAATTGATCGGAAATTTTACGGGCAATGAGGGGATTTTCCACCAACAGGCGGAGTGCGTGAACTTGCAAATCATCGTAATCCAGCGCGTTTAAACTGACTTTCCGGCGAATGTAATCCTGATAGATGGCTTCGATGTGATCCAGTGACGGAACAAACCGCGGATGATGTTCTAAAAGAGCCTCCCGAAGACTGACCAAAACGTTTCCCATGTAAGCGTAGAGCGTTGTCAGAGCTTTTGGAGCCGGAAGTTTAGGCTGTTTTTTTTTAGAAAAGTTCCGGTTCAGATATTCCCGCCGGGAGATTTTCAGCAGAGAAACAGAATCGTCTTGATCCAGAATGGTGAAGTTGGGTTGAAGGTCCACGTGGACGCCGTAGCGCCGCAGCAACACATTACACACGTGATGAAATGTGCCGGCCAGCATGCCCGAAAGGTCTTCTCTGACCAGTACCTGAGAGCGCTGAATCATTTCGCGTGCCGCCCGGCGGGTAAACGTGACCAGTAAAATTTCAGACGGCAGAATTCCGCTTTGAATCAAAAAAGCGACTTTGCTCGTGATGACGTGCGTTTTCCCGGAACCCGGCCCGGCAATAACCAGACTTCGCCCCTGAGTGTTCAGAACGGCCTCTTTCTGATCCGCGTCCAGATTATCATAAAAAGAAATGGGGGAACACCTTTTTTCTTTAAGTAAATATTAATGCCATTTGTTGGAAATTACGAATTACGAATTAGGAATTACGAATAATATCTCGCTTCATAATATTTATTTTGATAGAAAAAACCTTTAAAAATAATTACGAATTACGAATTAGGAATTACGAATAATATCTCGCTTCATAATATTTATTTTGATAGAAAAAACCCTTAAAAATAATTACGAATTAGGAATTACGAATGAGATACTGTTTCGTGATATTTATTTTGATAGAAAAAATTCTTTTGGGGCTTAATATTGAGATGATTTCACTATCCTCAAAACAAACCCTTAAAGATAATTACGAATTACGAATTAGGAATTACGAATGATAACTCGTTTCACAATATTTGTTTTGATAGAACAAACCCTTAAAAATAATTACGAATTAGGAATTACGAATGAGAAACTGTTTCGTGATATTTATTTTGATAGAAAAAACCTTTAAAAATAATTACGAATTACGAATTTTCACTCCCCAATTATTAATTCGTAATTTTAAACTTTGTCGTTTTGCAAATGGAACCTAAAAGTTTTAAAAGCTCGTTGCAATCCTGAAGCAAAGAATCTGCCTGAGTGTGTCCGAGAAAACTACTTGCTTCCAGTAAACGGAGCCAATAATGCGTTTCACGAGTCTCTTTATAGGCAATGTTCATCTTTGATAAAAAATCTTTTTTCGATTGACCGCCAATTGCTTCTTCCACATTAGCTCCAATCGACGTTCCGCTTCGTAAAACTTGTTTAGACAGAACAAACTCTTTCTTTTCTTTGACCAAATATTGATACAACTTCACCATCCTCAAAGCAAAAGCAAAACCCTTCTCCCGAATAACATTGTCTTCCTTCATCTTTCCACTCCCCAATTCATAATTCGTAATTCCTAATTCCTAATTCTCAACCCCCAATTCGTAATTCCTAATTCCTAATTCTCAACTCCTAATTCGTAATTCGTAATTCGTAATTTTTATTAAACCACCTCATCCTCACTCAAACCGGCGCCGCCCTTTTTCATGTTGTAGGCTTCCC
>BDTM01000047.1 GCA_002898015.1 bacterium BMS3Bbin03 | reverse complement strand
CCAATTGAGCTACTCCGGATTATAGTTTACTTCTGTCTCTGTTTTGCTTAACATCCTGTTGCCTTGAACCCCCATCCCGACCCGTCGGGATAACAGCCACCCGCTCTGCCAATTGAGCTACTCCGGAATTTTATCTTGCCTAAATTTTACGAAACTTAATATAAGAAATTTATGTCCATTTGTCAATAGTCAAATTCAGATTATTTTGATTTGGGTCTTTAAAATAAATATTTTGTATTTTTGCAACAATCTTTCTTTTGTTTCGTAAATAAAAAGTCCTACCAATTTTCCAATAAATATCTTACATTAAAAGGAGGAAGAAAAATGAAGGGAATTCGGATTTATTTGGCCGCTATTTTGAGTGTCTTTGTCTTATTCGGAAGCGCTTTTGGGGGCTTAAAAAAGGAGAATAGTAAAGCAATGAAAATTGATATTCCTTACCAGAAATTTATACTACCTAATGGGTTAACCCTGGTTATTCATGAAGACCATAAAGCACCCATTGTGGCTGTGAACGTCTGGTATCACGTCGGGGCAAAAAATGAAAAACTCGGCAAGACAGGATTTGCCCATTTATTTGAACATCTGATGTTCAATGGCAGCGAGCATTTCAACGACGATTATTTTCAGGCCATGGAACGCATCGGTGCCACCGATTTAAACGGCACCACGAACCACGATCGTACGAATTATTTTCAAAATGTCCCTAATTCTGCCGTGGACGTGGCCCTCTGGATGGAATCCGACCGAATGGGTCATCTCCTTGGAGCCCTCGATCAGCCCAAATTGGATGAACAGCGGGGAGTGGTTCAAAATGAGAAACGGCAGGGGGAAAATCAGCCTTACGGCATGGCCGAGGAATTGATTACCAAAAGCACCTATCCGGCGGGGCATCCCTACTCCTGGACGGTCATCGGTTCCATGGAAGATTTGAATGCGGCTTCATTAAAAGATGTTCGGGAATGGTTTAAAACCTATTACGGAGCAGCCAATGCCGTGCTGGTCATTGCCGGCGATATCGATGCAAAAACAGCCCATAAAAAAGTGGAAAAATACTTTGGGGACATTCCTTCCGGGCCTCCCATTTCAAAATATAAAACATGGATTGCCAAAAGGACAGGCACACAGCGGCAAGTCATTCAGGATCGTGTGCCGCAAGCCAGGATTTACAAAGTCTGGAACATTCCGGAATGGGGATCGAGGGATGGAGATTACCTGGATCTGGTGAGTGATGTATTGTCATCGGGGAAGACTTCTCGTTTTTACAAGCGGCTTGTGTACGATGATCAAATTGCCACCAGTGTTTACGCTTACACCGATCTGCGGGAAATTGCAGGGCAGTTTACCGTCGTTGCGACGGCCAAACCAAATGTAGACTTGTCTAAGGTTGAAAAAGCTCTGGACGAAGAAATGGCCCGTTTTCTGGCAGAAGGTCCCACACCAAAGGAACTAAAACGCATTAAAATACAGTACTTATCTCGATTTGTGAGAGGCATCGAACGCATTGGCGGATTTGGCGGAAAATCCGATATCCTCGCCAGGGATGAAGTCTTCACCGGCGATCCGGCCTACTATAAAATCACGCTCAAACGGGTTCAGGAAGCTACGGCCAAAAATTTAAAAGAGGCTGCGAATAAATGGCTCTCGGATGGCGTTTACATTCTGGAGGTTCACCCGTTTCCGCACTACACCACGCTTAAAACGACTGTTGACCGCTCCCGGCTTCCGAAACAGGGGACGCCTCCCACAGTGAAGTTCCCCGAATTACAACAGGCTACACTTTCCAACGGGATGAAAATTATTCTTGCCGAACGTCATGCCATTCCTGTGGTTAATTTCAATCTCTTGATCGATGCCGGTTACGCGTCCGATCAATTTGCGCTCCCCGGAACGGCAAAGCTCGCCATGGAAATGTTAGATGAGGGAACCAAAATACGAACCGCACTTCAAATCAGTCAGGAATTAGACATGTTGGGTGCAGAACTTCGCACCGGATCCAATCTGGACGCATCCAGTGTCAGCCTCTCTGCGTTAAAATCAAATTTAGATCCATCGCTGGACATTTTTGCCGATATTATTTTAAACCCATCGTTTCCCGAAAAAGACTTTGAACGTCTCAAGAAAAATCAAATTGCCGCCATCCAGCGGGAGAAGGTAACTCCCGTTCAGATGGCGCTTCGGGTATTTCCAAAACTGCTTTATGGGGCAAACCACGCTTACGGGAATCCGCTAACCGGTTCGGGAACAGAGGAATCTGTTGTTCGGATTTCCCGTAAGGATTTGATCAAATTCCATCAAACATGGTTTAAACCCAATCATGCCACCTTGATTGTGGTCGGTGATACAGATCTCGGAGAAATTAAACAGCGAATTGAGAAATTGTTTAAAAACTGGAAAGCAGGAACGATTCCGCAGAAGAACATCGGTAAGGTTAAACTTGCCGCGGGACAATCTGTTTATATTCTGGACAGGCCCGGATCTTTGCAATCGATTATTTTTGCAGGACATGTGGCTCCCCCTCAGGCCAATCCTGAAGAAATTGCCATTGAGACGATGAATAACATTCTGGGCGGTACATTCACATCTCGTATCAATATGAACTTGCGGGAAGATAAACACTGGGCTTACGGCGCATTTACTTTTTTGGTTAGCGCCCGCGGACAACGGCCGTTTATCGCTTATGCGCCCGTTCAAACCAATAAAACAAAACAGGCCATTCTTGAGATAGAAAAGGAAATCAAGGGAATCATCTCTGATAAACCTGTGACCGCGAAAGAATTAGAAAAGGTGCGAAAAAAACAAATTTTGGAACTCCCCGGTTCCTGGGAAACGATGAATTCTGTGGGAGCGTCGATTAGCGAAATTGTACAGTATGGGCTGCCCATGGATTATTTTTCCACATACCCCGAAAGGGTTCGATCGCTTACGCTAAAACAGGTGGAAAAGGCTGCAAAAGATGTGCTTCATCCGGGCCGATTGGTTTGGGTTGTTGTAGGCGACCGAAGTAAAATTGAACCGGGTATTCGAGAACTCGGTTTCGCCGAAATTCATTTTCTGGATGCCAATGGAAATTCAATAAAATAAAAACACGGCGGGAAAAAATTAAATGAGAGAGTCGATGCCCGTTTCAGCGAAATGAAACGGGCATTTTAATGAATAGACTTTTTTCATATGTTTCGCTTAATGGCTGCTATTGCCAGCCGGTCGCACACATCTTCTGTTTCGTCGGCAATATTTTCTACATTGTCAATAAAATCGCGCATGTGGAGCTTTTTGGATAAACTCCGTTTTGTGTTAAAAAGGTCATCCAGCATCTTCTCGGAAATTTTGTCCGATTCTTCTTCATAAAACATGACTTTGTTCGCATGATCTCGAATCGCGTTTAAATCTTTGAAATATGCTCGAATGGCTTTAACCATCTCCTCCATAGCATTCATGGAAGATTCGGTTAAGTCGAGATATGCTTGAGTAAATTCGGTAAAAATCTCCGGTTTTTGAACCGAAAATTGAATCAGGGTTTCAGTCGCTGTATTCAAAACAGCGTCCGTACTTTCCAATAGTCCGAGCACATCTCCGCGAGAGTCCGGAATTAAGGTGCGTGCGTAAAGCGTGTTTTCAATTTGTCTCCTGAGTGCATCCGCCTCGCTTTCCAGTGCGTTAAGCGTGTTTAAGCGTTGTGTAAATTCATCAAGGCGTTTTTCAAGGTAAAACCTGATTCCCTGACGAAACAAAAGAGCCCCCTTAAGCACGGTGTCCAAATATTGGTCTATCTGCACTTCCAATTCATGGATGCGTTTAAATAATACCGCCATTTTTTCTCCCTTATTTTGTTCCCACTTCAATATGGCACGTATCGGCGCCCCGCCCGATTGACGCCAGAATTGTGCAGTTCCAGTGCTTTTCCGGAAGTAACACAGACAACCAGGCTGGCCACAAGTGCTGACATGCCACACAGGGTTGATCCACTCTTTTAAGGCCGGCCTTTTTTGCCCCTTCCACTGCAGGACACCGGCGTACTTTGATGGTTAAATGGAAAGCTCCGTCGATTGCCCAATCCGTTTGAAGCCGATTTCCGCCGAACAACACGACGTATTGCTGAATGATTTCTATCGCGTTCGCGAGATTTTGGGCTTTTTCAACGCCAAGCAATCGGAGCATCTCCCGCATTTCGATTTTTGCAAAGCTGGTGCGTACCAGAGTGTTTTGCTCGATGGCTTTTTCAAGCCCAACAGCCTGAACCGTTTTCAAAAACCATTGTCCGTCCCAGGCCAGCAAAAGTTTTGACAGCATTTTTAACTTTTCCTCACAGGGGATTTCCTCAAAATTTTTCACTTTTCCACCCATTGTTTGTAATACTCACGGGCCAAATCAATGACACGCTGCATATCTTCCGGGATCTCGGAATTAAACCGGAGACATTTTTTTGTGTGGGGATGTTCAAACCCGAGTGTGCGCGCATGGAGTGCCTGACGAGGCAGAAGTTCCAGATAGGCTGCGGCAATTTTTCGTTCTGCCGGGGTTAAGGCTCCCAGGCGGCGATTCCGCCCGCCGTACATCGAATCCCCAAAAACCGGATGTCCGATATGGGCCGCATGTATGCGAATCTGGTGGGTGCGTCCGGTGCCCAATTTTAATTTAACCAGCGACAGAAGGAAAAGGCGCTCCTGTGTTTCGTACGTTGTAATGGCCAGCTTTCCTTTTTCTACGACCGCCATTTTTTTACGGTTGGTCGGGCTCCGGCCGATCTGGGTTTCAATCCGGCCGGAACGGGGACTCGGAACGCCCCATAAAAGCGCCCAGTACTCCCGCTCAATGGTCCGTTTCGAGAATTGCTCCGATAGTTTTCTGTGGGTGTAATCATCTTTGGCCGCCACCAACAGGCCCGACGTGTCTTTATCCAGGCGGTGCACAATGCCCGGGCGCAGCTCCCCGCCGATTCCGGACAAATCCTTGCAGTGGTAAAGCAGCGCGTTCACAAGTGTCCCCGTAAAATGGCCTACGGCCGGATGTACTACAAATCCTGCGGGTTTGTCAATGACCAACAAATATTGATCTTCATAAACGATTTTTAGGGGAATATCTTCAGCGGTCACCTCATATTTTTTGGGAGGAGGAATGAGAATTTCGACACGATCCCCCGGGGTCACAAGATAACTTGCCTTTTGCGATTTACCATCGATGAGGATTTTTTCTTCTTCAATAAGTTTTTTAAAATAGGTGCGTGAGAAGTGTCCGATTGTGCGGGCTAAAAATAGATCAAGTCTTTCTTTTTCTTTTCTGAGAGGAACAATCACTTCTCGTTTCTCAATGACACCGTTCGGTTGCTCAAGCATAAATTAACGCTGTTCAGCAGGGAGTTGTGTATGGCTCTCTTCACTCATATTGTCTGTTTCTTCTTTTCTCAAAAGAATGGCCGTAATAAGCAGGATCATCCCGATACTCACAAAGGTATCTGCCAGATTAAAGACGTACCACCGTAATGAACCAAAACCAATATCAATAAAATCAACGACAGCGCCCAGGAAAATGCGATCGATAAGATTGCCAATCGCGCCGCCTAAAATGAGCGCCAGTGAAAATCGAACAATGGGCTTTTCATCCCTGGCTCTAATGAGATAAAAGAAAATGACCAGACTGGCCAAAACTGAAAAAATGGCAAAAAATAACTGACTCCCCACATGAATCCCAAAAGCCATGCCCGTGTTTTCGATGTAGGTATAACGCAAAAAATTGCCCAGAATTTTTCTTGAATGTCCCAAAATCATAACGTGTTTTGTTAAAATTTTGGTGGTCTGATCCAGGACAACAATTCCCAATGAAAGAGAGAGAAGCTTCCAATCTATTTTAAATTTCATAAGATCTCGAATCATAAAAAAATAACCAAAAGCTGATTAAAAATAGTTACCTTATTTTGCAATTACAGTAATTCTAACTCATTCTTTTTTTGATTGTTCCTCTTTGGACTTGCAATCGATACACATCCGGGCGTGAGGAACTGCCTCCAGGCGTTCGCGGTTGATCGGGTTACCGCATTCTTGACAATTGCCGTAAGTCTTGGTTTTAATTCTTTCCAAAGCCTGATCGATGTGATAAATCAAACGATTTTCACGGTACGCAAACATAAACGCCTTTTCCCGCTCGTTTGTGTCTGTGCCTTGATCCGCCATGTGGAAGTTGTACGCCGAAATTTCACCGCTGGATTCTTTCATCGTCTTCTTAAAAGAATTTTCTTTGATGTAGTTAATTTCGCGCAGCAGTTCTTCTCTTTTTTTAAGAAGTAATTGTTTGTAATGTTCTAATTCTTTTTTTGTCATGGTTCATCTCCCTGTCAAAACGGCGGACATTACCCTATTTTTTCAATTGAAATGCTCACAGGCTCACCGTTGATTTTCCATTCCTTTCTATAATCCCCATTTTTTTTATTCGAAAACAGGCCTTCGGCAAGTGTTTCATTTTTAATTGTGTCTGCCTGTTTTTGAATGGCTTGATCGATTTTAGCCGTACCTTCGAAATAGATTCGAATTCGGTCAACCACTTCAAATCCGGCCTCTTTTCTCATGTTCTGAACGCGATTGATAAATTCCCGGGCGAATCCTTCGCAAATCAGATCGTCCGTGAGATGCGTATCGATGGCCACCGTAAATTGCTCTTCAACGGTCACCACCAATTCGTCTCGGTTTTCTCGGAGAATTTCCACATCGTCCCGGGTGATTTCGACTTCTTTACCCTCCACCACAATTTTCTCACTTCCGGTTTGAACCAATTTTTGGAGGGACTTTTCCGGAAGATGGGTAATCACATTGGCAATTTTCTTCACATCTTTTCCAAACTTCGGGCCGAGAGCTTTAAAATTGGGTTTAGCCGCTTGAATCCACAGTTGCGATGGATCGCTCACAAACTGAATCTCTTTGATGTTCACTTCTTCCCGGACAATGTCCGCCATTAACGGGAGGCCTTCTTTGATGTTTTTGGACTTTGTGTAAACTAAAATTCGCTGCAAGGGCTGGCGAACTTTTATGCCGGCTTCATTCCGCAGGGCACGCACGGCACTGACCACTTTCCGTACGGCATCCATGTGGTCCTCCAGCGTTTTATCCCGGAATGCGTATGCAGCGGTGTCCGGGGAAGGAAACTCGGTGAGATGAACACTTTCAAACGGCTCTTTACCGATGCTGTTCAGATTTCTGTAAATTTCTTCCGGCAAAAACGGTGCGAACGGCGCCATCAATTTGGAAACGGTTAAAAGCACTTCGTAAAGTGTTTGGTAAGCGGATAGTTTTTCGGATCCCATCTCACTTTTCCAGAAGCGGCGGCGGCTGCGTCTGACGTACCAATTGGACAAATCCTCCGTCACGAAATCTGCAATTGCACGGGCCGCTTTGGTGATGTCGTACCGCTCCAGAAAATCATGAACCTGTTTTACCAGACGGTTTTTTGCGGATAAAATCCAGCGGTCGATTTCAGGCCGGCTGCTTGTCGGGATTTGCGCTTCTTTATATTCAAATTGGTCTATATTGGCGTAGAGCACAAAAAAGGAATAGACATTAATCAGTGTGCCGTAGAATTTTTTTTGAACTTCCAGCACGCCGTCGGAATCAAACCGGGTGGGCGTCCAGGGGGGACTCACGGTGAGCAGATACCAGCGCAGGGGGTCGGCGCCGTTTCGATCCAGCACCTCAAACGGATCGACGGCGTTGTCGTGGGTCTTGCTCATTTTCTGGCCTTCTTTGTCCAAAATGAGTTCAATCGAAAGAACCGTTTTGTAAGCCGGTTGATCGAACAAAAGCGTTGAAATAGCCAAAAGAGAATAAAACCAGCCGCGTGTTTGATCGATGCCTTCCGAGATGAAATCGGCCGGGAAACTTCTGTTAAACACCTCTTTGTTCTCAAAGGGATAATGCCACTGCGCGTAAGGCATGCTTCCGGAGTCGAACCAGACATCGATGACTTCCGGTTCCCGCTTCATTGTCCCGCTGCACTTCCGGCATTTAAAGGTCACTTCGTCGATAAACGGCTTGTGCAGATCTTCAATTTTTTCTCTGCCGGATCGTTCCAGCAATTCGGCCATGCTGGCGATGGAGACCACATCTCCGCATGTCTCGCATTTCCAGATATTCAGCGGCGTCCCCCAGAAACGATCCCTCGAAAGCGCCCAGTCCACATTGTTCGACAGCCACTCGCCAAAACGTCCTTCACCCACTTCTCTGGGAATCCATCGGATTTTTTTATTATTTTCCAGCAGACGCTCTTTATACGCGGTGGTTCGAATATACCAGGATTTTTTGGCGTAGTACAAAAGCGGAGAATCACACCGCCAGCAGTGCGGGTAACTGTGTGTGACCATTTCACGTTTGTAAAGGATGCCCCGTTCTTCCATATTTTTAATGATGTCGGGATCGGCCTCCTTCACAAAACGCCCTTTAAAAAGTGTGATTTCTTCGGTAAATCGTCCGCTTTTATCCACCGGCTGTAGAGTGGGCAGCCCAAATTTTTGTCCCGCTTTATAGTCGTCTTCACCAAAAGCAGGCGCAATATGCACGATTCCCGTGCCGTCTTCCGTGGTGACGAAATCCGCTTCGATCACGTAGTAGGCTTTTTCTTCCGGGTGCAGGAATGTAAAAATGGGTTCGTAGCCCAAACCCATCAGGTTGCGGCCTTTCATTCGTTCCAGAATTTCATAATCGCCGTCAATAACGTTCAATCTTGGTTCTGCCAGAATGAATTTGTCGCCCTTGTGCCGGATTTTTACGTAATCCACATCCGGATGAACGGCCAATGCCACATTTGAAATGAGCGTCCAGGGTGTGGTTGTCCACACCAAAAAGTACGTATTTTCGTTCTCTTTTAATTTCATTCGAACATACACGGAAGGATCGGACACTTCTTTGTACCCCAGCGAAACTTCATGGCTGGAAAGAGCCGTCTCACAACGGGGACAGTACGGAATGATTTTGTGGCCCTGGTACATCAGACCTTTTTTGAAAAACTGATTTAAAATCCACCAAACGGTTTCGATGTAGTCCTTTGTGTATGTAATGTACGGATGATCCAGATCAACCCAGTAGGCGATCCTTCGGGTCATCTCATCCCATTCTTTTTTATATCTAAAAACGTTTTCTTTGCATTTTCGATTGAAGTTCTCGATGCCGTATTCGACAATCTGATCTTTTCCGGTGATGCCCAATTCCTTTTCCACCTCGATCTCAACCGGAAGCCCATGTGTATCCCAGCCGGCTTTTCGTTCCACCCGGTAGCCCTGCATGGTTTTCAATCGACAGACAAAGTCCTTAATCGTTCTGGAAATCACATGGTGAATCCCCGGTCGGCCGTTGGCCGTAGGCGGCCCCTCGAAAAACACAAACGGATTATTTGAATCCCGTGACGCGATCGATTTTTCAAAAATCTTGTTTTCTTCCCAGAATTTCAGGATTTCTTTTTCCAGTTTTGAGATATTTAACTGACTCGGCACACTTTTGAACACAGCGGTTTGTTTCCTTTTTGTTATTTGGATTCAGACAATTGTTATCTATTTCAGAACTTATAAATATAAAAATAATTGTCTTCAAAATCAATTTAATTTTGATTTTAAATGGATTTAAGCGGGTTGGGGCTGACGGCTTGATTTCGGCAGGGTGGGGAAGCGGTGTACGGCCCGGCAGGCGAGAAAAGTCATTCTAAAGCACCGGGGCGATCTGCTCTCCGGCACATGAATTTTTCGGGCTAATTAAAATTCCAAAGGCCTGCGGACATGGAAAAAATAAATGTAGATTATGACCGGAAAGGCGATGCCTTAACAATGGGAAATTAAGACGTTTTCGTTACAATTCTTGCCACCGCCTCCAGCC
>BDTM01000046.1 GCA_002898015.1 bacterium BMS3Bbin03 | reverse complement strand
AAAAGGAAAGGTTACCTTAAAGAAGGATTTTTCCGAATAATAAACCCTGCAACCCGTCAAAAAAACACGCTAAAAGCCGGGGCGTTTTTCTTCCGAACTCACCCCGGTGCCGTCACGGGCAAATTTTCTATTCTGTTGCCGGGCATTTACGGACGTGTGTTTTTTCGGGATAACTTCTTTAAAGAGTTGTCCATCTTCTCCAGGCGGTTTATAATCACGTCGAGATCAAAACTGTGCCATTCCAGTTTGGCAGAGTACAGAGAGGATTGAGCCTTCTGTAAATAAGACGCATTTAAAGAGCCTGTTTCCGGATGATAAAGCTTCTGATCCGCGATCAGAAGGGCATTGCTTTCTCTGATTAAAAGTAATACCGCCTTTGCTTTTTGCGGAATGTATGGAAATATCCCCATCCTGTCGTTGTGACACCGGTCACACACGTTTGCCATATCTTCCGGATTTAAAACAGTGGTGACCATCGAACCATGACAGGTGACACAGTCAGGGCCTTTGCCCGATGTTTCAAGTTTTTTAAAATGCTTGCTCTGGGTAAATTTATAGTATTCGGCACCATGACACTTCCCGCAGGTGGAGGGAATATTTTTGAAGTAAACGCTGCTTCGCGGATTGCTCGAGCTCAGGACGCCCACATGTGCCGTATTCATTTTCGCGGCAGCGGGATTACCGCCGTGGCATTTGTCACAGGTGACCCCGTTTTTCTGGTGTATCGAGCCCTTCCAGTTATGTGATTTCACCCCGACAAAACTGCTGCTTGAAAGTTTTGAATGGCAGTTGACACAGGTATTCTCTGTCGTCTTGTCTTTACCGGCATGACCGGCTGTTGATAAAATAAACAGACCACTGAATAAAATCAGTAAAATGACAGTAAGCTTAAGTTTGGGCATTATGACCTCCATTTCACTTCTTGTTGTAAAGACGCAACAGCGTGTACGAAATGCTCCATGCTGCCAGACTTGCAATGATTATATAGATTGTCATGGTTGCGGGCACAATATGAAGCACATCTATATAACCGGCAACAACAAGCATGCAGAGGAAAACCCCGCCTCCGATACCAAATGACGTCATGAAAGGTCTGCGAAGCGGATTTTCAATATAATTCTGAGGATCTTTTCTCCTGTCAAGAAATGGTATCAATGCAAAAACGAGGATGGTTAATGTGGGGAAGATAATGCCGCCGATGGTCTCCGGTGTAATCTTGCCCCCCAGAATAGAAAATGACAGATCACCCGGAACTAACTTTAAAAAACCGTATACAATCAGAAAATACCAGTCCGGCCGCATAACAGGCGTTCCCGGCGACGGCGGACCATACGTTTCTATCGGGTTCAAAGGAATATAGGTGGCGATTAGAACAACTAGAAATAATAAAAAAAAGAAAAACGAGACACTGATAACCCCCTGCTCCGGCCAGATTGGAATACCGATAAGCCGCCTGCCCCCCTCCGCCTCTTTCTTATTTTTATTTGAAAGGGGTTCCGTATGTTTCTGTTTCACAAGTATGACAATGTGCAGACCAATCAAACCTAAAAGCAATATGGGGATTAACATGACATGCATGAAGAAGAAACGGGGGACGGTACCGCTTGAAGGGAAATCGCCTGCAAATAATAATCTGGAAATCCAGTCTCCGATCCACGGCACCGACTTGGTTATATAATAGGCGATCGAGGTCGCCGTTACCGAAAAATTGCTGAAGGGCAGGAGGTAGCCTGTGAATGCCGCAAGCATCGTCACGCTCCACAGACCGAGTCCGATCAGCCAGTTAATCTCCCGCGGTTTTCTGTACGACGAAGTAAAATAAATTCTCATCAGATGGGCCAGTATGGCGGCTATCATGATCATCGCCGACCAGTGGTGTATGCCTCTGATGAGCATGCCCATGGGGAGCAGGTCTATCCTGACCACACTCGCGTAGGCTGAAGGCACCATTGCACCGAACAGGGAAACCATCTTTGAGGAAGGTTCATAAAGAAATCCGAGGAAGATTCCCGTGATAATAAGCGTGATAAAAGAAAACAACGCGATCTCCCCCAGTAAAAATGAAGGATGCGTCGGAAATGTCTTGGTTAAATATTTATCCTTGAATTTTTTAATTTCCAGTCGTTCATCAAACCATTTTAAGATCATTATATTAACCTCACCTCCTTATACTTGTGGCCCGATAGGTCCTGTAAAACCGCTTGTAAAGACAAGTGTTCCATCGCCTTCCACTTTAATGCCGATCTGCGCGAGAGGAATGGGCGCCGGGCCGCTCAAAACCTTTGCCCCTCTTAAGGGATCAAATATACTATCATGACAGAAACACTCTGTGAACGACGTGTCGGGTGATTGTTGGTTTCTTACCCAGGAGACGATACACCCGAGATGCGTACATATTGCGCTGTAAGCGACAAGACCATCACCCGTAAGATTAATATGGGTGGGCGGTTTGAATGTGGATTCTTTTAATTTAATGAGCTGAACAATGTTGGCAGGATTCGATGCTTTGCCTGCCGGGTAGGCAAGCACGGCATCACCGATATTTAATGACGACACCTTTATGAAATCCCCCTGTTTTCCGCCCTTTGCATAAACAAGTTTGTCCCCCGGCTTAATGGTGGAGACATAGCCGCCGCCCCCTTTCTTTTCCGGTGACAAGACTTTAAGGAGTGCCAACAGGGAACCGAACGCTCCCGCAACAGACGCAAGAATGACACCAAGCGTAAACTTCCTCCGTGTGATACCGGTTTTCTCTTCCTTATCTCCGGTATTTTTATCTACCATAATAATTCCTCCTTACGATCCTCCGATACCTCTCTAAATGGAATAAAATATCTTGCATAAAGAAGAACCTCTATACCTGCAACCAAAAATTCCAATGCCATCAATGTGCCCAGCATGTAATTATTCCCTTTGCCCGAAATAAGGAGATAGGCAAAGAGAACGCCCATACCAAGTAGTGCGAGAGAAAGAATCGTAATGACAACCATGGCAAAAATTGAATATGAGGGCCGCTTTTCCTGTATAATCTCAAAGCCCATATTACCTCCTTTTTTCCAGTATCATAAAAACAATATAACCAATCATAAATAAAATAAGCACCGCACCGAATGCCACAAACCCTATTTGGAATGATCCGAGTTCTTCCGGAAATTCGGCAAGCAGCGGCGGTTTTTTGCCTTTTGCCTTTTCCTCGGCTATTTTTATCCTTATCTTTGAAAGGCTGATAACCGTTGTTCTGCTCACACTCATCGGATCGATCTGATCAAAGCCGGTTGTATTTTTGTGACAACTCTCACAGTCCTTCGGCACATCCGGCATGGAATTGCGATGGGCTCTGTGGCAGGCCACGCAGGAAGGCCCCCCGGTGTTATTAAGATAAGCCTTGCCCATAAGACTGTTTTTATAGCGATCCACAGATTCGCTGTGACACTGACTGCACATATCAAACATGGCTTTTCCGGTGGGTACGCCAATGAAGTCATTGGCTTTTGACATGGCGAGAGCCTGCCTGGCGGCAAATTTTTCTTGAGACAGTTGTTTTATATTGCCGAGCTTCACATCCGCATTTCCGCCATGACACGCGTCACACGTAATGCCATTCTGCTGATGAATCGAACCTTTCCAGTTTAAAACGGGCTTTGCAAGATCACCCCCAATGAATTCATGACAGGTGATACAGGCACTCTGACTTTCCGGACGCGTGTGCGCAGTTGATGGATAGATAAATAACATAATGGCTGCAAATGCCATGAGCACATATTTCTCATTCTTCATCATCTCTGCTTCCTCATATTCTCAACAATCTTATCGAACCCGCCTCTATACATGATCTGAATAGTCTGAAAGAACCCCTCTGCCGGATGGGAATGTTAAAACGGCCGCTGCAGTGTGACTTCAAATGCCCGGGTTTTAACCGGCCATTTTTCCGCCGTTTTTCAATTTAAAAAATAATTATTTCAATTTCAATTATTTCTATCCTAATCGAGAGAATTAAACGGACTAAACCAATTACATCGACTCTCTCGCCTGCATCGTGCGCTTTTGATTGACTGCCGAATTTTGGTAACCCCTAAAGGAGGCTGCCGGCAGGGTTCGAATCTCCGTCTGAATTTCATCATTTTCAATCGTAATGAAATTAACCCTCAATTCATCCGAGTGATTTGTATCGATTGTCCCACCGGCATTTAGAAAATGAAGTCCCATTTTCCGATATTCGACCGATTCATGCTTGTGCCCGTGCAGAATTAAATCAACATGCTGTTTTTTAAAGAGTCTTAACAGCCGTTTTTTGTGGCTGAGCCGATTGGCATAGTTTTCAATCATCTTCCAGAATCGACTTTGCAGCCGGGTATCCGCCGGAGGACCGTGATTAAAGTGATGATGAATCAACACGATTTTTTTGCAATTTTTATCATTGTTTTTAGAAAAAATCATCTTCAGTCCGTCAAACTGCGCACTGCTGATGACGCCTGCGGATGCAAAAGGATTCCGGAGTGAAGAATAGCGGTCAATTGAATTAATGCCGATAATAACGACATTATCGATGCTTTTGGCGTAAGTCATTTCCAAATACGGAAGCGGAAAATAGGCATTCTCAAAGGCTTCAGAGAAATAGTGTTTAAATTCCCTCACTTCTTGTCTGTAATTCGTATGCTTGCATTTTTCAGGAAATGCCGCAATATCCGTTGCAAAATAGACCCCGCCAAAGATGTCGTGATTACCGATCGTGAGAGAAAGTTTATTGGGATCCAGCAGCCCAAATTCCTGAAGAAGTTTACGAAGGGCGATAAAATCCTGCGGTTCATTGTTATGAGAAATATCACCTGTGATCACAAGATGGTCTATTCCCTGCTCGAGGGCGTATTGGATTAACTGTTTTGTTTGCTGGACCACCATCGGACGATTTTTCATACAAAGGTGCAAATCGGATAAATGGGCGATTTTCATCGTTGAACCGGCCTCAGCTTCTTCTCAATAATGCCTGTTTTATTAATCACCAGCTTTTTCACGACGGCCGCTGTGCGGCTCAGTTTGCCGATGGAATCTCCGTTTACCCACAGCAGGAGCCCATCGCCGCGTCCCATTCTAAGCTGCAACAGTGAATCCGCCTTAAAATCACGTATATTCCCCGGACGGAAGATAAATTCACTGGTGTCGGCTTTATCCCGGATCACCCGCACCCAGGTCGTATCCAGGGTTTTAATCCTCAAAGTGACATATTTTATGGGCGATTGCACAACAGGTGCCTGTTTTTTGTGCGGCCGCAATGCTAATGCCTGTTTCTGTTTTTCCTGTTCTTTTTTGAGAATCTCGTTACGCGCCTCAAAAACAGTAATTTCTTTTACGGGTTGTTGCGCCGTCACAAAATATTGCCGGCCGTATTTCCAATAAACGAATCCGACGGCAATCAAAATCAGGCCGACCGCCAGGATTAAAATTGTCTCCATGCGATGCGTCTTTTTCGGTTTTGATTTCTGTGCGTTTTCCGCTTTCGGTTTTGGGGGAAGATTATCGGCCGCAATTTTTTGCCGTGTTTCGTCTTTCTTTATTTCAGGAACAGTCTCTTCTTTTTGAGGATGCGGCGCTTCCTGTTCCTCCGGGTTACTCTTTTTGACCGGCCTTTTCTTCGCCTGGATTTGAATCGGCTTTTCAGGTGTTTGCTTCAAAGTCCGCTTTCGGGGTTTGGGAGTTTGTTTCCTGCTTTTCTCCGGGGGCTCGAACAATTCAGGCGGATGTCTGATCTCATCGTAATCTTCAAGAAGCCTTTCGGAAGACAGATTTAATTCTGCAGCGATGGTTTTTAAAAATGCCCGAATATAAGGTTCCGGCAAGAAATTCAGCTTCCCCTCTTCCATATCTTTGAGGTAATCTTCGTTGATTTTCGTCCGTTTGTAAAGGTCTCGTGTCCGTAACTTTTTGGCCCGGCGCGCCCGGCGAAGCTGCTTGCCAAATTCCTCGGGTGTTAACATTTCAATAATTCCTTATGATGCCAATTCAGCTAAAACGGATTTCAACTGCACATAGAATTTTGTCAATGGAAATCCTACTACATTATAATAACAACCGCAAATAGATTCAACAAAAATGGCACTCGTATCCTGAATCCCATAGGCGCCCGCTTTGTCAAAAGGATGATCGATTTCGATATATCGATCGATCTCCCAATCTTCCAATGGCCGAAAGGTCACCTTCGTCCGTTCGAAATTGGTCACGATTTTATTCTCAGGCCTGGTTATAATGGCGAAACCTGTAAAAACCTCGTGGGTCCGTCCGCTTAAAAAGCGAAGCATTTTTCGGGCGTCTGCCCGGTCAGCCGGTTTCCCGAGAATTCTGGAATCCAAAACCACAATTGTGTCGGCTCCCACAATGATGCCTTCGGACACTTTTTCGGCTACGTCTTTTGTTTTTTGAAGCGCCAGTTCCGTTACGCAGGATTCGGGTGATTGATTTTCTCTAAAACCCTCCGAAACATTCGACGGAATAATCTGAAATTCAAATCCGGCCTGTCGAAGCAATTGTGCCCTTCTGGGCGATTCGGACGCCAGGATTAAAGGCCTGGGCAATTCAATAAATTTCATCGGCATTTCTAATCAGATTAATCATAAAAAAAGGTTCATCTTAAAAATGCGTTCTTTTTTCTACTAAAAAGGTGCTGCCATTCGTTAAATCCAAAACGCACCCTCTGGTTGGCAGAAAAACCAACGTTGGTGGCCAGAACTTCCCCCTCTGCGTTCCCGGCGGCTTCTGCGCTGAATGATTCAGGTGAGAAATTAAACCGATTAAACACCGAACCGCATTCATCCGCGGACCGGCCTGTTTTCACTATCCAGAATGATTGTGACCGGACCCTCGTTAAAAATTTTCACCAGCATGTCGGCACCAAAAATTCCCGTTTCAACTTTCAGACCGCTCTCTTTTAACATTTCCACAAATTTGTCGAACAAGGGACTTGAAATCTCGGGCGGTGCCGCTTCCACAAAACTGGGGCGCCGGCCTTTTCGTGTGTTTCCGTAAAGTGTAAATTGAGAAACAGCCAATAGTTCTGCGCCTGCTTCCAAACCGGAAATATTCAATTTCCCCTGCTCATCTTCAAAAATCCGTAACTGCACGCATTTATCGGCCAGATAGCGGGCGTCCTTCTCCGCATCCCCTGTTTTAATTCCGACTAACAAAACAAGCCCCTTGCCAATGGCACCCACAATCCTGCCGTCGACCGCCACCGAAGCCTCGGAGACCCTCTGCAAAACGATTCGCATATTTAAGAACCCCTTTGATGACGCCGGAATTCCGGCCTGAATTTTTACTGAATTCCAACCAGAATGGACGCCAATCCGACAAGCATGTCTATTTTCAGCCCGGTGCTGATTTTATGCAGATTGGCGGGTTCCGTATTTCGCCACACGGCAAAAATGACATAAAGCAGATAAAGATCAACGCCGGGCAGCACAATCAAAAAATACCGGAGATTGTATTCCCCGTTTAAATAAGGTAAAAAAGTTGCAGAAATAAGCAAGAAAAAAATAAACGTTATGAGCATTTGGGCCGCCTTTACCCCGCAGCAAATCGGAAAGGTGCGTGCGCGCCCGGCCCGATCCCCCGAAATGTCTTCGATGTCTTTTAGGATCTCCCGCCCAAAATGAAACAGAAACGCAAATGTGGCGGGGATAAGCGCCTGTTTGAATCGCCCCACCGAAACCCCGCCGTAAATAAAAGCCAGACCGGCCACAAGACTCACGGTAAAATTACCGATCAGCGGAAGGCGTTTGAAAGAGTAACTGTAAAAGAAGAGCAGGACGGACGCCGTTGAAGCGATCCAAAAAGCGGTTTTATTGATCAAGAGGCTTGTGCCCACCCCGGCAATGAACAGGAAAATCGCCCAGAAAAAGGCGGTTTGCGGCGAGACTTTTCCGGAAGGAAGCGGGCGCGCCGGCTTATTAATGCGATCGATCTCAATATCATAAAAATCGTTAATCGTGTTGGCGGCGCCGGTAATCAGCGCCCCAGAAAAGCAGGCAAGAAGCACATTTTGAAAAGGAGAAAGAAGCCCCGTGACCCAGGCTCCGACGCCGATGGACAGGCCTCCGATCCACACATTTGCCGGGCGAAGAAGCTGCCAAAGTCCTTCAAGCTGACGTGTAAGCGATTTTTGCCGCGATGGATTGTTATTGTTCATGACGTGATTCGGCTTTATTTTGCCGGTTTTGAAACTTTTTCGCCGCGAATTTTTCAGAGCCGAATGACAATTAAAGAAAAACCCGTGGAATGGGCAAATCGATCATCGTTTTCAAACCGGGATCCGCATCTGCGACGATCGGCGCCATATTGTGCAGCATCGCCACGGTAGCAATGTCACCCATTGTGCCGTTTGTGATTTCCAAATGAATCGGCGGCACACTTGTCAGATGCACGCCGTCGTGCGGATTTTCAGCACCCACGTACATCTTCAGGTCAAGCGTGATGCGTTCCTCGCCGTTCGCAAAGCCTCTGCCCACATTGTGAATGCCGGCGACCCTTCCTTCGGCGACTGTTAAAAATTCCGTTGCCGTGGTCCGGCCGGCAATCACGGGTTCAATTTCTTCCTGAATGCTGCCGAGCTTCCAGTGCAGTCCGTGAGCCACCAGCGCCACGGATTCTTTCATGCCGATGTGCCCCAATTTTCCGGCATTTACCAGCGCTCTGAATTCATCCGGCGTCATTCCCGCTCCAACCTTTTTCTGAAGCGGAAGACGCCGTTCGGAAGCGTTTACCACGCGCTCCGCCTGTATGCGCGTCACATCCGTACAGACACCTGTTGCCACTAAAACCAAGGTATCCAGTACGTAACCGGGGTTCACGCCTGTGCCCAAAATGGTGACCCTGTTTTTCTTAGCCAGATGGTCCAGCCTTTCGGCTAAATCCGGATTCTTGAGCCGCGGGAACAGCAGCTCTTCTGTGGAGGACACCACATTTACCCCGGCAGACAAAATGGTTTCAAACTGCGGAAAAACATCTTTCACAAAGGACCGGGTTGTGTGCAGCACAATGTCCGGTTTGGTTTCGGCCAGAACTTTTTCGGCATCACTCGAAATTTTCACACCCGTTTTTGGGAGCCCTGCCCATTCCCCCACATCTTTTCCCACTTTTTCGGGATCGATATCGATCGCCCCCACCAATTCCATATTGCCGCGTTCGATGGCCAATTTCGCACTCGCTCGACCAATCGGCCCCAATCCAAATTGAATCACACGCAAAATTCCTGAAACCATTGTTTCTCTCCTCAATTGTATTTTAAATGTGCAGTATTCCTATTTTGCCGCTAAAATATAAGAAATGCCCCGTTAAAAGAAAAGCGTTTTTATGATTCGGGCAAAAAATTTCTGCAGGGCGATCCGCATTCATGAAATGAATCGGGGATCCTTTGTGAGATTTGGCGTTTCAGCGTGAACGCGTCAGATATTGAAGAATGATTTCGTAGACCGCAATCCCGTAAGCCACCGAAACATTTAAGGATTGTTTAATGCCGAACATGGGGATTTCAATGGCCTGATCGGCAATTTGAACCGCCTCCTCCGTGACACCCTCCACTTCGTTCCCAATCACCAGGACCAATGGGAAATCGAATGGAATCGATTTAAAATTCCGGCTCTGATCCGTGTGTTCAAGAACGACAATCTGCCGGCCTTCCGCCTTCAGTTTTCGAAGAAGCTCCCGCGTGTTCCGGTGATGTTCCCAGGGCACCGACTGCTCCGCCCCAAGCGCCGTTTTAGCGATTTCGTTGCGGGGCGGCTGTCCCGTAAACCCCGTGAGATAGAGCCTTTCGATGCGGGCTCCATCCGACGTTCGAAAAATAGACCCCACGTTAAACAGGCTGCGGATATTCTCGGCAACCACAGACACCGGGAAACGCCCTTCCCGTTCGATTTCTTCAACCGAGGGCCGGGATGCTTTAATTTCTTCAAAGTGCAGCTTGCGCACGGTCACTTCTTCCTTTCCAGCAGCGCAACCGTCTCGATGTGGTACGTGTGCGGGAACATATCCACCGGACGCACCTGCCGGAGATGATAGGATTCTTTCCACACGGCCAAATCCCGTGCCAGCGTTGTGGGATTACACGAGACATATATAATTTTGGGGGACGACAATTTCAGGATATGCTGAACACTTTTCGGATGCAGTCCGGCCCGGGGAGGATCGACGATCAGTACATCCGGATGTCCGACCACTTCGACCACCTCTTCCACCCGGTTCATCTCGTTCTTGACATCCCCCAAAATAAATTCAACATTTTTTATCCGGTTGATCTCTTTATTCCGCCGGGCATCTTTGACGGCCGCCTCGATCACCTCGATTCCCAGCACTTGTTTTACAAAGCCGGAGATAAAAATGGAAATCGTTCCGGTGCCGCTGTATAAATCGTACACAATTTCATCGCCTGTAAAGTCTGCGAATTCAACAACGGTTTCATACAGCCGTTCCGCCTGATGCGTATTGGTTTGAAAAAACGAATTCGCTGAAATCTCGAACAGATAATTCCCCAATTTTTCCTGAATAACGGGATTGCCCCAAACCGTCCATTCTTCCTCCCCGAATGCCGTGCTGCCTTTGGATCGATTGATATTGTTCACAATACCGGTGACCGGAATTCCGCTTTCAAGAATTTTGGCTGAGAGCTGCTTCAGCAGCGCTTCGTCTTTCCCGGATGTCACTAAGTTCACCATCCGCTGGTTCGTGCTTTTTCCCTCCCGTATCACCAAATGCCGCCAAAAACCGGTGTGATCGGTCGTACTCCAGGGCTTCCGGCCGGACGTCATGGCAAACGTTCTCACCAAATTCAGCAGCGCATTACTTTCGGGCGATTGCAGGTAACAGGCGTCGATATCCACAATTTTATCGTACCGCCGGGGCACATGCAGCCCGAGCGCAAAATCCTTCGGCTTTTCATCCTGCTCTCTCTCCGAGAGCAGCCAGCGTCTGTCGGAGAACGAAAATTCCATTTTATTGCGGTAAAAAAACACCTCCGGAGAGGGAAGTGCGTCCTGAACCCCGGTGTCTTGAAACCCGCCGATTCGCCGGAGACTGTCCTCGACAACCGACCGCTTAAATTCCAATTGTTTGGCGTAATCCACATGCTGCCATTTGCAGCCGCCGCAAATGCCGAAATGCGAACATCTGGGCGGGACTTCATACGGGGCCGGCTGCTCCACCTGCAGAATGCGTGCCGTCAGATAATCGGTTTTCTGCTGGATAATCCGTACCTGTACCTTTTGTCCGGGAATCCCATTTTCCACAAAAATAACCAGTCCATCCAGATGCGCCACACCCAATCCCCCGTATGCCACATCCTCGATCTCCAGAAGGACTCCCTCACCTTTTCGAACCATTGAATGATATCCTTAATTGAATTCAGATATTAGGATACAAAAATAAAGGAATGAATGCAAGAGGAAAATGGGGTTGGCCGATATTCGATAGAAAGATTCCCGGCGGCACAATATAAAAAATGGCCCGCGAATTTTCACAAATGATCATAAATTAAAAAATGCAAGGTGCATTCTAATGTCTTTGCGTCTGAATTGTTGAATACATCATCAATAATCCATTGAAATGGGATAGGGGTGATGAAAACCAGGACAATCCGTAAGGGCGATGCATTCGGTGGCAAAATTGCTGCAAATGGACAAATCATTTCCGGCGAATGCATCGCCCCAACAGATAGAATAATAGCCCTGAAATACGATCCTGCAAAACCATTACCGCAGATCCATTCGATTAACGGAATTATTTTTATCGAGACAACCCCATAACAATCCATTTCCTATTTCCGGGATTTTAACCCCCAATGATTGAATGAACGAAATATCCCATTTACGGCAAAATAATCTCAAGCCTTCACACCGGGACATTTCCAAAAAAAAATCTTTGAAAATCGATATAACTTTCTTATATTTTGAACGTTGTAAACGCAAATCCCCCGGATCGGGATTTTAAGCGGTCATTGTCTGTTTTATCGGCGCTATTTTTTGCCGGTCTGATTTTCGGAAGGATTTAAAACGGGAGGACTAAAATGAATCACCCTTATAAAATGCTCATCGACGGCGAATGGGTTTCCGGCAGGGAGACATTTGAAGTCATCAATCCTTTTAACGGGGAAGTTCTGGGTGTGGTGCCCAAAGCCGGCAAAGAGGATGTAGACCGAGCCGTCCGGAGCGCGAAAGACGCTTTTGAAACGCAATCGGAAATGCCGGCCCACAGGCGGGCCGAAATTCTGGAAACGATGTCCGGATTGATCCTGGAGCACCGGGAAGAGTTTGCAGAACTCATTGCGAAAGAGGCCGGGAAAGCCTGGAAATATGCGCTGGGTGAAGCGGATCGCGCCGCAGAGACATTTAAGTTTGCCGCGGAGGAGGCCAGGCAGCTCCACGGTGAAACGGTTCCCATGGATGCCAGTGCCGGCGGTGAAGGACGGCTGGGATTCTTTTTGCGTTTCCCGATCGGCGTGATTGCCGCCATCCCGCCGTTCAATTTCCCTTTAAATCTTGCCGCCCACAAAGTGGCGCCGGCGATTGCCGCCGGAAACACGGTCGTCCTCAAGCCGTCCAGTTACACACCTCTGACGGCTGCCAAAATGGGAGAGCTGCTCATGGAGGCGGGGCTTCCAAAGGGTGTGCTGAACATCATTTACGGACCGGGTGCCACGGCGGGCAGTTGGCTGGTCACGCACCCGGATTTGGCCATGATCACATTTACCGGCAGCCCTCCCGTGGGGAAATGGATTAAAAATCACTCCGATTTTAAAAAGGTCACATTGGAGCTGGGTTCCAATTCGGCATCGATTGTGGATGAAGACGCCGATCTGGCGTGGGCTGTTTTGCGGAATGTCATCGGAGCCTTTGCAAACTCCGGTCAAATCTGCATTTCCGTACAGCGGATTTACGTCCATCAAGCGGTCTGTGATTCATTCGTGGAAAAGTTTGTCGAAGCGTCCAAAAAGCAAATTGTCGGAGATCCTCTGGATAAATCGTGCGACGTGGGGCCGATGATTTCGGAAAGTGAAGCCGAGCGTGCGGAATCCTGGGTGAAAGAGGCCGTGCAACAGGGGGCAAAAATTTTAACCGGCGGCACCCGTGAGAAACAAATGTTCCGGCCGACAGTTTTGACAGACGTCAAACCGGCGATGAAAGTGATGCAGGATGAAGTGTTTGCGCCTGTCGTTTCAATCGTACCCTTCACAAAATTTAAAGATGCGGTAGACTGGGTGAACGCTTCCCGCTACGGACTTCAGGCGGGTGTATTTACCAAAAATCTGGCGCACGCCACGTACGCCATCCGAAAAATTAATGTGGGCGGTGTGATAATCAACGATTATCCCACCTTCCGGGTCGATCAGATGCCCTACGGCGGGAACAAGGAGAGCGGACTGGGACGCGAAGGCCTGAAATACGCGATTGAAGAGATGACAAACCCGAGAATGGTGGTGATCAGGGATTAAATGCTTTTGAACCTGAAGGAGGCTGTGCATGCGACAAAGTTTCAATTCTGCCCGATTATTTTTGGTTCTCTCAATTTTTATTTTTGGATTTGCGGCACCCGGCTTTCCGGAAATCAATAAAATCCGCTATCATTCCAATCAAGAACTTCAACTCAAATTTCAGCAATTAGCCAACCGGTTTCCGGAATGGGTGCATCTGGGAAGCATCGGAAAAACGGCCGCGGGCGAAAATCTCCTGCTGGTCCGCGTCGGAAATGGAACCGAAAAAGAATTGGATTCCCGAACGGGCATTTTGATGGTCGGATCGGTGGACGGCACCCGTCTGACGGGAAGCGAGGTGGCGCTTGGACTGGTGCGGAATTTTGCCGGAATGGCGGGAAAAGTGGATTCGATTACCGCGTATCTGAATAAACATGTGTTTTATGTGATTCCGCGACTCAATCCCGAGGGGGCGGATTTTTATTTCAAAAAAGTGAAATGGGAACGCGGCTGGAATCTCACCCCCACAGACGAGGATGAGGACGGGCTGACGGATGAAGACGGGGCGGAGGATTTAAATGGGGACGGACTGATCACCCTGATGCGCTATAAAGATCCGGAAGGGGCGTATTTCCCGGATCCTGAAACGCCGGAGCTGCTGCGAAAAGCCGATCCCGCCAGAGGGGAAAAAGGAATTTACAAATGGGTCACGGAAGGGATCGACAACGACCGGGACGGTCGATATAATGAAGACGGCCCGGGCGGCGTGAATCCCGACATGAATTTCCCCCAGGACTACCCCTTTGGAAAAACGGGCGCCGGAAAATTTATGGTCAGCGAAAAGGAGACCCGAGCGTTCTCAAAATTTGTGTTCAGCCGCGAAAATATCGTCTTGATCGTGACGTACGGCCGGTATGATAATCTCATTCATCCCGCAAAAGTGAGGCCGGCGCAGCGCTCTTCTACAGAAACTGAAAAAGGAAAGTCCGTTCGATTTTCACAGGCAATCACTCGCACTGTGGATCCGGAAGACATCCCCTATTTTGACACCGTCAGCAAAACCTACAAAAAAATAATGGGCTTATCCGGCAAAGCCGAACCGGCGGCGGAAGCGGTGGATAAAAGCGCCGGAAGCCTGGCCAAATGGGCTTATTTTCAATACGGTGTGCCCTGTTTTACCACATCGCTGATCACAATTCCCGGACCGGGAAAAAAAGCAAAAGCGGACTCTTCAAAAAACCAAAAAACCGTTCGTCCCAAAAAGATGCTGAAACGGCCGGGCGCCAAAAAAGAGAAGGATTCTCTGGCAAGGGACCGCCGGTGGCTGGCTTACTTTAAAAAAACGGGAGAGGAAGGATTTGTCTCCTGGAAACCCTTTCATCATCCGCAGCTCGGTGAAGTCGAAATTGGCGGATTCGTGCCCTTTGTCAGAACAACGGCGCCGGCCCCTCAACTGCCGGCGTTAATCGAAAAACAAACCGCATTTGTGGCGTATTTATTTGGTTTGCTGCCCGAACTCACCGTTTCAAACCTAAAAGTGGAAAAGCAGGCGGATGATGTGTACGCACTTTCCCTGTTGGTTCGAAACACAGGCTTTTTGCCCACCGGTACCGCCTTTGCCTCGAAGACCCGTCTTGTAAAACCGGTGCTGGTGAAAATCTTTCCGGAGAAAGGAGAACTGCTTTCCGGACGCAAAATCACATTTATTCCAAAATTAGAGGGTTCCGGCGCCGCCAAAAAAGTGAAATGGCTGATTCATGCGCCGAAAAATACAAATGTGAAGATAAAAATTCTTTCGGAGAAGGCAGGCACGATTGAAAAAACGGTTATTTTGAAAGACTAAAATTTCATCCGAATAAAAGGGAGTCTCATGATGAAAATCGGCGGCAGACGGACATCTTTAATTCTCATTGTATTTTTGGGAATCTCGCTGACGGCGTCAAGCGCTTTTGCTGAAAAAGTTCATCTGGAATTCGATCATTATTATGATTATCCGGAATTGACGCAGGCGCTGAAAGATCTGGCGGCTTCTTACCCGGAATTTTTAAAATTAAATTCCATCGGAAAGAGTTACCAGGGGCGGGACATCTGGGAAATGACGATTAACAATCCGAAAACCGGGGATGAATTCGGCAAGCCGGCCATGTACATCGAAGCCAATGTCCACGGAAACGAGGTGCAGGGCGGAGAAGTCTGTCTTTACACCATCCAGTTTTTGATGGAAAATTACGGAAAAATCCCCAATATTACGGATCTGATGAATCGGCGGGTGTTCTACATTTTACCGACCGTAAATCCCGACGGCCGTGCCTGGTGGTTTGAGCATCCGAATACTATGAACAGCTCCAGGGGCATACAGCGTCCCTGGGACGACGACAACGACGGCCTGTACGATGAAGACGGCTATGACGACATCGACGGCGACGGTGAAATCCTGATGATGAGGAAGAAGGTCCCTTACGGAAATTACAAGCAAGATCCAAACGACCCCCGAATCATGGTCCGCGTAAAGCCGGGGGAAAAAGGCGATTACATCCTGTTAGGGTACGAAGGCATCGATAACGACGGCGACGGCCGGATCAATGAAGATCCGCCGGGGGGTTACGATCCCAATCGAAATTGGCCCGGCATGGATTGGCAGCCCAATTATGTTCAGCACGGTTCGGGCGAATTTCCGCTGAGCAATCCGGAATCTTTTGCCGTCACACAATTTCTGCTGAAGCATCCGAATATTGCGGGGGTTCAATCTTTTCACAATTCGGGCGGCATGATTCTGCGCGGCCCCGGATCCAAACAGGTCAAATATCCGTGGGACGACATCCGCGTGTACAATTACATCGGAAAAACAGGGGAAAAGATACTTCCGTTTTATCGCTATATGGTCATTTTCAAGGATTTGTACACGGCTCGCGGGAGTTTTGTCGCCTTTACCTATGAAACACTGGGCATTTTTTCTTTTACGAACGAATTGTGGAGTTCGAAACAATATTATGACAAAGCCGGCCAAAAGAATGAACCCCGGAACGCATCGGCCGGCAGGGAAAATCGCCTTAAATATGACGACAGAGTGGATTTCGGCCGCTATTTTGTCGAGTGGAAGCCCTTTCATCATCCGGCTTACGGCGACATCGAGTTGGGGGGCTGGCGAAAAATGACCAATCGAATTAATCCGCCCTACACGCTTCCGGAATTGTGCCACCGAAATATGGCGTTTACCCTTTTTCACGCCGGTCAAATGCCCCTGATTTCAATTTCAAATACGGAAATACAGAAGCTCGGGAAAAATACGTACCGGCTTTATGTGAGTGTTGCAAACGACCGTTCGATCCCGACCATCTCCGGCCAGGCGAGCCGGCACCATCTGTTTCGTCCCGATTTACTAACGATTTCCGGCAAAAATCTGAGGGTGATTTCGGCCGGTGAAGTCAAGGACAAATGGCTGAACCGGATTGTGCCGGTTGAAGCAAGACCCGAGCGGATTGTGCTGCAGAATGGAATTCCCGGACTTTCTCAGCGCACTTTTCAATGGATTGTGGAGGGTTCCGGTGCTGCTGTGATTACACTGGATGCCGTTAAGGGCGGAAAAGTGAAAAAGCAACTCCTGTTGAAATAAGGCAATACGCGTAAACTTAGGGGGACAAATTTTTATCACGGCATGAAGGACATATGCCGTTAGGATGCTTCCTGCCTTTTTTAATTCGTGATAATTTGTGAAAATTCGCGGGCCTTTCTTTTTTATTCCTGAATCGTAACAAAAAATCTTCATCGACCAATTTTGCCTTGATTAAGAAATACCAAATCCGTAAATTGATCATTAATTTGGAAATACACCGTTATTTGGAAAAAAATTGCCGTAAAGAGTGAGGAGAAGAAAATGACGTTACAAATTTCCTGGGTGGACTGGCTGGTTATTGCACTGTATTTTGTATTTGTGATTGGTATCGGTATCTACTTACGAAAATTTGCGGGCACTGGGGAAGATTTCTTTTTGGCGGGCAGGCGGAACAGTTCCTGGGTAGCGGGGTTGGCTTTTTTAAGTGCGAACATGGGGGCCCTGGAGCTCCTCGGCATGACGGGTAATGCCTTTGAATACGGGATATACGTGGCTCATTTTTATTGGATCGGCGCCATCCCGGCCATGCTTTTTCTGGCACTCTACATGATGCCTTTTTACTACAGCAGTAAAATCCATTCGGTTCCCGGATATCTCAAGCTGCGGTTTGATGAAAAAACGCGGGTTTTGAATGCGATCGCCTTTGCTTTTATGACGCTGTTGGTCTCGGGAATTAATCTGTATGCCATGGCGCTGGTTCTGCGGACGTTTCTGGGCTGGAATTGGCATGCCTGCATGTGGGCATCCGCGGCGACGGTGGCCGCCTATGTCACAATGGGGGGGTTGATGTCCGCCATTTTTACCGAAATCATTCAGTTTTTCCTGATCTGGTTCGGACTGATGCTGGCGTCTGTCATGGGACTCATCGAAATCGGAGGCTGGAAGGAACTCTTTGCCCGGATTCCCGATTCGATGAGCGCTTTATGGTCCACATCGGCAAATCCCGCGTTAAACGGCATGCATGTGACCTGGATGGGGATTGTACTCGGACTCGGATTTGTGCTTTCATTCGGGTACTGGACGACCGATTTCCTTGTGGTGCAGCGGGCGATCTCCGCCAAAAATTTGCGCGCCTCTCAAATGACCCCCATTATCGCCTCCTTTTTTAAGATGGCCCTTCCTTTCATTGTGGTTATCGGCGGTCTCATCGCCTGGGTGCTCGCCCGGGATCCCCACAGCGCTTTCAAACTTCTGACGGACAACGGCCAGGTGCGGTACGATTCGGCTCTGCCCATGCTTCTGGCGCGGTATTATCCGCAGGGGCTGATCGGGATTGGAATAACCGCTTTGCTGGCGGGATTTATGGCGGGTCAGGCCGGAAATATCAGCGCTTTCAACACCGTCTGGACATACGATATCTATCGCTCGGTGATTAAAAAGAACGCCTCGGATAAGCATTATGTGTATATGGGACGCGTGGCGACCATTGCCGGAATTTTCATCAGTATTGTCACCGCTTATTGGGCAAAATCGTTTCCGAGCATCATGGATTACATGCAGGCCATTTTTTCCTGGGTGAATGCCCCGCTGTTTGCGACGATGCTGCTGGGGATGTTTGTCGTCTGGATTACCCCAAACGGGGCATTCTGGGGGCTTATCGCAGGCATGTCTTCCTCTTTCACCCTGTTTTTACTGGTTAAATTTAACATTATCTCAAAGACGTTCATCACACTTTCGGATAATGCCAGCCCGATGGCGGCAAACTTCTGGCGTGCCTGGTGGGCCTGGCTCATCTGTTTTGTCGTCACGATTGTAGTCAGCTTCTTCACCAAAGCAAGACCCAAAGAAGAACTGAAGGGATTGGTCAAGAGCATGACGTTTATAAAAAAGGTGGAAGGGATTCCGTATTATAAGAAACCCGAAGTGGTGGCCCTTATTTCCGTCATTATTTTGATCATCTTAAATATCATTTTTTGGTAAAATTAAATCAGGGAGAATTTCAATGTCAGAAAAAAACATGCTTTCCATCTGGTTCTTTGTCGGAGTGATGTTATCCGTTTTCGGGTTGATTGTGACACTGACCGGAATTAATTATTTATTTAACCCACAGCATCAGACAGTCGTCACACAGGTGAACGCGCATATATGGTGGGGATTGGCAAACCCGAATTTGTGGTGGGGCGCCATTATGCTGATTGCCGGACTGTTTTTCCTGATTCCGTCTTATTCTCATTTTAAATCGGGAAAATAGCATCGTTGTTCACCAATTCCAAAAACAAATCCATGAGGAGCTGCCGAAATGAAACAGGCGTTTTCGCACCTGTACGGTTCTGAAGCATCCGTCATTCAGAAGCAGATCAGGCGTTATGAACGAATTTTAAAATCCTTTCAAGAGAATTTTGGTGAAAAAGAGGCGGCATTTTTTAGTGCGCCCGGACGTACGGAAATCGGAGGGAACCACACGGACCACAACAACGGAAAAGTTCTGGCGGCCGGTGTCAATGTGGATGCCGTTGCGGCGGCGGCAAAATCTTCTGAAAATCGAATCGTACTCCTGTCGGAGGGTTACTCAACCCCTTTTGTAAT
The DNA here is from genome assembly GCA_002898015.1 of bacterium BMS3Bbin03. Lineage (GTDB taxonomy): Bacteria > Zhuqueibacterota > JdFR-76 > JdFR-76 > BMS3Abin05 > BMS3Abin05. The sequence continues at coordinate 3,466 of BDTM01000046.1, read as the reverse complement.
CGATTTGAATCGTTTAGATCCGGTCATTGAAGAAAAGGGCACGGCATCCGCGCTCATTCGCGGCATTGCCGCCCGATTTAAAACGTCCAAATATGAAATCGGCGGCTTTCAGGCGTATGTTTCAAGCGACGTACTGCCCGGATCGGGGCTGAGTTCTTCCGCCGCCATCGAGGTGCTCATCGGCGTCATTCTAAATGAATTTTACAATTCGGGACAAATTCCGCCGGGAACCCTTGCCGCCATCGGGCAATTTGCCGAGAATGTGTATTTCGGCAAACCGTGCGGGCTGATGGATCAGATGGCTTCCGCCGTGGGGGGCGTGGTGGCAATCGATTTTAAAAGGCCCGGCCGGCCTCGGGTCAGGAAGATTGCATTCGATCTGAATGCGTTTGGGTACAGTCTGCTGATCGTGAACACCGGGGGCAGCCACGCAGACCTGACCCGGGACTATGCATCCATTCCGTCTGAAATGAAAAAACTGGCCCGGTTTTTCGGAAAGGAAACGCTTTCGGAAATAACAATAGAGGCTGTGTACCAAAATATCCGGGCGCTCCGCGCCGCGGTGGGCGACCGTTCTATTTTGCGGGCCCTTCACTTCTTTGCAGAAAACGCACGCGTGGATGCGCAGGCGCAGGCGCTTGAAAAAGGCGATCTGCAGGCCTTTCTGCGGCTCATCAGTCAATCCGGAAATTCATCCTGGAAACGGCTTCAAAACTGTAGCCGCGCCGGTCATCCGGAGGCCCAGGGGGTCGCTTTGGCGCTGGCGCTGACGGAAGATTTCATCGAAACAACCGGTTCGGGGGCATGCCGTGTGCACGGCGGGGGGTTTGCCGGAACCATTCAAGCCTTCCTGCCCAAAAAACAGGTGCGTCCTTACAAAGAAATGATCGAAAAGACATTTGGAAAAGAAGCCGTCATGAATCTGGCCATTCGCCCGGCAGGGGCGCTGTGCGTGGGATCCTCCGAGTTTATCGGGTAATTTTGGTTTTTAAAGAGACTGTTTTTGCGAAGCCCGCCAGCCTGTTCGCATCAAAGCCAAGCCCGCCTGAGCGTCTAAAATCAGTATTCGTTAATCGATATTCGATATTCATTCTATTGTTTGCTTTTTTCTTGATCGGTTTGGTTCTCTTCCGGTCTTTTTCACTCATCTTTTTTGAATATCGAACACCGAACGCTCCCGCCCGGGCGGAACAGGCTGATTTTTGATTTATTTTCGATTGAATAAACAGACTCTAATAACCGCGACTAACACAAATTATAATGCCATTAATTTCAATAAAATCATTTTGTGAAAATTCGTGGGCAATATCTTTTTGGAATAGGCTCAATTACTTCCCCGAAGATTCCGACTTTATCATGACTAAAAGCATTTTAAAGCGTTTCGGCGCCTGAAGCGCATGGGGCCGGTTTGCCGGCAGAATGATGGCTTCTCCCGCCCCCAGGCGATGCGGCTCACCGGAAATAGAAATAAGACATTCCCCTTCCAGAATGTACACAAGGGCATCGAAAGGAGCCGTGTGCTCACTTAATTTTTGATCTTTATCAAACGCAAAAAGAGTTACCGTCCCTGTTTTTTTGTCGAGAATACTTCGGCTCACAACCGAATTGAGCTGATATTCCGCCAATTCCGCCAGCATCGCTTTTTTAGCTGCCAATTCCATTTTATTTGCACCCTTTCCTTTATAAATTATTTCTGTTTTTGCGGTTTATTTACATCGATAAATTTGAAAAAGACCACCCCGTCAAAAGCGCTTGTCCCGTCTTTTCGAAAAAGATAATTCCAAAAATTTTGTTTCACGACCTTTTTCGCTTCGGACGACGCGTGGATCAGCGTGTCTCCATTAAAGACCATGCCTTCGTGGGCAATCATAATTCCCAGCGGCCACATTTTCTTGCGGACGAAATCGACGCCGCAGACGGGCGGCAGCCGTTTCAATAAATCTTTTGTCACTTTTTGAATGGGAATGTAGTAAGCGGTGACCGGTTTTTCAAACGGAATTTTCAGAAAATGCGTGCCGTCTTTCCGGCGATTCAGGATAATGTGCACCGAATCCAATTCGGACGGTTTGGCAATTTCCCGGGTAATGTCCTTGAAAAAGCGAGAGGTATTGATCCGGTCGTACGTAAAATGCACCCGGTTTTGGTAAGAAACAGGATTCTGCCCTTCAGGCACCGGGTAGTAATCGATGTATGCCATCAGGCTCTCAGCCTGGGCATAAGAACGGGACAGCGCAAGCGCCTCGTTGGTGAGAATCTGCACGGTGCAATTGGTTTTCTTCACCGTAAACACCGGCGTGGTGTCCGGAGGACAGCCGTCGCCGATGGCATGCCAATCGTAAACCGTGCCCAGACGGTTCAGCGAAAGCGCCTTCAGCCGGGCGTCCCAGTTAGGAAACTTCTCCTGAAGCTGGGGCAGAAAGCTGTCGACTTCCGCCGTCGTCATCTCGTACATGGGCTTTTGGTGTGAAAGCCAGGTCCAGGGGCTTTCTTCGGCTTTAGGACTGCAGGAAATTAAGAGGCCTGAAAAAATTAAAAACGTGACAAGAGCAATTTTGTTTTTCATGGACTATCACCCTCTGTAGGCGGTTTGACTGATTTTAAAAATAATTGTGTTTATCCATCCAATCGGCACGTTTAATATGGCATTGTTTTTTTAAATAATCAAGGATTTTGTTTGGGAAATCGGGTGAAAAAACGGTGCATCCTCAGCGGGACAACTCTCTCGCCACGTTCACAGCGACCCGGCGTTTCGGAAATCATGCTCCGCATCTCTGCGCCCCGGCGGCGCTTGCTTAGAGCCTTCAAGTTTTATTGCAAGCTTCAAAGAATTCGCCTCCGGAAATGCCTGCTTGTGTACAAATTGTTCTTAATGTGAAAACGGAATGCTGATTTCACATCCGAAAGTGCTTCCTCATATGTATCTCCCTGCCCCACAACAACACCTTTAAGCCCTAAAGGGAATGCCACATAACCATCCGGGTGTTTCTCTACGATAATTTTATATTGTTTCATGGGAATTCCTCCTCATATCGGATATTTCGAAGGAAGATAAATTGAATCTAAAAAATCACATTCGTCGTCAGAAATATCGACTGTTATTCCATTGCTTTTTAATATGTTCTTTAACTCATTTATACACTGAACCCTTATTTAGGAACTCAGCAACTTCCCCAATTTAACCCATTTTTTCCAAGGCATATTCCAAATGGCATCCAACCGAACATGCTTCGCCTCATCCCGCAAGGGCGGGCAAACCCGGCTGCGCTCGCTTAAACCTTATTATGAAAACTGCTGAAGCAGTTTCACCGTTTTAATTGAGCACTTTTTTAGCACCACAATAAATTGTGGTGCTGATTCAACAGGATAGGGAGTACAAGCACCATGCTTCAGCATGGTGGCAATTTGTCCCGGAAGCATTCTCCCCGAACCGCTTCAGCGGTTTTTATCAGTGTTTGTTATTGATCAC
>BDTM01000045.1 GCA_002898015.1 bacterium BMS3Bbin03 | reverse complement strand
AAGTTCTGATTGTAAAGAACTTCATCAATCACATCAAAAACTTTGTCACTGCCTATAGCCTTTTTTATTTCTTCCAATTTTTTGAATAGCCTCGCCAGCACCATCCCTTCACGCGTATCCACAGCCACCAGATTAAAGATGTAAGCCTCTTTTTGTTGCCCATAGCGGTGAATGCGTCCCATGCGCTGTTCCAGGCGATTCGGATTCCAGGGGATATCATAGTTAATCATGAGATGACAAAACTGCAGGTTGATCCCCTCCCCCGCAGCCTCAGTCGCAATGAGAACATCCGTTTCGTTTCTGAAAATACTTTCCGCCTCAATCCTTTTTTCCAGTTTCATCGTACCATCAATGGTATTGGTACGATATCCCCAGGCTTTTACCTTTTTTTCCAGGTATTTCAAGGTATCCCTTGATTCCGTAAAAACCAGTATTTTTTTATCCTTTGACTCAGGATATTTTTCAGACAATTCCCCAAGCGCTTTTTTGAACTCGACTAACTTCAGTTCTTGCTCATTTGTGATGATATCCCTGGCCCGTTCGATGAGCGATTCAATGGTGCCAATTTCCTTTTCCAATTCCTCCCTGTTTTCTGCAACACTTAATGTTTCCCAGATTTCTTCCTCTCGCCATCTTTCCTCCTCACTCATATCCTCTATCGTCTCAAAATCGAACATGGCCTCTCTCACCTTGTCTCTGTCTTCAGCCCCTTCCAAATAATCCTCGAGCCGCTGTTTCCTTCTCTCAAGTGACTTCAAAAGGGCATACGTACTGGATGCGAGCCTTCGCTGTAAAATGACCAGCGCAAAAGCAATGTTTCGCCGTTTGTCTTTGGTTAGAGCTCTGTTATATTGTGTGTTTACATATTTGGACAGAGCATTGTATAATTCAATTTCCTTCAGCGAGTTCGGATTCCATTTAAAAGCAATAGTCCGCACATGCCTTGGCAGGAAAAGAGGCTTCCCTTCGAAATCCTTTAGATCTTCCTTAACCCTTCGAATAAATAGCGGATTGTCTTTATTCTTTACAGATTCCGTTACCATCTTATTGGTTGCAAAAAACCCGGGTTCAATTAAATCCAAAAATAATCTAAAATTTTCAGGATCACCTTTGTGGGGCGTCGCCGTTAAAAATAAAAGATGATCACAATTTCTGGATAGGGTTTCACCCAATTTGTATCTGCCCGTCTTGGTAATCTTTTCGCCATATTTATAGGCGCTCATTTTATGTGCTTCATCTACAACGATCAAATCAAAATGTGCTGCAGCAATGGAAGGCAAAATATCCTCCCTCTTGGCAAAATCAATAGAAGTAATAATCTGGTTCTCACGCAGCCATACATTTTGGCCAAAAAGGGCATCAATATACTGCCTCCCCACAGGAATAAAAATTTCCTCAAACCGCTCTTTAAGTTCTCTCCGCCATTGGTCTTTGAGATGTCCCGGGGCAACAATGAGAATTCGTTTGACCAAGTTCCGAATTTTCAGTTCCTTGATCAACAAACCTGCCATAATGGTTTTGCCCGCTCCGGGATCATCAGCAATTAAAAACCGAATACGCGGTTTTTTGAGGATATAGCCGTAAACGGCCTCAATTTGGTGGGGCAAGGGGTCCACCTTGGATGTATTCATGGCAATAAGCGGATCATACATCGAGGCGAAACGATACCGCATGGCCTCCAAAGCCAGAAATACCTTCCAGGCATCTTCTGAAAAGCTGACTTGAAATTGATTGATTTTTAACTGGGCCAATTCTTCTTTTGAAATGATCTGCTCAACATATTGGCGGGAATTTTTCGTGGCCCCAACAATACGCACATAATCGCCAGATTCTTCAATCAATTTAATCTCGACGGGTTCTGGCCAATTCGGCCCTTCAATAACAGTTCCTTGTTTGATATCCATGCTTAGTAAGTACCATCCATTTTGTCAAAATAACTTTAGTTATATGATTATGTTCTCCATTTGCTTGGATAAACTATATCATCTCCAAACAAGACCCAATTAACATATCTTTCTACCAAATCTTGCAAATTCCGAGTTTCTTCATGAATTTCTTTCTCACCCACTAACATTGCCAATTTTACTTTCCAATCCCCGTGATGAAGTAATTTATTCCTCATTGAATTAAATCGCTGGAATGCAACTATATCATTTTCCCATCCCTTAATTTTCGCTTCCTTTGCCAGTTGCTCAAAACGTGAAACCAAACTTGGACGCAAATTACCCACAATTTGATTGAAGAATTTCAATAGTTTTTTGTATTCTTGTCCATTTTGAGCAACAATTATATCCCTTATTTTATTAATTTTATCCCTTTTGTTTTCTTCATTCTCCGGGTCACCTTTATATCCCGAGAGAATAATTTCCATTGGTATAAACAAAGACAAAAATTTGTATATATTATTACTCTCTGGCCAGGCTCGAAGAAGCCACCCTAATGCAATTGCCGCAAACTTTTGCGCCCTTTTTTCTTTGTTACTTATTTCTTTAATATTTTTTTCAAGTGATTTTATCCCAAAAGAATTTAGCGAAATCGATTCAAGAATTCTTATATCATTACTTGCAGACTTCAATGGCCAATCATTTTCATTCCTCACTGTAAAAAAGTTTTCATTAATCATTTCGAGTACAAACTGTTGATGAAATCGCAACCCAATTATGCCCGCAATAAGATCAACGGCTGTTTTAAAATCATCTGCATTTTCTTCAGATAGACGAAGCAATTCGTTTTGCGCATTAGAATCTTTTGAATGAAATGAATCCGATAACTCTTGAGAAACCTTAACCTGTTTTATACATATTATCTCTGTGAAAAATTTCCCTGAATACGATAATTTTGTAGCATCTTTATTGTATTCCACCTTTAAAATGTTTTGTATCCCCTTAGGCATAACATACCTACTGTTTTGATTAATAACAGCAATACCAAGCATCGGTCGCGGCCCAAAATATATTTCAACCTCTATTTCTCCCATTAATTTACTTAATCGTACTTCCTCCTTGCCCACAAGAGAACAACCCAATGCATCATACAGTCGTCTATATCCAATTTTTTCAAATGGCATTTTTAGATAAATACCTTAATTTTAGGATGTATTCCAAATTTATATCATAATTTTAAACCATTGAAATGGCTATCATTTATTTTTATCTCACTAACGGACTGCGTATAAGCTGATTATTGCCTTAGCTTGCAAGTTTGCACAATGATTGATTCAAACAAACAAGTTAAAAATAATTATTTTGGGGATGGTGTTCATTGAAATATTAATGGTTGGCAGGAAAGGTCTTTACTGCTCGATGTTTTAAGGTTGCCCTTGGTCTAGAAATCACTTCCTTTCTTTGGGACTTTTAAAACAAGGTAACTCTGCCAAACCTTTCCGAACCTTATCTCGGGCCTTGCGACCTCTGACGAGCCCACCAAAAGCCGTCAACAATTAATGGGGCAAACGCATCTTGAACGAATCCAAGTTAGCTTGCTTTCGGAACTGCCAACCAAGCGACTCCGTCATGACAGATTATCTACTATTGACGGTAGTAGAGTAAAGAACGGAGAGTCAAAAGTTTTGTTAACATATTGACCCCTTTCGCTGACGATGGGCACCATTGCCCATCTATTTTCTGAAAGAACAGAATTAAAAGATGAGCGATTAAGAATTAAAAAAATTACTTTAGAGCTTTTATTAAAACACAACAAACAAAAAATGAAAAGACATATTAGAGATAGCAGATGGATATTTTAAATTTCTTTTGGTTTTTTTGCCATAAACAACGAATTGATGGCATTCGTGATATAATAGTCATCATATGACCCCTATTAGAAGGTCTCAGCTTGAAAACCCTCTACTATTTTTAAAGGGTTTTCAAGCTTAAAGTTATTCAAGCATAAGAGTATGGGTCATACGAGCTAATACGTAACTTTTTAATTCGCCCGTAATATAATTTTTATAATATTCAACCAATTTTACATATACTTAATCAGGTATTGGGCTGATGCACTTAAAAATTGATTGAAACTCCTGCATAATTTTCTTTCCTTCTTTTCTGATATTATAGTTCCATTCTTTGTTAATTGGCTTGCCTAATACTCCGAACATATTTGAACAATTTTCCAGATAACAAATTACATCTTCTATTGTTATTCCTTTATTCCTAAGCGCTAAAATTGCATTTTGAGGCTGCTGCAGATGCGCAACTGCCCTTCCTCTTATCTTTTTAAATTTTCCATAAATCTCTTTTGTGGCAATTAAAAGATTTTCAATCTTTTTTATATCCTCACTTTTCATTATATCCAGCCGTTTTACATCCTTAAAGAGTAAGGGAAGGCTATATTTTGTGCGGCTTTCTTCCCGTATACGACAAGCTGAGATAAAAAATTCCGTACAAAGAGCATTTGATACAATCATAATTGAATAAATGAAAGTCATTTTAACAGGCTTATTGGTTTTTGAAGCCTTAATAAATTTTTCTTGCCATTCCGCAAATGCTAATAAAGCGTAAAATGCACATTTTGCAGATGAAATCTCCCAGCTTACTTCGTTCCATTTGTCTTTGTATTGTTCTATTAAATTTGTCATAATATTCTTTCAATATTTTGTTTTATATAAAATTGAATGCCTTCTTTCAAGATATAAGTGTATTATTGAATAATCCATTGGTAATAAAAATTTATTTCCATATTACAGCCTTAATTAACATTTATAACGCAATTTTTTAATTGATTTTATTTCCGCATATTTTTAAATAAAAAACAAATTCCAAATGGCACACAATCCAACATGCTTCGTCTAATCCCGCAACGGCGGGAAAACTCGACTTCGCTCGTTTGAATCTTTATTCTGCTATGTGCGATTTTTTTCTTATATTGGCTTTACCTTGCGTTTTCTGTATCTTGTTATATTTTACTCGTACTCGAAGCCATAATCTGTAATTTGAGGCTCGAAGGTTTCTAACCACTCAATGAATAGCCCGTAAACCTGAAAGGCAGCTTGGCAAGACGGTGCTAGCTTTTCGTTTGTGACGGTATAGCCTTTCCTCCAAAGTTGATGGATAACCCGATTTCTTCGCTTATTAAATTCAGTCAACTCTTTGACAAATGTAGTGTTTGTCTGCCCTTGTTGTATGAGGAATTTTTCGTAGGCTTTGATGAGGCAGTTGAAGCTCTCTCCTTTGGTTTTGCCCAGAAAAACCCGAAATAACCCTTCAACCAATGCGTGAATCAATAGGAAACTCGACACGTAATCTCCGCGTTGATAGGCTGCTTTAGCGGCTGCTTCATTGTCTGACACAACTTCCCGCTTGACCACATACTTTGGATATGCTCCCATTGCATTCTTTCCAAGTAATTCTTCGCTTTCAAGTAGGCATTAATATTTTGGTCTATGCAATGTGCGTTTGTTACTACACCTAATGATTTCTATATTTAATAAATCAAATTTTTCTATTGAAGCCATTTTATTTCTAAAACCCTAACATACGTTTATAATACCACACCAATTTTGCATGGTTTTTCTATAAATTAAAATATTTCCCGTACATAGAAAAAAAATCACGGTTTTCTTTATGTAGAAGAATACAGTTTTATATATAGAAAAATTAAACACAACTTTTTTAGGGGAGTATTTTAATTTAGTAAAAAATTCATAAAAAACAAGCCATTTATTCGTATTTCCACAACACCACACTTAACAGGTGAATATCACTTGCTTTGAGAACAATGTGTCGTACGCATCACTATCGGGATTTTCGGCAAATTGATCCGGAAAATTTACAAAGGTTGTTCTCACATCGTTATGGACGCAGTTAGCTCAGGCCAGTTATAAACCGCCGAGGGCGCGGAGAACGCAGAGGTGATTTTTTTTCTCCACGGCCTCCGCGAACGCCGCGGTTAAATTCTTTTACAGTGAAAAAATCGGGCGTGGGTTTCCTATAGGAAGTGCCTTGTTAGCTCAGGCCAGTCATAAACCGCCGAGGGCGCGGAGAACGCGTCGAGGTGATTTTATTTCTCTGCGTCCTTTGCGAACTCCGCGGTTAAATGAATAAAATATTTTTTTATTGTCATTTTTTTCCTTGACAATTTAAAATTTTTTTGTTTTATTAGAATAGTTTCTTTTAATAAAATGGTGTTTCTATATATGAAACAGCTACCTAACAATTCTATCTTCCGGGCATTCCGGATTTTGTTCTTTATGGCGGAGCATACATCGGATCTGGGCATCACGGAAATCGCCAACGCACTGGGAATTCACAAAAGCACGATCTACCGTTTCCTCGCTTCGATGGAACAGCTTGGGGTTGTTCAGCAAAATCCCGAAACCAACAAATATCGTCTGGGACTGGCGCTCTTCGAATTGGGAAATCGCGTGCCCATTAAACGGGGACTCGTCGATAAAATTCATCCGCATCTTGAAAATCTGGCTCAACAAGTGCATGAAATTGTGAATCTTGCCGGACTTTTTCATAACGAAGTTTTATATCTGGACAAAATTGAAGCGCATCGGAGAATTCAAATCAAAACGTTTATCGGATTTCATGTGCCGCCTCATTGCGCGGCCCTAGGGAAGGTCATTTTAGCTTTCATGAACCCTTCCGATGTCGACCATATTCTGGATGAAGAAGGCCTTCCGAAACGTACGGAAAAAACGATTACAGACCGGTCCTTACTGCTTCGGGAATTGGAAAAAATTCGAACCCGGCATTACGCGATCGATGATGAGGAATTTGAAGAGGGCCTGCGGTGTGTGGCTGTGCCCCTGTTTGACATGCAGGACAATATAATGGCATCCATCAGCATTTCAGGGCCGACCGCCCGCATTCACAGGAAGACCATCCCGAAACTGGTAGAAGCGCTGAATAACACAGTCGATATCATTCAAAAATCGCTGAAATTTGAGAGAGTCTAATTCTTGGTGAGGAACCGCAAAATGGAATTCAAACTGGCGTTTATAGGATTTGGCACGGTGGGCCGGGGGTTGATGGAATTACTCCTTCAAAAACAGAAAGATCTGCAGCAGACGGCCGGTTTCACTTATCGCGTCGTGGCGATACACGACATTATTCTGGGAACCCTCATGAACGAGAAGGGTGTGAACGGCCGCACCGCTCTCGATCTTGCCGCAGAAGAAAAATCTTTAAAAAACCATCCCGATTTTGTGAAACAGGCCGATGCCGGACACGTGATCACGTCAACCGGCGCCAATGTGATCGTGGAAGTGACTCCCACGAATATCAAAACGGGGCAGCCTGCCGTTGCACACGTCGAACTGGCTTTGACAAACAGGAAGCATGTGGTCACAACCAACAAGGGCCCGGTGGCGCTGGCCTTTCATTCCCTCAAAAAGCTTGCCGATGAAAACGGTGTTGAATTCCGGTTCGAGGGAACCGTGATGAGCGGCACGCCCGTCTTTCATTTGTGCGAAACCGGGCTTGCCGGTGCCCGCACCAAACGCATTCGGGGCATTTTAAACGGGACGACAAATTACATTCTCACACAAATGGAGAAGGGGATTGCCTACGAAGAGGCACTGAGGGACGCCCAGCAAAAGGGCTACGCAGAAACCGTCCCGCACGCCGACGTGCTGGGCTGGGACGCAAAAGCCAAAGTGCTTATTCTGGCCAATGTGCTGTTAGGGGCGCATTTACGGCAGGACGATATTCCGTGCGAGGGCATCACCACGATTTCACTGGACGATGTAAAAGCCGCACAAAAAGCAGGCATGCGGTGGAAACTCATCGGAACCGTCGAACGGGGAAAAAACGGTGTAACCGCCGGTGTGAAACCCATGCTGCTCCCGCCGGACGATTTTCTGGCCGACATCTCCGGTGTGACCAATGCCCTGAGTTTTGAAACCGACACGCTGGGCGTCACAACGATCATCGGGCCCGGCGCAGGAAAAATCGAAACCGGTTTTTCTCTGCTCACAGATTTATTGGCCATTCATCGAAAAAATCCTTAGCCATGAATCCTCGCAAAAATCAAAAAGGTTCATAATAAAATCGGCGTTTAGCCGCAGTTCAATAATCAGGAGAAATTGTCATGAAAATGCTTATTGCCGGCAGGTGGATTGACAAATCCGAAAAAATAGAGGTTCGAAACCCGTACGACAACTCCCTGGTGGACACCGTCCCCAGGGGAAATGCCGAGGATGTGAACGCCGCCGTGGCCGCCGCCGTGACGGGTTACGGGGAAAACAGGAATCTTCCCGTCCACAGGCGGATTGAAATTCTGTCCGGGGTTGCCCGGTACATCAAAACGCAGTTTAACGATTTTGCCCAAACCATCGCCACCGAAGGGAGTAAAACCATTCGTGAAGCCCGGAAAGAGGTGAGCCGCTGCATCAACACAATCACGCTGTCTGCCGAAGAGGCCCGAAGAATTGTGGGTGAAACCATCTCTTTCGACAGCGTCCCCGGCTCGGAAAACCGCACGGGCTACTACTACCGGTTCCCCATCGGCGTGATTGCGGCCATTACCCCGTTTAACGATCCCCTGAACCTGGTGGCGCACAAGCTGGGGCCGGCCATTGCAGGGGGTAATTCCATTGTCCTGAAACCGGCCACGGTCACGCCGCTTTCGGCGTTGAAACTTGCCGCGGCCTTCATGGAATCGGGACTCCCCCCCCATGTGTTAAATGTGGTCACGGGCTTCGGCGGTGAAATCGGAGAAGCGCTTGTTTCGGATTCCCGGGTGCGAATGGTGACGTTCACCGGCGGCGTGGAAGCCGGTCTTGAAATCACTAAAATTGCGGGACTCAAAAAAATCGGCATGGAATTGGGATCCAATTCTCCGGTCATTGTGTTAAACGATTCCGATCTGAATAAGGCCGTCGAGTCCTGTGTTTCGGGCGCCTTCTGGGCGGCCGGGCAGAATTGTATCGGCGTTCAGCGGATCTACATTCAGCGGCAGATTTACGCCGCATTTGAAAAGGCGTTTGTGGCCCGCACCCGGAAAATTAAGACGGGATTTCAATTGGATGAAAAGACCGACATGGGGCCGATGATCACCGAGAAAGAAGCCGAGCGGGTGGAACGGTGGATTCGGGACGCCGCGGAAAGGGGCGCTGCCGTACTGACGGGCGGGCATCGAACGGGAACGCTGGTGGAACCCACTGTGCTGGCAAATGTCCCGCCGAAGGCAAAAATCAGTTGCCGGGAAATTTTCGGACCCGTCGTGGCACTTTATTCCGTGGAAAACCTGGACGAAGCCATTGAAAAAGCCAACAATGTGAATTACGGCCTGCACGGCGCCATCTTTACACGGGATTTGAACAAAGCACACAAAGCGATAAGAGAGTTAGATGTCGGCGGCATTATGATTAACGATTCTACCGATTACAGAATCGATGCCATGCCGTTCGGCGGTGTGAAGCAGAGCGGTTTGGGGAGAGAGGGCATTAAATTCGCCATTCAGGAGATGACGGAGCCCAAAGTGGTCTGCTTCAATTTAGAAGAGGCGTAACCCCTGTCGGGATTAAAAAACAGGCATAATGGTTTTGGGGCAGCCCCCAAAGAGAAGAGCGCTCCCCCGCTCTTTAAAAATAAGAGGGACAGCGGCGTACACTTTACCGGAACAGTTGTTCTAATTCTAAAACTGGGATTTTAACTATGGAAACGAAGGAAGAATGGAAGAGTCGTGTCGGATTTTTGATGGCGGCGATTGGTTCGGCGATTGGGCTGGGCAACATCTGGCGGTTCAGTTATTTGTGTTACAAAAACGGCGGCGGTGCATTTTTGATTCCGTATCTCGTGGCACTCTTCACGGCGGGAATTCCGCTTTTAATTCTTGAATACGGCATCGGCCACCGGTTTCGCGGGTCGGCCGTGCTGAGCTTTCGTAAAATCGGAAAAAAGTGGGAATGGATCGGCTGGTGGCCCTCTATTTTCGCCGTGCTGGGCATCGCATTTTACTACACGGTGATTTTGGCCTGGTGCCTGGACTACATCTGGTATTCGCTCACACTCAAATGGGGTTCTAATCCGTCTGCCTTTTTCTTTCACCAGCATCTTAATTTGTCGAAGGGCTTCTGGAACCTGGGTCATCCCAGCACCATCATTTTTACCGCCCTCATCGTCATCTGGATTCTAAACTGGTTCATAGAATTGCGCGGCATACAGCGCGGTATCGAGCTGGCCTGTAAAATCTTCATTCCGCTCCTCGTGGTTCTGATCACGATTCTGGTCATTCGCGGCGTCACACTGCCCGGTTCGGGGAAAGGCATCGCCTGGTATTTGAAACCGGATTTTTCGCACCTGACCAATCCCAGAGTCTGGCTGGACGCTTACGGACAAATATTTTTCAGCCTGAGCATTGCCATGGCCACAATGATCGCCTACGCCAGCTATCTTCCTAAAAAAGCGGATGTTACGGGGAATGCCCTCATTACGGCATTTGCGAACAGCGGTTTTTCGCTGTTTGCCGGATTTGCGGTGTTCAGCACACTCGGATTTATTTCCGTTCAACAGAACCTGCCGCCTTCCGAAGTTGTGAAAAGCGGATTCGGACTGGCATTTGTGGCCTACCCGCAGGCCATCTCGGCGATGCCGTTTGGTGCCCGTGCGTTTGGGGTGATCTTCTTTACGGCCCTGGTCATCGCCGGTTTGTCGTCTTCCATCTCAATGATTGAAGGGCTTGTGGCCAGTTTAATTGATAAATTTCAATGGAAACGCAGAAGAATCATTCACGTCATCACGCTGCTCGGATTATTGGTGGGCGTGGTTTACACGACCGGATCGGGCTACTACTTTCTGGATTTGATCGACCATTTCATTTCCAGCTACTCGCTTATTCTGGTTGGCCTTTTCGAGGCGGTTGTGGTCGGCTGGGTGTACAAAGCGTCCAATTTGCGCGAAGAAATCAATCAGATATCGAACATTAAAATCGGCCGGTGGTGGGATTTTATGATCAAATATTTCATACCTATCGTATTGACCGTTATTTTTGTTTTTTCATTGAAAGCCGACTTCGTTCAAAAATACGGAAATTATCCGCTGGCCGCCATTCTCTTCGTGGGTATCGGAAGCGTTGTGGTGACGTTTATTATCGGATTTTTCTTCTACAAATCAAAATGGAAGAAATCCGGGGAACTATTACATTAAACGAAGGAGGTGAGACACGGCTTCAGTCATTGCCCTTTGGAAACAGGTAAAAAAAGGGGAGGTGTTTTGGTGTTGTCAAACTTCAAAAAATGGAGGAGAAAAACCATGAAACATCTGATTCGAGGCAGTGTTTTGTTTGCGCTGTTGCTGAGCCTTGTGACAGGCTGCACACAAAAGCAACAGACGGCCAAAACCGATTTGTGGGCATTTTATAAAAACACCCTGACCAAGTGCAAATACGTGGATTTGACCCACGCATTTACGCCCACAATTCCGGTCTGGAAGGCATTTGGTAATGCGAAGTTTTTGCCTGCGCGCTCTTCCATAACCATTCCCGGTTATGTCAAGAAAGGCGAAATTTTCACCTACAAAAAGCAGGAATTCAGAGCTTCGGCTTACATTTTGCCAACCGATCAGTACGGCACCCAATTAGACCCGCCGGCACATTGGGATTCCCTCGGCGCCACCATCAGCGATCTGCCGCCGACTTACGCCGTACGGCCGTTAGTGGTCATCGATATCCACAAAAAAGTGGAAAAAGATCCGGGCTATGCCTGTTCGGTAGAGGACATAAAAGCATGGGAGGCAAAGCACGGAAGAATCCCCGAGGGGTCTGTGGTCATGGTTCGTTCCGATTGGTCGAAAAAATGGCCGGACAAAAAGAAATGCGATGAATTTCCCTTCCCGGGTGTCTCACTTGAAGCGCTTAAATTCCTGCATTTACAGCGTAATATTTTGTTCCACGGACACGAGCCGCTCGACACGGATACCACAGCCACACTGGTCGGCGAATATTGGCTGATGCACCACTATTACACGCAGGCAGAGGGTGTGGCGAATTTGGACAAGGTGCCGGAAGCCGGCGCGCTGATCGCCATCGGTTTTGCGAAACCCAAAGGCGGAACGGGCGGATACGCGCGTTATATCGCCATCTGTCCGCCGGACTGGAAATACGGAAAGACCATTCTGGAAGAACCGGGGGCACCGCTGCCCAAACAACCCTATCCCTTAAAGCGGGATAAGAACGGCGTTCTAAGGCCGACGCCGTAATAAAATGAGCTGAAATGTGGGCGGCAGATTCACCGCCCACGCATTTATGTCAGAACACAAAGGCACGAAGCAAAAAGAAATTACGGATTAATTTTTTAACGTTCATTGGCAGCCTGAGAAAAGCTGCAAATCAACAAAGATGGGAGGAGAAAAGATGAAACGCATTTTTTTTATCAGCGCAATTCTGGCTCTCGCATTCACATTTACCGCAAATGTTTTTGCACAAAAGCCCAAAGCGAGCTGGCACGGATTGTTTTACATCTACAATTTTTTCTCGAAGAACACGGATTTTGACAAAAACACACCCGACGGAAACTCCTACATGTACATTCACGGCGACATTCAATATAATGTGGATTTCGGAAAAGGCGTCTCCGTTTACACGATGATCGGCGCCTGGGGCCAGCACGGCATTAACCCTTACTGGGGAACCGATCTGCAGGGGAATCCGGATCCCGATGTCCGCATTCTGCAGGGTTATTTGACGGTCTCGCATATTTTTGACACGCCCTTCTCCATTCGAATGGGAAAAGAACGTTTGCTCTATGGGGACGGCACGGTCTTTTTTGACGGCGGTGAAGACGGTGCGCTTCAGGCGAAAGTCATGTACAATAAGGGCCCCCTGGATGTCGATGTGTTTTACTCCCGGCTGGCCCAATCCCATGGAATCGCTTATGTGGGTGCCGCCACTTATAATGGTTACGATGTGAGCAAATCAGACCTGTATCCCGGAAATATTAATCTTATGACCGTCTACGGAACCTATCATGCAATGAATAAAAAATTAAATATTTCCGGTTATGGCGTAATACGACCGCAAAACATTAACAAAAACCAAACCAGCAGACCGATCTGGCTCGGCGCACGCGTGGCGGCCGCGCCGGTGAGCGGACTGGATCTGACCGGCGAGTACACACTTCTGCGCGGAAAAAACGACGCTGCCAGTGCCAAAAACTACAAAGGCTACGCCCTCGTCGGAATGGCGGATTACACACCGTCAAATTCCCCGTTGAGTTTTGGCGGCGCGTATGTGGCTTTTAGCGGCGATAAAACAACCACAAAAGATGACAATGAACTGTACGAATCCGCCACGAACGGCCCGTTCACTTTCGGCTTTTACAAAGACTGGCCAGGTTTTGGTCCCGCACATGTTATGACCACCGCTTATGGGTTCGCCGGACTGGATCCCGGCAACCTGACCATGACAAATTTGAATGTTCTGAATGCCCACGCGAAGTTTACGGCAGGCCCCCTGGCCGTGCGGCTCGATTTTTACAATTACAGCCGCAATTGGGTCCCCACAAACGGGCATGCCGCCATGGGAAATGAAATCGCAGGGCTGGTGACCTACAATTACAGAAAAACAATCACGTTCGGATTTACAGGCGGTCTCTGGATGCCCGGCGATTACTGGAAGAAGGACCAGAGCCTGGGCAATAATGCCGGGAATGCGCTCGGCGGTTATTTTTATTTTGCCAAAGAATTTTAAAATTACGGCCTGATTTTTTATCCCTCCGAGCCCGCCGCGCATTTGTGGCGGGTTTTTTATTTTTAAAATGGACGGCGTGCCTCTACAACCATTAACTTAATGGTTCAACGATTCAGCCATTCACAAACAAAATCAAATTGAAAAAATCAAAAATCAAAATCGCAATTTAAAATGCAAAAATACCGGCTGTTAAAATCCGAAGCCCGAAATAGGAAATCCGAAACAAATTCGAATGACCTAAATTCAAAACGAAGCAGAAGAACCATTGGGGTTATGTCTGAGAAAATAGGTCATTTGAATTTTGGATTTGTTTCGAATTTCGATAGTCGGATTTCGTATTTGTTTTGGTGACGACAAATGGACGCATTATTCTGCCCCGTGGTA
>BDTM01000044.1 GCA_002898015.1 bacterium BMS3Bbin03 | reverse complement strand
AAGAACCATTGGGGTTATGTCTGAGAAAATAGGTCATTTGAATTTTGGATTTGTTTCGAATTTCGATAGTCGGATTTCGTATTTGTTTTGGTGACGACAAATGGACGCATTATTCTGCCCCGTGGTAAACCGCGGGGCTAAAAATAGAAAGGACGCTGAAGCGGCCTGCCTTTTTTAATCCGTGATAATTTGTGAAAATTCGTGGGCCTTTCTTTTTTTATGTTGAGTCAGCATCATTTATAGCGCTTCCCCTTCTTAGCCTGATAATTTTCCATCAGATGGATCTTTGTTCTCAAAATAAACGTATCCTCCCGCAAGTGAGATTTTACCAATAATTTTAGTTTTTCCTTTGATTAAAAGCAAAATTTTGTTAAATTATAAAAATTAAAATTCAGGTTCAAACAGGAGACGAATCGATGCCCACAACAACCGAATGGATTTATCTCGGACTTTTATTTTTGCTGCTTTTTTTGATTGTCGGAATTGCGGAAAAAATACGCTCTGCTTTAGGATGGTCGCCTGAAGTCACACGGAAATTTGTGCATATTTCCACCGGGATTGTTATCTTTTTTACCCCCTTCATCTTTCGCACGAATATTCCGCTCATCGTCCTGGCCGGCATTTTCACCCTTGTGAATGCGTGGTCTCTGAAGGCCGAAAAGTTCAAAGGCATGCACGAGACAAAACGAACCAGTTACGGAACGATATTTTATCCGGTCTCCGTGATTATTATGGCGCTGCTTTTTTGGAATCATTATCCGGCGATTCTTCAAATCGGCATCCTCATTCTGGCGTTTTCCGATGCCTTTGCGGCTATTGTGGGGGAAAATTTAAAACACCCTCACAAATTTAATGTCACCCGCGACTCAAAGTCCGTTGAAGGTTCGCTCACATTTGCCGTGACCACTTTTCTCATTGTGGCGCTCGGTCTGACTTACCTCAGCCGGACGCCGCTCCCGGCCGGAATGATCATCTGGATCGCGTTTCTAACCGCCGTCATCACAACTTTTTCGGAAACCCTCTCCTGGGCCGGTTCGGACAACATCACCGCCCCGCTGACGGGCACGTTTGTCCTGCATCTTTCACTGGCGCACCCCGGGATGCTCACGCAGTTTTCCGTCGGCACGGGGCTGGCGGCACTGGTCGTTCTTATTTCTTACAGGGCGAATTTTTTAGACATCGGCGGCGCCATGGCCGTCTTTCTGCTGGGTACTTTAATTTTTGGGGTTGGCGGCTGGATCTGGGCAGTCCCGATTCTGATTTTCTTCTTCTCCTCCAGTATCCTGTCAAAATTGTGGCCGTCCAGAAAGGCCGAATCCAACCTCCTTTTTGAAAAATCTTCCCGCAGGGATTGGGCTCAGGTTCTGGCAAACGGCGGCATGGCCGGCATTTCGATGATCCTCTGGTACATCCGGCCGACACCTATCTGGTACATCATTTACCTCGGATCGCTCGCCGCGGTGACGGCAGACACCTGGGCGACGGAAATCGGCGTTCTCTCGAAGCGGCTTCCCCGATTGATTACGACGTTCAAAAAGGTCATCCCGGGCACTTCGGGCGGCGTCTCGGTTATCGGGCTGTTCGGCGCGCTTCTGGGTTCCCTGTTCATTGCGGTCCCCGGGATTGCCATTGCGCCGGCATTTCTCGAAAATCCGCTGCGGGCGGTTATCCTGGTGACGTTTGCGGGACTTGGGGCGAGCCTCGTGGACAGCTTTTTCGGCGCCACCCTTCAAGCCCAATTCCGCTGCCTGGTGTGTCATAAAATGACCGAAAAGCGATTCCACTGCCGCGATACGAAAACACTGTTCGAACACGGGAAAAAATGGATCAACAACGACGTGGTGAATTCTTTCTGCGCTTTAAGCGGTTTTGTTTTCACCGGCCTGTTTGTTTTTTGGCTCCGTTGAATTTCTTATTTGAAATTCGGTTTTTTTTTAATATCTTAAATAAAAACAAATCGGTTTTTCTATGCAAAAACGCCGCATCAAAAAGACAAAAACGACCCTGCAATTTTTAAAAACACTTTTGTGGGCGGCAGGCGCAATTGTGATCATTTATTATTTTATCATAGGTGATTACGGCGTGATCACACAACTGCGTCTGGCGCAGCAGGAAAGAGAGGCCAGGGCAAAAATCGAAGTGATCAATCAAGAGCAGAAAAATCTGAACAGGCAGATTGCGCGGCTGATGGAGGATACGGCCTATCAGGAAAAAATTGCCCGCGAAAAATACAAGTTAGCCAAAAAGGGAGAAACGATCTATCTGATGGTGCCGCGGCCGTCCGATTCGGCCAATCACAAAAAGAAATAGATAACCCGGGTATAAATTAGAAGATGACACACAAAATTGCAAAAAAGATTCGCCGCTATTTTTTAACGGGTATTGCGGTCTTGACGCCAATTGTCCTGACCGTTTACATCTTCTGGAAAATTTTCATCGTTTTCGACAATTGGATGGCAGGGATTCTCCAATTTCTGTTCGTTCGCGTTCTGGGAATTACGAATTACTACCATCGCATTCCCGGGATCGGCATTCTTGTGATGATTCTGCTCATCATCCTGGCCGGCATTCTGACCCGAATGTACATCGGCCGAAAACTTCTGGCTCTGGGAAACTGGATTGTCGGCAAAATCCCCTTTTTCAACAGCATCTACAACACGCTCAAACAAATTGTGGAAGCGCTTTTTTCCGATAAAGGAGAAGTCTTCCGGAAAGCCGTGCTCATCGAATATCCCAGAAAGGGGATCTATTGTATTGCATTCATGACTCAGGATACACGGGGTGAAGTTCAGGAAAGGTCCACAAAAGATTTGATCAGTGTGTTTCTGCCCACCACCCCCAATCCGACTTCCGGATTTTTGCTTTTTATTCCCAAAGAAGATGCCGTTGAATTGGACATGCCTATCGAAGAAGCCGTGAAGCTGGTTATTTCGGGAGGCGCGATTCAGATCGACGAAAAAAAACCGGATCATAAACCAAAATCATCGAAAACTTTTGATTCTTTTTTTTCTTTCCTGAATAAACGAAAGAAGCATAAACAGCGTACTTAGAATCATTCGGGTGATCAAAATATGGCGGGCAGGCCCCGTTTTTTAATAAGCATAGTTCTTGTTTGTTTTCCATTGCTGATTTCAAATCTCACTATGGCGCAGCTTTCTGTGCCCATTCTAAATTTTGGTTTCAGGCAAAATTACAATTCTTATACCTGGAAGGCGAATCTGAATTACAAAACGAATTTTAATACCCGTAAATCCCTTCTCATTCAAAACCGTTACACCAGCAATTTACTGCGAATCTCTCCCCTGCAGGAAAAATGGCGGGATGACACCCAATTTCAAATCCTGTACAAACAGCCCTTGTGGCGGGCATTCGATCAAATTTATCTGGGAGAATCGAATGTTTTCATCGACAAACAAACGGGGTACGCCAACAGCGCCACAACACATCTCCTGGCCTGGGGCATTCAGACAACCCTTTTGGGGAAACTGCAGTTTAAGAGTCGATTCGGCGAAAAATGGGATAAACGCCAGGGGCAGCAAGACCGGGGGTTTTACCACCAGGCAAGCCTCCGTTTGAATCCCACGCTTTGGCAGGGCTATCTGAACAGATTTCAACTGAACTGGCAGGGAAATAAACTGGGCAGGCGCCGGAACTACGACTTCCTGATGACCTACAAAATCGCCAAAGAATTTTATCCGGGCACGCTGGATTCGCTTATGTTTCAGATGAACAATAATCGCCGGGATTACTACATTTCAACAAACGGCGATTTGGAATCCAGGCGGGAACGAAACCGGCGGCTCTTAAACCGGCTCGTCTACCCGGTTTCAAGGCATCTGCAGCTCAGACAATTCTCCGATTTTTATACCCGTACCACCTTTATCAGCCAGATTCTGCACGCCGGCACGGGCGGGCAGCGGAACCGGGAAGACACCGGAATGCACACCGAATCGGAGTTATTTTTCCGCAAAAACCGCCTGCGCACGTCGCTCGGGCTCATCTACACGGTCCAATCCGAAACGTACACGTTCTCGAAATCCATTCGGGCAAACCCTTTCAGCGGCTTGCTGGGCATGCCCGACAACAAAAGCAGTCTGTTTGAGATACGAAGTAATTTTTCTTTTGCGCCGGGTTCAAGAGATCGTCTGGTTTTTCAAAATTCCGTCAGCCGCCTGCGGTACGATACGCCCGACACTTTAAATTTTGACGACCGGGATGAGCTTCGAACCATCCATTTGCTGCAGTGGACCCACTTTTTTGAAAGCGGGCCTGAATTCAAAATGGGCGGGAATGTCCGGCTGCGGCATCTTGTGTACATTTATTCGGAGAGAAGCGCAGAAAACAACTGGAACAGAATTTTCAATCTCTATTCAAGTTTAAAAATTAACAAAAGCCCTCGTTTTGAATTTAAACAACGGGCGGAAATTCTTGCCAATTATACCGATTACGACTTTGAATACCAGCTTCAACAGGTGAAGAGTTACGTGTTTCGCGAATTGGCGATTACCGATTCTCTCCGCTGGAATGTCTTCGGGAAGACCAACCTGATGGGTTTTTACAGATTGGAGATGGAAGAAAACGGCCGGCTTTTTTGGGATACATTTGCAGAGCAGCCTCTGATCAGCCGCCACAATCATTATTTTTCTTTGCAGGTGGATTTTCCCTTGATCCGGCGATTAAGAACCAGTGTCGGTTTTCAGAGCTACTTCCGCCGGGAATGGCCTTATAAAATGGTTCGGAATCAAATACAGAAATCGAGCCATTCGAAACTATTCCAGAGCTACGGCCCCGTCTTTAAAATCTATTTACTCGATCACAACCGCCATTTGGGACTCATTTCGATTACGACGCTTCGCGTGCAGAATAACGAGGAGAAGCCGTATTTCATCAACCAGATTCATCTGCAGGCACGCTGGTATTTTTAAACATGGGATTTTCAACATTGCATAAACGACAAATCTTCTGTATATTAAAAACAAGGTACAGAACCAATGCATAAAAAAATCCACAAATTAGCCATGCCCAGCAGGATAGACAAAATTGAAAAGGCGGCTTTTTTTGTCGAAAAGGCGCTCAAAAATCTCAAGTACGACCCGGATGACCGGGACAATGTGGTCATCGCAGCCACGGAAGCAATCACAAACGCCATTATTCACGGGAATAAAAATGACCCGAACAAAAAGGTTCAAATTACGGTCGAGGGCCGAAACGACCGTATTGTGATTCATGTCAAAGATGAAGGCAAAGGCTTTAAGCCCAATAAGCTGCAGAATCCGCTGTCACCCGAAAATCTGATGCGAGAAAACGGCCGCGGTATTCTGATTCTGAAATCGCTCATGGATCACGTTTCCTTCGACTTCTCCCCTACCGGAACAGAAATCATTATCACGAAGTTTATATCCGAATCAAAAACAGATGAGTGAGATTTTCTTATTGCATAAAAAATAAAATTGTATTAAATTTGACCAGAAAACCGGAGCCGGTGTTCAAGAAAATGGAGCTGTTGGGTCTTGTAAACCTTTCACCTGAGTATAAACCCTCGGCCGAAAGGCTGTTTGGCATTGAACCTATTATTAAGGAGGCGTTCTCAGATGCAAATTAAAGAAGAAATCCGTGGAAATGTGGCCGTTTTATTTCTCAAAGGGAATCTTATGGGCGGGCCGGAAGGCATGAAAGTGCATGAAAAAATTAAAAGTCTTCTCACCGATAAGCTCAAAAATATTGTGATCGACCTGAGCAAGGTGAAGTGGATGAACAGCTCCGGCCTCGGCATCCTGATGGCCTGCCTGACCTCCGTTCAAAAGGCAGGGGGCAATTTAAAAATCTCAGGCACAACGGATAAAATCAAAAATCTCTTCATGATCACCAAACTCATCACCATTTTCGAAACGTATGAGAATGTCGACCGGGCCGTGGCCCGTTTTCAAACAGATCAAACCAATTGATTTCACTCCGTTTTGAGGTACAATCATGCTGAAAGACAGCATCCGGTCCATTTATTTCATCGGTATTTGCGGGACAGCCATGGCCAATATGGCGGTTCAGCTCAAGAAATCCGGTTATAAAATCGCAGGATCCGATGAGAATGTCTTCCCGCCGATGAGCACATTCCTTCGCGAAAATGCGATCCGGCCGCTGGAAGGCTACGCTGAATCTCATTTGAATCCCGCGCCGGACCTGGTCGTGGTGGGCAATGCCATTTCGCGGGGAAATCCGGAAGCCGAATACATGCTCGAGCAGAAATTCTTTTATCTCTCTCTGCCCGATGTGATTCGGGAATTTTTTATCCGCGGGAAGGAATCCATTGTGGTTTCCGGAACTCACGGCAAAACAACCACCACCTCACTGCTGGCCTGGGTGCTTGAAACGGCCGGCTTAAATCCGAGTCTTTTAATCGGCGGCATCCCCCAAAATTTCGGGCTGGGCATGAAAATCGAAGACGGGCCTTACTTTGTGATCGAGGGAGATGAGTACGACACCGCCTTTTTTGACAAGCGGTCAAAATTTCTGCATTATCTGCCCCAGATTACCATTATCAACAACATCGAATTCGACCATGCCGACATTTTCCGCTCGATCGATGATATTAAACTCACGTTCAGCCGTTTAATTAATCTGATCCCCCGAAACGGACTTCTGGCCGTCAACGGGGACGATCCGATTGTACGGGAACTGGCGCAGAAATCTTTTGCACCGGTTGAATCTTACGGGTTCCGAAGTGATGTTTCCTGGAAAATCGAGGCGATGCAGCCCCTGCGGGAAGGCATTGAATTCCGGATGATTCATAAGGGGCAGGCGGCAGGTCATTTTTATCTTCCGCTCACGGGGCATCACAGCGCACTCAATGCGGCAGGCGTCATCATTGTCGCCAAACATTTAGGCATCTCGAATGAAAAAATCCTTCAGGCGTTTGCCACATTCCAGGGGGTTAAACGGCGTCTTGAAGTCCGCGCCACCATAAACGATGTGACCGTCTACGATGATTTTGCGCACCATCCGACCGCCATTCGTGAAACACTGGAAGGGCTGGCCGCAAAATTTCCCGAAAAAAGAATCTGGGCACTGTTCGAACCCCGCACCAACACGACCCGGCGAAACATTTTCCAGAAGGAATTTCCCCTGGCCTTTGAAAAAGCCTGCGGCGTGGCGATCGGAAAAATCAATCGTCCCCACCTTCTGAAAGAGAGCGAAAAATTAGACAGGGAACAGATTGTGGCTGAATTAGCCAAAATGGGAAAGCCCGCCCTGTATTCGGATTCGGTAGACACCCTTGTCGCCTGGCTTGTACCGCAGGTGCGCCGGGGCGATCAGATTGTGGTCATGTCCAACGGCTCTTTCGACGGCATTTACGACAAGCTTATTGCGGCGCTGCACGCCCTGCCCTAAATCGATGCCGTCCATGCCGTTATTCCGAATGCAGACGATCGACGGCCGGGGCCCCAAGTTTTTGGAGTCAGTCCTCCTCATCCGCATCCGAATCGCCCGCGAGGCCGTAAATCCGCAGTTTTTCCCGAAGGGTCGAGCGGGAAATTCCCAGCACACGGGCTGTTTTGGATTTATTATTCTTATTCTCTTTGAGCACGCGAAGGATGTGCCGCATCTCCATTTCGGACAATGACAGATGCGCGGAAAATTCCGATTCGGCTTCCACGCGTGCGGATTCGCTTTTGATTTGAAGTTCGTGCGGCAGAAATTCAGGCTCCAGCCAATTCCTTTGGCACAAGATGGCGGCGCGTTCCAGGACATTCTTCAATTCCCGCACATTCCCGGGCCAGGGGTAGTGCAAAAGGAGTTGTTCGGCCTCCGGCGAAATGCCTTCAATGTGTTTGTTAAACTCCCGGTTATTTTGATCCAGAAACAGTTTGGCCAGCGGGAGAATGTCTTCCTCACGCTCCCGCAGGGGCGGCACATCGATCACCATCACCTTCAGGCGGTAAAATAAATCTTCGCGAAACTCACCCTCTTTCACACGATTTTCTAAATTCAGGTTTGTGGCAGCCACAATCCGGAGGTTTACGCTGATGTCAACCGTGCCGCCCACGCGCCGGAGCGTATGGGTTTCCAGCACCCGAAGCAGCTTGGGCTGCAGACTCAATTTTAAGCTGGAAATTTCATCCAGAAACAGGGTACCGCCATTGGCCATTTCAAACAATCCCTTTTTCAGGATTTTGGCATCCGTGAAAGCGCCTTTCTCGTGTCCGAACAGTTCGCTTTCAATCAGATTATCCGGGATGGCGCTGCAATTAATCTTGACCAGCGGTTTGTCTTTTCGGGCACTGGCATAGTGAAGGGCGTTAGCCACCAATTCCTTTCCTGTGCCGCTTTGCCCCTGAATGAGAACGGGTGTCCTGGGGGTGTGGGCTACCAGCGTAATCAAATCTTTCACCGCCTGAATCTTCGGGCTGCGGCCGTAGATCCCCTGAATAGGGTCTTCCAGCTCCCGGCGGCGCAATTGATTGACTTCCCGGCGGAGACGCTGTGTTTCCAGCGCCTTCTCCACTTTCAGACGCAGCTCTTCCAACTCGAATGGTTTGGTGAGGTAATCGTAGGCACCCCCCTGCATTGCGGAAATGGCGTGGCTCAGATCACCGTAAGCCGTAATCATGATCACCAGCAAATCCGGGTCGTGTGCTTTTAACCTTTTCAGGACTGTGATCCCGTCTATCCCGGGCAGATTAATGTCCAGAAGCACCAGGTCAAAGATACTTCGTCTGGCCTTATCGAGCGCTGTCTCACCGGAGAAAGCCGTTTCCGCATCGTAATCTTTCTTTTTTAAATTGTACGCAACCGCCGTACATAAATCTTCGTTGTCTTCAACAACCAGTATCGAAGCTTTTCCCAATTATTCCTCCGAAGGCAAAAGTAGCGCAAATGTGGTTCCCTTTCCCGGCTCGCTGGTCACTTTAATATTCCCGCCGTGTTCCTCCAAAATACGATAGACAATTGAAAGTCCGAGGCCGGTTCCCTGAGATTTCGTTGTGAAAAACGGGTCGAAAATCGCCTCAAGATGCGCCTGTTGGATCCCGGAGCCGGTATCTTTGACCAGGACTTCCGTGTAAAGCGATTTCAGCCTTTTGTTCCGGAAAATTTTGCGCCGTCTATCCACGGCTTCCACCCGGGTTGTGACGGCCCGGGCCTTGATGACGAGATGACCTCCCTCCGACATCGCATCGACGGCATTTAAAATCAGGTTGATGAAAACCTGCTGAATCTGGTTCAAATCCACAAAAATCTTCGGCAAATTTTCATCATATATTTCACTGAGATCGATCTTCGAACTGCTGATCTTCTTGTTCAGCAGCACCACCACTTCGTGGACAATGTCCGGCAAATCATGCCATTTTTTGATGGGCGGTCTGGGTCTTGCGTACGAAAAAAAGGCCTTCAGAAGCTCATCGAGACGATTCACCTGTCGAATGATTCGCGACGGGTACTCCCGCCTGGAATCGTCCGGCTCGATCTCTTCTTCAAGGGTCTGCGCCATGGTCTTGATCCCGGCCAGCGGATTCCGAATTTCATGCGCAATTCCGGAGGCCAACACGCCCAGTGACGCCAGACGATCCATCCGAATCATTTCAATCTGCAGGCGCTTGATCTCGGAAATATCGCGAAAACTGATGATCGTGCCCATCTTGCGATTGGCATTATCCACCCACGGCGTGTTTGTGAATCCGATAAAAACCTTATTCCCTTTTCCGTTTGTCACTTCCATCTCGCGATTTAGCGGAGAAAAAGACTCTTTTTGATCGACGGGCAGAAATTTTTCCACCTCTTTCGGGGGTAAAATTTTATCGATCGGATTTCCAATGACCTCTTCAACCGGAATCTTCAAAATTTTCTCGGCGCCGGCATTGAAATAAGTGATCTTCCGGTCTAAATCCACCGTGATCAAACCGGACCCGATGCTTTTAATGATGCTTTCATTGAAATTTTTGAGTTCAACAATTTGGTTTTCCAACTTAATACGATCGGTAATATCTCTGGCAATCCCCACCACGCCGCCGATTTTTTTCTGATCGTGGAGAGGATTCAGATTGGCGGAGAAATAATGAATTCCGCCCTTCTTATGCAGGATCCGGAACTCGACCGTGCCGCAATTTCCGGACAGGCATTCCTGAAAAGCGTGCCTGATTATTTCATGATCATCCTGAACAATGACATCGAAAATGGATTGATGCAGCCACTCATTCTCGGAAAATCCGGTTAAAAGCTGTATCCGGTTGTTCACAAAAACGAACCGGCCGGCTTCATCGAGTGTGAAAATTAAGTCGTTGGCATTTTCGACAAGATCACGATATTTGTACTGGGTGCGTTTAATCTCCTGCTGCAGGGCCATATTTTGACTTCGGATTTCGTTCAGTTGAAGCACATTCTCAATGATATTAATGAGCTCACGATGCCCGAACGGTTTGACTAAAAATGCCGCCAGCCCTTTTTTGAACAGGGAAACCCGGTCGATCCCATTGTCGCTTCTGGCTGTCAGCATGATCACCGGAATATCCCGATAGGGTTCAAATTTCTCGTCGGAGGCAAACCGTTCAAAAAATTCATCCCCCTTCATATCCGGCATCATATAATCCAGCAGCACAAGATTGGGATGATGCTTTTCAATTTTATCGAAACCCTCATTCGGGGTCGTCGCTTCTACAAAATGATAGCCGGCTTTTCGAATAATAATCCGCCCGATGTCCAGCATATCGGGGTCATCATCAATCAACAAAACAGACTTTTTTTTACCATCCGGATTCATTATTACTTCCCTCTCAAGAAAGTCAGGCAATCATTAAACTTTGGGATGCGGCGCGGGCCGCAGGTCGTTTTGAAACTTTTCATTTCACGCTTCCCTCCCGGGCAAAACGGGGTCGTCCGTTCTCCTCCCGCCCGAAGCGGGTCACGACATTTTCATCTTCGGGGGTTTCTTTTAAAGCGGAGAGCGTAAAATAAAAAGTCGAGCCTTTTCCTAATTCGGATTCGATCCAAATCCTGCCCCCGTGCAATTCGAGCAGTTGCTTGGTCAGGCTGAGCCCGATACCTGTTCCGCCGAAACGCCGGGTCTTGGAACCGTCCAACTGTCTGAATTCTTCAAAAACGAATTTTAGATTCTCTTTGGAGACACCAATGCCCGTGTCACGCACCGAAAACAAAATCTCATCCCCTTCCAGCCGGCCTCGAATCTCGATCTCCCCCTGCGACGTAAATTTGACCGCATTCCCCACCACATTCAGAAACACCTGATAAATTTTTTGTGAATCGACATACACCTTCGGCAAATCGGGTTCGATGTTGACCATAAACTCGATGGGGCAATTCCGTACGATTGGCCGGAAGGTCGCCTCTACGGCGTCGACGATGTCATAAATTGAACAGACTTCCTTGTACAACATCATCCTTCCGTTCTGGAGCTTCGAGAAATCCAGAATCTCGTTGATCAGATCCAACAGGTGATTGCCGGAAGAGATAATATTTTGAAGCGCTTTCTTCTGATCGTTGTTCACCTGCCCGTAAATGCCGTCCCGCAGAAGCTCGGCGTATCCGAGCACCCCGTTTAAAGGCGTGCGCAATTCATGGCTCACGTTGGAAACAAACTGAGATTTCAGCCGGTTAATTTCTTCTAATTCTTTATTCTTTTGCTTCAGTTCTTCATTAAGCTTTTTAAGTTCTTTGCTCTGGCGTCTAATTTCATTATCGGTTTTGATGCGGGCCGAGATATCCCGTGCAATTCCCTGGTACCCGTCGATTTCTCCGTTTTTGAAAATGGGCGTGATGTTAAGTTCCACGGGTATCTTTTTTCCGTCTTTGGTCCGGATCACGGTTTCAATATGATCCAGATTATTGTGATCCTTAAATTGCTTTAAGAGGGACAGCCAGCGCTGCTTCTCCTCTTTGGCAATGAGATGTCTGAAATGCGTTTTCAGCAATTCTTCCCGGCTGTAACCCGTAAAGTCCTCGATTGTATTGTTGATTAATATAAACCGTCCCTGGTTATCCAGAACATAAATGCCGTCATTGGCATTTTCAACCAGGTCTTTGTACCGCTGTTCGGTTTCATCCAGTAAATCTTCAAGCCCTTTATTCTGCAACACTTTTTGAACCGTTACCGGCAATGTGACCAGGTAGCCGTCGGATTTGATCAAATAATCGTAAGCACCGTTTTTGATCGCTTTAACGGCGATCGCTTCGCTGCCCATGCCGGTCACAATAATGACGGGTGTTTTAATTCGGTGTGATTTGATGCTTTTTAAAATAAGCAGTCCATTCCTGTCCGGCAGGGAATAATCCAGAATGATGACATCAAATGAATCCGATGCGAGTACCTCCATGCAGGCTTTGCCGGAATGGGATTTAATGACTTCAATGTTTGAGATGTGTCTTTTTAACGATAATTCCGTCAATTCGGCATGGTCAACATTGTCTTCTACCAATAGAATCTTGCGTCTGGGCATCGATTTTATCTCTCCTCACTTTTGACTACTCCTGAATGACCGAATGGGCCATCCTATCGTGCGCCTCCCCGTTCCCGTCCCCTGATTGGATGGATCGCTGCCTGGGTAAAATCACCCGAAATACGGAACCATTCCCGATGGTACTTTCAACCTTGATGATGCCTTTGTGTAATTCCACAATCTCTTTCACCAGAGAAAGACCCAGTCCCGTGCCTCTCTCTTCCTGTGCGGCTTCATCTTTTACACGAAAAAATTTATCAAAAATCCGGCCCAAATGCTTTTCCGGGATTCCGTAACCCTGATCGCTCACCTCGAGAATAACCGAATCTGCCTCTTCCCGCAGAGTCAGCTTAATGGTTGTGTCGCGCGGACTGTATTTTATGGCATTTGAAAGCAAATTCAGCACGACTTCAGACATCAGCTTGGAATCCGCCAGAACCGGATCCATCTCATCCTGAAGCTTGACGTCCAGAATGATGTTTTTGGTCTGTGCATGACTGCTGGCAATGTACAAAATGCCCTCGATGAGCTCCCGCAATTGCAGGGGCTGGGGACGAAAATCCATCTTGCCGGCTTCGATACGCGTCAGATCCAGAAATTTATTGACAAGGTCGGAGAGCCGGTCGGATTCCTGTTTAATGATTTTGGAGTACTCGTAAATGCTGTTGTCATTAAGCGGCGTATCCAGAAGAAGTTCGGCAAATCCTGAAATGGAAGTCAGCGGAGAGCGCAATTCGTGTGCCACAAGCGACACCAATTCTGTTTTCATGCGATCGACTTCCTTCTCCCGTGTGATATCCCGAAAAATCGTCACGGCCGCAATCCGGCGCCTGTCCTGGTCGTAAACCCAGCCGGAATGGGCCTGAAAATAGCTCTCCTTGCGTTTCCCCGGCAGCCGGATTGAGATTTCACGGGCATAAGTTCTGAATCCCGGCTCCTGCCGCATATCCTGAATCAGGTTCTCCAGATGCTCATTCGGGAGGACTTTATCCAGCGGCCGTTCGAGCACCCTGGATTCTTCAATCTGAAACCATTCTTCGACAGCGGCGTTAATCATCATAATATTCCCGCGGGGGTCGGTCACAATCACGCCGTCCGTAATATTTTTGATAACCGCACGGGTTTTTGCACGCTCCGAAATAATCTGATTCAAATTCATTTCGTTCAGCCGCCGGAGTTCGACCATCATGTAATTAAATATTCTCGCCAGCCGCCCGATTTCATCATTTGAATTAATTTCAATTTTCTGCGTAAAATCTCCGCGGGCAATCTCGGTCGCCGATTTGGCAAAGTGCTGCAGCGGCACCGTGATCTTCTTCGCAAAATACCACGCGCCGAGGAATGCCGCCAGAATTCCAAAAAGCAAAAAAATGAAAAACTCCAGATTGATCCCCAAAAAAGAGGCAAACATTTCCGGTTTCGGGATCTGCCCGAAAACCCACAGCGGAAGATCCTCTACCTGCTCCAATTGTGTGAACCAGCCCTTTTCGATCCTTTGACGGGCAAGATTATTTTCGCTATTTCCGCCCTCCGCCAGAGTAGGCCAATGTTGTCTGAGCTCCTGCAATTCAGCCGATGTTAAGCCGGTCCCGGAGAGGATGAAGTATTGCCTGTCGGCGTCGATAATGCCGAACCGGTATTTTTTCCAATCCGAAGAGACAACCGTCTTTAGACGATTAAGAAGTGAAGAAACCGGAATCACGGCCACATCTACAGAAGATTTCTCCGGATGCCGCAGTCGGTTGCCTGTGAGTAAAAAATAGCCGGTCTGATCCGTTCCCGAATGATACACGGGACTGATCCAAATTGAACGGGATTTCCAGGATGGATTATCTAAAAACGTCCGTAAAAAATTTTCCGGAATTCTCAAGTGATCTTTTTGCTCGGCATCATAAATAACTTTAACCTTAAAAGAATTAGGGGACGGTCCCTCGCTTTTCATTGAAATCCGTAAAATTTGAGAAAATACCGCCGGAACTTTTTCTCCGCCGGGACGCTTTTCTTCGATTTGGGAGAATCGTAATTCATCCAGCCACGGGCGCAGAAAATGTCCGGTAATTTCAGTTTCCAAAAGCCGCGTCTGGAACGCAAGAACCGTCCGGGCATTTTTGCGCGCATTCGCCCAATTATGATAAAGAAAGTACGACCCCATCAAAAACAGGGGGACCAGGGCAATTAACAGCGTCATCGAGACCAATTGGCCCAATAAATATTTGCGTTTGAAAAAATTCATACGTTCATGAATTAGCGACAACCCGGTTTCTGCCCGACTGTTTGGCAGCGTACAGGTTTTTATCGACCTGCTGGATCAATTCTTCTGCAGTTTCACCATCTTCTGAAAAAGTGGCCACACCCATGCTGATCGTAAGCCGTTTATTGGGCTGAGCTTCCTGATTTTTAAACGGCATCTGTTCGACCAGTTTGCGCATTTTCTCGGCAACCACCACTGCAGCTTGTTTTCCGGTGTCCGGTAAGATTAAAATAAATTCTTCCCCGCCGTAACGGCAGGGAATGTCAATTTTTCGAATGTTTTCCTGAACAGCCCTGGCAATCTTTTTCAGAACGATGTCTCCGGCCGGGTGGCCGTTTGTATCATTATAATTCTTGAAAAAATCAATATCCACCATCACAAGCGACAAATCCAGATTGTACCGTTTGGCACGCGCCACTTCGTGTTCCAATTGCGAGCGAAAGTACCGGTAATTAAAAAGCTCCGTCAGACCGTCCGTGATTGCCAGTTGTTGAAATCTCTTCCGGGCTTCGTCTAATTGCTCCATTTTATTTTCAAGCTCGTCATGCAGAAATTTGATGCGCAATAAGGAACGCACACGAGCCATTAATTCCGTTTTGTTAAACGGCTTTGAAATAAAATCATCCGCACCGGCCTCGATACCGTTGATTTTATCCTCGACATCCTTCAGCGCCGTAACCATGATGACCGGAATGAAACGCGTGTCCTGGTTATTCTTTAGAATCCGGCACACTTCAAACCCGTTTCTTTTGGGCATCATGACATCCAGAAGAATTAAATCCGGCTTCTCGTCATAAACTTTCTGAAGCGCTTCTTCTCCGTCCATGGCAATAATGACGTCGTAACCTGAATCCTGCAGATACACTTTCTGCAATTCCAGATTAATGATGATGTCGTCGACCAATAAAATTTTGGGGCGCTTTCCGGATTCGTTTTTCATTTAAACCTCAGCTTTCAGGCACCCACTTCACCTGAAGCTGGCGCGCGGCAAGGGCTTCATCGAGGCGGCCGACCGGTGTAGTGACAGGCGCCTTTTGCACAATCTCCGGGGTTTCCCCGGCTTCTCCGGCAATCCGAAGCAAAGCATCCGCAAAAGCATCCAATGTCTGTTTCGATTCGGTCTCCGTCGGCTCAATCATAAGCGCTTCATGAACAATCAATGGGAAGTAAACGGTCGGGGCATGAAATCCTAAATCCAATAATCTTTTGGCGATGTCCAGCGTTTTTACCCCATTCTTTTTTTGCCGGTCCCCGGACAGGACAAACTCATGCATGGGCCGCCTTGAATATGGAAATTCGTACGCCGACTTGACTTTTTCCAGCAAATAATTTGCGTTAATAATGGCATTGCGGCTCACCTGTTTCAGGCCTGCCGGCCCCAACAGACGGATGTACGTGTACGCCTTGACCATCACACCGAAGTTTCCGTAAAATGCCTGCACGCTGCCGATGGAATCCGGATAACGGCTGTTGAAATAATACGTCTCTCCCTTTTTTTCAATCTGCGGCACCGGCAGAAACGGCATCAATCGTTTCGAAACGCCGACCGGCCCGCTGCCGGGCCCTCCGCCGCCGTGCGGCGTGGAGAACGTTTTGTGCAGATTAAAATGCATCACATCCACGCCCAGGTCCCCGGGGCGGATAATTCCCAGCAGGGCGTTCAGATTGGCACCATCCATGTACAACAGGGCGCCCGCTTCATCCAGGAGCTTTTTCACCTCTGTAATTTGGGATTCAAACAAGCCCAGCGTGTTTGGGTTCGTCAGCATCAGCGCCGCCACATCATCACCCAGATTCGATTTCAGGGCTTCCAAGTCCACCAGCCCCTCGCGGTTCGATTTAATCTGAACCGCCTGATATCCCGAAATGACCGAGCTTGCCGGATTGGTGCCGTGAGACGAATCGGGCAGCAGGACTTTTTTTCGGGGGTTTCCCCGCTTTTCGTGGTAGGCCCGCACAATCATCATGCCGGTCAATTCGCCGTGTGCACCGGCGGCCGGCTGGAGCGTCACGGCACTCATTCCCGAAATCTCGCAAAGCGCCCCGGACAATTCGTACATGAGCTGCAGCGCACCCTGCACATCTTCACTCTCCTGCTGCGGATGCAAGGCCGCAAATCCTTCCAGACGGGAGGCGTCTTCATTCACTTTGGGATTATATTTCATCGTGCAGGAACCCAGCGGATAAAGCCCTTTATCCACATGATAATTTTTATTTGACAAATGGACGAAATGGCGCACAGCTTCTGGCTCCGAAATTTCGGGCAGTTCGGCGGGCTTTCCTCTTAAGAATCGTTTTGGAATTATTTTTTCAAGCGGCTTTTGGCGAATCGTCATTTTGGGAAGCGAATAACCCTGCCTGCCCTTTGCACCTATCTCAAAAATGATTTGATCGTACATCCGCGCCTCTGTTTGATCCGTGGCTATTCCGAGAATCTTTTCCAATTCTAAAATTAACAATATTCATACAAGAATGTCAAGTTATTTTTTATCTAAATTGTATTACTTCGCTTACAGGTGGATATGGTTTATTTTGAGAACAAAGCCCGCAGCCGGCACAACCGTTTGCAAATGCAGGTCCGGCTCCGTGGAACAGACCATGTTTTTACGGCTGAATTACTGTAAAATAAAAAAAAAGCCCACGAATTTTCACAAATTATCATGAAGTAAAAAATGCAGGACGCTTTTGAGCTTCATTTGACATTTGGATTTTTGAATTTGGCCTTAACCGTTAACGGCAACACAAATCCACACATTTCCGGCAATCAATATTTCATTTTGATCCGGAATGATCGCTGCCAATCGTTTAAAAATTATGCATTCTCGCGAAGAACCAGAATTTTATTTGTGAGATGTCGGTCTTTTTTTGCGACCCCCGTAAGTAAGCTTCTACGAAGAACGCAAGATTTCCCGAATCACTTTTACGTCCGCTCCCGGAAAAGGCAATTGCAGAAGTTCTTCCGGTGCGACCCATCTGAAGTCATCCGCACCCGCTAATACGGGTTCTCCGGCCATGAATTTGCAGCGGTACGTATGCAGTGTAATTTTAAAATGCGTGTAAGCGTGCCGGACATCTAAAACGTGTGCTTCCACTTTAATCCGAATACTCAATTCTTCAGCGACTTCACGCAAAAGACATTCTTCATAGGATTCCCCCTCCTCGCACTTTCCGCCGGGAAATTCCCAGAGGCCTCCCAGCATTTTGTTCGTCGGCCGGAGCGTGATGAGAATTTTTCCATCCCTCCAGATGATCCCTGCGGACACATGGTAATAAGGCACCTTTTTCCGCTTCTCCCTCACGGGAATTTCGGCTTGCCTGCCCATAAAATTGGCGCGGCAAAACGGCTGCAAAGGACATTTTCCGCACAGGGGCGTTTTGGGTGTGCAGACCACGGCACCCAATTCCATCAACGCCTGATTGTACTGGGCGGGCTCTTTGTCCGGGATTAATATTTCCGCCGCAGCCCACAGTTTCTCTTTTGCCTGCGGCTTTGTGACGGGCTCTTCAAAAAGCAAAAGCCGGCTGAGCACCCGCGCCGCATTTCCGTCCAAAACCGGAATAGATTTTCCGAAGGCAATGCTTAAAATCGCCCCCATTGTGTAGCGTCCGATCCCGGGCAGTTTTGCCACCTCTTGCGGATTGTCCGGAAATTTACCCTTAAACTGTGCGACAATGATTTTAGCGGCTTTTTGAAGATTTCTGGCTCTGGCGTAGTACCCCAGACCTTCCCAGACTTTCAGAACTTTTTGCAAATCGGCCCCGGCCAATGTTTCGATTGTGGGAAACGCTTTTAAAAAGCGATTATAATACGGAATGACGGAAATAACCTGTGTTTGCTGAAGCATGACCTCCGAAATCCAGATGGCGTACGGATCCCGGGTTCTGCGCCAGGGCATATCGCGCTTATTTTTCTGAAACCAATTTAACAGAGCCTTTTGATAATCTGCTTTTTGAAATGAAGTAATTTTCATAATCGTGCCTTAATACTATAAAAAAAATCCCTTTTTATCCACAATTTTATCTGAATTATTTTTGCCTTTTGCCTTGAATTCCGCTTTTAATTCGGGTATATTAAATGGAATAAACAGGCAGAATCACAGGGTTCACAAATCATTTATCAACAATCAATCGGGACTTGCATGGATTTTCGGCACACTAAAACATCTTTCGGATGGGGACTCTTTCTGTTTTTTCTCCTCTTCCTCTCAGCCACATCCTCTTTCTCCCAGAAATACATCTGGCCCACAGATGCCAGCCGCTATTTAAATTCCACATTCGGAGAATACCGGCCGGGACACCTCCATTCCGGAATCGACATTAAAACTTGGGAAAAAACGGGTTACAAAGTATTTGCCGTTCGAAACGGCAGTGTCTGGCGGGTGCAGGTTTCGCCTTTTGGCTACGGAAAGGTTCTTTATTTAAAACTGAACACCGGAGAAATTGCGGTTTACGGGCACCTTCAAAGATTTGCGCCGAAAATTGAAACGAGAATTAAACGGCTTCAGAAAAAACTGGGCCGGTATTCCGTTAAAGCGTTCTTTTCACCGAATCAAATTCCGGTACGGCAGGGTGAAGTGGTGGCCTATTCCGGAAGAACAGGCATCGGCGCCCCCCATTTGCATTTCGAGCTCAGAGACAAAAATAACAATCCGTTTAATCCGCTGCTGAAATATGCCTCTTTCAGAGACCGGATTCCCCCGACTGTGACCGGATTGGCCGTCATCCCGTTCGGAAGAAAATCACAGGTGGAGGGGGAACCGCTGCCGAAAGTCTTTTCCGTGGAACACCGGCGGGGTAATCGCTATTTTGTCAGGCAGCCCATTCAGGTGTGGGGAAATTTCGGCCTGGCCGTAACCGGCTTCGATCGTACGGCGAGAATTCACAATAAATGTTCCTTTTATCAGATTCGCCTAAAAGTCGACGGCAAACCCATTTTCCGGACAGAATACAATTTCTTCTCGTTCGATCAGACCCGGGAAATCGTTTTTGACCGTAACTTCCGCCTGAATCGCTGGGTGAAAAAACACTATAACAATCTTTTTCTGGTGCCGCCGAACCATTTGCCCTTTTACAATCCGGGGACGCCGGGGACGGGTATATTCACAACCGTTCCGGAATTTCTGGCCAATTACTCCAACAGCGGGTCTCCGCAGGGGCACGGGATTCTGCCTTTTTTTACAACTCGAGTCAAACAGGAGGTGACCGGATTTACGAAACTTTTCGCGGGCAGGCACCGCTTTGAAATTACGGCAAAAGATTTTTCAGGAAATGCGGCCGTCTTAACCGGTGAATTAAGGGTCGGACGGAAATCCGTTTCACCGGTAAACGGGATCCGTTTAAAGGACAGCGTTTTTATTCAAAAAGCCGCTCACAGCCTTTCCGTTAAAAAAATATTTATGGATGATTTTGTTTTAATCCGACTGAAAACGAAGCGCCCCGCGCTCAGAAAACTGCATCTTATTTATAATACAAGATTCAGAACTGTATTTACCAATTTAATCCAAACCGGCCTCAACCAATTTGAAGCCACCATTTCATTGGATTCCATTGCCGGCGCTTTTACGCTTTTGTCGATTCAGGGAGACTCGGGTAAAATGCGTTTTCCAATCGATTTCATACGGGTTTTCAAGATCGATTCAAAAAATGAGAGGGAGATTCCGATTTCCCGGGACGGCACACAAATCAGATTTCTGAAGAACGCCGCCTACCAGCCGGTCTATTTCCGGTTTGAAAAACTGCCGCTTCGCCGGGCACTCCGGTCCATTCCCGGTGATTCGATCACGTATCTGTTAAAACTGGCGCCGACCGATATTCCGCTGCGGCGCGGTGCCGTTCTCTCCGTGCACGTTCCGCAGAATGAAGACCGGATAAAACAACTGGCAATTTACGCCTCTTCACGAAATAAATGGCATTTTCAGGGAAACAGGTTCGATCCCGAACGCCGCACACTGGAAGTGCCGCTCAGGGATTTCGGGGAATTTACAATTTTACGCGACACGGCGCCGCCGGTAATTTTACGGCTTGTTCCGCATCCGGGGGAATGGGTCGATTCCGTCAGGCCGCTGATCCGCGCCGATTTTAAAGACAATCTTTCCGGCATCGCCGATGAAGAATCGATCCGCCTCACACTAGACGGACAGAAGTGCATCGCCGAATACGACCCGGAGATGAACCGCATCACTTACAAACCGGACACGCCGCTGCGCCCCGGACGGCATAAAGCGACCCTTCAAATTACCGACCGCAGTGCGAATGCTGCAACCAAAAGCTGGTCGTTTTTCATCCGGAAAAAATAAGAATTTTTGATTCATCGCGAAATTAAAAATAACTCTCATCATCCGAGGGGAAACGCGCTGATTTTACATCGTCGATGTATTGTTTAAAGGCCGATTTCATTTCGTCCGCCAATTCCGCATATCGCCGGGCAAATTTAGGATGAAAATCTTCATACAGCCCCAGCATGTCGTGGCTGACAAGAATTTGTCCGTCGCAGCCAACGCCTGCCCCAATGCCGATCGTCGGAATATGCAATGCTTCGCTCACCCGTTTCGCCAGCGAAGCGGGCACTTTTTCCAGCACAATTGAAAAAACGCCGGCTTTTTCCAGAAGTTCGGCATCTTGCAGGAGTTTTCCGGCCGCCGCCTCTTCCCGCCCCTGCACTTTAAATCCGCCGAATTTGTGGAAGGATTGCGGGGTGAGACCCAGATGACCCATCACCGGAATCCCGAAATCCACCAATTTCGAAATCACCCCCGCGACCGGTTCTCCGCCTTCAATTTTAACGGCTTCGGCATTCCCCTCTTTCATCAACCGGCCCGCATTTTCGATGGTCTGCGCTTCGCTCACCTGAAAGGACAGAAAGGGCATATCAGAGACCAAAAGCGCCCGTGTCACACCCCGCGAGACCGCCTGTGTGTGATACAGAATCTGTTCCAGCGTCACGGGCAGCGTCGAAGAATGTCCGGCGACCACCATGCCGACCGAATCTCCGACCAGAATAATATCGATGCCGGCCTGATCCAAAATCTTCGCCATCAAATAATCGTACGCCGTTAACGCGGCAATTTTCCCGCCGTCTTTTTTCATGCGGACAATTTCCGGAACGGTGATTTTTTTTAAGTTCATGGAATGCTCTCCTGAATAACGCCCCCCCCTAAAACCACATCCTCTTCATAAAAAACAACCGACTGTCCGGGTGTGACCGCCCGCTGTGGTTTTTCGAAAGTGACTTGAACCTTATTCTCGTCCAATGGTTCGACCCGGCCAAACGAACCCGGATCTTTGTACCGAATTTTCACAAAGACGCGGCGGGCGGCGTTTAACTTCTCAATGGCAATCCAGTTCACGCCCCCGGCAATTAAACCGCTCCGGAATAATTCTTCTTTTCGGCCGACAATAATTTCATTTGTCTCCGGTCGAATTTCAGAGACATAAACCGGTTCGCCTGCGGCAATGCCGAGACCCTTTCGCTGGCCGATTGTGTAAAACGGATAGCCGGAATGCTTTCCCAACACTTTTCCGCCGGTGTCGCGAATTTCACCTTGCGTCAGGCTTTCGGCCGACGCAGGCACACGATCCCGAATAAATCGACTGTAATCATTATCCGGAACAAAGCAAATTTCCTGGCTTTCCGGCTTTTCGGCCGTTTTTAACCCGAACTGACGGGCCAAAGAACGAACCGCCTCTTTGGTCAATTCACCGACCGGGAAGATGGTGTGCGCCAGGCTATCCTGGCTGAGACCCCACAGCGCGTAGGACTGATCTTTCCAACTGTTCGTACTTTTTAACAGGCGGAAGCGGTTTGCGGCCGAATCATGGTCCACTCTGGCATAATGACCGGTGGCAATGAAGTCCCCGCCCAATGACCGGGCTTTTCGAAGGAAACTTTCCCACTTGATTTTCGTGTTGCAGATGATACAGGGATTGGGTGTACGCCCTTTAAGATACTCCTCCACAAAATTATCCATCACCCACCGGTTAAAATCCTGCCGAAAATCAAACAGGGTGTGCGGAATGCCCAGTTGCTCACAGACGAATTTGGCATCGTTGGTGGCATAAATTGAACAGCAGCCCTTTTCATTAACGGGCAGAAGTTTTTCGGCCTCAGACGGACGCCAGAGTTTCAGGGTCGCGCCCACCACATTGTATCCCTGTTCGAGCAAAAGCGCCGCCGCCACGGAGCTGTCGACACCTCCACTCATCCCCACAAAAACAGTTTTTTTTGATCTATTTTTAAGCATTTTTTAAATATCCGATTTTAATAATATAAAAATCAATTATGGGAAATGCAATTGAAAAGCGTTTGATGGATCGGGATTAAAAATTCTTCACAACCGTTAACCGGTTCAAATTCCCGATAGCACCGGAGGATGTAAATCCGTAATCCAGATGGTAATCTTTCCACAGGAATCCGGTTCCAAAAGAAATCCCTGCAAATTTGTCGTTGCTGATGCCGATCTTTTGATTTTTCCCAATGGAATTATACCCAAAGCGGAGAAAGAAATTATTTGTGATCGTGAACTCTCCCCCAAACGCAAAACCAAAATCTTCGCCTCTGTATTTGTAGCCTTCAACGGAGATTTGAAGCGGAAGATGCGCCAATATTTTTGAGAAACCAAAACGGTAATTTAGAGGAAGCGTCTCTTTTGTATGAATAAAGGGGGAAAAAGATTTGCCCACATTGAAAATCCCGCCGCCAAGCACTAAACCCTGAATGGGCGTCTCATAAGTGAGACCAAAATCGGCCGCCACAGCGGTCGACGAGTACTGATCGATCTTGCTGTAAATGAACTTCAGACTCACGCCGTAATGAATATTGTTTAAAACCGCCGCATCCGGTTCCGGGGCATTTGTGCGGCTGAAGAGCGAATTCGCGTAACTGATATTGACCGCCAGATTACCGGCTCCAAATGTCCCCAATTCATTGCCGTTGGCATCACTCTTTGTGAACTCACCGTAATTAAAGTAATTAATGCCGGCACCCACCGTTCCCAAGCCCGGCAGCGGCTGGGCGACGGCAATAAAACCGGACTGGAAATCCAATACATTGTTCAAATAAGAAAAGGCGCCGACGCGTTGTCTCACCAAAGCAAGTCCGGAAGGATTGTAAAAGATGTCGTGAACATCCCCCGGCACCGCTACAAAGGCACCGCCCATTGCAGAAGCACGTGCCCCGACGGGCGTACGGAGAAATTCGAATCCGGGTGTTCCGGCCTGTAAAAGCCCGCTTGTTCCGGTAATCAAAAGCAGCGAGAGGAGTATGTTTATGATTTTTTTCATGGCAGAGCCTTTTCATGTTTGATTTTATTTTGATTAAGGCATTTTCAAATTTCAGGCCAAAAGAATCGCGCCATACCGGCGCCGGAATCAACCTTGCCTTCACAAGATAATTAATTAATATTAATGAGGTTACAAATTGCTCGTACTAATTTTTTTGCGGGAGACGCTTCGTGAATCTGTGCCGCGCTGATTCACGTCCGAATGTGTCTCAAAACGCCCCCGATACACTTAAAGCATAAATGACGCATCGTTCTGTTTTTTTATGTCTTCTCATCCCCTGAATACGTTGCTGTCGAATGTGGAATCCGTATTAAAATTTAATGCATTATTTTCGGAAATCAAGAGATTTTTTCATAAAAAAATCTCCCGGGGCACTTAGGGCTTCCCGGGAGACGGATGTGTTTATAAATGTTGGGGCCGGTGATTCACATTTCTATTTTCCAAATAAAAATCCGATCGACCGGCTGGTAAAATTGATAACAGGGCTCCAATACAGGCCCAGCACCAGCGTCGGAATCAGAAGAGCTCCGATCAGTAGTTTATTGTAGAGCGCCACTCGAAGCGGGGGGGCATTTTCCTGCCGGTTCAAAAACATCACTTTTACAACGGTGGCATAATAATATAAGGAAATCACGCTGTTCAGCAGGCCGATCAAAGCCAGAATATACCAGCTCTGATTAATGACGGCGGCAAACAGATAAAGTTTGCCGATAAAACCCGCGAATGGCGGTAAACCGGTGAGCGAGAACATGAATATCGCCATGGCAATGGCCGTAAACGGCGCCCGGTAACCTAACCCGGTGTAGGCTGATATCTTTTCACTGCCCAGTTTATCGGTTAAACTTTCCACAACACAAAAGGCGCCAAAATTCATAAAAAGGTAAACCACGATGTAAAACATGACGGCGATGATGCCTTGATTGTTGAATACGACCAGCGCCATCAGCATGTAACCCACATGAGCAATGGCCGAATAACCCAGCATGCGCTTGATATTCTTTTGCATTAAGGCGGACAGGTTTCCCAATGTCATGGTGGCGACGGCCAGTGCCGCCAGCAATAATGGGGCGTGGATGGAGACATTCTGAATAAAATTAGCCGCATTTCCGGCAGAGGGGTGCGCCACTAATGTAATTAAAAAACGAATCAGCAGAGCCAAACCGGCCGCTTTCGGTCCAACCGAGAGGAAAGCCGTGATGGGTGTGGGTGCGCCTTCGTACACGTCAGGCACCCAAAAATGAAACGGCACCATGGCGATCTTATACCCCAGCCCCGCCAATACCATCATAAACGCCACAAAAAGCGGCAACGCCTGAGGCTGATTAATGATGAGGCTCTGCTGGATCACATCCAGATTGAGATGGCCGCTGATTCCATAAATGTAGGAAAAACCGAAAGCCATGACCGCCGTACTGGTCGCGCCGTAAAGCATGAATTTCAGGGAGGCTTCGCTGGATTTAAGATCGTGTTTATTAAACCCGACCAGGACATAAGAAATTAACCCCACCATCTCCATGGAAATAATGATCATCAGGAGATTATTCACTTCCACCATTAAAAACATTCC
Organism: bacterium BMS3Bbin03; assembly: GCA_002898015.1. Taxonomy (GTDB): domain Bacteria; phylum Zhuqueibacterota; class JdFR-76; order JdFR-76; family BMS3Abin05; genus BMS3Abin05. Next base: position 9,446 of record BDTM01000044.1, on the reverse strand, counting down.
CAGGGTTACAATCAGGAGCAGAACATAATATTCGGCTTTGGTGCGAAAAGACGGCAAAGAGATAAAAATGACAATTAAGGTCGAAAGCGCGGTGATTATCTTGAAGAAAATGGCAAAAGAATCCAGAACAATCATCCCCTTAAACAACAACGCAGGACTATAGCCATATTGCTGGTAGGCCAAAAAGATCGTCACAACCAGGGTTAGTGCCGCGAGGTAGGCGGAGACAATCTTTTTATTCTTTTTAAGAAAAAGATCAACGACAATAATCACCAGAATGGCAACGATTAAAAATAATTCCGGAATAAAGTATTGAAGACTATTTAGATTACTCATGAATCAAATTCCCGTTTCCTTTTATGTTTAATGGATAAGCGTAATTAAGTAATTGAGCGGAACTTTTATCATATTCAAAACAGGCAACGGATAAATTCCAAAAAATATGGTTAACGCACCCAGCGGGATGAGGGTAAATAATTCACGTCCGTTAATATCGGTAATGTGTTCATATTTGGGATTTAATTTACCCAGGAATACGCGCTGCATGGTCCATAACATATAAGCCGCGGTAATCACAATACCAAAAGCGGCAATGATGGTTAACACACGATAGACAGAGAAAGCCCCGATAAATACCATGACTTCTGCGATAAAACCGGTCATGCCGGGTAAACCCATCGCCGCAAAGAAGGCCAAACTGGCGATCCCCATGTAGACGGGCATACGCACGCCCAGACCACCGAAGCCTGCAATTTCACGATGATGGGCTCGATCATAGATGACGCCCACAAGAAGGAAGAGCATGGCCGTTATTAATCCGTGGCTGAACATCTGGAACACTGCCCCGTTAATACCGGCTGTCGTAAATACCGCCATCCCCAATAAAACGAAACCCATGTGGGAAACGCTGGAATAAGCCACCATTTTTTTGAGATCTTTTTGAGCCATGGCCACAAATGCGCCATATAAAATATTGATGACGCCAAATATGGCCAATGCATACGAAGTGTATTTCGCAATGTCCGGAAAAATGGGATAACTGATACGCAAAAGACCGTACGTTCCCATCTTTAACAAAATACCGGCCAGGATAACACTAACGGCTGTCGGCGCTTCCACATGCGCGTCCGGCAACCACGTATGAAAAGGAAATATTGGAACTTTAATGGCAAACCCGATAAACAGGGCAATATATAACCAGAGGCGCACATCAAATGTCGTCAACCAGGCGGATTGGTTGCTTTTGTGCATCATGTGCAGCATATTGAAGGTGTGACTGCCGGTGACCGGATCCTTCACATTAAAATATAAAGCCAGCATCACAAGCAGCATCAATACGGAACCGGCCAGTGTGTACAGGAAGAACTTAATGGCGGCATATTCCCGGCGCGGCCCGCCCCAGATGCCGATTAAAAAGTACATGGGCAGAAGCATCAGCTCCCAGAATACATAGAACAGAAAGAAATCCAGTGAAACGAAGACCCCCAGCATGGAGGTTTCCAATAACAGAAACAGGGCAAAATAGCCCTTTTGAGCTTTGGAAATATTCCAGGAAGCGACCAGGCTGATAAAACTCAGTAATGTCGTCAGCCAGAACATCGGAAAACTCAGACCGTCCAGACCCACAAAATAGTCGATGTGAAAGGCCGGAATCCAAGCAAAATGCTCCACAAATTGAAACTGGCTTTCAAGGTCGATACCGGTCATTGGGTACTTGTAATGCAGCCACATGTATGAAGCGATCACCAGAGGCACAAAGCTGAATACAATGGAAACCATTTTAATCGCTAACAAATTCTTTTTAGAAATAAAAAGAATTATGACAATACCCAGGACCGGAAAAAAGGTAGTAAGACTAATCAATCCCATTCTCATATCTCCCAAATTAAAAAACGACAGAAATTAAATCATTGTCAGGATAATAATCAGAACCATTCCCAAAAGCGCACCCAGAATATAATTTTGAATCTGCCCGGTCTGGATTTTACGAATGCCTCTGCCAAACCCCAGTGTGATGTCGGCTACGGCATTTACCAGACCATCCACCACATACTGATCGAACAGGCCGTCAAAGACAGAGAAGACGCGCATGACCCGGCCCGCAAGATTGACGAGGCCGTCGATCACATTCTGATCAAACCAGGCCAGAATCTGATTCCAGACAAGCAGTCCTTTTACAAAAGTGGCGCCGTAAATTTCATCAAAATAATACTTGTTTAACGATAATGTATACAAAGGTTTAATCTTCTCGGTAAATTTCTCGACATTAATCGTTTTCCAGAAGTAAAAAGCGAAGGCTAAAACAATGCCCGTTAGCGCAAACACAATGGAAATAATCAATCCGTTCACATGGGCAAAATGTTCAGCCTGAGGCGTAATTCCGTAAACCGGGCGGCCCAACTGCACCGCCACGGCAGAAAAAGGTTTTTGAATCAGATGCATAAGCCATCCGTTTTCGGCGCCCACCGGGCCGAGTGACGGAAGCGTATAAATGAAGTAAAGGCACAGGAAAGCCAATGTCATCATCGGGACGGTCATGGTTAAAGGGCTTTCATGAACATGTTCATAAAGTTTCTTAAGCTGCGGCTTACCGTAAAATGTCTTGATAATCAGCCGGAACATGTAGAAGGCCGTAATGATCGCCGCCACAAATCCGAAAATCGGCAGCAGGTAATAAACAGGATTCGATTGACTCATGGCAAAAGCCAATGTACCGCCCAAAATGGCATCTTTGCTTAAAAAACCCGAGAAGAAAGGAATTCCGGATATCGCCAGGGCGTAAATCACGAATGTCCAGTGTGTAATCGGCATCTTGTTTTTGAAGCCCCCCATATTCCGAATATCGTTGGGATCGCCCTCCATTCCGATTTTTTTCATCGAATGGCTGACGGCATGGATAACCGAACCGGAACCCAGGAACAGACCGGCTTTAAACATGGCATGAGTAATCAAATGGAAAAAGCCTGCGGTATACGCGCCGACCCCCATCGCCATAATCATGTAGCCCAACTGACTGATAGTCGAATACGCCAGCACCCGTTTAATATCGTTTTGGGTAATGGCGATGGTTGCGGCAAAAAGCGCCGTAAAACCGCCGATGAAGGCGACGACCATCATCGCGTCGAAACTGAGCATGAAGCTTAAACGGGCCATTAAATAGACACCGGCGGCGACCATCGTGGCGGCGTGAATCAAAGCGCTCACCGGCGTGGGACCTTCCATGGCATCCGGCAGCCAGACATGCAGAGGAAATTGGGCCGATTTACCCACGGCGCCGGCGAACAATAAAATGCCGGCTGCGGTTAACCAGCCGCCGCTTAAAAGTCCGCGGCCGATGTCCTGCTGTATGTCTATTAAATTAAATGTGCCCAAAAAATTGAATACAACCAGTAAGCCGATTAAAAATCCAAAATCACCGATACGGTTGACAATAAAGGCTTTTTTACCCGCATTGGCTGCGCTGTCTTTTGTAAAATAAAAGCCGATCAGCAGATAGGAACAAATCCCCACCAGCTCCCACATCATGTAAATTCCAAAGAGATTATCCCACAGAACCAAACCCAGCATTGAAAAACTGAACAGCGAAAGATAGGCATAAAAGCGATTGTACAGCGGATCACCATCCATGTAGCCGATGGAATAGACATGAATCAAAAAGCTGACCAATGAGACCATCGTCACCATGATCACAGCCAAATTGTCTATATAAAAACCCATGTCCAGTTTAAAACCGCCCAGGTTAATCCAGTGCAGACTGGCATGCAGGGAAAAGTCGGGATTATAACCGGTGATGACCCGGAAGAGCAAAATCGACGACAGCACAAGAGACGCACCGATGGCGGCTATGGAGACCCAGTCTCCTTTGCGGGGCAGACGCTTGCCGATAAAAATGTTGATGACAAAAGCGGCCAGAGGGAGTAACCAGATGAACAATGCAATTTGAATCATAATTTCCTCAAATACAAAATTAGTCTTTCATCTCATCCACTAACGTCACATCGATGGTGGCCCTTTCCCGATACAGCGAAAGGATAATGGCCAGAGCAATGGCGGCTTCGGAAGCGGCCAGAATAATAATAAAAATGGCGACTAACTGTCCGTTAATGCCCACATCCACATACTTGGCAAAGGCAATAAAATTCAGATTCACCGAATTCAGTATCAGTTCCACGCCCATCAAAATTCCAACCGCATTTTTTTTATACAGAATGGTGAAAATCCCCAATGTAAACACAATGGCACTGATTATTAAAAAGGACGGCAATTGAATCATTTTTGTTTATCCTCCGCACGAGCAAGGTAAACGGCTCCGATAAGCGCCCCCAGCAAAAGGACGGAAATAATTTCAAAGGGCAGCAGATAGTTTGTTAATATTGCTGCTCCGATAAGCTGGGTTGTCGGCTGAAACGGTTTGTGAAGAATAGGCGCCCACGGTGAACGGGTAATAATCAACAGAAGGACGGCGGCAATGGCCAGGCCGCCCAACAGACTGACCGACAGCGCATTGTGGGCTGTTTTCTTGGCCGTATCGTAAATTCCGTGAGTCATCATGACACCGAATAAGATTAGAATTAGAATGCCCCCCACATAGATCAGAATCTGGGTTACCGCCAGAAACCCGGCGCTTAAATACACATAAAGTGCGGCGAATCCCATAAAAGAGGCCAATAAAGCAAATGCCGAATGGATAATTTTGCTGGAGAACGCCACAATCGCCGCAGAGACGACAGTTGCCACGGCGATGAATAGAAAGAGTATTTCATTCGGTTCCATCTTGTTTATGTCTCCGATTCGGGTTTTTTGGTTCCGGCCGCAGCCTTTATTTTGGCGGCCTGGGCTTTTGCCAGGGCTTCTTTTTCCTGCCGTTCGTGCAGGGCTTTCACCTGTTCCGGACTATATTTGGCAAAATGAAGCAGCAAGCTGTTGCGATCATACGTGGCAAATTCATAATCGGGGGTCATGTAAATGCATTCCGTCGGACAGGGAAATACGCAATCGGCACAATAACAGCATTTGGCCATATCGATATCGAATTTAACCACGTGCAGACGTTTTTTCTGACCGTTGGAGGTTTCCCCCAAATCCTCATCCTTTCCGGCTTTGACGGTCTCGATCATAATACAATCCACGGGACACGCACGGGCGCATTGGAAACACCCGATACAGTCGTCGATATTAACAAATAATTTCTGGCGGGACCGTGCGGGCAATTCCCTTTTCACATGGGGATACTGGATGGTCACCGCATGGACGAAAAGATGACGAAAGGTGACACCCATGCCGATTAAAATGGTGACAATCGCCTGATATATATTCCTGAAATAGTCTTTCATAAGATATCGCTCAGCTTATTTATAACACTTTCCAAAAGGCAATGAATAAAACCAAAGCAAACGAAAAGGGCGTTAACACTTTCCATGCCGTGTACATCAATTGGTCCACCCGCAGGCGCGGCAGCGTCCAGCGTATCCACATCTGTACGAATACCAGAATAAGCGCTTTCCCCAGGAACCAGATGGGGCCGGGGATAAAATTGAGAAAGCCGAAAGGCGCCTGCCAGCCGCCGAAGAAAACGACCGCTGAAATCGCAGACACCACAAACATGTTTGCATATTCGGATAACATAAAAAAGGCCCATCGCATACCCGAGTATTCCGTGTGGAAACCGGCCACCAGCTCCGATTCCGCTTCAGGCAGGTCGAACGGTGTGCGGTTGGCTTCAGCCAGAGAAGCAATAAAATAAATGATGAAGGCCAGAAATGCAAATGGAAAATAGTGAAAAATATTCCATGAAAATAACGTGCCGGACTGCCTGTACACGATTTCCTGCATATCCAGCGTTCCTGTAATGAGAATAACCGAAATGAGCGAGAGGGAGACGGGAATTTCATAAGAAACCATCTGGGCGGCTGAACGCATGGCACCGTACAGGGACCACTTGTTGTTCGATGCCCATCCCCCCATTAAAATGCCGATGACTCCCAGAGAAGAGATGGAAATAATATACAGCAGGCCGACATTCAGATTGGCCGGAATAAACTTTTTGCTCCACGGGATGACGGCAAAAGCCGCCATGACGGCCGTAAACACCACGTAAGGCGCAAATTTGTAGAGAAACCTATCGGACTTTTCCGGCACGATATCTTCTTTAATCAGTAATTTAATGGTGTCGGCAATGGTTTGTGCCCAGCCATGCCAGCCGCCCACTTCCATCGGCCCCAAACGATCCTGCATGTGGGCGGAGATCTTGCGTTCCAGCCAGACTCCAAAAAGGGTAAACACGGCGATATAGAGGAACGTACCCACCGCCAGCACCACACCGATTAAGGTGACTGCCAGCCAATTCGGCAAATCAGCCAGAGCCGGAATGAAATTAAAAAAAACCTTTATGATCGGTTCCATTGCAACCTCAATTATTCGCTAACGGGTGTTCAATATTACGATTTACGTTACCGGTCAATTTCACCTAACACGATGTCCAGACTGCCGATAATGGCCACCAGGTCTGCGATCATAACACCCGGGGCAATGCTGGATAAAATACTCAAATTCGAATAGGCAGGGGAACGCACCTTGATGCGGTTGGCCGTTTTCCCTCCGTCTGAAATAATATAATAGCCCAATTCACCGCGCGGCGATTCGGTGTGCATATAATATTCGCCCGCCGGAACTTTAATATTGCGGGGTACGGTCTCTTTGGCATCGCCGTCGGGCATGGCTTCGCAGGCCTGACGAATGATTTTAACCGATTCGTACATTTCCGCCACGCGTACCCAATAGCGGTCCCAGCAATCACCGACTGTGCCCATTTCACCCCTGCCCGTACAAATATCAAATTCAAAACGGTCATAAATGGAATAGGGATCGATTTTGCGCAAATCGTAAGGCACACCACTGCCCCTTAAGCCCGGACCGCTCATACCGTAATTAATCGCCAGCTCGGCAGGAATAACCCCGACGTTGGCGGTACGGTCGATAAATATTTTATTGAATGTTAAGAGATCGTTGTATTCCTTAATTTTAGGCAAAAAGTAATCGCAAAACTGCAATACTTTGTCGCGCCAGCCCGGGAGTGCATCATAAGCCACACCGCCGACCCAGATGTAATTGTAGAGCAGCCGGGCCCCGCAAATTTCTTCAAAGAGATCTAAAATTCTTTCCCGGTCGCGAAATGTGTACAGGAACGGTGTAAACGCGCCGATGTCCAGGCCGTATGTCCCCAATGCGATCAAATGGCTGGCGATACGATTCAACTCGGCGACGATGACGCGCAGATGCTCAGCCCGTTCATTGACCTCCAATTTCATCATGCGTTCCAATCCAATGACATAACCCAGATTGTTGTTCATGGAAGCAATGTAATCCAGACGATCTGTGTAGGGAATCACCTGATGCCAGGTGACATTTTCGGCATGCTTTTCAAAACACCGGTGCAGGTAACCGATACGCGGATCGGCGCTGTCAATAATTTCGCCATCCGTTTTTAAGATGATCTGTAACACGCCGTGCGTGCTGGGATGTTGAGGTCCCATGCTCAAGGTCATCTCTTCGGTTTTTAATTTATTAGGTACTTCCAGCTCAAACCGCGAAGGGGGCAAATTACTTTTGTTCATTCGTCTCACTTTTCATTTCAGAATGCAAAACCGGAATCCCCTTGAAAAATTCAGGGGTCACATAATCCTTGCGCAGGGGGTAGCCTTCCCAGTCCTCCGGCAATAAAAGACGGCGCAAATCAGGATGATTTAAAAATACGATTCCAAATAAATCATAGACTTCTCTCTCATGCCAATCGGCGGTACGCCATAAATCACAGATGGAAGGAATAGCGGGGTTTTCTCGGGGGACCTCGACTTTTAAAATAATTTTGTGGGTGTGTTTCATGGAATAGAAGTGATACACCGTTCCGAGAAGATCACCATAATCGACACCGGAGAGACACATTAAATAATCAAAATCCAAATCGGCATCATCCCGCAGAAACTGGCAGACGTTGTAAAACGGTTGTGGGGCAATTTTTAAATAAGGCTGTTGAACGGTATCGTTGAATTCCAGAATGGCTTCCGGAAATTTTTCTTTTATCTGATCATGGATTTCTCGAGCATTCATTTCAAAATCTTTATTTTTCGTTTTTCACTTTGGATTGGTTTTTAATCTTTTCTTTAAGCTGCAAAATGCCGTAGATGAGCGCTTCCGGCCGCGGCGGACAGCCGGGCACATAAACATCCACCGGAACGATTAGATCCACACCTTTCAGCACATGATACCCGTACTGCCAGTACGGACCGCCGCAATTTGAACAACTGCCCATGGAAATGACATACTTGGGTTCCGGCATCTGTTCATACAGGCGGCGCAGCATGGGCGCGATTTTAATTGTCACCGTTCCGGCCACAATCATCACATCCGACTGCCTTGGACTGGGGCGGAAAAACATCCCGAAACGGTCCAGGTCGTAATGGGAAGCACCGGTCGCCATCATTTCAATGGCACAGCAGGCTATCCCAAAACCCAGCGTCCAGGGCGAACTTCCTCGACTCCAATTAAAAAGTTCATTCAGTTTGGCAAAAAATATATTCCCCTCGCCCTTAATGTCAAACCAGGCCACGCTTATTCTCCTTTTTCCTTTGGTAAATGCGCCAACTGCGGCCGGGGTTTGATCCAGTTTAAATCGCCTTTGGCCCACACATAAGCCAGTCCGACCAAAAGGATGACGATAAAAATCAGCATTTCAACAAAAGCCAATAAGCCGTACTCATCAAACACAACGGCCCAGGGAAACATAAAGAGGACTTCCACATCAAAGATGATGAAAATTAAGGCGATGATATAAAAACGGTTGTTAAATTGAATCCACGATTCGCCCGCGGGGAGTTCCCCGCATTCATAGGAAATGTACTTCTCCGGGTAGGCTTTGCGCGTTTGTAAAATGCGGGAAACGGCCAGAGACATTCCCGCAATAAAGATACCCGTTAATAAGAACAACAAAACGATGTAAAAACCGGTCATACCCAATTCCTGTTCCGCTGATGAACGATTTATAAGTCAATTTTAACCGGAAAATCCCCCTTCACCCCTTCTTACCAGAGGGGCAGATTGGGGGGGGATAATCTTTCCTCACATCCGATCAACCGGTTATTTCTATTTCGTTAAGAAAGTTATAAATTTTTTTAAAAAAAGCAAGTACTTTTTTGCAACAATTGTAAAACCTCACTTAAGGCTGCCCCGTGGTAAACCGCGGGGCTAAAAATAGAAAGAACGCTGAAGCGTCCTTTAGGGCGCTTCCCATTCTTAGCCTGATGGTTCACCATCAGGTGAATCTCTTTATCCCGAATTAACTTCTAAAATCGGTGTTCGTTAATCGATATTCAATTTTGGTTCGCTTTTTTCTTGACTTGAAGATAACTCGCGAATAAAACTCATATCTTTCCTGTAAAGAAATCGCACAG
>BDTM01000043.1 GCA_002898015.1 bacterium BMS3Bbin03 | reverse complement strand
CCAGGCCTAAAATAATGGCGCCGATGGTGACCCCCTTGCAGCCGTCGACAAATCCTTCCATAATTGTTTTTAAACGCATGCCTTTGAAAAGGGCCAGAAAAATACTCGTTAACACAGCGAGAACAAAAGCTTCCGACACGTGCAGTTTACCGTACAGAATGTAGGGGCCTATCGAAACAGAGAGCAGTACGCCGATCGGCAGGAGAAAATCCCAGGCACTGGGCCGATAATCAGGCGGAATCTGCAGTGTTGTCAGTTCTCTTGCCATAAGCGGCTTGGCACCGTCTCTGTCCAGTTTTCCGGTAGACTTCACGCGTTCCATGGCCGCTTTCATCTTTTTGCCGTACCAGGGAAGCTTTTCAAAGGAAAATAAAAGCGTAAAAAGAATGGCAAAAATGGCGTAGAAATTAAAGGGAATCGCCTTGAATAAATAGGTTTTACTCACGTCCAGATTGGCAAACAGCGGGCTTGTTCCGACCACCAGTCCGCCGATATAAATCGGCCAGACATTGAACGGAAGGAGGGTTGCCACCGGCGAGGCGGTGGAATCGATGATGTAAGACACCTCTTCGTGACTCACACCCTGGGCATCCGTGATCGGTTTGGCGGTAGATCCGGCAAGAATAGTGCTGACGGTTCCGCCCTGGTGGAAGAGGATTCCCAACAAAAAGGCGAAGAATTTAGCCGATTTGGGCCCCCTTACAATTTTTCTGCCGGCCAGTTCGGCAAAATACTGGGCGCCGCCGGTTCTCGTCCAGATGCCGATTAAACCCCCCAAACTCCACAAGTACACCAAAAGAATTTCCCCGTATTTTGGGCTCCCAATGGAGGGAATCAGAAAATATTGTATAATGTTGTAATGGCCGCTGATGATGCCGCCCAGGACAATTCCGAGAAAAAGGGAGGAGATGACCTCCCGCGTGAGGAAGCAGAGGACAATGGTAATCAATGCCGGAAGCAGGGACCACCAGCCGAAATCTTTGCCTGTTTCATTAAAATGAATGAGTGAGGTTTGTTCGCGCAGAAGAATGAATCCGGATAAAACCAGAAAGGCCGCTATCCACTTCATATTTTTAGACATGTAAAAATCCCTTCATTATTCGGATTGTCGCGGTTTCACAAATGCGGTGCTGCGCATTTGTAAACCCGCGGTTTTATTGTTTTGGAATTTTCAATTCTCCTTCAGACGCCGCGACGAACACGGCCGCAGCCGTGTCGCCGGTGATGTTAATTGTGGTGCGGAACATGTCTAAAATGCGTTCCACGCCAAGAATCAGGGCAATGCCTTCCAGTGGAATTCCAATCTGTTTGAGCACAATAACCAGCATTAACATGCCCACACCCGGTGCACCCGCCGTCCCGATGGAGGCCAGCGTGGCCGTCAGCACGATGAGGAGCTGGTCCCCCACGGTCAGATGCATGCCGTAGACCTGGGCAATAAAAAGAGCGGAAATCCCCTGGTAGAGCGCCGTGCCGTTCATATTAATGGTGGCGCCGAGCGGCAGAACAAAACTGGCAATATCATTCGGCACGCCCAGGTTGTTCTCGCTGACTTCAATCGTGACGGGCAGCGTGGCTGAACTGGAGCTGGTGCTGAAGGCGACCAATTGGGCCGGCAGGATGCCCTTTAAAAATTGTTTGGCCTTCATACCTCCCAAAACCCGAACGACGACCGGGTACGTAAAATTCAAAAAAAGGAGTCCGGCAATGGTGAGCAGGGAATATTTGAGGAGAGAAATCAAAATATCCACACCGAAGCTCCCAATCACACCGGCGATTAACGCAAACACCCCGTAAGGGGCCACTTTGATGATGACATGAACCGCTTTAATCATCAGATCATTCACGGCATCCATAAAATTAACCAGGATTTTGGCTTTTTCCGGCGGAATCATCGTCACAACGGCGCCCCCGAAAATGGCAAAGAAAATGATCTGCAAGAGAATCCCCCCGCTCAGTGCCGTGAAAGGATTTGTGGGAATGATATTCAAAAATGTGTTGATGATGCTGGGTCTGGCGACGCCGGAGACCTTCGATCCGGCCTGCGCGCTGTAGTTCTGCATCAGCGCTTGCTTAATGTGCTCCGGCAGACCGCTTCCCGGCTGGAAAATGTTGGCCAGAAATAATCCCACGGCAACCGCAAAAGCCGTGTACAGGAGATAAAAGAGAAGTGTCTTTCCGCCGATGCGTCCCATTTTGCGGATGTCTCCCAGGCTGGCCGTTCCGATGAACAAAGAGGCCAGCACCAGGGGCATCACAATCATCTGAATGAGTCGAATAAACGCCGTTCCGATGGGCTTAAATTCCACGATCGATTGGTGAAAAATCAGACCGGCTGCCGCCCCAAAAATAAGCCCAAGAAGGATCTTCGTGTACAATTCCATCGGAACCGCTTTTTCAAATAAAAAATACAAGAAAATAAACAGGAAGATGTTTCGAATAAGTTGAAAAATAAGGAAAACCGTGGGTGAAAAGGAAGCCGTTGAAAGCGTAAAAAGAATATAAATAATCAAACCCAAAATAAACGTCACGATTATGCTTGATTTGTGAATGGATCCGGATCGACTCATGTGCATTCCTTTTCAGTATCTTTATTAAACGAGGTACCATGAACACCCGCCGTATTATAATAAAAAATCGGAAATATTCAAAGACAAAAATTTTTTTTATTGATTCTTAACGCAAATTATTTTAACTTTTATAAAAAAAGGAGGCCGAATGACTTTTAATGAAAATTTAAGAGCCATTATCAATCAGAAGAAGAGCTGCCTTTCCATTGGTCTGGATGTGGATATGGAGTTAATTCCCGGGTTCCTGTTAGATTTTGAAGCGCCAATTCTGGAATTCAACAAATCGATTATTAATGCCACTTCGGATGTGGCTGCAGCCTACAAGATGAACCTTTCTTTTTACGAAGCGTACAGTGTTCAGGGTTGGCGTTCGTTGAAAAAAACCCTGGAGTTAATCCCGGATTCCGTGATGAAAATTGCCGATGGAAAACGGGGTGATGTCGCGCACTCTGCAAAAAAATACCGGGATGCGTTTTTTAAAGAGCTGTCGTTTGATGCCGTGACCCTAAATCCCTACCTCGGATATGATTCTGTGGCCCCGTTTTTAGAAGATGAATCGAAGGGCGCTTTCATTGTCTGTTTAACTTCAAACGAAAGTGCGACGGAGTTTCAATTTTTTTCAGACGGCAAAACGCTTTTATTTGAGAGAATTGCCGAAAAAGCGGCTGAATGGAACATAAACGACAATTGCGGCCTGGTGGTCGGAGCCACGAAGGCGAATCATCTGAAACGCATTCGAGAGATTGCGCCGAATTTACCCATTTTGATTCCGGGGGTCGGTGCTCAGGGAGGCGATTTAAAGGCTTCTGTTGAAAATGCCAGAGATTCCCGGGGCGGCGGATTTTTGATTAATTCCAGCCGCGCGATTTTGTATCATTCAGACGATTTCGAATTTGCACAGAAGTCTCGAACGGCAGCCTGGAAACTTCGGGATGAAATCAACCAATATTTGTAATTTGTGAAAGAATGAAACAAAACGAAATCATTAAAATCTTCAGAGATACGGGCGCATTATTGGAGGGGCATTTTCTCCTCTCTTCCGGCCTGCACAGCTCTCAGTATTTTCAGTGTGCCCGGGTTTTGCAGTACCCGCAATATGCGGAAGAATTGGGTGCCGATATTGCCGGTTATTTTAATGATTACACCATTGATTTTGTAATCTCTCCGGCAATGGGCGGCATTATTATCGGGCACGAAGCCGCCCGGGCGTTAAAAGCGCGTTTTATTTTCACGGAGCGGTCAAAAGAGACGGATGAAATGATACTCCGCCGGGGTTTCGATATCGAGGAAGGTGAAAACGGTCTCATCGTAGAAGATGTTCTCACAACAGGACGCTCGGTTCGCGAATTAGTTAATCTTCTGAGAAAAGAGAATGCCCGCCTCGTCGGAACAGGATTTATTGTGGACCGGAGCAGCAATCGGGTGAAATTCGGCACGCCTAAATATGCCATTTTGGAAATGCCTGTGGTCACCTACCCGCCCGAAGACTGCCCGTTGTGTAAGAAGGGTATCCCGATTTCGAAGCCGGGAAGCCGGAAGAAAATTGCGCAGTAGAATTTTGTTGAATCACATTAAAATTGAAAGTGTGCTCGACATACAAGCAGTGAGGTTTTTTATGAGAAGAATTCACATTTTTCCCGTTTTGTTGATAGTGACCATGTTCATCGTTTCCTGCGCGAAAAAAGAAAAAGCCAAAACTTTCCCGGTGCTGACCGCCGCACAAATCGCTCAGATTCAGGCGAAAATGAAAAATCTTCCCGAGGCGCCTGTGGCAAAAGATGAAGTGGGCGTCATTGAGACCAACTTCGGGACGATCGTCATTCAGTTTTATCCGGATGTGGCCCCGCACACCTGTGCAAGCTTCAAAAAATTGGCAAACCACGGCTATTATGACGGCGTTTTATTCCATCGGGTGGTCCCCGGTTTTGTCATTCAGGGCGGCGATATTTTAACCCGGGATGCCGATCCTTCCGACAACGGCACCGGCGGTCCCGGATATACGCTTCCGGCGGAATTCAGCGATCTGCACCATGTTCGCGGAACCGTTTCGATGGCGCGCAAGGCGAATAACATCAATTCGGCCGGCAGCCAGTTTTTTATCTGTCTGGCAGATGCTCCCAACCTCGACTATCAATACACAATTTTCGGCAAGGTGATCAAAGGAATGGATGTGGTCGATAAAATAGCGGCGGTGCCCTCACCCAATCAGCACCCGCAGGAAAAAATCGTCATGCTGAAAGTCCGTGTGATTAAAAAAAGTGCGCTCAAATGAAACAGGCCGGGAAGAATTATTTTACAAGGCTGACCCTGTCCCTGCTTTTGGCCGGAATGGGCTGTTTGGTTTTGTTTCAGGGGAAATTAAACGCGCAGGCACACACCTATCCGGCAAAATATTGGGTGTACTTCAAAGACAAAGGGCCGGCGGGTCTGCTCAAAGGAAAGCCTTTGGCAAAGGCTGCCCGTGCGCATTTATCGCAGCGAGCCATCGAGCGCCGCCTGAGACGCGGGAGCGGCCCCCCTTTTTTTGATTACAGCGATTTACCCGTTTATAAAAACTACGTGCATCGCATTCGTGCGGCCGGGTTTCGTGTGTGGACAATCTCGAAATGGCTAAATGCCGTCAGCGTTTTTTCAACTCAGGACTCCGTGGCCCTTTTACAATCCTTTCCATTCGTTAAGAACGTATCACCGGTGCGAATTTACATCCGAAAACCCGTTAAGCGGAAATCGATTGAAAAATCGCAAAATCAGGCGTTTGAAAAAGCGCTTCAGACGCATTCTCTGCACTATGGAAAGTCTTACGACCAGAATGCCGTCATTCACGTGCCGGAAGTGCAGGATTTGGGTTACAACGGTGCAGGGGTCATCATCGGGATGCTGGATACCGGTTTTAACTGGAAACATCACAAAGCCTTTGACCATTTAAAAGTGATCGCCGAATATGATTTTATCCATCATGATTCAAACACTGCCAACGAAGCCAAAGACAGCCTTTTTTATCCGGACAAACCCGGGCAGGATTCTCATGGGACCGAAACCCTTTCAACCCTCGGCGGTTTTGCCCCGGGGTATCTGATCGGCCCCGCTTATGGTGCCGGTTTTATATTGGCGAAAACGGAATATGTTTACTCGGAAACCCGCATCGAAGAGGACAACTGGGTAGCGGGGATCGAATGGGAAGACAGCCTGGGTGCCGATGTGGTTTCCAGTTCCCTGGGTTACACCAAGTTTGATAACGGATTCAAATACAATCCGAAAACAGATTTGAACGGCAGGACGGCCGTGACCACAATAGCCGCCGAGTGGGCGGTGAGAAAGGGAATTGTGGTTGTGAATTCAGTCGGAAACGAATACCATCGACGGCCGACCACGCTGATTACGCCTTCCGACGGCGATAGTGTGATTGCCGTGGGGGCAGTCAATTTCAACGGAGAAATCGCCTTTTTTAGTTCAGACGGACCCACTTCCGATGGGCGCATTAAACCGGATGTCGTGGCACCGGGGGTAAGTGTCTATGTGGTTAAACCGTACACAACCGATCAATACAAGCGTGCTGACGGGACGTCATTTTCCTGTCCTTTAACAGCCGGCGTTTGCGCTTTAATCTTGTCCGCCTATCCGAACCTTACCCCGATGCAGGTGCGTGCTGCATTACGAAATACGGCTGACAATGCAGCAAATCCGAATAATCTGTACGGCTGGGGGCTGATTAACGCTTATAAGGCTCTTTTTTATGCAAAAGAGGAGGTGGCAGGATTTAACGGTTCAACGATTCCCGAATCGATTGAATTATCCGATGTGTACCCCAATCCCTCTTCGGGTTTTATGTCCGTTCGTTATGATCTTCCGAAGGAAATGGACGTCACGATCGAAGTTTACAATGTGTTGGGCCAGGAGGTAAAATTGTTATTTCAGGGAAAACAGTTTGCCGGAGCGAATCATTTGATTTCCTGGAACGGCGAGACAAACAACGGAGAGCCCGCGCCCTCGGGGATCTATTTTATTATGTTAAGAACAAAACAGGCCAATGCGGCGAAGCGGATTCTGTTGTTAAGGCAATAAAGTTGAGTACCCTTCTTAAACGTAAGAATCCGCATTGGCTTGAGGCTAAAGCTCGATTAACGGCTGAAGAATTAATCCGAATCGTTCCGGATGTCTGCCTGTAAAGAGTATGCGGGCTAATTTTATAAGCGTAAAAAGGCAGAGAATTACATGGGAAAAAAGCCGACTGTGGCATTGGTACTGGGCGGCGGCGGTGCGCGCGGAATGGCCCATATCGGTGTGTTGAAGGTTTTGGAAGAGGCAAACATTCCGATCGATTTAATTGTGGGAACAAGTTCCGGTGCGTTAGTGGGCGCCATGTATGCCGTGTCGCAAAACACGTCTCAAATCATGCGGCGTTTCGATGAGTTTATAAATAGTAAAACCTACAATCACACCGGGGTTCCAAAATTCCTTCTGAAGAAAGATGCCGAGAATTTTTGGGGGCAGGTGGCGTCTAATCTGGGTGAGCGGATTATCATTAATCTTGCTTACAGCCGCACCGGCTTGCTCGAGAGGAAACGGCTTCGGGACGCCGTGAATTTTTTAATCGATCCGATTCAAATATCGGACACACGGATTCCTTTTGTGGCGGTGGCAGTCGACTTGAATTCAGGGAAAGAGATTATTTTTGAGAAAGGAAATCTCCGGACGGCCGCCGAAGCCAGTTCATCCCTTCCCGGCTTTTTACCGCCGCTTAAACTCAATTCTTACGCGCTTGTAGATGGCGCCGTGCTGTACACGGTTCCGGTCATTCCGGCCAGAAAATTGGGAGCAGACTTTATTATCGCTGTAAATGTAAGTCAATCGTTGGGGAAAAATCCTGAATTGGACAATGTGATCGATATTCTGTTCCGGGCAAATTCCATTACGTCCTGGAAATACAGCCAGCTTCAGATGAAGCGGGCGGATGTGATTCTTCGTCCGGATGTCGGGAATGTGCATTGGTCTGAATTTTCCCTGTTTAAAGAATTGGTCCGTAAAGGGGAACAGATTGCACTCGATGCACTGCCGGTTATTCAGAAAAAATTAAAAGACCGGTTTCGGCTCAGCCGTCGATTATTCCGCAGGAAAAGAGAAGCCATCTGGGTTGATTCCAAGGGAATGAAAGTTTTTGATGCAGAGGAATGATCATTGGAAATTTCGGAATTCGTATCTGAAGATTTAGTTCTCTTAGATGTTCAGGGGAAGACCAAAGAAGAAATCCTAAAGCGGGTAATCGAAAATTTGGTTCAAAAACGGGTGGAACTTAAAAATCCGGAACGGTTTTACGAAGAAGTGTTGGAACGGGAGCGATTAGGCGGCACCGGAATTGGCGGCGGTGTGGCAATTCCGCACGCCAGAACGGAAAATGTGAACCGTATGATTGTGACTTTTTCTCGTATTAAAGAGCCGGTCGATTTTGAATCGGAAGACCGGCTGCCCGTGCGTTTGATTTTTTTGATCGCCGTACCCATTCGGGGCTTGAAATCCTATTTGACGACACTTGCGAAAATTTCCCGAATGGTCCGGCCGGAGAAAGCACGGGAGATGCTCTTAAATGCGGCCTCCCCGGGGGAGGTTATTTCTCTCATTCGGCAAATCGAAACGGAAATCATGGGTTAGCGTTTTACCGGAGTCGCCGCTTTTAAAACAGAACTGTTTTCACATCAACCAAAAGAAGGGAGATTAAAATGAGGTATTTCAGGCACTGGAAGTGGGGGTTTCTTCTGGTCTTGGGGTTCGCCTTTCAGGCCTATGCTACCGAGCATCCCAAAATTCCGCTGCTGGATGAAAATGGGAACAACGTCATTGAAATGGCCAGGAGAAACGGCCGGAAACTTGTTTTAAATGGCGTGACGTATTTCAAAGGCGCTCCCTTCAGTCCGCAGCAGACCTGCAGTCCCTGTCACAATTACAAATCCATCACGAGTGCCTACCATTTTCAAATCGGCGCGACGGTTGTGAATGATGATTGGGGCAAAGAACATCCTCAATATCACAACAAATATCTCACGTCTCCCGGCCAATTTGGATTTTGGTGACCGCCTTCCTACCGCCAGTTGGCGGATAAACGCAATAAATCACAATTGACCTTCGATATCGGGACCCCGGAAGAGGTGTTTACGTGCGCTTCCTGTCATCCGGGCGGGGGGCCGTACGAGTACGACCGGACCGGACGCCGGCTGGATTCCGTCGATCCGAACTCGGTTCCCAAATTGGATGGCGATTATTATGCTTATACGACGAAAGAAACGGCTCAGGGGTATTTGAAAAAGCCGCATAAATTTGAATGGTGGAAATCAGGATCTCTCGAGACGGATTGTTTTACCTGTCATCTGGATCCGGATTCAAAACGCATAACAGATGCCGCCGGGATAAAACCTGCGGCGCACAATCCGAGAGTGCGCATTTTTGCCAAACGGAAAAGAGGGAAAGTGGTTGCCGTCTCATTGGGAATTTATCCCGGAAAAGGCTGGCAATCCGCTTTTACTTACTCCGATCCTCTGTCACGAAGCAAAATTGATTTCAAACCCGGCCGGTTTTATTCAGATCTGGACAATCCGGATGCCGATTCCAGAAATTACATGCGTGCGCCGTTTGTGGAAGGACAGGGATTTCGGTACACAAATTTGGCGGCTAAACGACAGTTTCTGGGCCATTTTTTCCGTTCGGCACCCTCGGCGGCACTAATGGGCTGGGACAACAACCAGAACGGCGCACCCCTGACGTACGTAAAACTGGTTAAAAAAGGCAAAGAATTCGTATCCGAGGTCTACTATGAGGCCGGCGAATTTGATGAGGATAATGACCTTACCGTTCCCATGTTGAGCACAAGAGCGACCGGAAACGGACAGAATAAATGGATGCGCGTTTGCGCGCAGTGCCATGCGGGCATCAAGGATCCGATTAACGGAAGTTTTGCGATACGGACGTGGGGCATGGGAATGAAAGCGGATATCGTCAAGCGCGGCGAGATCTGGAATCTGAACCCGAATACAGAAAAAGATCCGGGATACGATGTGCATGCCGCCGCAGGGTTTGAATGTACCTCCTGCCATGCGCTTGCCAAACCGGATTCCCTGGCCTGGGATTTTTATGCCGTAAATGCCGATCATAATTTTCGAAAAGGAAATGATCCCGGAAATCATGTCCGGGATGATCTGGATAATAATCCCCCGCCCAATAATTGCTATTACTGCCATATCACGGCAGGCGAGGGCCCCGACCCGACGGATGCCCACGAAAGGATGTTCGGAAGTGCAGCTCAGACCCATATCAAAGATATTTCCTGCCAGGTCTGCCATATCCCGGAAGTCCGGTACTGGTCATTTCGCACATTCGACTACAGCCTTGGGTTCTGGGCCAATTACGACAACCGCCATTTTCCAAAGCCGGATGGGAGCATGATGAAGGTGATGCTGCCTCCTTATTACGGCCCGATCCCCTTTTACGGCATGGGAAACACGACCTGGCTTGTGGGCCATATAGACAATGACACCTATTCCACCGATAAGCTGGCCCCGCTTGCCTACATGCTGCCGGATCACCCGGATGACGCTTATGGGAAGATGTACCGGAAGATAACGGGTCAAAAAGGGTTCGACTGGGAACCCGTTTTAATCTATTCAAAAGGAATGCGGGGAAATCAAATTATCATTGCAAATACCATTCTGGTGATCACCTGGTACGATAAAACGATGGGCAAAATTCTTTATCCGCGGGAGTTGAATGCGGCTGTGAAAGGGGTGTTCCGGGATAAAAACGGCCGGATGTATGCCAAACTTTCCACACGGGCTAAGATTTACGACAAAACCGGCATCGGGGGACGTCCCGACATGAAACCGGAAATCAGTACACTGGACGATATCCGAAAGATGCGAAAAGCCCTTACGAAGGTTCTGAAGAAAGAAGGCGAAAAAAACCCGGATCCCATGCTTTATCTCGCCGCCCATTATTTTAAAGTTTCCCACAATGTCCTGCCGGCAAACCAGGCACTGGGTGCAAACGGCACCTGTACGGCATGTCACGGAGAAAACGGGCGAATCGAAGACCGGGTAATCACCTTTAATCAAAACAGCATTAAGGGATTCGAACTTGGGCTGAAGGAAGGTTTGATCAAGATCGATCCGGAAATTAGTTATGTCAAACCGGTCGATTTAGATGGAGACGGCCAGCCGGATGTTCTGGGCGCCACTCAGAAAGAGATTCTCAAGGTCACAAAAGAACATCTGGAACGTGAGGAAAAGAAGTAAAAATTCATCTATTGAAGCAATAAATTTTTTATGAGCCTCTTCTCAAAAAGGGGCTTTTTTTATCTGGCATTTTGAACCAAAATTCTATAAATTGAAATTAAAATCAAAACAGCGATTTCCAAACGAGAAATTCAGGAGGAGCCATGCAGCCGGAATTTAAGAATCAGAGTTTCAAAGATTTTTCCATTCCCGAAAATAAGAAACAAATGGAAGAGGAATTAGTCCGGGCGGAGAAAAACTTCGGAAAAGAATATGACCTTTATATCGGCGGGAAATGGGTGAAATCCGGAGATAAATTTGAGTCCATCAATCCGAGTGATAAAAATCAGGTGATCGGCGTATTTCAGAAGGCATCAAAAAAAGAGGCGGATCAGGCAATCGAAGCCGGCCTGAAGGCCTTCGCAAAATGGAAAAACTTTCCCGCCAAAGAAAGAGCGGCCGTGCTGCTGCGTGCGTCACAAATCATGCAAAGGCGCCGGATCGAAATCGATGCCTGGATGGTGCTGGAAGAAGGAAAGAATTGGCTGGAAGCCGACGGGGACGTGGCAGAAGCCATCGACTTTCTCGAATTTTATGCACGGGAAATGATACGCTATTCTGAGACGCAGCCGGTGACGCCTGTTCCCGGGGAATTTCCGGAGCTGGTGTACATCCCGCTTGGAGTGGGCGCCATCATTCCGCCGTGGAATTTCCCGATGGCGATTTTGGCGGGAATGACCAGTGCCGCTATTGTGGCCGGAAATGCCGTAATCCTTAAGCCCGCCAGCGATTCTCCGAAAATAGGACACCTCTTCACTGAAATTATGATCGAAGCCGGGCTTCCTGCGGGAGTTCTGAATTTTGTGCCGGGCAGCGGCGCCTCGATTGGTGATTTCATCGTAAAACATCCCAAAATTCGGTTTATCTCCTTTACCGGTTCCCGTGATGTGGGTTTACGAATCAACGAATTAGCGGCGAAACACACGGAAGGCCAGATTTGGATTAAGCGTGTGGTGGCCGAAATGGGCGGTAAGGACGGCATAATCGTGGACCGTGAGACAGATCTGGACAAGGCGGCGGCAGCCACAACGGCGTCGGCCTACGGGTTCCAGGGGCAGAAATGTTCGGCCGCTTCACGCGTTATTGTGCATCAGGATGTCTACGATGAATTTGTGGATTTGCTGACGGAAAAAGCATCCAAAATTACGGTTGGTCCTGTAAAAGACAGGAATAACTACATGGGGCCTCTCATCAATCAGGCCGCTTTGGAAAAAGTGCGCTATTACATTGAGATCGGCAGGAAAGAGGGCAAGCTGATTTACGGCGGGAATACAATAGAAGGAAACGGTTTTTTCATTGAGCCCACCATTATAAAGGATCTTGCGCCGGATTCCCGTGTGGCACAGGAAGAAATCTTTGGTCCCGTATTGGCCGTCATCAAGGCGAAAAATTTTGATGAGGCCATTGCCATCGCAAATGGTACGGAATACGGTCTGACCGGAGCGGTTTGGACTGTTAATCGTGAGCACATTTTAAAAGCCAAAAATGAATTTCATGCCGGTAATTTGTACATTAATCGAAAATGCACGGGTGCGCTGGTCGGCGGGCATCCGTTTGGCGGATTCAATATGTCCGGCACCGATTCAAAAGCGGGCGGACGCGATTACCTGTTATTGTTTATGCAGGCGAAATCCATTTCGGAAAAATTGGACTATTAAAAAGCCGTTTTATGCAAGAAAATCCCTATTACCTGGTGATTGCGGGTAACATTGGCGTGGGTAAAACCACGCTGACGCAGATTATTGAGAAAAAGTTGGGCTGGACGCCTTATTACGAAAAAGTCGTTGAGAATCCCTATCTGGCAAATTTTTATAAAGACATGGCCCGGTGGAGTTTTCATTCCCAGATTTTTTTTCTCACACAGCGTTTCAAATCTCATCTAAATTTTCAGAATGCAGGGACACCCATTGTCCAGGACCGGAGCATCTTTGAGGATGCCGAGGTGTTTGCAGAAAATTTATACCGGCAAAATCTCATGGAAAAGCAGGATTATGCCACGTACAGGGATTTGTATGAAACCATGGTCCAGACCATTCGCTCACCCGATTTAATCCTTTATCTAAAAGCGTCTCCCTGGACGTTATTGAGCAGAATTCGAAAACGCTGGAGAGATGTGGAAAGAAATATTGATAAAGAATATTTGTTCCAGTTAAACTTACGCTACGACTATTGGATTCGGAAAATTGAATCTAAATTCCCGGTTTTGATGGTTGAAACGGATCAAAACGATTTATTAAAGGATATTGAATGGCGAGATAAAATTTTGGATGCAATTCTTGAACACTATCGTATACAAATAAGAACAAATTAATGTCAAAATTGTAATTGGAAAAATTTTTCATTGAAATTAATAAAGGAATGATTTATATTTTAAGACATTTTTAGTCAAAAGAAACGAATAAAATACGGATCGAAGCAATGACTATTTTGCCAAGGCCAAACCATTTTAATTTTATCGTCTTTTCTATTTTGATTTTCCTGGGAATTTCGAGCCGGTCACCGGCACAAATTTCCATTAACGGGGGCAGAGGTTTATTCCGAATCACATCGGCAGAGACCGTGAATTCCGGAAATTTGTATGTGAGTTCGTTTGGCAGCATGTATTTAAAAAAATCGGACAGTTCACTTGCGAAAGATTATCACCTGAGCCTCACATTTACGTATGGGCTGTTTTCATTCCTCGAGTTTGACGGCAGATTCGTGGCTTATCAGGATGATCAATCCCACATTTGGGGGCCTGTCGGCAACACTCAAATGGGCTTAAAACTTCAGATTCCTATCACGAGCCGCTTTTTTTCGCTGGGTGTGGGCAGCAAAATTATCTTTCCAACCGCGCCTGAGCAGAATGTGCCCTATGAGGCATTTTCCGCCGACGGCATCGGGTGGACACCGGAGGCCTACATGACATTCAATTTAACGGATGCGCTTCAATATCCGTTGAAGGTTTATGTCAACGGCGGCTACATGGATCATAAATTATTCGACGGAATGTTCGCTAACAAAATTGATGAAACGTATGCGCGCGTGGGATTTAAATTTCCTGTTAAAAGTGCGATGTTTTATTGGGAATTCGATTCGAGACAATTTATTCATCGAAGATCTGAGATTGCATTTAAAGAAAATTGGATGTATTCCAATCAGGGAATCGTCTTTGTAGGCCCGTACAATTTGATCATGAATATCGCTCTGGACTTGAAATTGACGCAAGACGACCCAGCCACCAAATACAAACCAAAAGATTATGCCAATTGGAAATTGTGGCTGGGTGTAACAAAATACATTCCTCTGAAAAAATATGCCACCCAGGCGATCGATAAACGAAGAGAGCGCAAGCTGAGATCGGATCAAATAGAACGGCAAGAGGCATTGCGGAAAGAACGCGGTAAAGCCGATGAAGAAATCACACAAATGAAAGAAATGTTAAAGAAAAAACAGACTAAGAAGAAGCCTAAAAAGGATTAAGCCGATTTTTACAATGAAATATTTTTTATTGCCCTTTGCATGCCTGGTGTTTATCTCAAATGTATTTGCCGGGAATTTACAAAGCACAACCCATTCTGAGGAAGCTATAAATCGGGCTGCAGAAAAAGTCTATAAAAATGCTTTGAGTGAAATGGAATCGAGGGAGTATTGGAAAGCCGCCCAGAATTTGATTGTGATCACCGACTACTACAGCGATTACAAAAACCTCGATGCGGTTCTTTATAATTTGGGCACGTGCATGTTTCATCTTGAATTGTATTCGGCCGCCGAAAAGATTTATGTGTATCTGATTAAAAATTATCTGGATTCACCTTATGTGTCCAATGCAATTTACGGATTGGAACGTGTTTATTATACGGAAAAAATGTACAACAGAGCCTTAACTTATTTTCAGGTGATTACGGAAAAATTTCCGAACATGAATGAAATGGACGGTGCGTATTACTACGCAGGGCAAAGTTATTTCTATTCGAATGATTTTACACAAGCGATCCTTATGTTGAAGCGTGTGCCTCACAAGAGCTCTTTCAGAGGATATGCTCTTTACACCATTGGTCTGGGATATCTTAAAAAAAAAATGTCGATAAGGCAATTAAGTCCTTTGACAATATTTTAAACTTACCGAAAATATATACTGACACATCTGCCCTGCAAGAACGTGCAAGACTTGTTCTTGGACTCCTGTTTTTTGAATTAAAAGATTATCAGCGCTCTATTAAGTATTTAAAAAAAGTGGCGCCGAACAGTGCAGCCAATAGCAAAGCCTTGTTAGGGTTGGCCTGGGGATATATTAAGCTGAAACAATACCAAAATGTTGTTCCGCCGCTCGAAATCTTATTGAAAAAATATCCCCACAGCGAATATATTCCGGAAGTTTATCTGCTGCTCGGTCAGGCGCATTTAAAGCTTCACCTTTATGATAAATCCATCTATTATTTCAATAAAATTGTAGAGCGGTTTCCAAAGAGTAAAAAAAATGAGTTAATCATCAGAAGAATTGCCGAAAATATAGACCGGGAACAGAAGCAAATAAAGAATATCCAGATCAATTTATTGATGATCGAAACACGTTTGCTCAATTCAATTCAATTAACCGGCAGTAAAAAGTATGTACCGAAATTCATGTTGAATGAAAAAAATAAACTTGAAAAAAGACGGAGAATTCTTTTGCGGCAAATTGTGAGCGAAAGAGAAGATTATCAAAATTTATTGACTCAAATCCAGCAGTTGAAGCTGGTTTATGAAAGGCGAAATAAAGATTGGCGAAGTTACGCCGAATACGGTATTTCCAGGGCACTCTATTTGAAAGAACAGGAGCACTAACCATGAGACAGACTTTCTATTTTGTAATGGGTCTGTTCATTAGTTTGGTTATCTTCACGTCGGGTCAGGCGCAGGAAAAAAACAAGCTCCAATCCGTTGATAAAACCATTCAGAGAATGCATTTGGCTGTGGGCAATCTGAGCAGTACCGAATTGGAGAATGCCATTCATAAAAATGAAGAATTGCTGCTAAAATATCCCAACAGTGAATTTACGCCGAATATCCTGTTCCAGCTTTCGGAATTATCGATTAAAAAAGCCCGGGTAGATTTTGCAAAACAAATGGCTCAATATAACAAACAACTGACCGCGTATGATTCCGGCAATCTGAACATTGAGCCAATTGCGCCCAGAATTGATTTTAACGATGCCCTCGATTATTTGCAGGAGTTAGAGAATCAATATCCTTACATCAGTTTCATCGATAAAATTTTTTACCGCATGGCGCTTTGCTATCAGGAAGAAAATAATATAACCAAAAGTCAGGAATATTTTGATAAATTGGTCACCCGGACACCGGACAGCCCGCTTGTGGCTGAGTCTTATTTCCGCCTGGGAGAGCATTTTTTTGATGAGGGGAAATATGAGGACGCAATTACTTATTATTCAAAATTGGTCACAAAAGTTATGTGGAACAACGCTTTCTTTGATATGTCGTTGTACAAGCTTGGGTGGACCTACTATAAGCTGAATCAATATCCCGCCGCCATAAGCAATTTTATGTATTTGTTAAAGGATATTAAGACACAGAAACGCCTGAAAAGCCAGTATCTGGATCGCTCATCGACGGATTTAATCGATGAAGCCTTGCAATATGTGGCCATCAGTTTTACGGAATACGGCGGACCGGAAAAAGCAAAAGATTTTCTGCTTTCATTCGGCAGCGATTCGAATGACGATGAAATTTTAAAACGTATGGGGGATATTTATAAGAAACAGGATCGGTTGGAACAAGCCATTAAAACCTATCGTATCCTTTTGGAGACATTCCCCGATGTGGCCTACGCGCCGGATATCCAGTTAAACATTGTGGCCAGTTACAAACAGTTATGGAATCCGCAAAAAGCGAATGAAGAGCAAGAGAATCTGATCAAAGAATATGGGGTTGAAAGTGAGTGGTACAAAAACACCAAAAGTGATTCCATCCGAAATCATGCCCACAAAATTGTTCGGGATGCCCTTTACAACGTCGGTATTTATCACCAGCTTCAGGCGCGGGAATTCAACGGAGATAAAACCGAATATCGAACAGCGATACGTTGGTACAAAACATTTCTGCAAGATTACAAGGACGATCCGGGCGCTTACAAAGTGCGGTATTTTATGGCTGAAAGCGAATATCAGATCGGGGATTATGAAAGTGCGGCAGAAAATTATCGCCGTGTGGCGCACGACACCGTTTCGACGGACTATCTGGAAGATGCCGCTTACAATGCCATTTTAAGCTATTTAAAAGCGGCTCAGAATTATTCGGACGTAAAACCGGTTGCTTTCGAAGTCCCAAGATTTTTGACGACCAAAGATACCGTGCGTATCGAGGTTAAAAATCTTCCGATGAAACAATTTGTTTTGGCTTCACTGGAATTTCCGAATCTGGTTAAGGACGGCAAGCGAACGGTGGAAGTCTTACTAAAATTAGCCGACGAATTAAGCAGAATTCAGCGCTACGATCTGGCGCGTGCGGCCTATTTGACCGTTATCAACCACTATCCTGAGAGTGAATACTACGGCAAGGCGATGATGCTGATTGCACAATCGTATTTTAAAGAAGAAAACTACGCACGTGCCGAAAAATGGTATCAATCCGTTGTAACGGCCATCCCGGATTCCACAAATCTGGTGAACAAAGCGAAGGGAATGATGGCTTCTTCCCATTATAAACTGGCGGAAAAACTGCGTGAATCCGGAGAAATAATGCAGGCGGCAAGAGAGTATGCAAAGGCCGCCGTTAAATATCCTAATTCCACAGTGGCGGAGATGGCCCTGATTCAGGCGGGCAAGCAATTCGAAGCCGCCGGGGATACCGTCAGTGCGGCCCTGATTTATGAAAAATTTCTTGACAAATATCCGGATTCCAAGCTGCTGGATAAAGTTGCCGTGACCGCCGCCGCCTACCGGGAAAAAATGAAACAGTGGGATAAAGCCGCCGAAGACTATTTGAAAATAGTCGAGGTTAATTCTCCCCTCAAGGCAAAGGCGCTTTATTTTGCCGCAAATTGTTATTATCAAAAAAAGGATTGGAACAAAAGCATCGATCTTTATACAAAGTACATCACTATTTTTGACAATTACAACCATTATGTGGAAGCCCTTTTCAAGATTGGGGAAGGCTACTACACACAATCGAATCCTCAAATGGCTTTGACCTTTCTTAAAAAAGCCTTAAACGTTTATGGCAATCATAAAAAGGACAATTTAAATCCCTATTACGCGGCAAACGCGGCTTTTCTGATCGGAGAAATTCATTTTCAAGATTATTTGGCTATTCAAATAACATCCGATTTTGCGTCCAGCCTGAACGCCAAGAAAAAATACCTGAAAATCTGTTTGCAGGATTTTAAGCGAACCATTGACTTCCGGGTGGCGGAATGGGTGACGGCGTCTTATTACGAAATCGGCCGGGCCTGGGAAGAATTCGCAAATGCCATGATTAATTCGCCCCTGCCGAAAAATTTATCGACCGAGGAAGTGGCCGCTTATCAATTAAAATTAAATGAAGCCGCCGCACCCTTATTAAAGAAAGCCGCCAAATATTATCAGGCGAATCTGAAGCAGGGGAAGAAAAATCACATTGTAAACAAATGGATACAAAAAAGCCTGACCCATTTTGCAAGTTTAATCCAAAAGGGTGTTAAAGTCGAATGAAACCTTTAATTCGTAAACAGAGTTTGATGATTGTTGTTTTTTTAATTTTAATGCCGGTCGCTTTGCAGGCACAGGAAAAACCAAAGAAGAACCCCAAAAAAGCCGGGCAAAGTCCGACAAGCGGGGTCACCCAGCAGGCGAAAAAGCTTTTCCTGAACAAAATTGAGATCAAAGGCTGGATTGAAAAGCCCCAGATGGTGTACATCATTCCGGGCGTCGATCCAAAAGTGGATGATATTATCATTGATCGCTCATTTATTGATGAAATTATGAAACCGCTTGATAAAGATACATTCGAGCGAAAATTCAACAAGAAACAGAAAATGCTGATTCCGTGGTAAATGGCTGAGAAGAAGAGGAGGATACGATTTTGGATGCTGTAATAGCTTTCTTTAAAAATGGCGGTGTATTTATGTACATTATTCTGGCCGTTGGCCTGTGGGGGCTTGCCATTGTGCTTGAACGATTTATCGTGATTTATTTAATAAATCGAATTGACAGCAAAGGTTTTACGAATCAGATCATTCATTTTATCCATGAAAATAATATTGACAAGGCCATTACATTATGTGATCGTTCAAAAGCGGCTTTACCCAGAATTATACGGGCAGGTCTTGAGAAATCTCTGATGGAGCCCGAAGAGATCCAGAGTGCACTTGAATTGCGGGCATTGACGGTTCTTCCTAAATTAGAAAAGCGAACCGGTTATCTGTCGATGACGGCAAATGTGGCGACGCTGCTGGGTCTTTTGGGCACAATTTGGGGTCTCATTCAATCTTTTCAGGCGGTTGCTCATGCGGATGCCTCTCAAAAAGCGGCGTTACTGTCGGGCGGTATCGCTCTGGCATTAAATACAACAGCCTTTGGTTTGATTGTGGCCATCCCGATTATGTTTCTTTATTCCATATTGTTAGAAAGAACAAACGAATCGATCGATGAAATTAATGAAAATGTCGGTGTGATTTATCAAGCTCTGTCACGCAGGGCAAAGGCAAATAAATAAGGTCATTCAATATGAATCTTCGGCAGACAATCGGAAAAGAGAGACGTACAGAGGATATAGAAATAGACGTGACACCGGTCATGAATATATTTGTTATTTTAATTCCTTTTCTGCTGTTAACGGCGTCTTTTATAAAAATTGCAAGTATTGATTTTTCACTGCCCTCCACGGACCAAACTTCTTCAACAGCAGCAAATGCGGCAGATTTGAAAGACTTAACCGTTCTGGTTGTTTCCATTCAGGAAAAAGGATTTGAGGTGAAAACATCTGAGAAAAAATTGCCGTTTGTCAATATGGTGGACGGGAAATATGATTTAAAACTTTTGGGAGAGCGATTAAAATCTGTCAAAAAGGATTTCCCAAAGTTAGAAGATGTCATTATTTCTCCGGCAGCTTCGATTCGATACGACACAATCGTGAAAGTGATGGATAAATGTCGTGAATCAGGATTTCCAAACTTTTCAATTTCGGGGTAATTATGGCTCATACTTTTCCGGCAGGCAGTGTTTTTAATCGAAAAAGAAAACGGACCGTCACCTTCACGCTTCGTCTGACATCGATGATCGACATGTTTACGATTCTGCTTGTATTTTTGCTTAAAAACTACGCCACAGAAAATCAAATACCGGTGGTCGCCAATGATTTGAGACTGCCCTCGTCGACGGCTCTGAAAGCGCCTGAAACAACCTCTGTGATCGGGCTGACGCGTGAATGGATCCTTTTGGACGGGGCAAAAATGGCAAAAATCAGTGACGTCCTGAAGTCGAATAATTTACTGATCAAAAATCTTTATTTGGATTTAAAAGCAAAACGATTAATATCCGAACGTCTTTCCACTCTGGATGCAAAAATGAAATTTCGGGGGGAAATCACGATTCAGGGCGACAAAGATATTCCTTTTCAATTGCTGAAAAAAGTGATGTACACCTGTGGGCAGGTTGGATACAATGCAATGCAGCTTGCCGTTCTTAAAAAAGAGTAAGATAACCCGTAACACAAATGAAACATAAATCTGAAATTCTGCGCATAAAAATTGAAGATCAGGGTGGGGTACGTGTTTTCTACCTGAAACTCAATAAAAAATACCGTGTGGGACACGACATTTCCAATGATCTGACCGTCTATGGCGAACATGTGCCTCAAAAGCATGTCCTGTTTGAGGGAAACGGCCGCTATTTTACCCTGAACGTCGACGACTTCATGGATGGCCGGATTTCCAATGAAAAATCCAGCCTAAACATTCAGGATCTCATTGATTACGATTTACTCAAGAAAAAGGGGAAATTCTTTAAAATCCCTGTGAGACCCGGCAAAAAAGGCTGGGTGGAAATAGGACAAACCCGCCTTGAATTTAACTTCAACGGCCGCCTGGATCCTTCGGATGATTCCATTCATTATTGGAACTTTTATCACCGTTTTTTAAAAGGATTCACGTCGGATATTCCTTATAAACTGGCTATTCTTTTGTTCATCGCTTTGGGCACGCTCTGGTCGGTAAAAGTTTACAATGCGAAACCCATGCCTAAGAAAGAATTCAGCCTCGAAAAAGTCACCAGGCGGGTGGCAAGATTTATTATCAGACCTAAAAAAGTAAAAGCGGCAGCCCGCATAAGTAAGACGGGTCTGGCCAATAAAAAGGAGAACCGGGAATCGGCCAAGAAAAAATCCGAAGCGAAAAAAACAGCCACTCCGGCGGCGAAAGAAAAAGCCGCTTTTGAGGCCGCCAAAAAAGCCGTGGTGAAAAAAGGACTTCTGGGGTTAATCGCCGGAAAAGGCAAAGCCGGCAAAAGCGGGACGGTTGTGGATGCGCTCATCGGTAAGGGCCTGGTGCGTGAGCTGGACGAAGCGCTCCAATCCGGAACAGATTTACAGGTACAACTTCCGTCTCTCGAAGACAAAGGCGGCGACCTGAAGGATCTTTTATCCTCAAATACGCCATCGGTGGACAATTTGATCACAAAGGACCAGGTTCAGGAAAATTTTAAGCTCAAGGAGAAAGGCGGCGTCAATCTTGAGGAAATGAGCGAAATTTCAGGCGATCAAGCAGCCGTCGGGCACCGGAGCCAGCAGTCCATCCGGGACGTGATTGTTTCGTACATGGGCCGCATTACGTATGTTTATAACAAATATCTGAAAACGAATCCCGATCTCACGGGAAAGGTCATTGTAGAAATTAAAATTGCAGCGTCCGGTAAAGTGCTGGATGCCAAAATTGTCTCGTCAACAATGGGAAATCCGGCTTTTGTCAAAGAGCTGCTTCAGGTCATTCGACATATTAAATTTAAACCCATACCCGAAGGCGTTGTGTCTGTGCAAAATCCCATGGTGTTCTCCCGGAGTGATTTGAACTAATTCCCACCCTTCATTTCATAAATCGTAATGATTCAGCCGCAGGCGGACGGGGTGTGTCACCTGTTTCTTTTAAAATCATCATCTTAGCGCCTCGTGATTTTACGGCAAACCCGAGACCCGAATCGTTAAAACAAATCAACACTCACAGATGTTTGCCGGACCTGCCCTGAGATTAAATCCTTCACAAGGACGCGAATCCTGGTTTTCCCGAGCGGCAGGCGCGTTAAATCGAATGAGAGATATTCCGCTTCCTGCCGCGTCTCTCCCCATCTCTTGTAAGATGAAGAGATCGAACTTTGCTTTCTTCTTCCGAACAAACTCCGGATCGAGCGAATCATCTTTTTCGGAAATGAATGCTGCGCGGACTGTGTGGAAACGGTGTAAGTCGTCTCGTAATGTGTTTTCCCGGCCGGTGATTTTTTTAAATTGTAAATTTCGTAATAGATGTAAAGCGGTTTATGGGCCGAATATTTTTGAGAGGGATGAGGTTGAACGGAAACGTCGTTTTTTCGAAACGGCCCCGGAAGGTTCGAAAATTGAATCGAATTCGCCAATTCGATATCACTCAGCAGAAGAGAATCTCCCGAAAAATCCCTGATGGTGACGGGATCTTTAAAAATACCCAATTTTTTCCCCTCCGGATTTTCCACTCGAAAAGCAAAGTTGTAATGCCCGGGTTTGAGATAAAACGGGTACAGATCGATTTTCTCTCTCTTGCGCAATTGAAGCGTATCTTTCTCAAAATACTTAAGTTGCTCATTTTTTCGTTGAAGCTCAATGTAATTGGTGTCCTGCCAGACGAAAGAATATTTTAAGGTGGAAATAAAATTCTGATGAAAGTAGGGTACAAACGTGAGATTGTTCAGGTTGATGCCGTAATAGATTTCGATTCTGGTGGTGTGGTTTTTTCCGCGAAATTGGGCGAAAGAAATTTGAAAAGGCAGCGGCCGGGCGCGGTAATTAAAATTGTAAATGGACGGCGGTGCTTCATGGGCAGCATTTTCTTTCTCTGCAACAAAATCCATAAGGGTCAGATCATCCACATCGTAAGCCAGGCGCACGTACAGGCCGCCCAGTTCGGGCGCCCGTTCCGCATACAGGGAGCGCGCAATCGCCAATTGGGTGACAAAATCGGAACCGGGCGGTGCGGCACTCCGGAGATCGGAGACCAATTGAAAGGTGGCCCCTCGCTCGACAAAGTCAAAATCCAGGCCTTTTTTGAGATTTTCATAAGACCATGATTCATTTTCACGAATGTTTGCAGCCGTCATTGTTGAGATGTAACGCATGTCCGGCGCGCCGTATTTGACGTAAATTTTGCCTCTGTCATCGTAGTAGGGCGGCGTAACCGAAGGAAAATGGCTTTTTGCGTACCGCACACGGCGATAGTGTTCGGTGAAGCGTTCGTTTGTCTCCGTTGTGGGGGTGGGATCGCGTCTGCCCCAGAATCGCCTGAAAAACAACCCCCTCTTTTTTAGAGGCAGCGCTTCATAGCGTCGAATTTCCGATTTGGTGGCAATGCCTTTGATCTGCAGAAAGAGATTATGAAGCGTTTTCCTGTCACGCAGATGTACGACGCCGGTCAAAAAATAATGACTCGCCTTTTTGGTCTCCCCGAGATCCATGAAACTGTTGGCGATTTGAATCAGGGGACGCGCATCCCGCGGATGATTTTTATAATAGTCGTCAAATTGCCGGATTGCCGGCTTCGGCTCCCCCATTGCCATCAACGTCAACCCTATCTGGAAGCCGGTGTCTTTGTACTCCGGCTGATTTATTTCCAATTGTATAAATGTACGGCGGGCACGCTCAAGATCGCCCGATTTTTTTCGTGCCAGAAACGCCCTGCCCAGGTTGTACCGGGCATCCGGAAAAGCGGGCTGCAGTGCGATCGCCTTCTGAAAAAATTGAATGGCTTTTGAATAGTTGTCCTTTTTCATGGCTTTCAGAAGCAGTTCCAGCGGAATGATTTTGTGTTTGCCTTTTTTAAAATAGGCTTTGCCGGCGGCATTGAAAAGCTTCGGTATTGTGTCCGTCAGGGCAAGCGCCCGATTAAACCAGAACAGGGCTGAATCCGATTTTTCAATCTGTAAATAAAGATTTCCGATGTGAAGAAGAATTTCAGGGTTTTTGGGAGAAGATTTAAGAAGCCGTAAATTAACGGAAATTTGTTTGTGAAGCGAATCGGGCACTGCCCCCTGCCCCCGGCTCGGTTTTAAACCGGGGCCCGTTAAAATCAAAACACAAATCAAACTCTCAACAAAAAAGTAATTTAAGGATTTCATGAGATATTCCGGAAAAATAAGTTAGATCCATTTTTGAATCTATTTTAAAAAGATATTAGCCACTAATTCACGAATTTTTGCGAATTGATTTTATTGAAATTAATTTGATCAAAATTCGTGCAATTCGTGTTATTAGTGGTTTTTAGAGTACACTCATTAATAAAATTAAAATTCATGTCATTCGTATAATTAGTGGTTATTAGAGTCACCTAATTTTTAATTTACCCGAAAAGGCCTGGGATTGCAAGAATAAAATAGCGCTGGGGTAAAACCTCACTTACGGGTGGATCGGGTTTATTGCGGGAACAAATCCACCTGATGGTAAACCATCAGGCTAAGAATGGGAAGCGCCCTAAAGGACGCT
>BDTM01000042.1 GCA_002898015.1 bacterium BMS3Bbin03 | reverse complement strand
TTGGACGAAGAATAGAGGAAAAAGCAAACGTCAATTCCTGAGCTTCCTTCCTCAATGTTCTGCCCGCTGTCCTTTCCTCCAAATCCTATTTCAGGTTTTCATTTGAATTTTGAGCTTCATTTGACATTCGGATTTTTGGATTTTAATTTAATTTCACTTTTATTCAGGAATAATCCAATGGCAGCACAAATTCACGCATTTTCGCGATGAACCATAAATAAATGTGTTCATATTAATCTCGCTATCCTGATAGAGAAATTGGAATAATGGGTTTTTCTCCAAAAGTTGGTAAAAATGGCCGGAGGTTAATTCCAGAAATCCCACACCAGGCCGGTGCGAAAGGTGCGGCCGGAGGCCGGGTAGCCCGGCAGAAGGCTGTATTGCCGATTTAAAAGATTCTCAAAACTCAGGAAAAATCGAATATCGGCCACATTGAAATAGCCATAAAGATGCAGCAGGGAAACCGGCTGACGGACACTCTCGGTCACAATTTCAGGAACGGCCGAATCAGTAAACTCGGTCTTTCCAAGATATTGAAACAGAATCTTAAAGGTGGCGTCAAGATCATTCCGGAAAAATAAATCGTGAAAGCTCAGGCACCCCCAGGCATCGATAAGCGGCAGTGCCGATGCCAGTTGCGCCCGGTTTCCGCCCAAAAAATGACCGCCGGCCGCGCCTTCTACCGCCCAGTGTTTCAAGAATCCGGCATTCCCCCACAGGCTCAGATTTCCCGCATGCACAAAATGAGAAGAAGCGGCCTCTCCGGGAAGTTTCAGCCATTGAACGGCGGACGCAAGAGCCGAAATTTTGAGCATTTTTTGTCTCACCACCGGAAGAACCATTCCCTCCCGAAAATTCATGATCTGTTTTTGCCGGTCCTGCGGCTGAAATTGTCCGGAAAGCGGGACATACTTTAACCATTCCCGGTTGTAAGACGTGCTGTCCCGAAAAACAGGCGGCACAAATCCACCGGTCTGATGTGTAAAACGCACAAAAAGTTCCGGAAACGCTGCGGTTCTTTTTTTAAATCTTAAACCGACCTGCCGGCGAAACAGTCCGAAATTCCCGCCGGAAATTTCCAGATTTGCCGTGCCGGTCCAATTCCGGAAACCGTTAAACCGGTCTTGAAAATTCGCACCCCATTCGAGCACGGATTGACTCCGGTTTTTGGTGTTCAACCGGGTGACATTCAGGGACGGAAAAATAGAAAAGAGGTGCGAGTTTAAACGGAAGCTTGTGTACCACAGCAGCCGGCCGGTCCACTCCTCGCTTAACCTGTGTTCAAAAGGGGCGTGGTTCGTCCATTCTTCACTTAAATAGCGAAGCTGCCACAAAGCCTCGTGACGAAAGCGTCCTTCAACCGGCCAGACCAGCCTGCCCTGAAACAACGACTCCCCCACTTTGCGCCTTAATCTCGGATGAAGGGGACTCCCGAATGCCCCCACAGGTCCGGGGAAACCCGCCTGACCCAGGCAAGAAAAATAATTCAAATGAAGCCGTTTTCCGGATTGACTGTTTTTTTCCAACTGAAAGTCCGTTTGTTGAAAATTATAATCGGAATTACGCCTGAATCCACCGTACTTTCCAAGGCCGCCGGCCGCCTGAAACCGCAGACCCGGGCGGATCTGTTTTGCAAAAAGGGCAAATACTTCATCCCGGCCAAAATCCCGGGTGATATAATCCACCCGCGCAAAGGGACGGGCCTGGCGAACAAAAATAGATTTAAAATCCATTTCAAAAGGATTGCCGGAAAAACCCGGGCTGTTGTTCACAAGCGAAATCTTTTGAAACCCGGGCCAGGAGAATCGCTGGGCATCAAAAAAAGGCATCAAATAAGAAAAAGCCGGCAGATGGTCGAGAGAAGCCCTTATGCCAAAGAAATCACCTGTTCCGGACAGCACAACGCACGGTTGTCCGTAGCCGCCGGATGACAGAAAAACCGGTCCGGGGGCGAAGTTCAGAATTTGTCCCGTATTTCCATGCGGATTGTAAAGGAGGCTGCTGTCGGTCACACTCCAGATTGCTGTGCGGAATGAATTCGCCGGAGCGCCAACTGCAAGGAGAGAATCGGGCTGTGCGGCCCGCAAAAGGGCCTGAGACATAAAATAAGCCATTGCTGCCAGGAAAAGAATTCGCACACCTCTCACGATTCGATTCCTTCTGCCGGGCCGGGTTCTACGATAAACGGCCTTCCGTGCTTTTGAAGAAATTGAATCGAAAGGGGCACAACGGTCAGGAAAATAAAGAAATTACTCACAATGTGCAGCACGTAAAAGCCGAGTCCGTAAATCACACTTGCGATAAATGATTTTTGATTCAACCCCGCAAACACCAGGAAACTGAGCGTTGTGAAGAAATCAAATAGAGCGGTTAACAGCAGACCGGAAAATCCGAAATACAGAATCCGAATCGTCGATTTCATTTTTTCCGCCCAGAGGCCGGAAAATCCTCCCCAGAGGGCGACCAACACCATCGAAAAAACCTGTGCTGCCATAAGGGGGGGCGCTGCGGCGCCCAGCGGATTTAAGAGTGAGTATAAAAATTCTCCAACCACTGCCACGCCCATGCCGCGCATCGGGCCTAAAAAATACCCCGCCAGGAAAAAAGTGGCCGTCACCAATTCGATGTTCGGAATGGCCAAAAATACCCAACCCAGTGCGACGGCAATTGCCACAAAAACAGCCATTTGAATCCAGATTCTCAACCGATCCGGCATGTGTTTCCTTTCTTCCTGTTTAAAAATAATGTTTAAATTTACAAAGAATACCCGGAAAAAACAACTGTTTTCGACAAAACCAACTAACACGAAACGGAATTTTCCGTCACGACTCAACGGAAAAGAGGGCTTTTTTAAAGATTCTTCCCCCAGGCCGGCCCTTCAAAGCTGCCCCTTTTTAATTCGTGTTCATTTGTGAAAATTCGTGGGCTATTCTTTTTTTATTCGATTCAGCTTCAGGGTTAAATATTTATGACATTCTAAAAAAAATAATGAAACCTTTTGGGAAACATCTTCGTAAAAAACTATCGAATTTTTAAATGATTTATTCGATTTTTTGAGAGAGAGCGTTTTATGTCAGAGGATACAAAATATAGGATACTGCAGGCGGCTTCAAAAGTTTTTGGTAAGTTCGGATACACAAAAGCCAATATCGACGATATTGCCGGAGAAGCGGGCGTGGCGAGTGCCACTTTGTATCATTATTTTAAAAACAAAGAAGAAATTTTCCTGACCATTGTTCGAGATGAAGCACACGATCTTGAATCGCGCATCAATCAGGCCGTTGCGAAATCCGAAACACCTCAACAAAAATTGAAAGTCTTTTTTATCACACAGTACCGACAGCTTTTTGAAAACATTAATTTTTACAATCTTACGCAGGAACAGCTCCTGGGTTTTCATCCCCTTATTTTTAAAGGATTAAAGGAATTTAACAGTTACCGCACCCGTAAAATACGGGAAATCGTGCAGGAAGGTATCGATAAAAAAATCTTTAAGCCTTTGGACATGAACCTTCTAATCGAAGTGATTCAGGATTTAAACAAAGGCGCGTTTATGCGGATGCGGATTCAGAAAAGGAATTTTAATGTTGAAAAATACATTGATTTTTTGTTTACAATCATTTTTAAGGGAATCGAATTAGAGAGGAAAGGCAAATGAAAAAATTGAGCATTTTAATTGTGTGTCTGTTTATCCCGTTGTCCTCCTTTGCCGGGACAGGTTTTGCAGGCAGTACCCTCGGAATTGCCCCTCTTTTCGGCCGTTCCGCAGCGGTCTCCGGCACCTACAGCACGAATCAAAAATCTGCAGATATTTTGCAGCCGGGGATGGTTTACGGCGTATCCTTTTCCCGCCGGCTTTCTTCATATTACCGGATTGAGGTGCAGGGCATTTACACCTATCTGATTTTTAAAAAGGCAGACCGCCCAAATGTCCTGCGGAAACAGGCGTATGTGCTTTCCGGAATTGTGTTTTCAAATAACCTCCAGTTGAATTTCCGCCGGCTAACGATTTACGTTCCATTGGGAGTCGGGATTTATTTCTGGAAATATACCCAAGACGGCCCCGCCAGCGATGTGATTCTTTATGAAGGTGAGAAGCTTCATAAAATGAGTCCTGGATTTAGTACGGGCCTCGGATTTTCGTTTAAAATCAACAGGCATTTTTCGGTGTTTGGAGATTCACGGTATCATTTCATTCTTTCAAAGGATAAATTCTTTTTCGGCAATGATTTTACCGAACAGGGATTATTGCTGAGTACTGCAGGATTTCGATTTTGGTTTTAAGCTTATTCAACAGGAGGCATTTATGACCGCATTTTTTAAGAAATACACCTTACTGGGATTCTTTATTATTTTTACAGCATCCGCTGCAGGGGCACAAGAAACCCTTCATCTGAACGTTCAGTCGAGTTTGCAGATCGCTTTCAAAAAAAACAATAATTTGAAAATCGCAAAGGCCAAGTTGGATGAAACAGCCGCAAGATTGAATCAAGCCGGGACAGCCTTTTTCCCGAAATTAAGCAGCCAGGCGAACTACACGCGTCTGGATTACGCGCCCTTTATTCCGCTTAAATCTTTCAGCCATATTTTCCCCGGCGGCGGAGCGCCGGGCGGTCTCTCCGGCGGCATAACACCCAAGAAAATCACCATCGGGCGGAATCAAAATTACGGATTGTCCATTTCGCTGCAGCAGCCTCTGTTCACAGGGATGAAAATCCTGAACGGATACAGCATCGCCAAGCACAGTAAATATGCGGCCGAACAGAATTGCCGCGCCACAAAGAATACGCTCATTTTTAATGTCGAACAGGCGTACTGGACCGTGATTAAAGCGCAAAAATTTGAAGAAATTGCCAGGGAATCCATTAAACAAATGGAAGCCCATGTAAAAGATCTCCAAAATATGTACCATGTGGGGATGCTGACGAAAAACGAATTATTAAAGGCAGAAGTACAATTATCGAATGTTCATCTGCTGGAGATTAAAGCCAAAAATGCCGTACAATTGAGTCGAATCGCCTTTTGCAATGTGCTTGGACTTCCCCTGGACACAAAAATTACGTTTGACGATTCACTCAAATTTATCCCTCTGCCGTTTAAAAGCGTCCGGGAAGCCGTGGCATTAGCCAAAAAGAATCGGCCCGATTTGCGGATGATGGAAGAAAATGTCATTATCGGGAAAAAAATGGTTGACATGAGCAAGGCTTCTTATCTGCCCACGGTGGCGTTTGTGGCCAATTATGGGTACAAATATCCGGATCGCGAATACAATCCCACTTTTTACAATACATGGACGGTTTCGGTTGTGGCGCAAATGAATCTATTTGACTGGGGAGATACGTACTTCAAAAAGCAGCAATCCGAATCCCAACTGCGCCAGATTCAGATTACGCAAAAAATGCTCCGGGACGGGGTGGTTCTGGAAGTGACGGAGAGTTTTTTGGCTGCGAAGCAAGCGCAGGAAAAAATTCGTGTTTCCGAAAAAACAGTGGCGCAAGCCAAAGAAAACTTTCGCGTGACCAGCGATAAATTTAAAGAAGGCATGGCCACAAACACCGATTTTTTGGATGCAAATGCCCTGCTCACGCAGGCCAGGAACGATTATATTTCGGCACTGGCCGATTATCGTATCGCTTCGGCCAAATTGCTGAAGGCCGTGGGCGAGCCGGGAAAATCACGCTGAAACAAAACCGAAACGGCGCAGCGGCTCTGCGGGATAACTTTGTGAATCATTGTGGTTAGGAATAATTAATTATCGGAGGATTGCATGAAACGAAAGGTATTTGGAATTTTGCTTGTGGGATTGCTGGCGGTCTTAATTGGCGCCGGGTGCAGCAAAAAAACAGAACAGAAGAAAAATACTGAAAAAAATATTTTGTCGGTTCTGACAACAAAAGTCGGCTATCACTCCATACGGCGCTATCTGGATTTCACCGGGAATATTACGCCAAAGCAGAAATTGAAAGTGATGCCGGACATCTCCGGTAAAATTGCCAAAATTTATGTGAAAGAAGGGCAATTTGTAAAGGCCGGAACCGTGATAGCGGTGTTGGACACAAAATTCACATCTTACCAATTGGAACAGGCAAAGGCAGGTTTGGCGGTTGCCACAGCCAACTTTCATAATGCCCAACTCAATTGGAAACGCATCCGGATATTAAAAAAGAAGGGCAGCGTTTCCGCCCAACAATTTGATAAAATGCAGGTCGGTTTTGAAGCGGCAAAAGCACAGATGAAACAGGCAAAAGCAGGTTTGGACATGGCCAAATATAAAATGCAGGTCTCAAAAATGACCGCGCCGTTCTCAGGATTTATTGGAATGAAATACCTGGAAGAGGGGGACATCGTCAATCCGATGATTCCGGGAGGAATGGGTGTGTGTGACCTGGTGAATACGTCCACCGTCAAAATCACGACCAATGTCTCGGAAAAAAATCTTCCTAAAATAAAGATCGGGCAGAAAGCGGACATTCACGTGGACAGTTATCCCAACCGTGTGTTCAAAGGCCGTGTTGAATCAATTGTGCCCGTCTCCGACCCGGTGAGCCGAAGTTTCCGGGTCAATATTCATGCCGCCAATCCGGGCTTTCTCCTGAAAGCCGGGATGTTTGCAAAAGTGCGCATCCTGACGGCTTTTAAGAAACACGCCTTGTCTATTCCGTTTGATGCACTTGAACTTCACGGCAGTGAAGCGTATGCGTTCAGGGTCGATTCGCTTCAAATCGCACATAAAATTCACATTAAAATGGGCATTGCAAATTCCAAATGGGTTGAGGTGCTCTCCGGTCTGAAAGAGGGCGACACGGTTGTGACACTGGGTTTGGGTGCCCTTCAGGATGGCGAAAAAGTGCACGTGAGTGAGGAGGAAAATCAATGAATTTACCTGAACTCGGTGTCAAACGCCCGGTTTTGACAATTGTGGTTTTTTTCGCAATTCTGATTGTCGGCATTTTCAGCCTGTTAAATTTACCCCTCGACCTGCTGCCGAACATGAGCATGCCGAGCATCAGTATCATCACCAATTATCCGGGTGCTTCTCCTGTAGACGTGGAAGAAAAAGTCACAAAAGT
Organism: bacterium BMS3Bbin03; assembly: GCA_002898015.1. GTDB lineage: Bacteria > Zhuqueibacterota > JdFR-76 > JdFR-76 > BMS3Abin05 > BMS3Abin05. Next base: position 16,561 of record BDTM01000042.1, on the reverse strand, counting down.
GATCGAAAATAATGTGGCAACCGTTCCGAATATCGATAAAATAAATTCAATTTCCAAAGAGAATGTATCCGCAATTGCCATACAGTTTAATTGGGGCACAAATCTCGCGGAAGCCGCAAACGACCTGCGCGATAAACTGGATATGGTGCGTGACGAACTTCCGACCGGAGCGAACCAGCCCATCATTTTCAAATTCGATATCTCCATGATTCCCGTCATGTTTATGGGTGTGGAAGCAAATCAAAGTTATGACGACCTGACAAATATTGTGGATAAACAAATTCTTGATCCCCTGAAACGTGTTCCCGGAGTGGGGACGGCATTTGCTTTCGGCGGGAAGGAACGCCAGATTAATATTATTCTTAACCGCACGCGGCTGGAAAGCTACAACATTCCTGTCTCACAGATCATGAATATTTTAAAGGCCAACAACATGAACATGCCCGGCGGGCCGATCACCATTGGTAAAAAGAATTACCAGATCAGGGTGCCGGGAGAATTTAAGAATACGGATGAGATTCGTAATCTTGTAATAGGCGCCAACAGGATGGGAACGCCCATTTATTTGAGAAATATTGCACAAGTGAAAAACGGATTCAAGGAACAGACCTGGAGTGTTCGGGTCAATCAGAAACGCGGCGTCATGATTTGGGTTCAGAAACAATCGGGTGCCAATGCCGTCGCCGTAAGCAAGGCTGTTCGTAAAAAACTCAAAGAAATTCAAAAAGTGCTTCCGTCCGACGTCAAAATGCAAATTGTAATGGATTCATCCATCTTTATCAAGCGTTCCATCGGCCGGCTTGCTTCCACGATTCTCTGGGGAGGTCTTTTGGTTTTTCTGGTTGTGTTATTTTTCCTGAGAAATATCAAAGGGAGTCTCATTGTCGCGATGACGATTCCGTTTTCGCTGATTATCGCCTTCATCTTCCTGTATTTGGCCGGTTACTCGATTAATATTATTTCTCTGGCAGGGCTGGCTGTCGCGATCGGCATGGTGGTCGACAATGCGATTGTGGCATTTGAAAATGTCTTTCGACACCGTTACGAACTGCATCGGGAAGCAGGCGAAGCGGCCGTTTTCGGAACCGCCGAAATCGGAAACGCCATCATGGCATCCACGTTAACAACCATCGCTATTTTTCTTCCCATTATTTTTATAAAAGGAATAGTGGGAGTCATGTTCAAAGAAATGGGCTGGGATATTATTATTGTGCTGGCGGCTTCTTTATTTGCGGCTCTCTTTTTTACGCCCATGCTGTCTTCTTTACTCCTTAAAGAAGCCCGGATTAAAATACCCACCACAAAAGTTTTTCGGATCATTTCCGAAAAAGTCGGGGTGGGTTTTGACAAATTCTCCCTTTTTTATGAAAAACTTCTGAATTGGGCGATTCACCACAGAGGCAGGACCATCTTATACGGTATCCTGGTTTTTGCCGTCAGCCTTGTGCTTCTCAATTTCATTCACAAAGAATTTTTGCCGCCCACCGACCAGGGACAGGTGCAGGGCACGATCGAGACTCCTCCGGGAACAGATTTGGCCGTTCTCACTCACATCATGCATCAAGCCGAATCCCTTGCCGTAAAAGATGTGCCGGAGCGTCAAAACATTATTATTCGAAGCGGTTCTTCGCCATTTTCTGGAATTGCACTTGCGATGGGTCAAAAAGAGGGACAAAACTACGGAAGGCTGATGATGCAGCTTGTGCCCAAAAAAGACCGAAAACGCTCGGATCGAGAGATCGCTCACGACCTGGCTGAAAAAATTCAAAAAATTCCCGGGGTCTCCGACGTTGATTTCGCCCAGCAGGATGCTTTTGCGCAGATGGCCGGGGGAGGCAAGCCGATTTCCATTGAAATTTACGGGTACAACCTGACCGTCACCGACTCTCTGGCACAATTAATTAAGCAGAAAATGGAACACATTCCGGGAATTACCGGAATTGAAATCTCGCGGAAAAAAGGACAGCCGGAACTGTGGGTGAATGTCGATCGGCACAAGGCGTCTGCATTGGGATTGACGATTGCGTCCATTTCGACCACTTTACGGACACAAGTATTCGGTTCTACCGCAACGCTGTACCGAAAGGGCGGCAATGAATATGATATTTATCTGCGGCTGAAAAAAAGTGAACGGGAGGGAATGAATAATTTGAACAATATTTTCGTCACCTCCGTTACCGGCAAACATATTCCACTGTCCAGTTTTGCGACCATCTCCGAGAAAGCGGGTCCTGTCGAACTTGACCGGAAAAACCAGGAGCGCATCATAAAAGTGGAAGCCAATATTTACGGCCGAAAACTCGGAGATGTGACGACAGACTTAAAAGCACAATTGAGCAAAATTAAAATTCCCAAGGGGGTCGAGATCAAACTGGCGGGTACGATTGAGCAGCAGAGAAGTTCGTTTACAGCGCTTCTCTGGGCGTTAATCGTGGGTATCCTCCTGGTTTATCTGGTCATGGCCGCGCAATTTGAATCCTTCATCGACCCAATGATCATTATGTTTTCCGTGCCGTTCGCCATCATCGGCGTCCTTTGGGCGCTTTTCATCACCGGGCAGAGCCTGAATATTATGTCCATGCTGGGGATGGTCATGCTGGTAGGAATCGTCGTTAATAACGCGATTGTGCTGATCGATTACATTAACATTCTTCGGGGACGCGGGAAAAATGTGATCGATGCCATTTTAGAGGGTGGAAAAACCCGTCTGCGCCCCGTGTTCATGACGGCTCTCACAACCATTTTCGGCCTGCTGCCGATGGCACTCAGCCGGGGTGAAGGATCTGAAATCTGGGTACCTCTGGCGGTATCGGTTATCGGCGGGTTGTTGGTTTCGACACTCATTACACTCATATTCGTTCCCACGCTTTACGGCGTAGTGGAAACCCGTTTAAAAGGAAGACGCAGCTTTCACCGATTGGAGGAGTTATGAAAGAGGTCCAAATCACTTACAACGAAGCCATTAATGCGGAATTAATTGCATGTTTAACAACCCACGGCATTAGCACTTACACAAAAATTCCCCACGTGTTTGGGGTTGGAACCCATTCCGACCCCCACATGGGAAGCCACGTTTGGCCCGGCGAAAATAATATGCTTTTCATCGTCGCAGAAGACGAAGCGGTCGCAAAAATTATGGATTGCGTGCGGCAACTGAAAAAGAAGAAGCTGAAAGAAGGCATCAAAGCATTTCTAATCCCGGTAGAAGAGGTCATCTGATGACGGAAGACATTTTTACAAATGAATATCCGGTGCGTTCATACGAATGCGGACCGAACCGGAAAGTCACCATTCTCTCTATTTTGAATTACATGCAGGACACGGCCGTTCAACACTCGAGAGACCGAGGATTTTCCATCGAAACGCTTATCCGAATGGGCATTACCTGGGTGCTTTATCGCATTCGATTAGACATTCATCATTATCCGGAATGGAATTCTACGGTGGTTGTCAACACATGGCCGTACCGGCTGGAGGCATTATATGCGATTCGCGAATTTAGATTGACGAATCCGCAGGGCCAGCTTTTTGCCCATGCCACCACCCAGTGGGTGCTCGTTGATTTTAACAAAATGCGCCCGATTCGGATTCCAGATGAAATCATCAAAAAGTTTCCCATGGTTCAGCGGCGTGAAATTCCTTATGAATTTTCCCACCTGCCGAAAATCCGGGATCCAATCATGCAAAACACCTTTACCGTTCGCTGGAATGATCTGGATTCAAATAAACACGTCAACAACACAAAATTTGTGGAGTGGTGTGCCGAATCGATTCCGCCGGATGAACATCTGAAATTGGAAATGGATTCTCTTGAAATTGCCTTTCGAAAAGAGGCCCATTACGGAGAGCATATTCTGTCCTCGGTGGAGCGCGTTCAAAATCCCGGGAACGACAAGACCGTATTTCTCCACCAGATCAAAAGGGAGCATGACGGAATTGTTCTGGCACAAGCTCGAACGTCCTGGCGGGAGCGGTAATACACAAAGTTCCGGATTCCTAAATGGGGCTGCATCCTGAGGTTTTGCCGTGAGATTGCTTTTTGACTTGCGAACCCATTAAAAACTGTTTATATTTAAAAATAAGATATCTTTATTCGCCGCCAGCACTTTTACAGAGGAAGCGCAAAATGTCCACTTATTTCAATGTCCCATTCACACGCTTTATCGGTGACCTTCATTTAAAGAAGATTGCCATTGTTTCTGTTGCAGGTGTGATGAAAAAGGGATACGTGCCATCAGAAGATCAGGAATTTGTTCTCATCCCGTCCGATACACCGGCCAGCGAGCTAACCCTCATTCTGCGCAATATCAATCCGTCAATTCTAAACGGAGATTTAAATGTGCTTTTCCCCGTCGACCGCCTGTGGGAACTGAAGGAAGATGGGGAAATCGCAGGGCCCACAAAAAATCATATTAGTGTGCTTGGTTTTCACCTGCTTCAATCGCGAGTTCGAAAAGAAATTGCCCCCGAAATTGCCGAAGCTCTGGAAGCGGAGGACGCAGGGGTTGTGTTACTTCTCTCAGGAAGCATTTTCTGGAATCGAATCGCCACGGGGATTCAACATGTCGTGGAGGAGTGGGGCATCCCGACCGTGGCCATCACACAACATCCGACCGTCACCCGCATGGGCCACCCGCCGCGGGCATTTTGTCCCGTGGGGCTGCGCCCCGGGCACGCCGTGGGGCTTCCCAATCAACCGGAAATGCAGAGACAAATTATCATGGAAGCGCTCAATCTTCTCAACACCGTTGAAGAACCGGGTCTTGTGGTTGAAAAATCCTATTCCGATTATGCCCTGGTTGACTAAACTATGGGCGTAAAAGTTATATTTATCGGACATTCTTCTGTTTTACTTTCGTTTGAACATAAAAATTATCTTCTGGATCCAATCTACAATGAAAAAGTGGTTTTTTACCATCGCAAAAAGCCGCCCGGTATCCCATTTGAAGAATTGCCGCCGATTCACGGCATTTTGATCTCGCACGGGCACTACGACCATTTCGATCGATTGACAATCGAAAAATTTCCAAAAACAACGCCTCTTTTTGTGGCAAGGGGATTGAGACACCCGGTAGAATTGCTCGGCTTTGAACATGTTTATGAGTTTTCGGCCTGGGAAACCGTTTCCATTGAAGGGGTCACCATTACGGCCACACCCGCACAACACTCGGGAAAGCAGCCCTTTTTTCACGATCCCAGCGAGTTTATTGGATTTGTCATTCAGCACCGGGAGAAGACGGTCTATTTTGCGGGCGATACGGGTTATTTCCCGGGGTTTCGGGAGATCGGAAAACGTTTTCAAATCGACGTGGCACTTTTACCCATCGGGGCCTACCGTCCCAGAAAAAATTTTAAGAAGCACATGAATCCGCCGGATGCGCTCCGGGCATTTGAAGATCTGGGTGCAAAATGGATGATTCCCATCCATTGGGGCACCTTCCGTCTGGGCCTGGAGCCGGTTGATGAACCCGCCATCTGGCTGAAAAAACTTTTGGAGGGGAAAAACTCACGGGTCAGAATTCTGCAGCCGGGAGAAAGCGCCGAGTTTTGAATCACATGAATTAAACTCCGTTAATCAAGAGAAGCAATGGCAAAAATTTCACATAATATTAAAATACTGGGCTGGGTGAGTTTCTTAACGGATGTCTCTTCCGAGATGATTTTGCCGATTTTGCCCCTTTTCCTGAAAAATGTGCTCAAAGCCACGATGACATCCATCGGTGTGATCGAAGGCGTGGCGGAAGCCACAGCCAGTCTGCTCAAGGTGGCTTCGGGATACTGGTCCGACCGGGTTAAAAAGCGAAAGCCGTTTGTGGTGGCCGGCTACGGCCTCTCGGCCCTTGTGAAACCTTTGCTGGCACTCACCACCACCTGGGGGCAGGTTTTGGGCATTCGATTCGCCGACCGCGTGGGGAAAGGACTGCGCACTTCTCCGCGGGACGCCCTCATCGCCGACACCAGCATAATCTCCCAGCGGGGAAAATCCTTTGGCTTCCACCGTGCAATGGACACACTGGGAGCCGCACTCGGAACACTGATCGCTTTTTTGCTGCTCACCTGGGAGGTAGAAGCTTACCGGCTGGTGTTTGCCCTGTCGATTATTCCGGGCATTTCTGCCATACTCGTCCTGGTTTTCCTCCTGAAAGAAAAACCACCGGAGAGGCAAGAGGGGTCTGATCCGGCTCTGACCAAAAAGGCCTCCAAACCGCTTCCGGCGCATTTGTTGGCTCTCATGGGCATCATGGTTGTGTTTACATTCGCCAATGTGAGTTATGCCTTTTTCATTTTAAAAATTAATGCCATCGGCATTTCGGTGGCACTCGTGCCCCTGGTGTATTTGTTTTACAATCTCGTTTACGCCGCGCTGTCCATGCCGTTTGGGATGCTCTCCGACAGGATTGGCAGGGAACGAGTTCTGCTGGGCGGCTTTTTTTTAATGACCCTTCTTCTGTGGGGGTTTTCAAAAGCGACTTCTTCCTGGCAGGCCTGGCTGCTTTTCTTTTTCTACGGTATCACCAGCGCCATCATCGAGACCATTCCCCGGACGCTGGTCTCGGATTGGGCAGGTAAAGACCGCCGCGCCTCCACATTGGGCCTCTACCACACACTCGTTGGGCTGGCGTCGCTTCCGGCCAGTATCCTTTTCGGCGCCATCTGGCACACCTACAATTCCGCCACGGCTTTTACGTATGCCATGTTTCTTTCCGCCTTTTCGTTTATTTTATTGTTACTCTTCAAAAGGGTACCTAAATAATGCCGGCACACACAGGATATTTTGAGACTTACAAAATGGTTTTCGGCGCCCTGAACTGGGATCTAATCGGATTTTCGGCGATTCTGTTCATTATCGGTGTGCTTCTGGCGCCTTCCATTATTGAACACAATGTTCGCCTATTAATGGCTTACCCCGAATGGATCTTTAAAAAAATCCAATCCTTTCTGAAAAAAAAACCGGCTGTATGGAAACTGTTTTTCATTATTTTTATTTTGAATACACTCAGTGTCTTCATCGTTTATGTGTCCGGGTTTACGTTAATGCTGATGTACCTGCTGATTATATGGTCCGGGATTAATTCGGGGATTCTTTTGTACAAAAATGCGGGCGGAGGCATTGTACTGCTCCTTTTCTTTTTAAATCCCGTGTCCATTTTTGAATTGCCTGCCAATTGGATCGGATTTTCGCTCTCGATTGAAATGAGCCTTTTTTATTTTCATACCTACAAGTACCAAATTGTTACGCAGACTTTTCAAAATAATTTAATGATCTTTGTCTGGCTGGTCATTCCGCTTCTCCTGTTGGGGGCGCTGGTTGAAGCCACGTTGATTTACAAGTTCGGCATGGGCGCGGAGGAGACCGACAATGATAATCACAAAGATTAACCGGGAGCAGCCATGGCAGAGCGAAAACTGAAACTCATATTAAATCCGATTTCAAAACCTTTAAAAATATTGTTGTTCCTGAAGCCTGCGATTGATATTTTAGAAAAGGGCGGCTACAAAGTTGACACGCAAGAAAGCGCCTGTTTCGGAGATGCCGAAGCCGAAGCCAGAAAAGCGGCCGGGAGCGGAGAATATGATCTCATTGTAGCGGCAGGCGGAGACGGGACGTTTAATCAAGTGATTAACGGCATTCACGGCAAAGATATTCCTCTGGGGCTCATCGCACTGGGCACCAGCAATGTGCTCGCGCGGTCCCTTGAACTTCCTTTAAATCCCGTGGACGCCGCAAAAATCATTGTAGAAGGAAATCTCAAAAAGTGGGATCTGGGCGTCGTCAATGGACGTTACTTTGCCATTATGTGTGGTTTTGGTTTTGATGCCGTGGCCACAGAAGAGACAAATTTAAAACTTAAGCGGTTTCTGGGACGATATGCTTACATCCTCGCCGGCATTCAATGTCTGTCCGGGTACAAACCCACTCGAATGACGGTGGCGCTGGATGGAAAACCAACCCCGTACAGGCCGATTTTTGTGGATGTGGCCAATGCGCCGTTTTACGGCGGGAAATATAAACTGACCCCCGATGCCAAAATGGACGACGGGATCCTGGACGTCTTTATTTTTGACAGCCCGAGTCTGGCCCGGCTTATTTATCTTGTGCTGCGGGTGATTTTGAACCTGCCTCTGAATTTGCCGGAAATTTCAATTACGAAAGCCCGGACAGTGGAGATTACCGCGCCGGGGCGGGTCCCCTATCAGATTGACGGGGATACGTACGGCGAACAGCCGGCGAAAATCCGGATCGAGCCGCAGGCGATTAAAATCGTCAGCCCAAAATGATTCAGCCCAAGAGGATGAGCGCGGGTGTCATTTGTTTTAAATGGCGATGGCGATTGCCATTCCGCAGGCTTTTCTTAAATTTTAATAGGAATTGCCGCCGGTGATTCTTATTTTTAATATTGCGTGATAACAAATTAATCTAAGTGAACTTTAATTTCGTAGGCAAAAAAATGGATCGGATTACAAAACTTTTTCAAACAATTTTCCTGTCATTGATTACACTCGCTCTTTTCAGTGTAACCGCCCGGGCCAAAACCATTAAAGTTCTTGAAGGCCCCGAGCACCATGCCCCGGACCGTAATTTCCGGACGCTTCATTACACGCTGCGGCTTTCATTCGATGCGCCGAAGAAAAAAGCCGTTGGGCATGAAATCATCTCGCTCGTGCCGTTTCACTCCGGTATGGATTCCATTGTACTGGACGCGGCGAAGATGAAGATTGAATCCGTGCGGCTTCTGCCCAAAACGAAACTTACTTTTCAAAAAAAGCCCGAACACTTGATTATTCACTTAAATAAACCCTACGGTTCATCCGACACCCTAAAAATTGCAATCGATTACAGCGTCGAAAAGCCCAAAAAAGGCCTGTATTTCATCCTTCCCAAAAAGGGTTCGGATAAAAATCATTTTGAGATTTATTCCCAGGGCGAGATGGAAGACAACCACTACTGGTTCCCCTGCTGGGATTATCCGAATGACCGTTCTGCGAGTGACGTCTATGTTACAGCGAAAATGCCGAATATCGTAATTTCCAACGGGGCACTGGTTAAAGTGACTTCAAACGAAAAGGATTCCACCCGTACATTTCACTGGAAAATAGATATTTCACATGTCTCCTACCTGACATCCATCGTGGTCGGAAATTATGAAAAGGTCGAGGATTTTTACAAAAACATCCCCGTGCAGTATTACGTTCATCCGGATCAAAAAAAATATGCGCGGACGACCTTTGGGAAAACACCTGAAATTATTCGTTTTTTCTCCGAAAAGATTGGCTACGACTACCCGTACACCAAATATTCGCAGTCTGTTGTGGACAATTTCATCTATGGCGGAATGGAAAATATCTCCGCAACCACACTCACGGCCGGCACGATTCGGGACCGGCGGAGCACAATCGACGGCACCAGCGAGGGATTGATTGCCCACGAGCTGGCACACCAGTGGTGGGGAGACCTGCTCACCTGCAGGAACTGGACCAATTCCTGGCTGAATGAGGGCTTTGCCACATATTTCGCGTCTCTGTGGACAGAACACTCACAGGGCACGGATGCGCTCGATTATAAAATGAGGCAGGCCGCCAACAGCTACATCGTCGAAGATTCAACCCGTTACCGCCGAACTCTGGATTGGTACCGGTACCAATATCCCGTTAATATGTTTGACCGGCACGCCTATCAGAAAGGCGCCTGGGTGCTGCACATGATGCGCTACGTGCTGGGAGATGAGCTTTTCTGGAAGGGGCTGAACCATTACGCCGCCATAAACGCCCAAAAATTAGTGGAAGCCTCGGATTTAAAGAAAGCCATCGAAGTGGGAACCGGCAAAAATTTGTACTGGTTTTTTAACGAATGGGTCTATTCAGGCGGATATCCGAAATTCAGGGTTAAAAAATCCTGGATAGATTCTCTTAAAGCGGTCGCTCTTCATGTTCAGCAAACGCAGATACACGATACTCTCACGACTGTTTTCAGAATGCCGGTCAGGATTCAATTGTTTGCTGGGGGGCACAACCGCACCGTAAAAGTGGATCTGAATTCTGCGGATACTACATTTTATTTAAAAAGCCGCGAGAACCCCGATCTCGTGCTATTTGATCCGGGAGACCACATTCTCAAGAAAATTGATTTCAAGAAGAGCAAAAAGGAACGGCTGCTGCAGCTCAGTCAGGCCGAATATGCGATTGACCGGTTGGACGCCTTAAAGGCACTCGAGCGGTCAAACAAATCCGACGAAGATGTGCAGAAAGCCGTTGCCCGGAGGCTGGAATCCGATTCCTTCTGGGTGGTCAGACGGGATGCGGCGCGATTCCTCGGCAGCACAAAATCGGATTTTGCAAAGCAAGCCCTGGTGTCTGCCATCCACGATCCCAAAAGCCGTGTTCGGGAGGCCGTTATTTCGGCGCTCGGAACGTTTAAAGATTCGAGTTTTGTGCCCATGATTCAAAAGACCTTTCGGACAGATTCCAGTTACTACGTATTGTCCGCCTGCATCCGGGCCATCGCCTCGATTGATTCCGTCAAATCACTGCCTTTTCTAAAAGAGGCTCTGAAAATGGATTCCTACAATCAAACAATTCGAAAAGCAGCCATTCAAGCCATCGGCAAATTGAAAACCCCCGATGCCATCGCTATTATTTTGCCGTACGGGACAACACAATATCCGGCCACACTTCGAACCTCGGTGCTGCGAACGGTGGCAAAACTCGGGAAAAACGATCCGAGAGCGCTTCGTTTCGCAATTGAGCGTTTAAAAGATCCATCGAATTGGGTGAGAAAACAGGCGGCATTTACGCTTTCACGCATCGGTAATCCGTCGGTAATCGAAGCTCTCCGGCAGGCTGTGAACACGGAAATCGATCCGCGGGTGAAAGCGTCCATGGAAATCGCCCTGAAGCATTTAGAAGCAAAGAAGGCGATCGGGAAAGAAAAAAAGGAGTAATTTTAAGCCCAAGGCTTAATCAAATCTTTTAAGGTCCGGCTTCCGGCACTCGGGATGGGATCTCCCATTCCGTATTTCTGCATGACTTCATAAAACGCGACCCAGATAAATGAGGCGGTTAATCCAAAAGTCAGCAAAAAATACACAACGCCCGTATAAACACCGATAAAGGCCATGCCGATAAATACAAAAAACATCGCAAAAGAGACCTTGATGTTATCAAAACATAAGATCCACGCTTTTTTAAATGAATTTTTCAACGATTCCTGAAAATAAATTTTTGTGGGAATAACCCACAAACTGACCATCAAATAGATTATTGTGATTACAACGATTGCCGTGGCGGCCCATTCGGCCAAATGGCCGCTCTTTTGAATGTGTTTATAAAAATAAATGTTCGTCGTTAAAATCAAAAAGATGACCAACAACAGCGTGCCGTAGCCGATAGACCATTTCCAGCTTTTAGCAATATCCTGCCGCAGCTCTGAATATGAATAGGAATCATTTTTCAGCAATTTTGACAGCGGGAAGAAGATCAGGCTGAAGGCAAAACCCAGCCCGACGACCGTCAGGCTTAAAATTGCCGTCATAAAATTCAGAAGGATCAGCCATCCGATATGATTATAAGAGATCCAGAGCCATTTTTTAAAAATGGTTAAAAGAGATATTTTTACAGGTTTATGAGACATTTTTAGGGTTTTTGATTAAGAATGAGCCAAAAGAAACGCACTTTCTTTTTAAACAAAAAACCCTGTGATTGGTACACCACAGGGTTCAACGTGGGCGGTACTGGATTTGAACCGGTGACCCCTTGCATGTCAAGCAAGTACTCTAACCAACTGAGCTAACCGCCCTTTCCGTAAAATAAAAAAAGCGCCTGTTCTTGACGCCGAATTATTTGTACCGAGGGCCGGAATCGAACCGGCACGGGCTAAAGAGCCCAAGGGATTTTAAGTCCCTTGCGTCTACCAATTCCGCCACCCCGGCACTGTTGAGGCGGCGACCGGACTTGAACCGGTGAATAACGGTTTTGCAGACCGTCGCCTTAGCCGCTTGGCTACGCCGCCAAAATGCAGGATCCGGCCTTTGGACCGAAATATAAGTTGGAGCGGGAGACGGGATTTGAACCCGCGACCTTCTCGTTGGCAACGAGAAGCTCTACCACTGAGCTACTCCCGCAAACGGTAAAAATATAAGTAAAAAACATTTTCAATGCAAGCTTTTTTTAGGAGCTCCCCCGATTTTTCCGCCTCAATCGATCCAGTAAATCCCGGCGTTTTCGGCGCAATTGCCGCTGTTTCGACAGCCCTCTTTTGTAATAAAAATAAAAAAGCAGCAAAAGAATAATAATCAAGATCGCTTTAAAATGCTGGTATAAAAATGACATCGGTTTCCCTGATTTCTATCCGGTCCGTTGGGTTTACAAATTCAAATATAGGCGGATTGGAAGATCTATTTTATGGTTCATCGCGAAAATGCGTGCATTTTTCTACTAAAAAGGTGCCGCCATTCGCTAAATCCAAAACTCACCCCCTGATTGGCAGCTAAACCAAGATTGGCGGCCGGAACTTCCCCCTCTCTCGCCGGGGCGAGAGAGGGGGAGTGAGGGGGTGAGTTTGAAAAACAACAATAGGCCAATTAGTCTGTAATAGATTGAAAAGAATACAATAACCGTCACGTTTCCAAATACTTTTTTTATCGGGAATAATCTGAAACCAGATTTTTGATGTCTTCTTCTAAACCTAAAATATCTTCGGTTGCTGTATTCCAAAATACTTGAATATCGACGCCAAAATAATCGATGATAATTTTGTCTTTTTCTTTCATATTATCGATCGGGCTTCAGCTAATATTTTTTTTCCAATATTTGGCTTTAAAGAACTTTTCATAACCAAATCAACTTTTACACCCAGCAGCTCTTGCTCGTTTTACTCAGATTAAAAAGGTAATTCATCAACATTAACAAATAAAAAACAAGGAATTAATTCTTCTCTCTCAGTATTTTTATTTTTTCCTCAGCACAGGCTTATTCTTCAAATTCCTCGTTATAGTCAGGATATTGATCGGGAGATCCACCGGCCTTTCCGGTCAATGTGATGTTTACGAAGAAAAATCAGACTTTGATGCGTTTCGTGAACATTCGTGGGCGATTTTCCTGTCTTTCACGGGCCATAATGAAACAACTGAAAAAATCGTTAAACTGCCTCCAGCAAATGCCGCGTGAGAAAATCGGTCTCAATTTTTAACACATGATCGAAGGCTTCTCCGCGATACACCGAAAAGTGATTATAGGGCAGCCGAACCAAAGTCGCATTTTTGATCCGGGAGGCGGTTTTCTCAACGGATTTGGGCTTGATCAACGAATCCTGTTCAGCCATCAAAATTAATGCCGGACATTTTACATGCTTTGCATAAGTGATCGGCCGGTATGCGGACATCGTAAAGATAATCCTGGCCGGGCATTTATTTTCCCACGAAGAACCGTCCGGTATAAGCGCCATGTAACCCGCTCTGGACTCCGGTGTGTTCATGGCGGCATACGTGTCCGGTTCTGCCACGACAGGAATGAAATAGGGAGAACGGAAGGTGATCATTCGAAAGACATCCCTGGACCCGGCAATATATCCTTTTAACGTATTCTTGAAACCGATCATGGATACCGTCGATAAACTGTCTACAAACGGCACCTGGGCAACGATCGCCGAAATCTCGGGATTCTTTGCGGCCGCTACGATGACATGACCGCCTCCGAATGAAGATCCCCAGAGCGCAATCTTGCCGATTCCCGGAAGCGTCCGCACGTGTGCAATCGCAGATTTCCAATCTGCCACATGACGAAATGGATTGACCAGGTTCCGGGGTTTGCCGTCACTGTCGCCAAAGTTTCGGTAATCAAAGAGAAAAACCGACAGGCCTTTTTTAGCAAACGCCTCTGCAAAAGCCGGGAGCCGAAAGGTTCTCTCCGCCGCAAATCCGTGCCCCATAATGACAACAGGTGTTTCTGCGGCACCCGCAGGGCGGTACAACCACCCGGCACAACGTGTCCCCTTGCTGATAAAATCTGAATTTACTCTTGTAAATTCTCCACTTTGTTTCTCCATGGCAGACATGTTTTCTCCTCTGTAAAAAGAACAAATTATCGATGGTTTTGAGAAATTAAATTTCTCCTCCCGGGAGGATATTTATTTTAATAACGTACAGATATTTAATCCCGGAGTCAAGCAAAATATTGAGCTATTTTAGAAATGAACTTATGCAAAGTGGATATTTTTTGTCGTGGGTAAGAAGTGTCGACGGTTCATTCCTATTCCGGCAAAAACCGTGTCACTATCTCCCTATAGAAGGTTCTGATCCTTGTGCGAGAGCGATTCGTCAGGCCGTTTTTCTTTTCGGCAATTTTCCGCAATAACATCTCAACGGTTCTTCTTCCCCGATTATCGCACAATAATTACACATAATACATTTTGATTTCGTCTGCGTTCCTTCATGAAATTTCTTCACAATATTCGGTTCGATAATAAAAGGACGAGCCATCGAAACAAAGTCTACGGCCTGATTTTCGATAATATCCTTAATGTCGCGGAGATTATTTATTCCGCCGACAACGATGACCGGAATATTAACCGCTTTTTTTATTTGAATCGCCGAATCAAGATTAAATTTCAACAGGGGTTTCGGTTGTTTCATAAATGTTCTGAGGACCGGTTTTGCAATCGCTTTAATGGGTCCAGGGATATTTTTATATTTGAAATTATATGCCATAGCCGCATCTGCAGGCAGTTTTTCTCCTCGTGTGGTGTAGAGACCATCTTCAACGACCCCGCAGGAAACTTCGATTGCTGCACAGCCGGATTTTTCCAGCATTTTAGCGATCCGAAGGGCCTCGTCGATTTTCATTCCGTTTTTGCGCCCGTCGTGCGCATTCATTTTGACCAAAATCGGATAGTCGCCAACCTGTTCTTTGGCTCTCTTAAAAATCTCACCGATCATGCGGTATTTATTTTCGGTTGAACCGCCCCAATGGTCCTTTCTGCGGTTTGAGTCAGAAGATAAAAATTCGGACAGCAGATAGCCGTGTGCCAGATGAAGCTGCACGCCGTCGAATCCCGCTCGTTTCACCCGGACAACAGCCAAAACAAAATTGTCGATAATTTCATTTATATTCTCTTCGGATAATTCTTTAGGCATATCTTCACTGTAAAACGCATCGCGTACAGCCGAAGGCGCAACAGTTTGTAAACCGGTTATTTTCGAGCGTGTCTGCCTTCCGCAATGCGCTATCTGCATGATTATCGGAGTGCCGTATTCATGGACAGCATCGACTATCTCCCGGTATGCCGGGATACGATCATCGCTGTCCATCATCGTCATGGCAAACAAGGGACTTTTCCCGTCCGCCTGAATGCCGGCATAACCGGTAATGATTGCCCCCACATCTCCTTTTGCCAAACGAATATAAAGCTTTCTCAGTTTTGAGGTCGGAAAGCCTTCGGCGTCAGCCATGCCTTCGTGTGTTGCCGAACGAATTATTCGGTTCTTTAATTCAATCCCTGCTAATAAGGCAGGCTCAAATACGGTATGATTCATTATTTGGTGATTGGGTGATTTGATGATTTATTCATTTTGTTTCCCATGTTACTACATTTTAATCTCTTATAAAATAAGAATACGATTTACTGCTTTTAATTTCAAGAAAAATTGAAATTGTCTGCGCAGGGCTTATTTTTATTCGCGTATAACGGCCTGCGTGTTGTGCCGCACCCTGCTAATGAGAATTCGTCTGCGCTGACTTGGCATAGAATCTTCTCGTCCCAGGCACCAGCGCAAGCAGGATGATCAGGAATCCGTTAACCGCCGTGACGTACTGGATCGGCCACTTAAAACCAATCAGCAGTCCCTGGACGACTAACCAAACGGCCAACAGCACGCCGAGGGCAAGCGTTCCGGTCCAGGCCCGGTACTGTCCGCGCCGGCGGGATAATGTCTCAGCCCAGGTCCAGTTTGGGCGGGCCGAAAGGGCGTAGATCAGGAAGAGAGGCACCGGTTCCATCAAGCAGAGCAGGAATAAGCCGGGCAGAGTGTAATCAGGCACAGGTAAAAAGGGCAGTATTTCGGTCATTTGGAGCGAGCCGGCGGCGGGTCGGTCAGCATGGCCATGCCGCCGTACAGGCCTCCCAGCGTAAGAAAAAGAAGGCAGAAGACGAACAGTCAGAGTGTCAAGGGACGCGGCATGTTTTGTTATCTCCTTATTTTGATCAAAGATTCTTTTTAGTCTTCCTTAATGCCCGTCGCCTATTATAATTTCACCGGCATCTTCTATACCGCCTTCTACAATGTTTTTGCGGTCGAAATTGTCGGTGGGCAGAAACTCCCTGTCACCGATTTCGATTTTCTTGACCCGCTTGATACCGCCTTTTACGATGTTCTTCTCTTTGATCCCTGCTTTTTGCAATTCATCGACTCGTTTTACCAATTCATTAAAAAAGTCCTCATTCCGAATCAATTCCAATAATTTTTCATGCGCTTTCGTTACGGTTTCAGGGGCTTCGGGCTTCTCCTCCGTTTCGGGCAGGTCTTTGATAAAAAAAGGCCGTATCCAACGCCAAAAACTGCCCAGAAGT
>BDTM01000041.1 GCA_002898015.1 bacterium BMS3Bbin03 | reverse complement strand
CTAAATAGAAGTAGCTCGGCGCTCTCTGTGTCCTCTGCGGTTTATGAACTAACCGGACTAATATTTCTTTAAATAGTAAATAAAGATGAAGATTCCGTGAATAAATCAAACTTCAATTTGAATTATTCTGGATTTTATTCACAAGCGCCTTAATCTGAGGCAATGCTGCCCTGGCTGCTTTGGCACCTGTTTCTACACCCTTCTCGACGTCATCAAAGTTCATATAACTTAATTCGTGCAAATCAGGTCGAATAACAATATCTGCATTCTGCTCAAGTTTATCAACATGGTTCTGCTGGGTAATATAAATCGCCTGCCGAATTACATCGAAAGGTGTTTTGATAGAATTTTTTATCAAAGGATGATGAACATCGACGGCTATTATGTGTTCGGCGCCTAATTTCTTTGCTGTCGGTACAGGTAAATCTTCTACAATCCCCCCATCTATTAATAAATGCCCATCAATTTTAACCGGCGTGTAAATTCCCGGAATGGAAGCGCTGGCCAGCATGGCCGTCACTACATCACCTGAACCCAGTACAACTTTTTTCCCTGAATACAAATCAGTTGCGACCGCTGCAAAAGGGATTTTTAAATCGCGAAAAGTGATATGATCAAGATTGCCCCTAAGAAATGCCTCGGTCTTATTCCAACTAAAAAAACCAAGACCCATGATTTTAAAATCAAATAGTTTAAATAGGCTAATTCCCCGTGCTTCCGCAATGAGCTTATCCACAGGTATTCCCGCGGCAATGTTCCCCCCAACAATTGCGCCAATCGATGTTCCGACAATTAAATCAAGTGTAATGTGATTTTCTCTTAACACCTTTATAACGCCCAGATGTGCATATCCAAGGGCTGCTCCACCGCTAAGAACAAGCGCTAATTTATATTTATTCTGAGGAGGATTTTCAGAAGTCTGACCATAAGAAAACACGACTGTTCCTGTAAAAAATACCAAAATTGTAACAAACCAAAATAAATGTCGCTTTACTTTTTCCATGCTTCATGTCCTCTATTTTTTACGATTCTTTAAGACAAAATTTCATTTCTTTTGGGATTTCTAAAAATGCATCACAAAACTGCCCGTGGCATACCCGATAGCCGCGCCCAAAAACACATCCGATGCCCAGTGCCGGTTGTGGTAAATCCGGGAAGCGGCCACCATTCCGGCCATCGAATACCAGAAAATCTTCCAATAAGGATTGTGCCCTGATTTTGCCATGACGGTGGAGACCGCAAACGCAACCGTGGCGTGTCCGCTGGGCAGGGAATTGTAAACATCCTTAATCTGAAAGGGCTTAAAAAACAGATTGCTTTTCCCGCCGTAGGGGCGCCGCCGCCCAAAAAGAATTTTCAATGCGACGGTCATTGTTCCGGCGTAAGTGACCGCTTCGGCCGCATGCAGGCCCGCCAGACGCATTCTTTCATTCCTGAATAAATAACCGGCGCCGTACAAACCCAAAACAGCCGCGGCCGTGATGCCGTTTCCATAAAATTGATCGACGTTAAACAGGGCGTCATTCGTCGTATTTTGATGATTAAGCGCCAGCCGCCGGATCGTTTCATCCGCCAGGAACAGAAGCCCCGTGGTTCCGGCAACCGCGCCGGCCTTTAGCCATTCCGTTTTTTGGAAATGAAACGGGGCATGCACCAGCCGTATTCCAACCGTCACAAAATCGTGTGCATCCCGGCAAACCACCGCCGTTTTATTTTCCGGAGAAACGGCACGCCCGGCGGCTGCATTGCTTCGACTGCCGGGTCCCAATAAGGAGATGATTAGAAAGCCGAAAATAAATATCCATTTTTTTGCGCCTGAACGAACCATTTTAAGTGCCTTTGTTTATGCCGTAACCGGCAGCTTTATTTTAAAAACGCTTCCCACTCCGGTTTTGCTTTCAGCCGTAATCCTGCCGCCGTGCGCTTTCGCAATTAATCTGGCAATCGACAAACCCAGCCCGCTGCCGCCGGTTCGGCGCGAGCGGTCTTTTTTCACCCGGTAGAATCGGTCAAAAATGTACGGCAGATCTTTGGCAGGAATTCCCGGGCCGCTGTCTTGAATCGTTACTTCGACCGTTTCATCTTTTCTTTCCGCCAAAATCCGAATTTCTCCGTTTTCCGGCGTGTATTTAATCGCATTTTCAAGAATATTGAAAAACAGCTGATACAGCCGCTCGCGGTCACCTTGAATGGTCACCTCGGGCAACTGTTCCGTCCGGAGCGTCTGCGATTTCAGATCCGATAACACGGAAGCATCCAGCGCCACTTCCTGAATAATTGAATCAAGACGAACGGGGTGAAAGGTAAAGTTTGATTGAAGATTTTCGGTCTGTGACAACAACAGCAGGTTGTTAATCAGGTGATTCATTCGGGAGAGGGTCTCGATGTCGTGCGTCAATTTTTCTTTAATTACCATGGATAACACCGGATTGTTTAGTTCTTCCTCCCAGTGTGCCCGGAGCACCGCAAGCGGTGTTTTCAATTCGTGAGCCGCATCCGCCATAAACTGCCGCCGGCTTTCAAACGCATTCTGTAAACGATCCAGAAGCCCGTTTAACGTCGCCGCCAGAGCGCCTAATTCATCGTTGGACCGGACATTGCGAATGCGTTCATTCAGATTTTCATGACTGATTTGATTGGCTTTCCGTGTAATGATATCGATAGGAAATAAGACGCGCTTCGTCATAAAATACGATCCCAGCGCAATGAGAATGACAGTACCTAAAATTGCGATTGAAAAAACAAACGCCAGTTTATTCAAAGACTCATCGATCCCCTCGATGGGCCGGGCAATGGTCACCCAGCCAATCTGCCTGTCTTTATAATAAATCTTTCGATTAAACGCGCGAAATGTAATTTCGCCGCCCCGGTCCGGATGTACCCACTGAACGGCCTCCTTCACGGTGATTCGAGTGGTACGTCCTCTCGTCGTTTGTCGATCACTTAACGGAAGTTTTAAGCTTACTTTTTGAGCAATAGCCGATTTATAAATCGGCCGGCCGCTGACATCGTAGATGACGACGTAATATTCCAGAAAAGGATCGGCTTCCTCCGGCTCCTTGTCCATATATTCAAACTTGTCCGTGGCGGGGTCATAATTTTCTTCAACGGAATCGACGACGAACCGCAGATTTTCGTCCAGTGTATTCAAAAGAATTCGCTGCATTCCAAAATACACACTCAGGCTAAAAATCAGCAGGATAATGAGTGTGATGACAAAATACAGCGAAGCGAAGCGATAACCGATTTTCATAGGGTCTCATCTTTAATCATGTACCCAACCCCGCGCACGGTTTGAATAAGCCGCTTTTCGGGAGACGAGAGAATTTTTTTTCTCAAATTTTTAATATGAACATCCACAAAATTCGTCATGGTAAACAGGTCAAAATTATCGCCCCAAACGTGTTCGGCAATCGAAAGCCGGGAGACCACACGATTTTTATTGTAAAGCAGGAATTCCAGAATCGCATATTCTTTGGCCGTAACCGTAATATTTCTGCCGGCGCGTTTTATCTCGTGTGTGGCCGTATTGATTTCCAGATCACCAATTTTTAGAAGGCTTGATTTTTCATCGCTTTCGCGTCGAAGCAGGGAACGCACGCGTGCCAGCAATTCAGGAATAGCAAACGGTTTTGTGAGATAATCATCCGCCCCGGCGTCCAGGCCTTTCACCTTATCATCCACACGGTCTTTGGCGGTTAAAAGAAGCACCGGAACAGTCATTTTTTCTTTACGAATCTCTTTGAGAATCCGAATGCCGTCTATTCCGGGCAGTAAAATATCCAGAAGAATTAAATCGTATTCTTCGACCAGTGCTTTCTCAAGCCCCTCCTCACCGTCGAAAGACACCTCCGCCGTGTAGCCGTTGCTCGCCAGAAAACCCTGAATTTGCAAGGCCAGACTCTCTTCATCTTCAACAATTAAAATTCTCATTTTATTGTACCGCAAATCCTGTTCATCACCTGCATAAACTAACGCAGTAAAAATGAAGAAATCGTGAAGCAGGGGTTCAAAATTTTGAACCGCTGCCTGCCTGAATCGTTACGCAATTTATGCTTTTAATTCTTCCCGGTGCTGCCGAACAAAGGCAGCCAGTTTCTGCACGACCCTTTTAGAACAGCCAATGGTTCCCGCAGGCAAATGCGCATCCGGCCGGTTGTACCGAATGCGATTTTCGTCCGGAAGTACAAATGTGCCGCCCGCTTCCCGAATCAGAATATCACCGGCACACACATCCCATTCATATTGAGGATGAAAACTGATCACGGCGTCTCCCCTGCCCTGCGCCACGGCCGCCATTTTGTAGGCAATGCTTCCCATCGGAACAAAATTCTCAAAATAAGGCTCGAGCCAATCCAATTTTCCCTTTGTCGTGTACGTCCGGCTCACCAAAAGTTTTGCCTGTTTTATCGAATCAATTTGGTTCACATAAACGGACTTTCCGTTTAACAGCGCGCCCCGGCCTTTTACAGCGGTAAAAAGCTCATTTGTAATGGGATTCAAAATCACACCCAGCACCGGTTCACTTTTATGAACCAGCCCGATCGAAATTGCAAATTCCGGAATGTGTTTCACAAACTCCCGTGTGCCGTCGATGGGATCTACAATCCAGACCCATTCTTTGTCCAGACGCTCGTCGGAATCCACCGTTTCTTCCGAAAGCCAGCCATCCTCCGGAAATGCGCCCAACAGAATTTCTTTAATATGACGGTCCGATTCCCGGTCGGCCACCGTTACGGGATCGTCGGCTGCTTTATCCTTATAATCCACTTCAAATTCGCCCTGATAAATGCTTTGAATAATCTTACCGGTCTGTTTTGCTGCTTCAACCGCAATTTGTAATCGTTTTTGAAGTGACATATTTTTCCTTTTTTTTATCGATTAACAAACGGCTTTGACAATTGCCACCGCCGTAACTTCTGCGGCAACCTCCCCGATGAGGTTCACATCTGACTTTTTATCGCCGTAACTCAATGCAAATACCATATCGCCGTCGTACATCGTGTGTGCCGGCCGAATGGTGCGCCCGATGCCGTTTTGGGCCATCTGTGCAATCTTGTTGATTTCTTCCTTCGTGAAATCCGCATTGGTCGCCACCACCACCAGAGTTGTGTTTTCCGGACCCAAAGGTGATCGAAACGACTGCTGCTTCATAAATTCGACCGTATTCAAAAATCCCTCCCCTTTTGGATTTCTGGCTCCGGCAAGAATTTTCCCCGTCCCGGGATCGATCACATCTCCCAGAGCGTTCACAACGGCCAGCGCCGCCACCACGACGCCGTCTTTAAGCCATTCCGATGCCATTCCCACACCCGAGGGCACGGCGAAATCCATTCCGAGAATTTTACCCACAGTCGCACCGGTGCCCGCGCCGATGGGTCCGGAACGATCTTCGGTCTCACTGGCATTTAAACAGGCCTGGTAGCCCATTGCTTTATCCGGACGCACATCGGCAGAGCCATATTTCAAATCAAAAATAACGGCGGCCGGCACAATGGGTACAAAAGTGCCCTGAGCGTTGTAGCCCTTGCCGTTTTCCTCCAGATACTGCTGCACACCGCCGGCGGCATCCAGGCCAAAGGCACTCCCCCCTGCGAGCAGAACGGCCTGCACCTTACGGACCAGAAATCCGGGACGCAGTAATTCCGTTTCACGCGTGCCCGGCGCCGACCCCCTCAAATCGCCGCCCGCTACGGCGCCCTCTTCGCACAGCACAACCGTACAGCCTGTTTTAGCATTATTGTCCCGCGCATGTCCGACGCGTATGCCGGGCACCTCACAGAGTGAATTCATACCGCACCTCCCTAAAAAACGGCCGAGCCGCGCAGCTTTTATCCGCGCACCGGCCGGGCATTTTGTGCCTGCTTTACGTTTTTCGCGTTCTTCAGTGACGGCTCTGCCGCACCGGTTTAAAATAGGCAATTTTAAGCCTTAAATCAAGTCCGTATAAAAATGTTGCAATTACTCACGAATCCTATTATACTTTAGAAAGCTTCACAAAAGGGAGATACATCATGCAACAAACAAAGAACTTTCGATTTGGAGACAGCGAAATTCGAATCCCTCCGATAAACCGCAAATGGATTATCATCGGCATTGTGGTTGTTATAGGGTTGATCTTTTTGAGCTCATCCTTTTATCAGGTGGGCCCGGATGAAGAAGGCGTCGTTTTGCGGTTCGGAAAATACGTGCGCACCACAGAACCCGGACTTCACACCAAAATTCCTTTCGGTATCGAAACGATCAAGAAAGTGAAAGTGAAATATATTTTTAAGGAGGAATTCGGGTTCCGCACCCTGCAGGCCGGCGTAAAGACAATCTATTCCAGCCAGCGTTTTGACAATGAATCACTCATGCTTACGGGCGATTTAAACGTCGCTGTGGTGGAATGGATCGTCCGGTACCGTGTCAAGAGTGCCCAGGATTTTCTGTTCAACATTCGGAATCCCAAGAAAACCCTTCGAGACATCTCCGAAGCCGTGATGCGGGAATTGGTCGGTGATCGAAGCGTGAGCGAGGTTTTGACGGTAGGCCGGACGGAAGTCGCCCAGCGCGCGCAGACACAAACTCAGAAAATTCTCGACACTTACAAATCGGGCATCAAAATTGTGACTGTTAAACTGCAGGACGTGAATCCACCCGATCCGGTGAAATCGGCATTTAATGAAGTCAACGAAGCCAAACAGGAAAAAGAGCAGACGATTAATCAAGCCTGGGAAGCCTACAACAAAGCCGTTCCGCGCGCAAAAGGAGAAGCGGAAAAAACAATCCGCAAAGCGGAAGGATACGCTCTAAACAGAATAAACCGTGCCCAGGGCAATGCCACCAATTTTATTCAGGTCTGGAAAGCTTATTCACTGGCAAAAGATGTCACCCGCCGGCGGCTGTACCTGGAAACGCTCGAAGCTGTTTTGCCGCATATTCATAAAAAATATATTATCGATCCGGAAATTAAGGGCATTCTGCAAACACTGCCGTTGGTTCAGGGAGGGAAAAAATGAAGACAAAAACCATCATTTTAGGTGTGATCGCACTGCTTCTTCTGATTACATTCGCAAATGGATTTTACACCGTTTCGGAGACAGAACAGGTGGTCATCACACAATTCGGGCGTCCGATCGGCCATGTCATCACAACGGCCGGCGTGCACTGGAAAATACCATTTGTCCAGAGTGCCAATTTTTTTGAAAAGCGGGTCCTGGAATGGGACGGGGATCCGAATCAAATTCCCACAAAAGACAAAAAATACATCTGGCTGGACACAACCGCCCGTTGGGAAATTTCAGACCCGTTAAGATTTTTGCAATCGGTCGGAAATGAAACCGGTGCTCAGGGTAGTCTGGATGACATTGTGGATGCCGCGACGCGGGACGTGGTTTCGGATCATCTGCTGGTGGAAGTCGTGCGAAATTCAAATCGCCGCATGGAAAGCACGGATACCGAACTGAAGCGGGATTCCACAAAAGTTCAGGAGAACATCAAATACGGCCGGGAAAAAATCACACGTATGATTCTGTCTATTGCGGACAGTCTGGCCCCAAAATTCGGGATCAAAATAATAGATGTGCGGATTAAGCGCATCAATTATGTACAAGACGTTCGTAAAAAGGTCTACGAGCGCATGATTTCCGAACGCAGACGGATCGCCGAGCGCTACCGTTCCGAAGGAAGGGGACAGATGGCAGAAATCCAAGGCAACATGGAGAAAGAACTCCAGCGCATTAATTCGGAAGCTTACCGCACGGCTGTGGAACTGAGAGGAAATGCAGATGCAAAGGCCACACATATTTATGCCAATGCATACAATCGCGACCCGGAGTTTTATTCGTTTCTGAAAACGCTTCAGACCTACCGGGCGTCACTGGATTCCAACAGCACGATTGTCTTTTCCACAAATGCCGCTTATTGGAAATTTTTAAAGAGTCCTTTTAAAAAATAAAATCGACGACACGTCTATCACCCCGGAAGCACTGAGCCTCCGGGGTGATTTTTTTATTCCTTCCGAGAATTTCATTTATAATTCAATCCCCCAATAATCGTAACGACTCAGCCGCAAAGGAAAGACAGGAATTCTAAGTCCTTTAGGGTGCTTCTTATCTTTTTGAATTCGTGATAATTTGTGAAAATTCGTGGGCCTTTCTTTTTTATTCAATTTTATGGCACAAATCCAGGCAGAAGGGGACTTCCCCGTTAATCCTGTAATCCTCTAATCCCTGAATCGTTGCCTATAATCGTTAAAAGGGCAATTTAAAATTACTTCTCGGCCAAAATCTCCTTCAATCTCCGTCCATTTTTTCACGGATTTCTCAGGGGGAATGTGGTAAAAGAAGTAATTGATTTCAACGGTATTGAAATGCCGGGCATAAAACGTCAGATAGCCCTACGGTTTTAGATCCACGGGATAAAAATCCCCCTCCCAGTGGGTGTAGCTGTAACCGGATGTACCGATGTAAACATGTGGCCATGCCATTGAATATCACCGGTTTGGTTAGCGAGAATTTACACAATCCTATAAAAGGGTCTGCTCCCCAAAACCCTCGCCTGCCGTTTTCAGGAATTTTCATCAGTTGGTTTCAGCAAAATTATCGGCCATTCTGGGATCCTTCCCGAAGCTATTTCGTGCCCCAAATCGGACGGGAAGCTTGACAAAATTCGGTGTAAATGCACAATTTTTTATTTGGATTTCCGAGCTTTTTCCTTTACATTGTTTAATAATCAGGGAATAATGAACAAAATGGAAATAACTCTTTGGGGTTGATTTTGTAACTGGATCAACTGCAAATCGCATTTTCTAAACAAACTTTAGGTGGTTTAAAGAAATTAGTCGCCGCGGAAAGCCATCCGCGGAAGAGGCTCACCCCCAACCCTTGAAATTGTGCGAAGAAAAAAAGACTTTCTCTAACGGAAATGGAGGGTTCCTCAATTTATGATTAAGCACTTCCTTGAAACCTACGGACGGGCGGGTAAAACCTTTTTCACATACTACGGCAAACTTACAAAAATGTCCGTTCAAAGTTTTCTGGCCATTCGAAAATTACACATCTACCGGCCGCAGATTATCGATGAATTCATGGTCATCGGCCGACGATCATTTCCCATCGTTTCCATCACAGCCATTTTTATGGGATTGGTTCTTGGGGTTCAAATCGGAACCCAGATGGGCTCAATGACGGCCAAGTATGTGGAAGGAGGGCTGGTTTTGCGGGCCATCCTTCTTGAAATGGGGCCCGTGATCACGGCTGTTGTAATTGCCGGCCGCGCAGGTGCCGGGATTGCCTCTGAACTTGGAACCATGGTGGTAACGGAGCAGGTGGACGCGTTGCGAACCATGGCCATCGACCCCATCGAAATTCTGGTCATGCCCCGCCTGATTGCCGGCATTTTTGCGATCCCGGCACTGACGGTTTTCTCCAATATTTTCAGTATTTTTGCCGGATTCGTCTCCACAAAATTTGCCATTAATCTGGATTATGACGGCTTCGTCAAAGGCATGCGCATGGCCTTTCATGGACACGACGTGTTTATTTCCCTCTCCAAATCCCTTATTTTCGGGATTGTTTTAATTCTTCTCAGTTGCTTTTGGGGGCTCAATTCAGGCAAGGGTGCCCGCGGTGTCGGGTTGGCCACTACCTCAGCCGTAGTCAGTTCCCTGATCGCCATTTTTGTTCTGGACTACATTATTTCGGCGCTGCTCTTATGATTATTCTAAAAAACATTCACAAGCGTTTTGGAAGCAAACGTGTCCTGGATGGCGTTAATCTGACCCTGGAAGAAAAACGGATCACGACAATCATTGGCATGAGCGGCACGGGGAAAAGCGTTCTCCTGAAGCATATTATCGGACTTCTGAAACCGGATGCCGGGGATATTTTTGTGGATGAAATGCCCATTGCCCGGATGCGCGAGGAGGAATTGAATCGGAAAGTGCGCATCAAAATGAGCATGGTTTTTCAGGAGGCCGCCTTGTGGGATTCCCTCACCATTTTTGAAAATATTGCCCTGGCTCTTCGCATCCACAAGCACCTGACATCACCGGAAATTGCCCGTCTGATTCACGAAAATCTGGAGCTGGTTGATTTGCGGGACATTGAAAATGCGTACCCCATCGAACTTTCCGGCGGCATGAAAAAGCGAGTGGGAATTGCCCGGGCTATCGCCATTCGACCAAAATATCTGCTTTACGATGAACCCACCACCGGATTAGACCCGATCAATGCCTCTATTATCAATAAATTAATCGTGCGCCTCAATCGTGAACTAAGCATTACCTCCATTGTGATTACACACGATATCGGCAGCGTGTCAAAAATTGCGGATCGGATCGCCATGTTAGATAATGGCAAAATCATTGTCGATATTGCAAAAGAGCAAATGTGGACACATGATGATCCCACATATATCAATTTCATCAAGGGCCATATAGGAGTAATACCATGAACAAAACGTTTTCGGATGAACTTTTCATTGGCATCGGTATGACACTTGCCACCCTTGTGGTCATCGTCGGTGTGCTTTACCTGAGTAATTCGAATTTTCTGAAGAAGGGGTTGGGAATCGATGTCATTGTTCCCGAAGCCGGAGATTTAACCACGGGTGATGACGTTTTCATGCGCGGCGTCAAGATTGGTTCTGTAAAAAACATTTCCATTCAAAACAACTCTGTGGACGTTCATCTGAAGATCGAAAAAATTAAGAAGATTCCCAGTGATTCGAAATTTGTAATTGAACAAAAGAATATTCTGGGCGAAAAGATGGTTACCATTCAGCCGGGAATTTCAAAAAAATATTTGCCGGATATGGCGGTAGTGCCCGGCACAATCGACAAGGGGCTTTCAAAAATTACCGGAAAAGCTGAGCTGTTGTCTGACCAGATTCTGGAATTGGTTCGGCAAACCCAGCGCCTTCTCGATAATCAAAACGACGAAAGTATTCCTTACGGCATGAAGCATCTGAACCAATCCATCCGGGAGGTGGAATCGGTTCTGGCCCAGAACAAGGATCAAATCCACACGATCATCGAGAATCTAAAGGCCGGAAGCCAGCAATTTAAGGCCCTGCACGACACCAGCAAACAATCTGTCGCAAGGGTGCTGCAGAATCTGGAGGAAAATACGACCAAACTTTCTCAACTCCTTACCCGCACACACAGGGCCGCCGAATCGCTTGACAGCATTTTGACTTTCATTAACAAGGGACAGGGAACGCTGGGGAAATTGGTGAAAGAGGATTCCCTTTACAATCATATGAACCAAACCTTTAAAAATCTGGATTGGATTTTAGGCGAGGTGAAAAAAAATCCGGACAAATTTTTCAATGTTAAAGTCAAGCTGTTTTAATTGGTGAATGATTCATAAATTACAGCAATGAATTCACACAGCACTAAAGAAATTAAACCGGGTGCACTATGAGTAAAGGAGATATTAAAATTTAAGAAAATTTATCCTAATAAAGCGCTGCAAAAATGATACACTCAAAGGTGTAAAATTGACGACACTCTCAGCTCTCTATTCCCAACCCCTTCATTTTTCGATAAAGATTGGCCCGGTTAACGCCCAGGATTTTGGCGGCTTTGGAGACATTTCCCCTGGTTTCGGCCAAAATGTTAAGGATATGCTCCTTTTCGGAATATTCACGCACGGATTTTAATGTTTTGTTCGGGGCACTCCGAGAAAAAGTTGCAACCGCCTCTGTTTTGAGCAGCGCCCGGACATGCTCCAGATCAATAATTTCCCGATTAGACAGAATCATCATCCGTTCCACCACGTGCTGAAGCTGTCGTACATTACCCGGCCAGTCGTAATGGGTGAGGTAATTCTGGGCTGCGGGAGAGAGCCTGGGTTTGAGTGTGCCGTGCGTAATGGCGTATTCGCTGATGAAATGATCCAGCAAAAGTGGAATGTCTTCGCGATGTTCCCTTAAAGGTGGAACGATAATTGGAAAAACATCCAGGCGGTAATATAAATCTTCACGGAAAAGATGTTCGTTCACCATTTGCAACAAGTTCCGATTGGTTGCAGCAATAATCCGGACATCCACGTACAGGGTGTGGTTGGAGCCCACCGGCTGAATCTCACCGTTTTCTAAAAATCGCAGGAGTTTGGCCTGAGCCCCGGGACTGAGATCGGCAATTTCATCCAAAAACAGCGTACTGCCATCGGCTACAAAAAAGCGTCCGCTGTGCGAGGCGTGAGCTCCTGTAAAAGCCCCCCGTGAATGTCCAAAAAGCTCACTTTCCAACAGCGTGTCGGGTATGGCGGGACAGTTGATTTTCACCAGGCGCTTTTTCGCACGCGGGCTTTTCTGATGAATCGCCTGTGCCACCAATTCTTTGCCCACACCATTTTCGCCCAAAATGAGCACCGGAGAATGGATTGCCGCCATCTTGTCGATCATGGCATACACCTTCTGCATTTCGGGCGAATGACCCACCATTTTGTAGGCGGCCAGGGAATCTTGTTTGTAGCGGAGAAGCTCCCGCTGCGATTCGCCCCAGGAAAGCGCGTTACGGATGGTGATCATCATTCGGTCGCGGTCAAAGGGTTTTTCAAGGAAATCGTACAAACCGGATTTTGTGGCTTCAACGGCTTTAGGCACATTACCGTGGGCTGTAATTAAAACAATCGGAATATCGGCTCTTTCTGCCAAAATCCTCCGGGCCAGCTCAATGCCGTCGGCATCGGGGAGCATCATGTCCATTAAAACTATATCGATGGAATGACCGAAAAAAATTTCAAGAGCCTCCTTGCCTGTTGATGCATCCAGCACATCATAGCCCTCACCACTCAGAATTTTGCCCAATATTTTATTGACTGATGGATCGTCATCGACAATAAGAATGGTTTGATCTTGCATTGGTTTTCTCTACTTATTTTTGGAAACCATAAATTCTCATCTAAAAACATTTCAATTTTATGCCGAAAGTGCGCTATCTCTGAATCTGACTTTCAGAATCCAGGCTTAAATGTGCAATCCCTGTGCCACTTTTGGACTGACCAAAGTGACAAAAGTCCTTATTGGGAAAGAAAAAATGTTACAGGCGATTCCAATAACAACATATTTTAGATTCTACATAGATTCCGCGCTCTCTGCCTTGAAGCGAAGAGTAACCGTAGTCATTTCACCCTGCCTGCTGTCAATGTGCAGTTCTCCGTCGTGACTCTCCATGATTCGTTGGACAATGCTCAATCCCAATCCGGTGCCGCCGGGTTTGGAAGAGACGTAGGGCTGAGTCACTTTATCCAACAAATCAGGAGGAATCCCCTGACCCGTATCCTGAACCTGCAGTTCGATGTAATCTGAACTGTTCCGGGAACCTGATTCCGATTGAAAAATCTGCACAAATCGTGTGGAAATGAGAATGCGCCCCCCTTTTTCGTTGAAACTCTCAAGAGCATTGAAGAAGATATTTCGAAATGCGTACTCAAATTGTTTTTCGTCCAATAGCGCTTCTGGCAAATTCTCTGCCAGGTCATATTCAACGTGGATTTTAGCCGACTTCCCGGAAAACCACTGAGGAATGAGGTCGGTAATTAATTCATTTATATCCATTGGTTTTAGAACAGTTTTCTCAAATTCCACGAAGCGCATGAACCCGTCGCTCATGCGTTTCAGGCGGTCTACTTGCTCGGTAATGGCATCAAGATATTCGGAGGCATCCTTTAATTGTTTTGGAGCCTTCTCTTTTAAGAAATGGGCCAGTTCTTCGGCATTCAATTTGACTGTAGTCAGAGGATTCTTGATCCCGTGGGCAAGACGCTGCGCAATCGAGGCCCACTGCCGCATTTGCCTGAGATATTCTTCTTCACTGGTATTAAAGAGCATGAGACTGTAAAGCTTGGAGACAGGAATGTAGCGTACTGTCAATCGGTAGGAATTTGGTTCAGAAGAATTATTATCAATCGTAATAGATAATTCGGATTTATCGCCATTCAAAAGTTCCGTGATACCTTTTTTGAGAGGTTTCAGTTTCGGTTCTTGTAGAAACCGGTTGATCTTTTTACCTCGTGCCTGGGTAAAATGTGTGTTAAAAAACGTGGTCCATTGATCTCCGATATATTTAATTTTCCAGTTTTTACTTAGTAACAGAAGTTTATCTGACAGCTCATTCTGAGCAATGAGGGTTAGAAATTGCCGGTCGAACCGGTACTTCCCGTAAGTAAAAAAACCCGCTAATAGAAGCAAAGCAAAAATGCCAGCCCATTTTGCTGTTCGACGGGTGGAACTTCCTGAAAACACAAAAGGAAACCTTGATTTTTCGAATTCCAAAACAGTACTCTGTTGATTGCCGTTCACTTGATAAGAAAGCAAAAGGTAAGTTTCGCCATCGGCATGAATGGGTTTTATCAAAGTGCGTGAAAGCGTAGAAAGTCTATAACGGCAAAGCTCCTGAAGCGCGTCATTAAGTACAACAATCTCATTCTCCGGGAGGTAACAGACAATTTCGTCAATCCCATCCCCATCCAGATCATCGACAACGACCGGAGCAATAGGATGTCCGTATGATTTTGATGTGCGAATTTCTGAGAGCGAGCCGTCCAACATATAGACAAAACCGTTTGTATTCCCCGTTACAATTTCGTCCTGCCCGTCACCATTAAAATCTTTGCAGAAAAGAAGTTGAAAAACCAAAGGTGAAACGGCAAGGCGATCCCCAATCGATTTCTGAAGCAGCACCCGCCCGGTCATGGGATCCATTAAGAATATTTTATCCTGTTGATTGGTTGAATCTCGCAGGTTCTGCTGGCAGGCTACAATCCTTTTTCCTCCGTTAAATCGACCCACCGTAGCGTAGCTTCCCGTCCAGTAAGTTCCCAAACTTCGTTTCCAGATTTCTTTCCCCTCGGAATTCAAAACAAAAATGTAGGATTTGTTATCGCGTGTGTCTCGCCCCTTTACGCCATTTGCCGGGGCATAAGAGCTTAGAATAATCTCCTTGTTGCCGTCACCATTAAGATCATCCAGGACAACATGGAATATTTGAGGCCCCGAAAAATAGTGCCAGAGAATTTTGGGCGGGTGGATAGTTGCCGCCAAAAGACCCCGTTTCCCCCATTTGTCCCAGGCCGTATTGAACCGAAATAACCAATTCCGGTGCCCATGGTTGTTTTGATAATTGCCTAAATAGCCAATGGATTGGTAAAAGTTTGACGGTAGTGTTTTGGGGGAACGCACGAAAAAATAAAAGTCTTGTAATAAGCTTTCCGGGATAGCTTTTCCTCGGGTAAGGCGGGTGGGAGGGAGAAATTTTACAAAAATGGTATCCGCTTTGCGAAACGTTAAAAAAAAAGTCACAGAATCGAGACTTGCGCCGGGAATAGCCCGAATGTTAAAGGGGACAGTCAGGTCGATTTTGAAGCTGTGATAGAAGTACCGCAGTTTCCAATCCTGCACATCGATCTGAGACCCATGCACAATGACCAATTCGTCTGTACCGTCACCATTCAAATCGACAATTTGTGGCGTAAAAGAGCGTGTCCAAATTGGATGGAGTCTGTAATGCAGCGTTTTCGCATGAGCAAGGGTAGAGGAAATAACCAGGAACAGAAATAGAATAAAAACGCCAGACCTTCTCAAAAAAGGAATTTTTATGCGGTGCATTGTTTATTCAAGTAATTATTCTTAAACGTTTATGTCACAGCATCTCAAACAAGGGGGTGATTTTTCGTGTACCGGATACCAGAGATAATTGCAAGTAAATCTGCCCGTTGGCTTATTAAATAATAATAAAATAAAACAGACAAAAAGCAAGGGAAAAATCAGGATTTATTGAAAAACAAATTGTATTTTCCCTTTATTTCCGCCAAAAACTTTTATAATTTTTTGCACAATTGTGCAAGAATATCAGATACCTCATCAAAAAAGGATTACCCAATTATGAGAAAAAGTGGGCGGCCTGGCCTTTAGCACTACAGCCTGGCGATTGACATTGTTATTGCCTGGCAGATTTTCCATTTGACCAAGTTGGGTCGTGAAGTACCTGATGTGCCTTGTACCGTATTTTTCGAAGAAGCAGAATGGAAAGCTTTAGTGAGTTATAAAACTCAAAGCCCTATTCTAACTGAACAAGCGCCGTCTTTACATGAGGCTATTCACATGGTCGCCAGTCTCGGAGGCTCTCTCGGCCGCAGTGGAGATGGTGTACCAGGCACTAAATCTATGCGGGTGGGACTTCAATGCCTGGAAGACATAACTGCCATGTGGAAAATCATGAAGTCAGATTCGATTTCAAATAATCCTTTAATCCTGTCATAATATTGATGAAAACCTCAGCGCATTCCTGACGTTGCGGCAGCCGTATTTCTGAATCGTTGCCAATAATCACCAAAAGGGCAATTGGGAATTACTTCTCCGCCAAAATCTCCTTCAATCTGAGCGCATTCTTCACGGCGTTGGCTTCCGGATCATTATTAAAATAGGCAAATACCTCTCGCCCCTGTTCCTGAAACGCACGCATCTTTTCCGCCCAGAAACGGAGCTCGTCGTCGGAATAGCTGTAATAGATCCATTTATCCCGGCCGTGAAATCGAAAATACACAAAGGGCGCAGTAGCTTTCGGCAAAACCGGAAACTCCGGGGCGCTTACAATACAGAATCCTCTCTGATGGCTTTCCAAAAGCGAAAACGTTTCTGGCACAAACCAGGAGGAATTGCGAAATTCAAAGGCGCACCGAACATCGGTCGGAAGAATTTGCAGAAATTTTTCCAGTCGTTCCAGATCGATTGAAAAGCTGGGCGGCAATTGAAAAAGCAGCACCCCGGCCTTTTCTCCCAGCAGGTGCATTCGCCAGGTCATCACTTTCGTGACACCTTCCACGTTGTGCAGTTTGCCGCGATGGGTGATCCGGCGATTGGCTTTCAATGTAAACCGGAATTCGGCCGGCGTTTCCTCCGCCCATTTTTCCACCGTCTTCTCCGGCGGAATGTGATAATACGAATAATTGATTTCCACCGAGTTGAAGTTCGCGGCATAAAATTTCAAATAGTCGGCAGGTTTCACGGAATCGGGGTAAAACGCCCCTCTCCAGTGCGGGTAGCTGTAACCGGATGTCCCAATGTAAATCGCTGCGTGTTTCATGACTGGTTCAAGTGTTAATCCGCTTTCTCTCGAATTTTATCCAAAAGTCTGTTTAACTCCTGCACCTCTTCCGGTGCTAAATTACTCAAAAGAGTATCGATCATTTTTTCACAATCATCCATTTTTTCCAATAATGCTAATCCGCTCTCTGTGATGTCCACCTCTTTTTGCCTTCTATCGGTTGGATTTTCCCGGCGATTCACCAGGCCATTCATGTACAATTTGTCCACGATCCGGCTGACGTCGGAATTTTTATCCAACATTCTTTCTTTGATAAATCCGATAGAAAGAGGCGCTTCGGAACGAAACCCTCTCAATATTTTTAATATATTGTATTGAGGTTCGGTTAGTCCATGCTTTTTTAGGAACTGGCGAAAACCGTACGTTAATTGCTTAACGGTATAATTTAGATTAATCAAACCCTTATGGTATTCATTCCTGAAACGCCCTTTTAATTCATCTTCGATACGCATATCAGTTTTCTCAGCTTAAACAACAGTTGAAATTTCATTGAACAAGCGGCGCGGGATGGTAAACAAACCCCTGCCGGATATTGCCGCAGGTGGGCGCTTCTGGGGGCGCCATACCTTTGATTTCGGCCTCTTTGCGCTGCCCCTCCTCGCGCGCTGTCAGCTAAAATAAAATATAGCAGGGATAGCGCGCGCATGATGCGCGTCAAGGCAAGGGCTGTTCTTGACGTGTCGATGGTAATCCGGCGACGGGAATATTTTTGCGTTTGGCGTCGCCGTGCTTGATGACTTCAATCTTTTGGGGCTGCTGCTTTTTGGCCATACTGTTGTTTTCCTATGGCTTTTTCATGATTTCCAAAGTTCCTTGCTCATTTCCCTCGGCTGCTTTTGCGCCGCCGATAGAGCCGTTCGGTAAAGCCGCCTTCTTTTTCAAAAGAAGCGGCCTGCGCGGCAAGCTGGCGGTCTAAAAAATAACAACACAGATTCAAAAGAGAAAGAACACCATTTGCTACAATTTCCGAATAAAGTCTTTTTCGTTTCGGACTTTCATGGCCGGCTGTGTCTGTCAATGCTCGCCGGTGTTCGTCTTTTACCCAAGCTTGTACTTCTTCCAATGTCGAGCAGCGTTTCTTTTTAAACCGAACCAGAGCTGGGTCGTCCGGTTCCCACTTTTCCAGCCCCCTTTGTCTTAAAAAATCCTCATAGTCCAGTCGCAGTTCTTCCAGACTGGCCCGGGCCACGTTGGTCAGTTTCATTTCCATTTTTTTCGATGTGCCGGACATCTGGCTGCCTTCGGCAATATTTTGCACGCCGCTGCGCGCCGCCTGCACCATTTGATCATGGGTGCGGCTGCGTTTGTCGATGTAGCGGCTGCAAAAACGCACGGTTACATCATAAACCAACTGTGCAATCTGAAAGCTCTTTAGCTTCCGATATCCGCCATGTTTCGGAATAAGTGCTTCAGGCTCTTTCATGGACAAGGTTTTCAATTATTTTATTGAACTCTTTTTCTATCTCAAATACATCCGTAAACTCGGCAAAAATTCCAGACGCATCATCCGGACACTTTCCTGTTAGAGATTTTTATTCATAAAAAAGCCGGCAGCGTCTAAAAAACAAACAAAAAAGGATAAACTGTTCTATAAGGGAATGGTTTAATTTAAGAATAATCGGAGAAAAATCAAACGGTTTTTACTGTTTTTTGGGTTTTTTACTTGACATTTCGCCTAATTTTGTTTATCTTTAGAATCGATTTTAATAAAAAAAACAGACGGGATCATGAAACATTTATTTTTGACAGAACAACCTGTATCATTTTCATTCTTTGTTACAATTTCCCCAATTGTAGCCGTAGGAGATTTACTCCCATCTTTTCTGCCCCGCCGGTTCAGGCGGAACTCATTGGCACATTAAATAATTTCATTCATTTATTTTATCCGTTTATCTAATTTAATTTTTCTCAATTAATGAAACTATTAATAGGAGATTTTTATTATGGAAAAATCCATTAAAAAAGTTGTATTGGCATATTCCGGTGGTCTGGACACCTCGATCATCATCCCCTGGTTAAAAGAAAATTACAATTGCGAGGTCATTGCCGTTACCGGTTACCTCGGGCAGGATGATGAGATGGAAGGCCTGGAAGAGAAGGCTCTTGCGACGGGCGCCGCTAAAATCTACATCGAGGATTTGCGAAAAGAATTTGTGGAAAACTACATCTTCCCCACTCTGAAAGCCGGTGCCACTTACGAAGGCAAATATTTGCTGGGAACTTCGTTTGCCCGCCCGCTTCTTGCCAGACGTCAGGTTGAAATTGCAGAAGCGGAGGGGGCCGATGCCCTGGCGCACGGGTGCACCGGAAAAGGCAATGATCAGGTACGGTTCGAACTCACCTACAAGGCTTTCAATCCGACCTTAAAAGTGATTGCGCCCTGGCGGGAATGGAACATTCGCTCCCGTGAAGATGCCATTGCTTACGCCAAAGCGCGCAACATCCCCATTTCAGCTTCTCCCGATAAAATCTACAGCAACGACACCAATATCTGGCACCGGAGCAGTGAAGGGGGCATTCTGGAGGATCCCTGGCAGCCCCCGCCCGAAAGTATTTTCGAAACCACCGTTTCACCGGAGAATGCCCCGGACACGCCGGAATTTGTTGAAATCGACTTCGAGAAGGGAATTCCAACCAAAGTCAATCATAAAAAAATGGGGGCTGTGGCGCTGCTGAGCTTTCTAAACGATCTGGGGAAAAAGCACGGCATCGGGCGGGTGGACATCGTCGAAAACCGCCTGGTCGGCATGAAATCCCGCGGGGTGTACGAAACACCGGGAGGCACCATTCTTTATGCGGCTCACCGGGAATTAGAGAGCCTGGTTCTGGATGCCCGAACGCTGCATTTTAAAGATTCCATGGCGCCGACTTACGCCGAGTTGGTGTACGACGGACTCTGGTTCACCCCGCTTCGGGAAGCCCTGGATGCGTTCGTCGATCATACACAGAAAAAGGTGACGGGAATTGTCCGGCTTAAACTGTACAAAGGGAACATTATTGTCCAGGGGCGAAAATCACCCTACTCGCTGTATCGTGAAGAATTTGCCACATTCGGGGAGGAAGACGTGTACAACCAAAAAGATGCCGAGGGATTTATCAACCTGTTCGGCCTGCCCCTAAAAGTGAAGGCCCTGATTGACATTGCCGATACCGGAATCAGCGAATTTCGTAAACCGGACTACAGCAAATTTAAAAGAGACTAAAAAACGCCGTCAAGGCACAAAGATTTTTTCGTTGTGTTTTGACGACTTCGCGGTTAATCTTTTACTTGGATCACGAAAATGAAAAAATCAAAATTGTGGGGGGGTCGATTTTCCCAAAAAACCGACCCGGAAATGGAAATTTTCAGTGAATCACTTTCGTTTGATAAAATCCTGGCCGCTTACGACATTGGGGTTAATCGAGCGTACGCAAAAGCCCTGCAGAAAATAGGCATTTTTACCCGGAAGGAGCTTGACCGGATTCTGAATAATTTGGAACACATTGCGATCGAGTTTCAGGCGGGTACCTTCCCATTTGAACCAGGCGACGAAGATATTCATACCGCCATCGAACGACGGCTGACGGAACTCACGGACGGCGCGGGTGCCAAAATCCACACCGGGCGCAGTCGAAATGACCAGGTGATGACGGACGTGCTTTTGTACATGAAAGACAAAAACAGGGA
This sequence comes from bacterium BMS3Bbin03, assembly GCA_002898015.1. GTDB lineage: Bacteria > Zhuqueibacterota > JdFR-76 > JdFR-76 > BMS3Abin05 > BMS3Abin05. The sequence continues at coordinate 26,391 of BDTM01000041.1, read as the reverse complement.
AACACAAGCGGCCGTTCGGACGCTTCAAAAAAATAGTCTGGCGCTGGCCAAAACGCACAGAAACACCGTCCTGCCGGGCTACACGCATCTTCAGCAGGCGCAGCCCATTCTGCTGTCCCATTATTTGCTTTCGCTGTTCTGGATGCTTTCCCGCTCTTTTCAGCGGCTCGAGGAAAACTTCGTCCGGCTAAATGTGATGCCTCTGGGAAGCGGCGCCCTGGCCGGTTCCGCCTTTCCAATAGACCGGAAATTTCTGGCACGCGAGTTGGGCTTCGAGCGCGTCAGTCCCAATAGTGCGGACGCCGTCAGCCACCGGGATGTTTTGACCGAATTTTCCGGAATTCTGACGCAGATTTCCGTCACACTCAGCCGCTACGCCGAGGATTTTATCCTGTGGAGCACACAGGCGTTCGGCTTTTTAACACTCTCGGACGCCTATTCCACCGGCAGCAGCATGATGCCCCAGAAAAAAAACCCGGATTCGCTGGAACTCATTCGCGGCAAAGCCGCCGGCAATATCGGTCGTTTAACCGCACTGCTTTCTCTGGAAAAGGGCCTGCCGCTCACCTACAACCGGGATTTGCAGGAAGACAAAGTTCAGCTTTTTGCCATTGTAAACAATGCCTTACCGGCCATAAAAATCTTTGCGCAGGTTCTGGCAACATCCCGTTTTCACAAAAAACGGATGAAAGAAGCCATTCACCCCTTCACGCTGGCCACGGATCTGGCCGATTATCTGACGGAAAAGGGCGTCCCGTTTCGTGAAGCACACGCTGTTGTGGGAAAACTGGTTCGGGATTGCGGCGACACAGGAAAAAATCTAAACTCATTTTCTTTAGATGAATTTAAAGCCTATTCCCCGCTGTTTGAAAAAGACGTTTTGGATTGGCTGACAATCGAACACAGCCTTTCCCGGCGAAATATCGCAGGGGGCACCGGGCCCGAAGCCGTGGAAAATTCTCTTAAAGAAGCCGAAAATATCCTTAAACAAGAGACGAACGGATGAAAAAAATAAGAGCAGGAATTGTGGGCGGTACCGGTTACGCCGCACACGAATTAATTAAGATTCTTTCCCGGCACCCCATGGCGGATATCGGCTTTATTACATCGAAAAGCGAAACCGGGAAAAAAGTGTCGGCCTATTTTCCGGACCTCCCGGCTGATTTGGAGATGCAATTCGAGCCTCCGAATCAAAATGAATTTCAATCCGCGGACGTAGTTTTTCTGTGTACGCCGCACGGCGAATCACAAAAATGGGTTCCGAAAATTCTGGAAAGCGGTTCACATGTCATCGATTTGAGCGGCGATTACCGGCTGCGTTCATCCGAATCCTACGAACACTGGTACGCAGCCAAACACACGGACGAAGCGAATTTGGTTAAAGCGGTCTACGGGCTGCCGGAAATCTATAAAAATCAAATCCGGGGTGCCGATTTAATTGCCAATCCGGGGTGTTATCCCACCGGCGCTTTATTGAGTTTAATACCGCTGCTGAAAGCGGGAGCGATTCGACCGGACAAGCTCATCATCGACGCAAAATCCGCTGTTTCAGGCGCGGGCAAAAAGCCCTCACAAATCACTCATTTTGTGGAGGCCAATGAAAACCTCACGCCTTACGCTCCCGGCCATTCACACAGGCATATCGGTGAAATTGAGCAGGAATTGCAGAGGGCTGTACAAGAAAAGACTGCGGTTATTTTTGTGCCGCAATTGGTGCCCATCAACCGCGGCATTCTTGAAACCATTTATATCGATCGGCCGGTTGTGAAAAATCAAACGGAATGCATTGATATTTTGAAAGACTTTTATCGCGCCGCTCCCTTTGTGCGGGTGTTGGAGAATCAACTTCCGAATATTCGAATGACGGCCGGCACAAACAGGTGTGCTATTGGCGCCGTTTACGATGACGACACGGATGTTTTAATTTTAATCAATTCATTTGATAATCTTTTAAAAGGTGCTTCCGGACAGGCGGTTCAAAACATGAATATTTCATTTGGATTTGATGAAACAACAGGACTCATTTAGGAGAGATCGAACGATGGCAAGCATGATCCTTAAAATTGGCGGGAGTCTTTTGGGTGAGACCGGCTTCCTAAAAGAACTCGCCCACTCGCTTAACAATCTATGCGAATGGGATATTGCGATCCTTCACGGCGGCGGCCCCATGATTTCCCGATTGTTCAGGGTATTCGGCAAAGAGAACACCTTTATTAACGGACTGCGTGCGACAAACGATGAAACCATCGATCTGGTCGAAATGGCGCTTTCCGGTCAGGTGAATAAATTCCTGGCCAGAAAATTGACCGCTTTTGAGGTGCCTGCGGTAGGCATTAGCGGAACGGATGCCGGCCTGTTTTTGGCGGCGCCGATAAGTTCCAATGCGCCCGCGGTTAATCGTGTGGGAGAAATTACAACCGTTCAGTTAGATGTGATTTTTTCACTGTGGGTAAACATGCTGCTTCCGGTTGTCTCACCCGTCGCCGTCGATTCAGCCGGCAATGCGCTTAATGTGAATGCGGATTCGGCCGCTTACAGCCTTGCCGCCCGTTTGAAAGCCGACACGTTAATCTTTTTGTCGGATGTCCCCGGCATCCGGTTGAATGAAACCGTCGTGCCGGTTTTGACCCCTGAGATTTTGAAAAACGGAATTGCCTCGGGCGAAATTCATTCGGGCATGATTCCCAAGTTGGAAAAAGGATTTCAAACATTGGATTCGGGGGTCAAAACGATCCTGATTTCCACCTGGCAGGGTTCGGGAACTCTGGAAAACTTATTAACTCAAAAAGAAGTCACTTTCACACAATTAAAAAAAGGCATTCATGATGCAGCATTGGATTGAAAAAGCGAACCGGTATTTGCTGAACACGTACAGACGGCCTCCCGTCCTGTTTGATCACGGTGAAGGGGCTTATTTGTTTGACCGGAACGGCCCCCGCTATCTGGATTTCATTGCGGGTATCGGCGTCAGCGCGCTGGGTTACAATCACCCGCTCATTCAGAAGGCGATTCAGGAAGCTTCCAAAAAGGTGATTCACACATCAAATTTGTATTTTACCCGGCCGCAAATCGAATTGGCGGAACTGCTGGTTTCCAAAACATTTGATAGCCGGGTTTTCTTCGCGAACAGCGGTTCTGAAGCGGTTGAAACTGCTTTAAAGGTTTCCAGAAAATGGGGCAAGCAATTTCAGCCGGAACGGATCAAAATTCTTGCATTCGAACATTCTTTCCACGGACGAAGCATGGGAGCGGTTTCAGCCACCTACACCGAAAAATACCGCAAGCCGTTTACACCCTTAATCGAAGGCGTTGAATTCCTGCCTTTTAACGATGTGACCGGTTTAAATGATTTTGATCTATCCGAATTTTGCTGCGCCATCGTGGAACCCATTCAGGGGGAAGGCGGCATCACGCCTGCCACACCTGAATTTCTTTCAAAGCTGAGAGAAAAAACAAAAAGGGCGGATGTGGCTCTCATCTTCGATGAGATTCAATGCGGCGTGGCCCGTTCCGGTAAATTATATGCCTACCAGCACACCGGCATCGAGCCGGATATTCTGACAACCGCCAAGGCGCTTGGGGCAGGATTTCCGATCAGCGCGGCACTGATCAAACCGGAATTGGCGGACATCATAAACGCGGGCGATCACGGCTCCACTTTTGGCGGAAACCCGTTTGTTGCTCATGTGGCCAAAACGGCTTTCGCTTATTTGAGTTCGGACGAATTCTTGTCCCGCTTGAATGCAGTGGCCGATTATTTTCACAAAAAATTAACGGCTTTGCAAACGGCCTACCCGGCGCAAATAAAGGCCGTAAAAGGGATGGGGCTTATGAAAGGCCTCGAAGTGGAAATACCCGTCCTTAATTTAGTGACGCATGCTTTTGAAAACAGACTTCTCGTGGCGAGAGCCGGTGAAAATGTGCTTCGCTTTTTGCCGCCCCTGATTATCGAAAAGCACCACGTGGATGAGGCTGTCACCATCCTGGATCGAATTTTTAAAAAAGAAGGAGCATAATTCCAATGATACGTCAGGCCACTATGAATGATATTCAATATTTGTTACCCTTCGTTAATCACTATGTTCAGCGGCAGATGGATCCTTTTAAAAGCGGGCTGGATTTTTACGCCAGAATTCCCGATTTTACCCTGACGACCCCCAACGGGTTTGCTCCCGTGATTGGCGTTTTACGAATATTGAATGCGACTTACGCCTGGCTTCACCTCTTCGGGCTTGAGGCGGATGTGATTAAAACTCAGAAATTCCGGGATTTTGTTCAATTTCAGATTGAAAACGCCCGAAAAATAGGCATCCGGACCATCGTAACCGATGCGCCGCTAAATGCGGTTTTGAATCATTTCTCCGGCCGGAAAATAGAGGCTTCGGAGCGCACCGTCATCCTGAACCTAATGAATGCCGTAACGGAATTTAAAATCGCCGTCAATCCTCAAAATCTGTCTGTTCACGATTTAAATTCATCTGAAAACAAGGAGTGCCGCCGGGGGACACGCACGGTTCGGGACGCCGCGCTTTCCGATGCCAAGGTTATCTGGGAAATCATTAATCATTACGCACTGCACGGCGAGATGCTGCCCAAATCCCTGATCTTCATTCAGCAAAACATTCGCAACTATTCCGTTATTGAACGGGAGGGACAGATTGTCGGCTGTGCCGCGCTGCAGATTATGTGGAATGATCTGGCGGAAGTGGCCTCCGTGGGAATTCTGGACGAGCTGCGGGGACTCGGCATGGGACAAAAATTAATGACGCATATTATCGGCCGGGCCGAACGTCTTAAATTGCACAAGATTTTTTCGCTGACCCGGCAGATTCCTTTTTTTGAAAAGATGGGATTTCATAAAATTCCGAAAGAAACCCTTCCGCCCAAAATTTGGAAGGATTGTATGCACTGCAAAAAATTTATGGGGTGCGACGAAGCGGCAATGATACGGGAATTGGAATTGTGAAGCCGTTTTTGGCGATCGCAAGCGCTGCCGTTGCGATTTTGGCACAGGTTTGCTACCAAGTCCCGAAGGCACCAAGATCATAGATTAAATCTTCTAATTCCTTTCTTTCCTTTGTGTCTTGGCGCTTTGTGGCTGAATCGTTAAAATTAAAATAGATCAACGGCAAAAGAAGCGCCCTTAGCAATTTTACATCTATTTAAGCACGGGTATGTAAAATTTCCCCATCGAGAAGGGTGGCCCAGCAACCGGCTATAGCCCATCGCAGGCAGAACGGGGGTTGAAAAAAACACACCCCTGAATCCCCTCTTGTTAGAGGGGACTTCCCCGGTCTTTATGTTGAGTTGTTCTTCACGCACACGAACAAAAATTAGTAAGGATTCAGGTATAGGTTTGCCACCAAGTCCCGAAGGCACCAAGATCATAAACTAAATCTTCTAATACCCTTCTTTCCTTTGTGACTTGGCGCCTTTGTGGCTGAATCGCTGCAAAAATTGGTAACGGGCTTGCAATGGTTTTTGTAAAACTCACAGCGCTGAAAGTTGATTCTCTCGTCCTGCAGCCAGACGTCCCGAAAATTACGATTCATATTTATTTGAAATAATCTTCTAAACCGGCTATATTGATTTGATATCGCCGCAGCGAATTTCAGGCATTTCACAGGGAGCGTCGTAAAAATGAAAATATTGGTTATTTGTACCGGAAATTCAGCTCGTTCTCAAATGGCGGAGGGATTTTTCAAGGCACTTGGAAAAGACCGAATTGACGCCAAAAGTGCGGGAACCCATCCTTCGACTGTTAATCCGCTTGCCATTCGGGTCATGGAAGAAGCGGGCATCGACATTTCTTCCCACACCTCAAAATCTTTCAAACAATTCTGGGGCGAAACCTTTGATTTTGTCATCACGGTCTGCGACAGGGCAAAAGAGGAATGCCCCTATTTTCCGGGAGCGAAAAATTATATCCATCACGGCTTTGAAGATCCGGCGGCTTTCAGCGGCACCGATGAAGAAAAGCTGCTCGTTTTCCGAAACGTGCGCGATGCGATCAGGACCTGGGTTGAAGAATTTCTCCGGACCGATTTTTCAAAAAAAGGGAGCCCTATTTCCATTACCCTAAAATAGGGCCATCAAATTCTTTTCTATTTCGTCAGCAGCATTTTCCGGGTCAACCTGCCGCCATCATAAATCAAACGGTAATAATACACGCCGGAAGAAAGATTCTCCCCCTGAAACGTCACTTTGTGATCACCCGGACTCACAGTCCGGTCAACGAGTGTGGCCACGTATTCCCCCATCACATTGTAAATCATGAGTGTCACGTAGCCTTTTTTCGGAACCGAAAAGGCAATGGTCGTTGCCGGATTGAAGGGATTCGGGTAATTTTGTTCCAGGCTGTAAGACTTTGGCCTATTTTCAGGTTGTTCGGCCACATTGACGGGAGCCGTTGTTTTTTTAGCAACGCGAAAATTGTCAAAATAGAGGATGCCGCCGGAGGCCGCGCTGTCGCCAAGCGTTAATTGAAAACTATCCACTCGATAGCGAGTTCCGTCCAGAACACCATTTCCAATCCAGGTGCCGACCGTGCTCGGATCACTGAGGTCCCATTCCACAAGGCGCCAACCGACCCAATCGATGGTTGTCCATATTGAGACTTCATGATCCGTCCAACTTGTGCCGCTGCCCTCATCCAGACAAAATCTAAACTTGTTGCGGCTTCCGTCCCCGTAAACATAACTCTGGAGTACGTAAGTCGTGTCGAATGTGACATCCCGCGGCGGGCCGCCGGATAAAAACTCGCGCAGGAGATGGGTGGATGACGACAGGTCCCAGGCATATTTCAGCACAGCCGACCGTTTGTTAATCGGTCTTGTGGCGGATGCCGGCAAATAGACAGATCTTGTGAGTCCGAATTTCGTTTCAGATGGAATAGTCCCCACCGTGGACCCGCTGTAACCCGGCTGTTCCCAATAACCGGATGTCGAAAAATCATCAATCAGGTGAACATCGTAATAGTGTTCCACAGATGTTCTGAAATTCACCAGAAAATGACCGGCCATGTGATTGCCGGCCGTATCCGTGATACCTGGCGTCAGATAGGCCGTATAAACGGTCTGCGGCGCCATCGGTTTAAACGGTTTCATGCTCAAAACAGACTGATTTTTAAATGTGGTCAATTGAAAATCTCTGGACACCAATTGGCTCCCGGACTGATACAATAAAACGGTTGAATCATTGACGGTTGCGGGATCCAATAATTCATCGAACAGAATCTCGATGGGGGCGTCCACATCAAATGAACTCATATAAACCGCCCGGTCCGGATAACTGCTCACAATCTGCGGCGGATAAATATCCCGCAAAAAGGTGCGGAAGTGAAACACAAACGCATCCCCGCCGACACCGTCACCATTTCCATCGATAGAGGTCCCGTTAATATCGGCGGCGCCGGGTTTAATGGTCACTGTGTAGGCCGTTCCAAAGCCGAGCCGGCCGGCCGGCACAATCGTCACGGTTTTGTGGTCTTTCGACCAGATGAATTGAGAAACGGTGACAGACGGACTGAAATCAATCGCCTGATTAAAAGCAGCCGTATCCATTGTTTTTGTAAAAGTGATTACAATCGATTCCGTGATGGGAATCGAATCCCCGTCTGCCGGTTTTGTGGAAACCACTATCGGCGGAAATGAAGGGATGGAATTCGTCAATTCTGCATTGGAAACAGAGGATTCGTTCCAGTAACGATCCAGAGTCGTCGCAAAATACCGGTATTTTCCATTAAAATCCTGCAGACCACTGAAATGATCCTGAACGGAATAGGGATCTTTTCCAAAATGAATATCCACAATTGTATCCTTATTCACATCGAGAGAATCATCTTCCGACCGGTAAACGGCAAATCTTTGATTTATGGAAATTGAACTGGGGGGTGTCACCGAGATTTCGTAGGTCAGTGAATCTATCTCCGCTAAATCGATGGCAGGCGAATCCGGTGAAGTATCGACAATTAATTTTGTCGCGCGAATTTTTGTCTTATTCTGAAAAAAGAGGGACCTGGCCTCATTCCAATACCGGTGGTCCCTCCAGGAACCGTAGCTGAAAAATTGAAAGCCGTCCACCCAGGGCACCGTCCGAACCTTTTCCACAATAGCCGGGTGTCGATTCCAGACACCGTAATCAGAGAGCAGATAAGATCCGGGGCCAACGGTGTACAATCGGCCGGCCTGAATACCCGGCTGAATGTAACTGCCCCAGCATTCGGGACAATTTCCCACCAACATTCCGTAAAAACCATCCGGCGTTAACCAGTGATACTGCATGGGCGTTAATTGATCGACATACCCTTTATTGAACCAGAGAGCGGCATCCTGATAAACCGTTCCGTAAGCCTGCCAGCCGCTCCAGTTGTATTTACCGAGAACGGCCGTCGAAAGCCGCACCCAGGGCTTCACGGCCTGGATGGAATCGTGAAGGGTTCGCACAAACTCCGTCACCGACCACCGCCACCAGTCCTCCCAGGTTTCAAAACCCGCCGGCACACCCGCACTATAAGGATGATTGACATCGTACAGGTAACGCCCGCCGGAATTAACCTGCAATTCTTTAATTTGTTTGTCCGTGATCATTCCATCCAATAAACGGCGCTCGCTGACTAATTTTCCAAACTTCTGCGACTGGGCGCTATTTGTGTATTCATTCCAGCGCACGTAATCCAGGTGAATGCCGTCAATATCGTATTTACGAACGATCTCCATGGCCACTTTCACAAGATAGGCTCTGACTTCGGCCAATCCCGGCGATATGGACCGATGGGATGTCATCGGATCTCCGTTCCGGTCCCGGCAAACCCAATCGGGGTGCTCTCTGGAGGGTGCACCGGCGTGCATACTGGAAGCATCAAACGTGTTAAACCAGGCGTGTACTTCCATCCCCCGTTTGTGGGCCTCCTGAATGGCATATGCCAGCGGATCGTATCCCGGATTATTATACCCGGCATAATATCCCCAGGGTTCGTAGGATGATTGATAATAAGCTGTCCCGCCCTGACGCACCTGCCACAACATGGCGTTCATGTTTGCGGTTTTGTGGTTTTCAATTATGGTTCGATCAAGAGCCTTGTTCATGGCAGTGCTGTTATCCGAGTCAATCAAATTCCAGGTAATCACCCAGGTGGCACGGAATTCATCATTATTTTTGGCAAAAGCAAATTGGCTTAACAGAAGCAAAATTACAGTCACAATCGTCTTTTTCACGGAAATCCTCACGGGTTATATTAAAAAATAAGGCCGATGAGAAACCCCACCGGCCCTTTAGCACGTCTCCTAAATTCGGACTATCGCCCTTATTTCAGCAGCGTCATTTTCTTTGTCATCAGTTTTCCATCTACCGTCAATCGATAATAGTACATGCCGGAAGCCAAATTGCGGCCGTCAAACTTGACCGAATAGCTGCCGGGCGTCATGGGTCGATTAACCAGAGTGGAAACCAATTGACCGTTTATATTATAGACTTTTAGATTAACAAGACCTCGCTTTTCAATGGAAAATGCGATTGTCGTTGTGGGGTTAAATGGGTTTGGATAATTCTGCTTCAGGTCAAAATTTCTGACCAGACCATTTTTCACTTCGATTACGCCTGTGTACGGATTACTGTTTTTCCAGAGTTTAACCACACCACCGTCAAAATCACAGGTCAGCGCATACCAGTCGCTGCCATCCTGATAAAAAGCGATATGGCGAGGTGCATAATAGGTGCCGCCGGCCGGAAATGCGCCCGCTTTGAGGCTGTCTGCGCCAAAATTATGCCCAAGGCTGTCCACAATCGCCCAATTTTTCTTTGGATCCAACTGATACCAGCCGGTGAAATCACCGGGTTTCACATCCCAATAAGTGCCGACCCACATATTGCCCCATGGGTCCCAATCCAACGATTGAGCCCACATCACTTTCCAGGTGGTATCACTTGTCATATAGGAACCCAGTGTATCAACCAGCGCATACTCACCATCGGGGCCGTCCGCGCTGTAATAATGTCTAATGCCGTTTACTTTATTATAAATTGTACCGACATAAACATTTTTTCCATCGGGACTCACAAGGAGGCTTCTCTGAATTGTCTTGAGGCTGTCCACGACATAAGAATAGGGCTGAAAATCCTGATCTAAAATAACAAGAGGATAACCGCCCGGAACCACTTTGGTGATATAAACATACCCGTTTTCATCACTGGCTGCGTTTGTAAGGGAACCACTCTTGGGATACATATATTTGTTCATTCCCTCACCCGTTTTGTAATTTATCCGGTACAACACCTGATTACCGCTGAACAGCACATTTCCGTTATTATCCAGTGAAAGTCCACGGCAATAGGTTGCAATCGTATCCGTTACGCCGTCTACTGTCAAGAACCGGACAGGTGAAAATGACGTTTGTGTGCCGTCAAAATTGTACACATAAATGGGGGCAATCGGGATGGTATCATTTGCAGCCGTAAAGATTGTATCGGTATAAGCATAAAAGCCGATCCAGATATGATTATCTTTATCCACAACAACACCATGAGGTTTTGGACCGATCACAAAATTTTTAACAAAATTCCATTGCGCAAAAGAGGCGCTGGAAAATATGAGCATCAATACGAAAACGGCTAAAAGCTTTTTTTTCATTTCCTTCTCCTTAAATTAAGATTTCATTAAAATCAGATAAACCCACTTGGCCATTTCGTGTAATTAATTGTTCAAATTAACATTAGAACTCTGATTATTGTTATCACCTCCTTTCTTAAGGATTTAAATTAAACCGCTGTTAATCCATCACCTCCTTTCTGAGCGAACAGAATTTATACACCGCATTTTTATTTTTTTTAATATAAGATCTCACTTGCGTCCATAATAGGGTGCCCCATTTACCTTCATGGTGTAGCGCATAATTCGCCTTTCCGAAGCATTCATATCATTGTGACGATTCGCATAGAGATAATTTCCATTCCCCCAGCTCAAATAATTGGTTGGCGGAAAAATCACGCCGGGATACAATATTCGCGTGCTGCCCGTACCGGGTGAGTAAATTGTAATCGCATTATCTCTATTCTCTCCGATATAAAGATTGCCCTTTTCTGAAAATGTAATCGACAGAATAGACGGGCCATTTTCACCCGCATAAGCAGCCCAGTCGAACACAAGCTCGCTGTTTCCCAATTTGCCGTCGGTTGAAGTAATCTGATTGCGCCAAACCCCCTCTTTTGGAATGGTCGTGTCCGTCCCGTTATATTCGCCGGCCACATACACATATCCGTCATACACACGGACAGATTTAATGGAATAATCCACATAAGCGGCCGTTCCTAAAAACGATCCGTCCGGCTTGACACTGAAAATCGAATCGGCTTTCCCTGCCGTATAAAGAATCCCGTTGGGGCCAAAATCCAGATCATATATCCTGCCCGATATTCTGGGTACAAATTTTTGCGCAGCGCCTCCTCCGGGGGGAATCCTGTAAACCGTTCGATTGCCTCTTAAGATGTACAAATATCCTCCGGGCCCAATTTTCATGCCGGTAGCAATAAAAAATGGAACAGTCCCATAATCTTCCTGCGTGCCGTCCGGGGTCACTTTGAGCACTTTCCGGGTGGTCAGCACAACATAAATGTTCTCCGACAGATCGCAGGCCAAACCGGAAGCATTCATATAGTCATCAAATCCGCCATACTCGATGGACGCATATTCCAATTTGATGGGTGCATATTTCGCAAACAAAAGAGCACCGTGGACAGCCACATCAATTTTAACAGAGTCCGACGGCACATTCGGGGCCTGTACTGTCAGTTCTGTTTCGGAAGCGGATATTATAACGGCTTTTTTTCCATTAAAATAAACCGTATTCTCTTCAGGATTCGGAGAAAAATTCTTCCCCATAATTTTAACCGTATCAATCCCGGCCAGAGCCAATTTCGGCTGAACATCGGTGATGACCGGATCCGGATTATATTTTGCATTCGGACTATAAATGCTGTTCGGATACTTGTTCTCACAGCCTGTAAATAAGGCCACGGCTATGATCACCAGCAAAAAAGGATTAAGCACTTTCACAATTCTTTTCATCTTAAGTCTCCTTCAATTAAAGAATCAAGTATTTTTAACGAATGATTACAAATTTTCGATAGGCTTCATCACCCTTTTTGTACAATAGCTTGTCTGTTTGAGGATCCCGATAATCTTCCGTCACTTTAAAATGGGCAATATAAATACCGCTCACAACAACCTGTCGGGATGATGTGACTGAATTCCAGATCTCATCTCCGCTGCCGTCGTCATGGTTTATGGTCTGAATCAGATCGCCGCGTTCCGTGTAAATTTCGATAATACAATGTCCCGGAATATTTAAAAACATGAGCTTATCGGGTTCACCCGGATATTGTAAATCCCGCATGCGCACATTAAAGGGATTCGGCACCACGCGGATGTCCTTCAATCCCTGTCCTGCCTGTCTCCGAAGATACGCGGGATCGGTCGTTCGTGTGTAAAACCGGTTGCTGTGCAGCGAACCGACAGGATTCGCTTCACCCGTTGTATTATTGCTGCCGTCATTAAACGCCTCGATGTAGTAATAATAAGAGAATCCCCGCTGCGCCGTAATATCATCAAATTTTGTTTCGCCTTTTTGGCTCACGTGGATCATGTCGTACGTGGTGTCCGGTTTCCCAACTGCCCGGAATATTTTATAGCCCACAAAATCCGCATCGGTTTCGGAAGGGCTCGGCTTCCAGGTTAATGTAATTCGATCCCCTCCGGATTTGACCTCGAAAAAGGTCGGCGGCTGCGGCGGCTCCGGGATCTTGTAATGTAAATCATAATTTCGCAAGGCTCTGCCGAAAGTCAGCATGATTGAATCCTTACCCGTATACACCCAGGCATCTTTGTACTTATCCGGTTCGGTTGTTGTAGAACCGTCCGGCAAAACAAACGGGCCTTTATCGGAAGGGTCATTATGGGCTTTTTTCCAGCGCCTGCCAATTTTCTGGGCCAACTGCCGATTAATGCCATTCACGCCCTCCGCTTCAACGAATGTAATACTTTCTCCGTGCTTTAAATCAAACGGCCCATAAGCAATCCAGATGTTCGTGCCGCCGCCGTCATTGTGAACCGTGTAAGGATCGGGATGAGACGCCATATACTTCTCATCAAAACGGTCTGTGCCGCCCAATCCTTTGTAAGGGATGCCGCTGAGCATATTGTAAAGGGCAATCATCTTCCCTTCGGAACTTTTCCGCATATCACCCAAACCCGGATACGTATCCCCGGCATGCCAGCCCAGAACGGACGGCTGGTAGGGATCGTCACTGGAATCGGCGGCGCTTTTATCCACATGGAGAATGGCAATTCCGGCGTGCTGAATGGCCGTCAGGCGGCCGTCTTTTTGCAAATAAGGCCCGCCAATATTGTCGAAGTTGTTCTTCTCGTTTTGTCCGGCCCAGCTAAATCCGCAGCGGATCCAGTCTACGATGGGATTCGCTTCCGTAATTTTTTCATTGGCATGTTGAGGAAAATCTTCCCCGCGCTTGGTTACCCAGGAGTGCTGCCCCCAGGATTGACTTCCACCGATTGCAAATGCGCCCTCCCTGGAAACGCTGTAGCGAACCCCCCAGCTAATGCGAACCCCTTTCAGGGGAGCCGTCAATTCAATATCGTCATCGTAATCCGTGTTGCCGGTATTGGTAAATGTGAATTCTTTAATGAAATAGTTGTCGTGGTATTGTTGACTGAAAACAAGAATCCGGCGGGTCATCGTCAATCCCATGGAAGTATTGACGATATTCGTGATGATTCTATCCGGAATTTGGTTCGGATCAACTTCATCCACGTCGCCGGCATACGGCGCCGTAATATTATGCCCGTCCACAAAAACGGTCGGGGGCTCAAATTTGGCGGTCTCTTTTAATTCCATCGGGAACAGGGACATTCCGACATATCCCGTCGCAAAATAAACCCCATAATCTTCCCAATGTACACTATCCGCATCGGTGAAATCCTGGCAGGCAATCCAGGAACGTTTTATAACGGCATTATCTTCATAAGGATAATCCGCTGGCCACACAAGCCCTTCATAATACGAATTGTTCCAGGCCCGTTCGGAGCCGTAAGCGGAAAAAAGACTTTGAAGGGAACCCACTCTAACATAGCGTTTCTCTGTCGCTTCCACCTGGGAATATCCGATTTGCACCTGAGCGGTGAGCAAAAATAGAATACCTAAAATGGTTAAACTGATAAAAAATAGAATTGAATTTGTTCTATATTTCATGATCTTTTCCCGCTTATTCAAATTTAGAAATTGATCTTAATCCCAATTGTAATGTCTCTCGGATTTAAAAATGTGACCGACTTAAGATTTGGCATATCGATGTACGATTTGTTTTTCTTGCGCTTCTCATTTCTGGCTCTAATTGCCGAATCATTATTCGGATTGGGTTCCAGAGGATCGTACGCCACACCCTCCGGCCGATATTCCCCAATTTTATCGTTTCCGTGTTCAACGCCTGTTTCCCATGAGAAATTGAGAGAGGAGAGATAATCCAGATAATCATATTTGTCGGAAAAGCCCGCATAACTCAGATGCCTGGTATTGAAGACATTGGCGATGTCCACATAAAGTTGAACACCGTATTTTAGAACACTGAACACTTTGGACAAACGCATATTCACATTGTACCAGTCTTTCCAGCGCACATTGTCAACCACACCCGGAAGGCTGTTCGGGTTGTACGTGGTATAGCTTCCGGCCTTCCAGTCTGCGAGGATATTCCAATTCCAGCCGCCCAGGGGATACACACCCAGCCATTGTTTCCCGAAACGATTTGGTGTATGAAAATTCAGATTGGCCCGCGCATAAGGGCGCGGATGGGGTCTCGACTGGTACGGGTTTAACCGAAGATAATCCCGCTCTTTGTTCGGATCTTCGTAATAGCGTAATAATCCAAAATACCCGGAAGTGGTCACATCATACGTGTAATTTAAAAAGCCCGTCACCCAGCGCCCGATGCGCTTATTTAACGTAATCTCAAAGCCGCGAATATCGGCGTAATTATTATTTGCCGCTTTATGATATTGAACGGAATTATTGATATTCTGGTAGAAAATCCAACCGGGCTGATGGGTCACATCTTTGTAATAAGCCGCAATATTTAATAAAACCATATTGAATAAATTCTGGGAAAATCCCAATTCATAAGCCACCGTTTTTTCCATCGTCATGTTCGGGTTGCCAATATAAGTAACCAGCCCGTTCGATTCTCTCTGCAGCCGAAACCGATACGATGAATAGGGCTCTTGCTGAAAATGTCCATAATTAAAATAAAGTTTTGAGTTATCCGTAATCGGATGGGATACCCCCACTCTGGGGCTAAAGTCCCAATCCGCTTTTATTTTTTGCAGCGGCACCTGCGTTTCAATCCTGTTTCCATAACCGGCTTGAAAGTATTTGTCGTATTCCGACAAATCGTACCATTTCCCATTTGGATTGGCATAATCAAAACGAATGCCCACGTTTGCAACAAATCCCTGAAATTCCAATTTATCCTGGACAAACATCCCCAGGCGATAGGGAAACACATTGTACACCATGCTGCGCGTCCACGTATTCATCGAAGGGCTATTTGTAAAAGAGCGAATCCGATAGGCGTTGTACGTGAACTGAAGGCCGGTTTTGACCTGATTATGCTGATCCACCTGACTGGTGAGATCAAACTTAAAATGCGTGGTTGAATTACGGCTTTTGTCCAATCCAAGGTTCATCCAGCCCCCCATGCTCATGCCGCCCACGCCGGTTGCGGAATATCCCCAATAGCCTTCAGGCGCTTCATCGACATAATAACCCGGAATAACCTGATATTTCCGGGTTGTATCCCTGACCGACATCCTGAATGTGTTGTATCGATTCAGCGTGTTCTCAAAGATAATTTCATAAAACGTCTGAGGACTCAGCACATGTGTAAACTTGGCACCGAACATAGTGCGATAAATAGACGTCGGACTGAAATAGCCGGGCATGTATAAAATGCTGGCACCGCTTCCGCTGTTTAATAAATTAGCGACCTCTTCGGTTCCCTTTAGCACACGGCCGGTCGGCGTGGTTGTCCAATTGTACGGCGAAACGGAATACACTTCACTATAAAGCCCGGTGACAACCAGTTTCATCGATGGCGATAAATCGGACGTCATCTTTAACTGTGTGTGATTATCCGAATAGCTGCTGCGTGAAAGCGGAAAGACAAACATGCTTCGTTCACGAAAATGGGTGGCATAAAACCGGAGATCACCTAACTTTTGCCCGATCAAAGGCACAGGCCCTCCAAAGCCCACATCCACGACATAATCGGGCTTTTTAATGTCCCCCTGCCGGCGATGCTGCCATTCATACAGACGTTTGGCGCCCGCGGGCGTCAGATCGTTCGTCGGATCGGAATCCTGCATGGTGGCGTCCGAAACGGCGTTCCAGCCTTCAAAAAACGAATACTGATGTTGTGTGTATTCATCCCACGCCCCGTTGTTCGTCCCTGTCCAGCAAACGGCCGGATCAAGATGGGGGCGATTAAAATAGGAATCGGGGCCGTACAGAGACCGTCCAAAATGTTTGGGCCTCGGAGGACTATATCGAAAAATGGCCGATCCGGCATAGCGGGTTTTGCCGCCCTCGCGGGTGATGACATTTACAATGCCCGAGCGCACATTGCCGTATTCCGCGTTGAATCCGCCGGTCTGAACCTGGATTTCCTTCACAGAGCTCAAACTCACGGCTGCGTAAGGAATATTTGACCGTTCATCGTTTAAAGATAATCCGTCCACCATGAAGGCGGTCTGGTTCGGGCCGCCGCCGCGAATCACAATCCCTCTTGTGCCCTGCTCAATGCCAGCCTGCAGTGTCAGCACTTGATTGATGGTCTGAACGGGTAATTCACTCACATCTTTTGAGCGTATATTCACCATACTGGCTGAAACGTCTCTTGCCACAATGGGTCTTTCGGCCACCACAACCACTTCTTTCCCTGAAATTACTTTTGATGTCAATTTAGCATTCAGAGTCGTGGTCAGGTCGATTTCAACCAATGCATTTTTTATGCGGTATTCCGCATAACCAATCATTGAAAATTTAAGAGAATATTTGCCGGGGGGCACATTCAAGATGACATAATAGCCGTTTGCATTTGTGGCCGCGCCAATGGTGGTACCCTCAACAATAACATTGACACCGGGCAAAGCCGACCCGGTCGAAGCATCCGTCACACGGCCCGCAAGTTTGCCCGTCGTGCCGGCAAAACTGAACGACGGCAGCCATAAACAGATCAAGACAATAAATATTGGAGTTTTTTTCATGAAACAGGCCTCCAAGGTCTAAAGAGAAAATCTCACGGAAAACCGATTAATGTTTTTGAATACATTGAACGGCGTATATGAATAATCAATGGTTACACCAAATTTATGAATACCAAACCCTGCCGAAAATCCGTACAAATCCTGGCTGGTTGCGTAACCGGCCCGAAGAATCAGCATATTCATGAACGTATATTCACCGCCGATTTCGATATATTCCGGAAAGGACCGGGGATGCGCCGCGTCGACTGTGATCAAAAGAGAGTTTGACCCCGGAATGACATTCGGCACAAATTCAAACAGATTCACCGAAATGCCCATTTTAAAGGTCATCGGAAGCTGAAAACCTTCTTTTTCATATTTGATTTCTTTCGAGAAATTCCGAACAGACATCCCGAAAACCAGACTTTTAAATCCGGTTTTGTACTGGGTTCCAAAATCGAATGCCAGAGTTCCCAGGGGATATTTTTTTTCATTAAGCAATGTGTCGCCCTTTGAATAGACAGGCACATAACTGTGTCCCAAATTCTGATAGGCATATTTTATCTGCCCGCCAACGGCAAAACGATCCGTCAGTTCTTTTCCGTAACCCAATCCGACCATATAAGCCGAAGGCTGCGGCCAACCCTCAATATCTTCAAAACCCTGCGAATTATTGGCGACTTTTGTCCACAGAAATTTCCCATAGTCGACCGTTAAAAAGCTTAAACCGAAAACACCGTATTTTCTGTTTGCAAAGTTTATGGCCATGCTTCCGGAAATGTACTTAATGTCCGCAATCCAATTGACCTGGTTTAACGAAATATCCAAAAAATGGTCTAATCTGGAAAGGCCGGCAGGGTTATAAAAAAGCGATGAAGAAGTGCCTTCCACCGTTGTAAACGCCCCGCCCATGGCAGACGCACGCGCATCTGTCTGAACACTCAAAAACTGGAAGCCGGTTTGACCTAATTTT
Source organism: bacterium BMS3Bbin03 (assembly GCA_002898015.1). GTDB lineage: Bacteria > Zhuqueibacterota > JdFR-76 > JdFR-76 > BMS3Abin05 > BMS3Abin05. The sequence continues at coordinate 8,113 of BDTM01000041.1, read as the reverse complement.
TTCTGCGCATAAGCTTCGGGCAGAATCAAGCTCAAAGCCAGAAAAAATGTTAAAGAAAAAAAACCGATCTTTTTCATTTTAATTCTCCTCACAAATTTTATACAAGATTATCGAATAATCACAAACTTACGAATGGCCTTTTTTCCATCCGGCGTTGTAAACACCGCAATGTAAATCCCACTCACAACAACCTGCCTATATGTGGTGATTGAGTTCCATGCCTCATCTCCACTCGTATTGGTATGGTTAATCGTATCTATCAGGTCTCCCCTTTCAGAGAAAATTTTTATCGTACAGACAGGGGGCAGATTCAGGAACATGATTCTGTCTGCGCCGCTGACGCCATATTGAATCGATCGAGACCGGATATTGAAGGGGTTAGGCACGACTCTAATATCGGCCATTGCTTTTCCGGGGGCTCTTACGAGACGTGCGGGTTCATTGGTCATCGTGTAAAACTTGCTGCTTTCCAACGGCACACCCGGTTGAATTTTATTGGTTGTGCCGTCATCAAAAGAGGTCATATAATAATAATAATCAAATCCGCGCACAGCCGTCGTGTCCCAGAATTCATGGGTAAGCGGGATACCCGTGTTTCCGCCGCATTCATAAATCTTTTGATAAAACGTATCCGGAAGAAACATGGCTCGATAAATGCGATAGCCGGAGAAATTCGGCCAGGACTCCGCATTATTCGACCATTTTAACGTGATGCGGTTTCCGCCCGGTTCCACATTGAAAGTCTGCGGCGGGGGAGGCGGCTTCGGAATATTGAAATCCGATTTATACGCCTGCATCGCGCGGGAAAATGTTTGATAAATTGAATCTTTCCCCGTCATGACCCAGGCATCTTTATAAACATTGGGATCATTTGTGGTCGTGCCGTCAGGCATTTTATAGGGGCCTTTGCCCCCGTTTTCACCTTTTAACCAGCGTGCGCCGATTGTATAGCTGGAATCACGCGAGAGGCCCGACACACCTTCTGCCAGAACGATATGAATGCTGTCACCCGGCGCCAGCGTGTAGGGTCCAAATCCCTGACTTTGTGAATAACCTCCGGCAGAACTTCCGAATTCATCTGCATTCCCATTCCCAACGGCATCTGCCTGTGATTGAGACGGATGCCCTTTTGTCATCGCTGCATATTCGGCCGACATTTGCACCGCGTTGAATTGGTCATTCCCTGAATTAATCGGCGCATCGGAATCGATGTACCAGGTTGTGGTGGGCTGATACGGATCATCGGAATTGTCAGAGGCGGATTTATCCGCGTGAATCACGACCGTACCCAAAAATTGCTGCGCCCCAAAGTGGCCGTCCGTTTCCCACGCAGGCCCGCCGATTTCATCCCCGGGACCCTTCCATCCGGAGTGACGCCCATGCCAGGAATATTCCGCGCGAAACGGCGCACCGGCAGCGGGATCTTCCCCGACGACTTGATCCATCGTGTTTCTGCCCCAGGATGAGTTCTGCGGAAGCCAGAAATAGCCGTACGGGCCGCCTTCTCTGGAGGGGGCATAACGATACTGGAAAAAGAAAACAACGCCCGTCAGTGTCTGTTGATTCACCTGGCCCTGTTTATTGATAATGCCCGTATTCTTAAAAACATAGTCGTAAATAAAATAATTGTTGTTATATTTCTGACTAAACGCATAAATCTTTCGGGTCATTGTGACCCCAATCGAAGTATTGACGACATCAATTAAAAGCCTATCCACAGGAAGATTGGGGTTGACTTCATCCACATAATCCATGTAACCGATCCTGGAGGCCGGAATGCCCCCCACAAGGACGAGAGGATGATTGAATTTCCCGATCAATTTAAATTCTGCGGGCATAAATTCATGTTCTTCATCCAGAACTCTCGGCCCGCAATGGACAACTTTGAAATTGAACGTCTTATTCACCAGCGGATCGTTATAATTTGTTGTACCGATCCAGAGGGCTTTTGCCGCCTTACTATCCTGATAGCGAAATTGTGCCGGCCATCTTAGACCGTCCTGCTGGTCGGAAATTAAATGTCTTCGACCCACTTCAACTTCAGATCCAGCACTCGAATACCAGTCGTGCAGAGACCCGATCGCGATCCATTTTGTTTGATCACTCCTGGCATTGCCTGAAAACAAAAACACAGATAAAACGGATGCCATCATGAAGGACATCAGCAATTTGGATTTACTAAGTTCTTTCCTCATCTTAGTTTACCTTTTTTTATTATGTTCAATTCTTTGAATTAAAAATGATACGAAACCGTCAGACCGAAGAATATGCTTCTCGGATTTAAAAACGTGTAGAAGGTCTGATTGGGCATATCAATATAGGCCTTTTTATCCAATATATCATTAATGGTTTTATCATTAACGACTTGCCAGGAATTATTTGCATATTGCATGTATTTTTTTGCGCTGGCATCATAATAAATAACCCTTGGATTTGGCTCAGAAACTTTCGTCACATTCTCTATCCATTCCATCGGCTGATAGTCTACGCCGTCATTTCTGTAGTCGCCGGGTTTGTCTTTTCCGGGAATATTGCCATAGCCCAGCTTATTCCCCACACTATTCGAAAGGTGCAGTGACTGCATATAAAAATTGTAATCATGACTGTCTGTGAAAGACAATCCTGAAAATCGTTTAATGTTGAACAAATTGTACACGTCCATAAATAATTTTAAATCAAAGCTCTTTAATGGGAACGTTTTTGACAGCTTGATATCAAAGTTTTTATAGTTTTTCCACTGAACATTATATTCAATTCCGGGGATATTATTTGGATCCCAGGTAAACCAGGCGCCGGCTGTCCAGCGGGCAATAAGATTAAGGTTCCATCCGCCCAGCGGCTTTTGGCCGATAATCGTTCTTCCGAAATCAAAAGGCGTATGAAAATCCAGATAGGCTTTAAAACGAGGCTGGGGTCTGGGTTTATATTGTACCGGATTTCGCCGCAAGTATTCCCGCTGATCCGCGGGGTTTTGATAGTATAAAGCGGTTCCAAAATAGCCCGATGTACCCACGCGATATTCATAATTGATATCTCCCGTGAACCACCGGCCCGTCATTTTTCGTAAGTCCGCTTCAAAACCTCTGATGTCTTCGTAAGCATTGCTGGTAATTTTACGATAATTCACTTTTCCGTCGGCACTAATATAACGCACCCAGAATTCCTCGTCGGTAATGTCTTTGTAATAGGCGGCTAAATGGAATAAATAACTGTTTGAAATCGCCTGATCAAACCCCAATTCATAAGCAACGGTTTTTGCGAGATGAATGGTGGGGTCTCCGACAAAATCCATTTTGTCTCTCAAATCACGTTGAACCCGATACAGTCTTTCGGAAGTCGGAACCTCGCGATAATGCCCATAGTTAAAGTAGAGTTTTGAATTTTCCGTAATAGGATGTGAAATGGCTATTCTCGGACTAACCATGACACGGGGTTTAATTTTTTGGGTCATGAATTTAGAATTTTCCTTTGGACTAAACATTTCGGAATAAAAAGCGGCATCATAAGGGGACACATTATACCATTTGCTATTGGCATTGGTATACTCGGTGACCAAACCCAGCATCGAAATAAACCCCTGATATTCCAATTTATCTTGAATATAGAAAGTGCCCCGGATGGGATTTCGGTAGATTTTTGTCCAGGTATTGCCTTCCGGAAGAAATTTGTTCTCCATTCCGAATGACATTTGAAAACGATCGAAAACAAATTCCAGACCGGTTCTGATCTGATTATTTTCATTCACCTGGCTTGTCAAATCGAATCGCGCGGACCGCGTGATAATTCGGCTGTAATCACGAGAGGTGCTCACGGCGCCTCCCATTCCCAACCGGTCCCCTATGCCGTAAACCGGCTGCTGATAATAGCCTACAGGCGCTTCATCTACAAAATAACCTGGGAATATCTGATATTTTCGGGTCGTATCTCTGAAGGCAGGAGGGGCTGTAAAATATTTTTTCGCAACCTGTTTTATTTGTATTTCATAAAAGGTCTGCGGATTTAATAAATGGGTTAATTTTGCCGACACGACGCCGTAATATCTGGCAGTCGGACAATAATAAATATTCGTGAAAATCCGCCATGGAATGGTAAAACCGCTTCTATTGACAACGCTTGCCACGCCGCCGGGTGTTGTAAAATAGGAAGTTCCGCCGGATCTGGAGGCGGTGGTCGCAAATGTTTCACCATAAATTCCCATAAATGATAATTTCATAGAGGGTGTAATATCCGACGTCACCGTAGTCATCATACTCTGGTTGACAAAGGCATCCCGGGAGAGCTGCATGAGATACATGTCCTGTCGGCGCCGATACGACGTATAAAAACGAAGATCCCCCAATTTATCGCTGACAAAGGGCACAGGGCCGCCAAATCCGCCGTCAATGTAATAATCCGGTTTCTTGATGTCTCCCTGTTTTCGGTGCTGCCACATAAAAAGACGCTGAGCGGCCTCGGGGGTTAAATCATTCGTCGGATCATCATCCTGGAGAGTACGGTTGGAGATAACATCCCAACCCTCAAATTTAGGATATTGCCGCTGCATGTATTTATCCCACACACCATTATCTGTTCCTGTCCAGCTTACGGCCGGATCTAGATAAGGCCGCAGCCAGTAAGATTTCGGGTCATAAGGGGAAATGCCGAAATGCTTGGCACCGGGCGGTTTTATTTTGTAGGTTATCGTTCCGGAATAGTGTTTTCTGTTCCCTTCTTTTGTGACAAGATTCACCACACCTGAACGCACATTACTGTATTCAGCTCCAAAACCGCCGGTTTGAACTGAAATTGCCTGTACGGCACTCAGGGGCACCAGAGTAATGGGCTGATTATTCCGCGCATCGCGTAACGTGACACCATTGACCATAAAAAGCGTCTGATTGGCCGAACTGCCCCGAATGGACATATTGGAGGTGACACCCGCTTCATACCCGACAAGCTCATTGACGCTTGTGACCGGAAGTGCTTGAATTTGTTTGGATGTAATATTCTGCTGGCTCGCCGCCACATCCATTTGTACCGGAGGACGTTTAGCCACGACAACAACCTCTTTACCTGAAATTACAACCGGTTTCAATTGGGCATTGATAGTCGTGGTTAAATCAATTTTTACGTGAACGCCTTTGATAAGATAAGGTCCGTAGCCAATCATCGTAAATTTCAATGAATAGGTGCCTGGAGGGATATTTAAAATAACAAAAAAACCATCTTTGCTGGTAGCCGCTCCCATATTGGTCCCGACAACAACCACGTTGACACCGGGCAAAGGTTGGCCACTTTGAGCATCTGTAACCTTGCCGTCTATTTTTCCTGTTGTCCCGGCAAACAGAAAACTGTTGAATAAGACAAGGCCGACAATTGCGAAAAATAATCTCTTCATCATTGAAGTACTCCTTCTTCTAAGAATAGAATCAGATGTTCATTTAGCGGTAATTGATTTGTAAATCCTTATTTTTTAGTATACCGCGGAGAGAATAAGAAATAAAAATTCGTCAGAAGCCACTTCCTCCCAACACTCCCAAATAATTTTTAAATATTTTACAAAATTATTGGCTATAAATCAAGAGTTTTTTTTAAATATGAAAGATTTTTTGCAAATTGTGACGGAATTAGCAATTTTATGATTTAATTGTAATTTATTATTGACAATCATTTTCATTATTTTTACATTACAATTTAATACTTCAAAACAAGATAATCCACAAAAGCCGTTTTTCATTTTAAAATGGAGTGTTCATCATGGCAAGGCATTCATTTTCAATCTCAAAAGGACTCCTTTTCTGGATAATTGCGGTCATCATCACCCTGTTTGCGGCAATTTATCAGCGGACCACAGGGCCGACCTACCCCGTGTCGGGAACCGTCACTTTTCAAGGCACTCGAATTTCATACGAGCTCGAGCGCAGCCACGGCGGTGCGGGTGATCAGCCCGTTCAATTAACGGTGCCGGATACATCCATTTTGGGAATTCTGGATTATCGGCTGTACCCAACCCAAGAACCCTGGACCACAAAAAAGCTTAAAAGAGAAGGCGCCCAATTGGTTGGTTCATTGCCCCACCAGCCCCCGGCAGGCAAAATTGAGTATCGAATTATCTTAAAAAAAGGAAACACACAAATCGGCATTCCCAAAAAAGAGGCTGTCGTGACCCGTTTTAAGGGCACCGTGCCGCTGGGCGTTCTGATTCCGCATGTTCTCTTTATGTTTTTGGCCATGCTGCTTTCCACCCGTACAGGCCTCGAAGCCCTTTTTAGACCGGAGGGCAAATTGAAAACCTACACCTATTGGACCCTTGCTTTTTTAATCATCGGCGGATTTATCATGGGGCCGCTCGTGCAAAAATTTGCATTCGGGGCGCTCTGGACAGGTGCTCCGTTCGGCTGGGATTTAACCGACAACAAAACCCTGATCGCTCTGGTCGGATGGATCATTGCACTCATTGCCGTCATTAAAAAAGGCCGTGCGGGCCGCTGGTGGGTTGTTTTGGCATCCGTGGTGATGATTGCCATCTTTTTAATCCCCCACAGCATGCACGGCTCGGAATTGAAATACGACAAAGCCGGAAATGTGATAAGATAAATGACATGGATTATTTAAAATATATTCACGAATTTTGCTCAATTCGTTTTCGTTGCGAATAATAGGCTCATAATAATTCCGCCGCCGGACAGGTGCACCGGGCGTTTGGCGCAGATCATTGATGCGTTTGGTTACCGCCGATTTATACGAACGGATGATGGTTGGTAATGATCCGGATACCGGCTTGCCAAATTGCTCGGTCTGGTGCGGTTTTGCCGTTGTAGGGACACGGCGCGCCGTGTCCCTACAATCATTATTTTATTACCAGTGCCATTTTGTTATTTTTTCAATTGCACCAATTGCCCAATTATTGATTAATAAATGCATAATGTACATCTCTATATTTTTTATATGATTCATTTGAGCCGTTTGTGATCCTTTAATTGATAAGAAGTCCCCTCCATCGTTTTTCTGTTCTATTTTTTTTCGGGTTTATGTCGGGTTTTTTTCAACACATATCTGGTAGCACGACCCGTTCTCCCAACCCTTTCAAGAATATTTTTAGAACACATTTCCTGAAGATCTCGCAAAGCAGTTCTATCGTTAATTTTGAACATTTCACTGTAATCTTTATTTGTAATTCTATGTTTGGTTTTGATAATCTTTAAAGCAGCCATTTGCCTTTTATTGAGTCCGATACTATCTAAATATTCTTCTGTAAGAATATCTTTTTTAAAAATAATCGCAAACCCGCCAAACTTTTCTTCAAAAACAGGTTCAGTCAAACCGGCCTCAATGCATTCATCAATCATTCGCTGAATACCGCTGCCGTATCGTTCTATAATACCCATATCGTAAAAGACTTGCGCAATAAGTTTATTTCTGGGTTTGGATGAATGCGCCGGATCAAGCAGATCGTCAATCGTCATATCAAACGGCAAGCCTCCTGGATTCTAAATCTGAATGGATTCATCGTAAATACTGATTTGAATATCGGCAGGATCGCTGTAATCGCGGTGGCAGACGGCATTGATGACCGCTTCACGCAAGGCTTCCAGCGGATAATCCCAAATCTCATCCCGCTGTGGTTTTCCGGTAATCACAAATTCGACATTGGTGTTCTTGCGTATAAAATCTATAACCTCATTGATTTGTTCGATAATCGTTCCGGATATCAGGCGGTCATCAATAATTTTCGTTTCCCCCTTAAATCGACCGCAATGAATCGTTGCCTGGATGAGTGGGGACTGGGGCGTTTTGCCGAACAAGAGAACTGCGGCCCATTGGGTATGCCATCTTTAATCAATTCGACTTTTTTCAATATGTCGCCAGGGTTATCTTTTTGCTGAAACAATCTTCGCCCCAGCGCTAAAGAAGCTGTTATATAGTGCCTGAACGAAAACGTCTCAAAAGATCAGAAAAGAGACGTATTTTGGGCAAGCGATTTTGGGTTCATTTTTTACAAGCGATCTTTCGTTAGGAGATCATAAAAAAACAATATTTTTGGTTAAAATCAATTTTCAAGACACACTTATCCTGTGAAATGTTCTCTTATGTCAGCAGCGTGAATTTACGCGGCTTTTAAAAATTCATTGTT
>BDTM01000040.1 GCA_002898015.1 bacterium BMS3Bbin03 | reverse complement strand
GTATCCCAAGAGCCTGGTAGCTTTTCCCAAGATTGATCCAGGCGTTCACATTGGCTGGATCTTTTTTAAGAGATTGTTGATAGCCGTAAATAGCCGCTCGATAATTTTTCTCTTTAAAAAAATTATCCGCCATTTTGGTCGAGCTGGCACAGGCCAGTATCAATAAAACCAGCGAAAGAATTGAGACTTTAAGAAGTAATTTTGCTTTCAACACCAATGAATCCCTCTGTTTTAATGGACGCCTGAATCACTAACCCTCTTTTTCCCAAAATCCTTGTCTAAAGGAATAAAGGGCAGGGTGAGAAAACCGGGAATCGTTGAAATCATCACCCAGATAAAAAAGTGCTGGTAGCCGATGACTTCCTGCAGCCAGCCGCTGAACATCCCGGGCACCATCATGCCCAGAGCCATGAATCCCGTTGCAATGGCAAAGTGACTTGTCTTGAATTTCCCTTCGGATGCATAAATCATATAAAGCATATAGGCGGTAAACCCGAATCCGTAGCCAAACTGCTCGGTCGCCACGGCCAGATTGATCATCAACAGACTGTCCGGCTGAACGTAAGACAGGTAAATGTAAACCGCATCCGGCAGATTAATGGCAACAGCCATCCACCACAACCAGGTTTTCAGGCCATACTTCGCGGCCAGAAAGCCGCCCAGAAGGCCGCCCAGAGTCAGAAACAGAATGCCGATTGTGCCGTAAATATAGCCGACCTGGCCGGTTGTCAGGGCAAGGCCGCCGACTTCCTGGGCATCCAGCATAAATGGCGACGCCAGCTTGACGAGCTGTGATTCGCCCAGACGGTAAAGCAGCAGAAAAGCCAGGATCCAGCCGATACGGTTCTTCCTGAAAAAAAGAACAAACGTATTGATGAATTCTTTTACAAAGTGCGATGAGTCGTCACGGCCGGCCAACCGGTCGGAAACGGGATAAGGCAATATGAATTTATGATAAATAAAGAAAATAATGAACATGGCGGCTAAAAAGAAAAAGGTGATGGACCAGGCCAGGGGAATATTACCGGAGCTGGCTCTGAATTCAGCCGTCGAAGCCCCTTTTAATTTGGGATCGATTTTAATGACGGCTATAGCTGCTTTTTGCCAATTCTTTTGATTAAAAATAAAGCGCTCACCCTCCAAAAGAGAGATGCTCTTATCCCCTTTGCTGCGGCCGAAATGCACGACTATTTCTTTGTTTTCCGCCGGCTTTTTGTTTAAATGAAAATAGATAATACCGAAATTCCCGGCGTTATTTTTTTGCACCACCGCTTTTTTGATGCCGAAATGGCCTCGTAAAAAATCGGCCAGCGGGCCCGAAACCGTATTTTGCCACCAGGACGATTCCGCCCTTCTTTCTGCCGGGGATTGCGTTTTGTATTCGGGTTGAATAAATCCGTTTGCCGCGTTCCATTTCCGTGCAAATTGCAGAACCGAATCCAGCCCGGCTTTGGAACGGGCAGCGGTGGAAATTTCCAGCTTCTGCGGAAAAGACAGAATCCGCATCCTTCCTTCGTAAGACGGAAAGTGAACGGAATCCGGATGAACAAAGCGGGTCAGGGAAATCTTGGGACTGGTCTGCACCCGGATATCCAGATTGGGCAGCCCGCTGTGGCTTTCAATGTAGCCGGCCAGAATGATCAGCAGCCCCTGGCCGGTGATCATGGCCAGACGGTAAAATGTGCTGCGTACACCGACAAACCAGGCCTGGTCATGCTGCGAAAGCCCCAGCATGTAAAAGCCGTCTGCCGCGATGTCGTGCGTGGCGGAACTAAACGCCAAAAGCCAGAAAAATGCCAATGTGAATTTGAAGAAACCGGGCAGCGGAAGCGTCAGAGCAATGCCTCCCAGGCCGGCACCGACAATGAGCTGCATGGTAATAATCCAAAAGCGCTTGGTTCTGAAAAGGTCTACAATCGGACTCCAGAAGGGTTTAATCACCCAGGGCAGGTAAAGCCAGCTTGTGTACAGGGCAATATCCGTGTTGGAAATGCCCATTCTTTTGTACATAATCACCGAAACCGCCATCACTGCGATATAGGGAATGCCTTCGGCGTAATAGAGCGATGGGACCCAGAGCCAGGGGGAACGCGACTCCTTTTTCATGTTTTCTCCGGCTCGACGTTTTTTACCAATTGATTTCCCGGATAGTCGTGTAAAACAATTTTTGCCATAGAGGTGTCCTCAAAGAGATGCCCGAATAGGTGCCGCCATTTGCCCGTCTCCCCGATTTCATAAAAAAAACCTTCAGTCTTTTGACGAAGGTTTTCAAGACTCCTGCCGGCGAATTATAAGAATCATAGGGATATTTTGTTTTGCTGTTTCAGGCCGTTATCTAAGATTCCTGACCCTCATTTTTCGTGAGCTCTTTAATTTCGTCCCGAATACGAGCCGCATCTTCGAAGCGTTCATCGTGAACGGCCCGCTGCAATTCAAGATTTAATTCTTCCAGACGGCTTGTGACAGGCTGCGGTTCATTTACAATAGAGGACTCCACAATCCCGGCCTTTTGCATGACCTCTTCATCCACAAAAATAGGCGCCTGCATCCGAAGAGCCAGTGCAATCGCATCACTCGGGCGGGCGTCGACCTCCCGGTCCATCCCATCTCCGCGCATGCTTATGACGGCATAGTACGTGTTTTCACGCAAATCATTCACCACGATCCGGGAGACGCGCATTCCGATGATTTCGAGGATATTTTTCATTAAATCATGAGTAAGCGGCCGGGGTGGGCTGATATTTTCAAGTTGTAGGGCTATCGCCTGTGCCTCAGCAGAACCAACCACGATCGGCAACCATCGCTGATGAATATCATCCCGCAGAATCACGACAAAACGATTCGTGGAGGTATCGAGGGTTACCTTTTCAACCCGCACAGCGACAATCATAAATGCCTCCTTAAAAACTTTCCTAAGCCCGTAAAAAAAGTTTGGCCATCTAAATCAGTCACCTGAGGGCAACCCCCAGGTTAAACAAACCATTTTAACGGATAATTCATATTAATAATAAAAAATTATTGACTAAGTTTCAAGTTTAATTTTTTCAAAATTTTCTTCTTTGATTTTAACAATCAATATTTTTTTCCGGGTGGCTTTCACAACTTGAATCCGGTAACCCGCAATCGAAATCACCTCTCCGGGCTTCGGGATGTTATGTTTGTTTTCCAGAATTAACCCGCCAATGGTTTCGTAGTTTCCTGTGGGAAGCTTCCAGTTTAGCTCCCGGTTCAAATCATGAATTTCAGCCCGTGCACTCGCAATGACGACACCGGGGGCAATGGCTTTGAATGTTTTACGTTCAAAATCATATTCGTCCCGAATTTCACCGAAAAGTTCTTCAACAATATCTTCCAATGTCACCAGTCCGGATGTGCCGCCGTATTCATCGATGACAATGGCCATGCTGATTTTTCGCTGTTGAAATTCCTGAAGCATGTCGATGCCGGGTTTGGTCTCCGGAACAAAATAAACTTCTCGAAGGATTTCCTTAACGGAAGACGGGTTTTTAAGAAGGTCCTTCGCCAAAATCATGCCGACAATGTGATCGAGGCTTCCTTCGATGACGGGATAACGGGAGAATTTATAGGCTTCAACGATCCGGATAACTTTTGGAATATCATCCGAAAGATTAACGGCGGCCATCTCCATGCGGGGCACCATGATTTCCAGCACCCGCAATTCGGACAGGCGAAATAATCGTGTGATGATTTTTTGCTCCAATTCTTCAACAGCACCCTTTCCCGATCCTTCCCGAATTAAAATTTCCAGATCTCTGCGGTTAAAAAACTGGTGCACTTGTTTCGGATTCGTCTTCAGGAAAATCAATATGACTTTTGTCAATAAATCCACGACCCGGATGAGAGGAAGCATCAAATAATGAAAAATCAGCATTGGAATGGACAAAAAGCGAACGGCTGCGTGAGACTTTTCCCGCAGGATTGTTTTAGGAAGAATTTCCGCAAAAATGAGTACAATAAACGAATTCAGGAGCAGAATGAAAAAGTCGTTGAGAACCCCCTGCAAACGGTAGGTAAAAATAGAAGAGAAGGTCACAATTGCAATGTTGTTGCCGACCAGAATGGTCACCAGCAGCATTTCGGGACGCTGCACAAATAGGTGTGTCTGTTTTGCCCCAAACCGCTTCCTCCGAAGCCAGATTTCCGTTTCGTAAATGGAAGTCGATACAAATGCCGTTTCGGAACCCGAAAAAAAAGCAGACAGCAAAAGGATAATGATCAACAAAACGATTTGGTTCAAGACTCGGTTACCACCTTAATTTTGATCTGGCCGCCAGTCCTGTCGATTAAAGCCTCCCGGAAATCCGAAACTTTTTGAGCCGGAACATTCACCTGTAATTGTATTGTTTCACGGTAATCCGATGCCGTTAATTTTGCTTCAAATACATTGATTTCCCGCATCACATTGCTGATGTGCGCATAATCCGTTTTTAACTCAAGATGATGGAAAACAGGAATTTCGAGGATGGCCGCTTTCCGCAGGACTTCTTGTGTGACGGTTGTGTAGGCCTTTATTAGCCCGCCAATTCCCAACTTTGTGCCGCCAAAATACCGGGTGACCACCACCAGAATATTCGTCAACCCCTCGCCCCGGATCACCTGCAGAATAGGCTGGCCGGCAGTCCCTGCCGGTTCGCCGGCGTCACTGCTCCGATCAACACCGCCGTCCCCTATTCCCACCCGATAGGCAAAACAATGGTGCGTCGCCTCGTGAAATTCCCGGGAAATACGGCCGAGCTTTTCTTCCGCTTCCTCTTTTGCAGACACCGGCGCGGCACGAGCCACAAAACGCGAGCCTTTAACTTTTAACTCTTCCTGAACAGAAGATTGAATGGTTTTGTAAGTTTCCTGTATCATGGGTTTCCACGCCGCATTCAGGAGAAATTCCCTTTCACGAGTTTCATCTGAGGGGCTGCAGAATTCCGGTTTTGCAGATAATCGAGTACGCGCAATTGGTAGGAACGCCAGCTCCGCTTATTATTGCCGAAAGATTGATATTTCCCGAAATTTTTACCCAAAATTTTTTCGATGGCCTCTGCGGCATCCGCTTTACCCACCATGAAATCAGAGCCCAAAAAATCCAGAAGCGGCCGGACGGCACGGCGGTCTCCGATGCTGCCGAGGGCACGCACCAATTTTTGTACGAGAGGCCGAACGCGCTCGAATCCGACGGGCTGGGTTTCCCGTAAAAAGGCGGCCAGAACCATTGTGGCACGTTTGTTACCGATTTTTCCGAGGGCAACAATCAAATATTCGCGAATATTGACATTCATCAGATTTCGGATGACTTGCGGCACCACCGGCGATCCCAGTTGAACAATTTCATCGACCAATCGATATTGTCGGACGGTGTAGGCATTTTCACTCAGCTCGTGATCCCGCCATGCAAAATAGTTGTCGATCATTTCACTGACGTAAATCTCAGAAGCAATTTCATAGAAAATGTGCCGCACGTGTTTCTTTTTAAAGGACGCTTTTAATTCGGGAACGGCCGAAATACCGATTTGTACGAGCACGTCCCGATAGGCATTAATCAATTGTTTGTCCCACAGAATCAGATATTTCTGAAGGCGAAAGACTAATCGCGGAATTGACCAGGCAGACTGGGTGGTCAGACTTGCAATCGTTTCATCCAGACCGACGTAATCTCCTTCACGCACGAAGATCTCCAGATTGTCCAGGAGATTTTCAATTTCATTCGCCCGCCGGACATCTTTAAAATCGTATATTTTGGAAGATTTCGGCACTACGCTGTTTTCCGATTTAGTTAAAAAATGTGCGCTGTCAACACAGGCATAAAGCCCGTGTTTGTGAAGGCGCGGTTTGTGAATTTAAAAAACTCGCATCCTTATTAAATTAATATATTAAGTCTGCCGGTTTTAAACAAGACCTTTTTCAGTGTTTGCAATTAGAAGGTCTTGACTAATTCCGCAATATCCATTTTTGTAGAATGTCCCTGTCCGTCGATGCGTTCAATCATTACGGGAATACCTCTCTTTTCGCCCAGTTTTACAAATTCCCCGGCCGTCTGAAGCAAATCAATTGGATTTACGCCGCCTTCCGGAGGAAAAACGCCCGTTCGGTCAATCGCTCTGTTTTGCATTAAAATGGCGCCCAGAGCGGCAGGAATGCCTGTACCTTCTCCCATGCCTCTTCCCTTGGACGACATTGTAAAATGATAGGTCAGAGGTTCAGAATCCTTTCGGCCTTTGACCACAATTTTCAGACAGCCGACCGCCTCAGTGAGACCGGATTCTTTCATCAATCGGGGCCGCCGGGATAGAATAAAGGCCACCGCAAATTCGAGAGGGATCACCTTCCGTCCGTTCACCTCAATGGGTTCTTCTCCGGTAATTCCCAGGCGAACCACTCCTTTTATCAATTCGGCGTAAGCCGGCGGAAGCACAATTCCAAGATTGGTCACACGCTGCACACCCTTAATATGCCGGGGAAGTGTAATGGTTTCGGGATGAGGATACGCGTACACCGGAAACGTGCCGACCTCCGGGAAATCCGCCATTTCTTCAAGAGCACGCCCGCTTTTCTCAAAAAGTTTTACGGTCGTTAATTTTCCGTTCAAAAATACCGGCACATCGATCAGCATCGAGTGGATTCTGTGCTTCACCACGGCACCGCCTTCATCCGGCTCTCCGCCGTGTGCATGGTAAATGTCCACGGAATCGATGGAATCCAGCAGGGCATCTGCTGCAAAACGAACCAGAACATTCGCCACACCCGGGGAACTTCCCATTCCGATCAAAGCCGAAAGCCCTGCGTCCCGAGCCGTTTTGTCCATCGCCAACAGTTTTTCCGTGGCATCAAAATCATCGCACACGTCTACATAATTAATTTTCGATTCCAAAACGGTCCGTAAAATCGTCGGGCCATATTTATAAAAAGGGCCGATACAATTTAACACGACCGAAGAGCCTGCCATCGCCTTTTTCAGGCTCTCGGGCCGATCGGCATCTGTTTCTACAAATGAGATTGCAGACGACCCGGTTTTTTCCATAATTTTTTCCGCACGCGTTTTATCGACATCTGCAATAATAATCTTTGAAAATTGTTGTGAGGACGCCAGCAGTTGTACGGCCACACTGCCGACATGGCCTGCACCTCCGAAAACCGTGATTTGTGACATCTTATCCTCCTGATCCTTTTATTTTATACATTCATGATGTTGTTGAAAATGTCCTGTTTTGGCCAAAATATCAATTCCTCCCCGGGGTGAACCACAGGGCTAAGAATGGTAAATCAACTGCATCATTCGTAAAACGCTTTGCCGATTCAATACCCGGGTTCTATTTTCCCTCACGCAAAGGCCGGGGATTTTGGACGATTCGGGATCAAAGCAAGAGTCCTTTGCCGAACGGATCTTTCCATTCTTCCAGAGCCTTCGCCAGTTCCGGATGCGCCTTTGCCGCTTCGGTGAGCGGAATTCCCTGCAGAACAGCGTCGATTGCCTGGCGAAACGCCCGGGCACCGGCAATCGGCCCGTCCGGATGGGCATGAATCCCCCCGCCGGAACCGATCATCACTTCCGTGCCCAAATCTTCAATTAATTTGGGAATGACCGTGGGAGTAATCCCGCCGGACGGCATCGGAAATGTGGGCTTTAAATGGTACAGCGGAAATGTCATATTTTTGACCACATTTTGAAATTTATCCACTATTACCGGTGCTTTGCCGTAGGGCGCCGGCAGCACCACAATATCGGCTCCTGCCAATCGGGGCAGTTTCCCCAACACCAAATGCGAACTGATGCCGTGAAACGGCGACATGTACAGCGCACCGGCGACATCCATGTGGCCAAGAATCGGCACGTTGATATCGGGATCTTCGGCAAGCGCCTGCAATACCGGAAATCCGACTGCCAGATAATTGACCATAATCGCGTTGACGCCGAGCTCCACCGCTTTTCTGGCATTTTCAAAAACTTTGGGGATTTGGTCCGTCACATTCACCGTGTAAAGCGTATGTTCACCCGTTTCCTCGTAAACCTGTTTTTCCACCTCCATGTACCGCTTCACACGCTCCTGCAAAGAATTGAAAGAAGCATCGGCCAGCAGTTCATCATCTTTAATCACATCGCAGCCGCCCAGCGCCGCCGCCCGAAAAAGCTCAACGCCCACCTCAACAGGATAACCGGTACAGGGTTTGATCATATTATTCAACAGCGGCCGTTTAGGCACACCCAGAATTTTCCGAACGCCTTCAATGCCGAACTTCGGCCCCTGAAACCCTTTCACAAACTTTTCCGGAAAACGTACATCCAGAACCTTTACCCGCCCCCCCATGGAAATATTGCCAACCACCGTGGTTAAAAGCATGGGAATCTGTTCCCCGATATTGATCTCGGGATAGGCAATTTGGAGAATATAATTCCGCGTTTCCATCGACGGCGGCACACTGAATTCAAGATCGGGTATTTCATAAACACCGATTACTTTTGCCACATGTTTTGCACGAACTTCGGGCGTTTCGCCCGGCACCGGAACCCACGTGCCGGTGCTCTGTTCGACTGCAAGGGCAAGCGAAAGTTTAGGAACCGGAACATCTGCAGGAAAAGAAGCAAGATACGTAGCCACAACGTAATCATCGTAAAGAATGCCGTCCGGTAAAGCCGTCGGCAAAGACATCATTTCTAATCTATTCATGTTTGCCTCCTTTATGTGTTTCAGAAAAAACTTTCTTTGTGCATTTTGGAATACAGACCCTTCAAGCTCGTGTACACTTCTTTGTACATTTCGAACATAAAATCATAAATCTTATCATTTGCGGCGTCCGGTTCAAAGACCTGAGCCGGGTGAACGACCGTTTTTAAAGATTCGAAATCCGGATAAATTTTGAGTCCAACGGCGGCCACAAGAGCCACGCCCACGGCACCCGCTTCCTGCGGCTGGTCCACCGTTTCGACTTTCCTCTTCGTCACGTCCGCCAGCATTTGCATCCAGATGCCGCTCTTGGCACCGCCGCCAATGAGACGCAGCACGGGTACGGCGAATCCGAATTTCTTTTCGACAATTTCGAGAGACCAGCGCAAGTTGTAAACGACGCCCTCGTAAACCGCCCGCAGCAGATGCTCCCGATGGTGATTCGCACTGAGATTAATAAAACTGGAACGAACCCGTGTGTCGCTCACAGGTGCCCGTTCGCCGTACAGCCAGGGCGTAAAAATCAAGCCGCCGGAGCCGGGCGGAACCCCTGAAATTTCAGAATCCATGTAAGCAAAAATGCCGGGGGAATTCTCCGGAAGGCGCACATCTTTGCAGACTTCACGCGCCATCCAGTCCAGGCAGCCGCCCGCCATCTCGGATTCTGCAAAGAGAAATGCCTTCCCGGGATCCGCCGAGTGAATGGTCGCCACACCGGATTTCCCCGTCGGCGTTTTTGTGGTCACAACACCCACCCAGCCGGAGGTTCCGATGTAGGCGTGTCCTTCGCCCTCCCCCACCGAGCCGGAACCCACGGCGGCCGAAGGCGCATCTCCGGCACCGGCCACAACGGGCGTGCCTTCCAGCAGTCCCAGATCCTTTGCCGCCTGCGGCGTAAGTGTTCCGACAACGGCCGTAGACCGGACAAGCGGCGGAAATTTTGAAGGATCCAACCCCACGTAGCGGAAGACTCCTGTGAGCCAGGTTTTCTTTTTCAAATTCATTCCGAACACGGAGGCACCCGTCCAATCGATGATCATCCTACCGGTGCTTCGATACAGGAGATATCCCCCCACATCCAGGAAACAACACATTTTCCGGTAGATGTGCGGCTCATTTTCTTTGAGCCAGAGAAGTTTGGGCATGCCGTCCTTCCCACACATCTCCGCGCCGGCAATTTTGGCAAAAACTTTTGGGCTGATGAATTTTCGCATAAGCTTTTGAGCCTGCGCTTCAGCCCGCTCATCCAGCCAGATAATCGCAGGCCGCAGCACGGAACCGTCGGAATCCATTGGAATAATCCCCAACATCTGTGTGCTGAATGTCATGGCCAGCACTTGTCCGGGGGATATACCGCTTTTTTGAAGGAGAGTCCGGGTGGATTTTGAAATGGCTTCCCACCAGTCTTCGGGATTCTGCTCTGCCCAATTCGGATGGGGATAATGGATGCTGTAAGCTTCGAAGGAGGTGCTGTAAATTTTACCGGTTGTGTCTACTAAAACGGCCTTATTGCCGCCCGTTCCAACATCGTGTGCTAAAATAAATTGTGCCATTATCAGGCCTCGGTAAAACACATTTCGGTTCTTCCCCTGATTTCGGCAGAAAATACGATCTACGGATTTGGAGAAGAACCCATATTTCCAGGAAAAATAATCCGTTGATTCTTAATCAATTAATTGCACGAATGGATTTCCCAAAAGTTTCAAATAACCCCGCCCCCCATAAAAAAGGCCAAAAAAGGAAAGGTTTGTCGCCCGGGGGTAAAGCCTCAGGCGAAAATAGGCGGGGACATTCATTTTTAGACCGATGCTTCCGCATCAGGCATTTTTTAATACACGCCTTTTTTAACAATATCCCGCCCGATCACAAGGCGCTGAATTTCGTTGGTTCCCTCATAAATTTGTGTGATTTTGGCATCGCGAAAATACTTCTCGATCGGGTAGTCTTTCATGTACCCGTAACCGCCGTAGAGCTGAATGGCTTCGGTGGTGACGTACATGGCGGTGTCTGAAGCAAATAATTTCGCCATGGCCGATTCACGCGAAATATCCTTTTGTGTCCCGGCGTCCGCCGTTTTCGCCGCGCCGTAAACCAACCCGCGGGCGGCCACTATTTTGGTGGCCATATCTGCCAATTTAAATTGAGTGGCTTCAAAAGAAGAAATCGGCATACCAAACTGGTGCCGCTCTTTGGTGTACTGCAAAGCCAATTCCAGCGCCCCCTGGGCAATTCCCAACGCCTGGGCGGCAACCCCCGGCCGCGTCCGGTCAAATGTTTCCATCGCGGTCCGGAATCCCCGGCCTGGTTTGCCCAGCAGGTTTTCGGCGGGAATCCGGCAATCCTCCAAAACCACTTCGCTGGTGGTAGATGCCCGGATGCCCAATTTGTCCTCTTTCTTTCCGAAACTCAAACCGGGTGTGCCGTCTTCCACCAAGAAGGCTGAGATCCCCCGCATGCCTCTCGACGGGTCGGTACTCGCAAAAACCGTGTACAATCCTGCCACACTTCCGTTCGTTATAAAATGCTTGGTGCCGTTTAAAATGTACGAGTCGCCGTCTTTCACGGCACGCGTTTTTATGGCACCCGCGTCGGAGCCGGCTCCGGGTTCCGTCAGGCAGTAGGCTGCCAGATACTTTCCCGCCGCCAGATCGGGCAGATATTTTTTCTTCTGCGCCTCACTCCCGGACAACATGATGGGATAGGTCCCCAGGGCAGTGCCTGCGAGAGCCAGTGAAATACCGCCGCATGCGCGTGAAAGCTCTTCGACCATAATCACCAGATCCATAATGCCGCCGCCGAAACCGCCGTACTCTTCGGGAATATACGTGCCGAAAAAACCGAGTTCCTTAAAAACATTCACAATATCCCAGGGAAATTTTCCCTCGCGATCATATTCCGCCGCGACGGGCCGAATTTTTTCCTCTGCTACTTTATGCGCAAGTTCCTTCAACATCTGTTGCTGTTCCGTTAAAAAATACTCCATAAAACATGCCTCCGTCCTTGATGATTTATTTTACTTAACGCATCTTTTGCAGCCTGCTGCTCCGCCTGTTTTTTGCTTTTGCCATGCCCCATGCCCCATTTTTTTTCCTTTACCCGAACAGAAATCTGAAATAATTTATTGTGCTCCGGCCCGGATTCTGCCTCCACAACATACTCGGGTGTTCCAAGCCCCTGTGCCTGCGTGTATTCCAGAAGCTGGCTTTTGTAATTCTTATTCAACCCATTTTCCAGAATATCATCCAGGCCCGATAAAATAAGCCTGTGAATCACAGTCTTTACCGCCTCGGTGCCGCCGTCCAGATAAATGGCGCCGAAGACCGCTTCCATCGCATCCGAAATAATAGAAATCCGCTGCCTTCCCCCCGATTTTTCTTCGCCGGGACCCAGATAAAGATAATCGCCGAGGTGAATTTTACGCGCGACCTGCGTCAAGATTTTTCGACTCACCACAAGCGATTTGATTTCGGTTAAATATCCCTCCGATTGCGCGGGAAATTTTTCGTAAAGAAACTCCGTCACAATCAGCCCCAAAATGGCGTCTCCCAGAAATTCGAGCCTCTCGTTGGATTCGGTGTGTGAGTTATGGTTCACACCCATGAACGAGCGATGCTTTAAGGCTAAAGCAAGCAGATCGGAATTTTTAAATTGATACTGTAAGGTCTTGTAAATGTGGGCAAAAGCTTTTTCATCTTTTGCAGAATATTCTCGACTGCGCCTTTTTAAAATCGGAATTTTAAATCTGGAGATCCATGATTTATTAATCTTCATACCGCTGCACTGCCAGAGTCACATTGTGTCCGCCAAAGCCGAAAGAATTACTGATGGCGGTACGCACATCTCTTTTTACGGCTTTATTGGGCGTATAATTCAAGTCACACTCGGGATCCGGATGCTCGTAATTAATGGTCGGGGGCACGATTCCATTCCGAATGGTCAAAACACTGGCGATAAACTCAATGGCGCCGCCCGCACCCAACATGTGCCCGATCATCGATTTATTCGAACTAATGGCAACCCGGTAAGCATCGTCGCCGAAAACTTTTTTGATGGCCTTCGTTTCCATTCGGTCATTGTGCGGTGTAGATGTGCCGTGTGCATTAATGTAATCGATCTCCGCCGGCTGCAACCCGGCTTCCCGAATGGCAAATGCCATGGCATTCACGGCGCCTTCCGCTTCCGGATCCGGGGCCGTGATGTGATAGGCATCTGCCGTCATTCCGACCCCCACAACTTCGGCCAGAATTTTAGCGCCGCGCGCCTTTGCGTGCTCCAATGCTTCTAAAACCACAATGGCGCCGCCTTCACCCATCACAAAACCGTTTCGTGTGCCGTCGAAGGGCCGGCTTGCCTTCTGCGGATGATCATTTTCCTCCGAAAGTGCGTGCATGGCGTTAAAACCGGCCACACCCATGTGCGTAAGTGCCGCTTCACTCCCTCCGGTGATGATGACATCGGAGCCGCCGAATTTGATTTCCCGAAATCCCAACCCCACGGCATGCGCGGCCGTCGCACAGGCGGACACGGGGGCATAATTGATTCCCTTCACGCCGTAAATCATCGAAATATAGCCCGGTGTGATGTTTGAAATCATCATTGGAATTAAGAAAGGACTCACGCGCTGCGGACCATTAGAAATCAATTTCCGGTGTTCGATCTCATACTTATTCAATCCGCCAATGCCTGAACCGACAATAACGCCAATTCGGAACGGATCCTCTTCCTTTAAATCCAGCCCCGACTCCTCAATCGCCTCTTTCGCCGCCGCCACACCGTATTGTGTAAACAGGTCCATGCGTCTGACAAGTTTACGCTCAATGTACCGGGTGGGATCGAAATCTTTCACTTCGGCCGCAAATTTAGTGGTGAACTGACTGGTATCGAACCTCGTGATATAATCAACACCATTAGCGCCCTCTATCAAAGATTTCCAAAAATCGCTGACGGTTAAACCGATGGGAGTTATGGCGCCCATGCCAGTAACCACAACTCTTCTGTTCATACTGAATCCTTTCCTTCTGATTTGAAACTTCCCTTGACCTTTAACTCAGTCGGCTGTCCGGATTTGCAATTTAAGCTTCCGGCCTTTGAATAAAACCCATCTCATTTTAATTGAATCATTCAATCGCAAGTAAAAGGTGTGCGTGACCACTATCGCTTATTTTCGGACAGTCTGTCAACAGAAAGGACACCTGCACCGGGCAACCGTCTTTATTGATTGACCCAAATAAAAAAACACAAATCCACTATTCTTTAAGCAGATGTCCCCTGATCCGGCCAATTTCGAATGAAAGAGAGATTTTTATTTCAATTTCTGATGAAGATATTCAATAGCCTTGCCGACCGTGGTCATTTTTTCGGCATCTTCATCGGGGATTTCGATTCCAAACTCTTCTTCAAAGGCCATCACGAGTTCGACGGTATCCAATGAGTCGGCGCCCAGATCTTCAATAAAATGAGCATCTTCTGTTACTTGGTTTGGATCCACACCCAGTTGATCCACAATAATTTCTTTTACCCGATCATCAACTGCCATGCGTTCTGTACCTCCATTTTTGGTTCGCTGTTAAAATGCTCCCGCACATTTCCGGGGGAACATTTTCCTTAATTCTAACGGTATCAAATACAAACATTGAGCGGACAAGGGTTCATGACGCTCAATAACGTTAATAAGCTCTACATCCTCATTCCGCCGTCCACCTGAACGATCTGCCCTGTTATATAATCGGCATCTTCGGAGCAGAGAAACGCCACCACACCCGCCACATCTGCCGGCTGCCCGGGGCGCTTGAGCGGAATCCACTGAAGCATCATATTTTTGGCGTCTTCCGGAAGAGATTCCGTCATATCGGTCTCCACAAATCCGGGGGCCACCGCATTCACCGTAATGTTCCATGCCGACAATTCTTTTGCGGCTGATTTTGTTAACCCGATAATGCCCGCTTTTGAGGCCGCATAATTCACCTGTCCGGCATTTCCCATAATACCGACGACGGACGTAATGTTGATAATTTTCCCGGATCGCTGCCGCATCATGGGGCGGGCTGCCGCTTTAAGACAATTAAAGGTGCCTTTTAAATTCACATTGATCACATCGTCCCAATCACGCTCTTTTAACCGAACTAAAAGATTGTCTTTCGTGATTCCCGCATTGTTCACAAGAATGTCGATTCTGCCGAACTTTTCGGTTGTTTCGGAAATAATGCGTTTCGCATCGTCGACACCGGAAACATCCGCCTGAATGGTCAAAGCCTGTCCATTTGCAGCCTCGATTGTCTGCGCCACTTCCGCCAGCTTATCGACGCTTGAACGGGTGACGAGGGCTACGTTCGCCCCTTCTCCGGCAAGCCGAAGGGCAATGGCCCGGCCGATTCCTCTGGCAGCGCCGGTGATTACAACAACTTTTCCCGAAAGTCTTTTCATACGATTTCCTGCTATTTACGGAAGGACTGCTTTTTCTAAATCCTGTAACGTCCCGACCGGCGTACAGGGAACACGCCTGTCGATTCGTTTGATCAGGCCGGTCAGAACACGCCCGGCGCCCACTTCATAAAACCGTACGGTGCCTTTTGCGATCATTGCCCGAACACTTTCCACCCACCGGACCGGCCGGGTTAATTGCCGCACCAATTGCAAACGGATCTCCTGCGGGTCACTTGTGGCCTGCGCCGTTACATTCGGGACAATTGGAATTTTCGGTATCCGAAAATCGGATTTTTCAAGAGCAGCCCTCAGTTCCTCCACAGCATCCGCCATTAACGGAGAATGAAAGGCTCCGCTCACAACCAATTCAACCGTGCGTTTGGCGCCCCTGGCCTTTGCCAATTCCATGGCCCGGTGCACACCCTCTGCCGAACCCGAGATGACGATCTGGGCGGGCGAATTAAAATTGGCCGGCACAACCACACCTGCCGAAGAGGCTTCGTCACAGACCTCCTGCACCGCTTCTTCCGGCAGGCCAATGACAGCCGCCATGGCACCGGGCTGCTTTTCTCCGGCGTGCTGCATCAATTCCCCGCGCAATTTAACCAGGCGTAACGCGTCTTCAAAATTCAGGACTCCGGCAGATACAACAGCGGAATATTCTCCCAAACTATGGCCGGCTACAATTTCCGGCTGAAACCCTTTCTGTTTCAGAAGCCTGTCAACAATCACGCTGTGTACAAATAGTGCGGGCTGCGTGACGCGCGTCTGTTTCAGCGTCTCCTCCGGTCCCTCGAAAGAGATCTTTTGCAAGTCAAAGCCCAGCACCTCATTTGCTCGATCATAAAACGTCCGCGCCAGATCATTTGCTTCAAATAAATCGGCACCCATTCCGATCTGTTGCGATCCCTGTCCGGGAAAAACAAACGCAAGCATTACCGCCGCAGCTTCCTTCCCTGTAATTGCTGTTCCAATCTTAAACGTTCCCGTTCGGCCTGTCGAACATTCGAAAGCGTTTTCATAAACAATTTGTCCGGTTTTAATTGGACGGCTTTCCGGTACATTTTTTCAGCATCTTTCAAACGTCCCTGAACTTCATACGCCAGCCCCAAATCATAAAATGCTTCCGGTTTATTGGGAAATAGTTTGACCGCCTGCTCCCACTGTTTTGTGGCTTCCGGCCATAAATTATTTTTAGCCATCTTTTTCCCCATATCGATTGGTCCGGGACCCCCCAGAATGACTCGCTTTAAAACCACTTTGTAGGGCGCAATATCTTTTACGAACTCACCCACAACCGCATTGGTCAGATCGGTTAAAATGGCATCCTGTGCTTTAAGCCTTCCCCGACCGTCCCGCACTTTGGAACTGGTATAATTCCGGCTGTAGGTTTTGGCCGTGAGGATTTCACCGGTTCTCACATCGACAACCCGAAACGTAATGGTAACCGTCCCCCTGCGGATCTTGTAATAATGGGTAACGAATTGCTGCTTGTAGACTTTCTTTTTATGTTTCTTACCGAAAATATCTTTTTCGTAAATAAAATTTCCTTTGGCATCTTTTTCGTATTTTCCCGTCCAAATCCGTTCTTTGACCCGCTCCTTGCCGTTTTCATCTTCGACAGAATACGCCGTGACTGCTCCGGTGATGATGCCGTCGACGCCCAACAACTGGCCAATCTTTTTGGCGTTATCCGGATTGGTAATACCGGCCATCGAAAGCCGATATTCCTGCATAACATCTTGTAGTTTCTCGCGTTCAAGTACATCAAAGTAGTTTGAATTCAGCAGCTTTGTGTTTAAAATACTGACTGCCAATTCTCCGGATTGACCCGGCCCGCTAAATTCCGTCACAGCCACACGATGAATACCCTTTAAATCGACCCGGGCGGGCTTCATGACCCGAACCGGAACCCTAGTCGGAGCACAGGCAGCACCCATAAAAATACTCGTAAAAATTAAAGCAAAAAGCTTGAATTTTGTAAAAGAACGCATCGTTACACCCTGTAATTTTCGTGATCGACTTACTTGTTGAGTTATTTGATTATCTTACCGGCGACGCATTAACACACACGATTCCCCTAAAACAGACAAATGACGGTAATTCGAATACAGAGCACAGACTGTCGAGTCATTTTCTCTGAACGCAGGCGTCCGGCAGTTCAAACGACAGACCGGAAATTACATGCGAAAAAGCACCGAGCTCCATGTAAAACCGGCACCAAACGCCGCAGTCAGAATCAGATTTCCGGGTTTAATCCGGCCATTTTTGCGGGCCTCATTTAACGCAATCGGAATGGATGCCGCAGACGTATTGCCGTACTTATCCAGATTTACATACACCTTTTTATCGGGAATATTCAGCCGTTTGGCAATGGCCTGGATGATTCGCAAATTCGCTTGATGGGGGATGAATAAATCCAGGTCTTCGCCGGTTATTCCCGCCGCCTTCATCACGTGAACCGCTGATTCACCCATCAGGGTGACGGCATGGCGAAAGACCTCCCGGCCCTCCATTTTGATATGGAACGGGGCAGGATCTTCCGCGGCTTTTGCGGGCGGCAGCAAAGATCCGCCTCCCGGCATATTGAGAAGCTGCCACAATCTTCCGTCGCTTTTAATGTAGGAGCCAATAATGCCTCTTTCACCATCTGAGGGCTGCAAAACCGCTGCACCCGCACCATCACCAAAAAGGACGCACGTGGCCCGGTCGGTCCAATCCGTCACCCGGCTGAGCAGCTCGGCACCTATGACCAGAATATTTTTATACTTCCCGGCGGCAATCATCCCTTCTGCAAGTGTTAATCCATATAAAAAGCCCGAACAAGCGGCGCTAATATCGAGAGCCGCTGCGTTGACGGCCCCAATCTTATTTTGCAGGAAACATGCGGCAGAGGGGAAATACATATCCGGGGTCACTGTTCCTAAGAGGATTAAATCCAGCTCTTCCGGCGCCAGATTCGCTTCTTCCAGAGCTTCCTTCGCAGCCAGAGCCGCATAATCGGAAGTCCCTTTGTTATCATCCGCAATGTGGCGTTCAACGATGCCCGTCCGGGTTCGAATCCATTCGTCCGAGGTATCAACCATCTCGGCCAGTTGACGATTCGTTAACACCCTTTCCGGAACCGCATGACCCGTGCCGGTGAGCATTGCGACTATTTCTTTTGACAAATCTACACTCCCGGATTTTTTTCGATTTCCACTTCTATTAACCGATTGACATTTCGATTATTCATTTTTTCAGCTTCCCGAATGGCGTTTCGAATCGCCTTGGGAGACGAACTCCCGTGGCAGACAATGCTGACACCATTCACCCCCAGCAGAGGGACCCCCCCATATTCCTGGTAATCCATTAATTTTGAGAGTTGATGGAAAGCCGGACGCATGAGAATTGCTCCCAAATTAGACAAAATATTTTTGCCGATACTTTTTTTAATCGTATTCTTAAGCATCCCGACGATACTCTCGGCGAACTTTAACACAATATTTCCCACAAACCCGTCACAAACGATGACTTCCGCCGTGCCTTTTAAAATGTCCCGGCCTTCCACATTGCCGATAAAATTTAACCGGCTGCTTTTTAAGAGTTTATGGGCTTCTTTTGTCAAAGCGTTCCCCTTGCTTTCTTCTTCACCATTGCTGAGCAGTCCGACCCGCGGGTTTTCCGTATCAAAAATATGGCGGACATAAAGAGAACCCATGATTCCGAATTGCAATAAATGTAATGATTTACAATCAGAATTTGCCCCCACGTCGATCACAACCGACATCCCCTTTTCATTCGGAATAAAAGAACCCAGACCAGGCCTTTTTACACCCCGCAGCCGGCCGAGACTGAATAAAGAAGCGGCCATAAAAGCGCCTGTGTTCCCGGCACTCACAACAGCCTGTACTTCACCCTCTTTTTGAAGTCTTGCGGCAACGACCATCGATGCATCTTTTTTCTTTTTGATCGCATCCGTAGGAGAATCGTGCATATCAATGATCTCGGAGGCGTGCACAATTTCAATGCCCGTTAAATTTGATGCATTTAACCCCTCCAGCTCTTTTTTTATCTTTAATTCATCCCCGACCAAAACAATTCCATAACGCCCTTTTGCTACTCTGGCTGCCTGAACAGCACCTTCAACGATCGCTCCAGGGGCATAATCCCCACCCATTGCATCAACAGCTATTTTCATGGATTGCAGGGTTCCCGGTTAATTTTTAAGTTTCCCTTGGTGTGTAAACCATTCGGTCACCGTAATAGCCGCAATTGGGGCACGCACGATGCGTTAACTTCGGCTGATGACAATGCGGACATTCAACCACATTGGGAGCACTCAATTTCCAGTGAGTCCGTCGTCTGTCCCGGCGGGCTTTCGATGTTTTTCGTTTCGGATTTGCCATTTTTTCTGTTCCATTCCTTTCAAAACAAATGCAGATCAAAATTTAAATCTTAATTGCTGTTCAACAAACCTTTTAATTTTGCCCACCGCGGATCGATCTTTTCAGACTCATGATGGCAGGTTTCCCGATTGAGGTTCACACCACACACCGGACATAATCCTTTGCAGCCGGGTTCACACAGCGCTTTCATCGGTACGGCCAGCAGAAGTGTATCGCGAACATCTTTCGCAATATCGATCATATCCATATCCGGCAAAATGGGACGCATTTCACCTTCGTCATGACTAAATTGTTCACGATACTCACCGAGCGGTTGTTCCCTTGAAAAAAGGACTTGTGTTTCTTCGCCGATTTCCAGATCAAATTCATTCAGGCACCGGTCACATGTCAGATGTGCCAGCGTGCGAACCCTTATTTTAAACAATAAATTGGCGTATTCCTTATCGATTTTTATATCAATAAAAATCGGATTGGGAAATCTCTGTTTGCCTTCAATATCAAGCGCGTTGATAGTCTCTTCAAAAGCCAATTCATGAAGGCCGATGGCTAAATGCGAAACTTTTATCTTCATTTTAAATAGTTTTAAATGTATAAAAAAAAAGCCAATCAGTCAAGAATTATTTTAAAATGGAACAGATTGGATTTATCATTAAACCATTTTTTAAACTTTATTCCCCTAAAAATTCAGAACAATTTAATCTAAAAATCTCTAAATTGCAAAAGTTTTTTAAAATTTAACACGCCTTTACGGCAAAACCCGGGTTCAGTGCTCCGGCCTGAATCGCCTAAATCGAATAAGAAAATCCCCGAAGCGCCTCTTTTAAATAAGGAAAAAACTTTCGGGGATTTCGAGTAATCAGATTCAGCTATTGGGAATTAATTCTCTTTCAGAAAAGAAGAAATGAATTTCCGTTACTGCATTTTCCTGAGAATCCGATCCGTGTACAATGTTGTCCTGTTTGCTTTCGGCGTACAGTTTCCGGACCGTGCCCGATTCCGCTTCAGCGGGGTCGGTGGCCCCAATCAATTCGCGAAAATCTTCGATGGCGCGTTCTTTTTCCAGCACCAGCGGGATGCACCGTCCCGAAGACATAAATTCAACCAGACTTTTATAAAAAGGACGCTCTTTGTGAACGGCATAAAACTCCCCTGCCGTTTTGGCATCCATGGTAACCATTTTCATACCCACTATTTTAAAACCGGCATTTACAATCTGATCTATGACTTTTCCTGTAAAATTCTTCCGGACGCAATCCGGCTTCAGAATTGCCAATGTACGTTGAACCAAACCAGCCTCCTTCTCTTTTCATCGATAGACGACCCTCATTATTTTAAACCGTCACGGGGTCAATGGACTTCTGTTCCATATATTTTTTTGCAAAATTAAATCCGATATTCAGCGCTTTCAAATTCATCTCTTCCGTCCCCCGGGGCGCACGGCGTTTCACTGCATTCACAATCGCCTCGTCAGACACGACTTTTGTAATACCGGTGACAATACCGAGAGCCAGAACGTTTGAAAATACGGTTCTTCCCAATTCTTTCAGCGCCAACTGCAGAATAGGCAATTTGATAACCCGGTGAGGGGGATCATTGAAATTTGTCACCAGATCCGAATCAACCAGAACAATCGCGTCCTCGGTCATGTCCCTGAAGAAACGATTGCCCGGATTATTCCCGCCGTAAAACCGGTCGTAAGCCCGCTGTGCAAATGCCAGATAAAAGTTGATTTCAGAGGTTTGTGGAAAAATGATCGGATCACTTGAAATAATCACATCAACTTTTGTAGCGCCTCCGCGCACCTGAGCCGTGTAAGTCGGACTTTGAAGCGCGTATTTGCCGTCAAAATAGACCGCCGCTTCGGCCAAAATGGCGCCGGCTAAAATGGCACCCTGGCCTCCGACCCCACTGAATCGAAGTTCAACTCGATTAGACATTTTATTTATTCTCCTTTTTCATTGCTGCGTCAATAACCTGTTGATAAACTTCCGTAAATTCAGGGCGGGAATCATCCCGAAAGAGTTCTCCGGTTACAAACCGGTCTTGAAGTTCTTCCGGTGCCATTCCGGCCGCTTTTGTTTTGGGAACACCGCGGTTCTTCAGCCAATGCATGAGTTCCACGGGGTCAGCCAGACGATTTCGGCGCCCAAATTGAATCGGACAGGTCGATTCGGCCACAATCACACTAAACCCTTTGTGTGCCAGGCCGGTTTTGATGTATTTCTCAAGCATGATCCCTTTTGAAATGGTTTCTCTGGCCACATAAGTCGCCCCGGCGCCCATCACCAATTTTGCGATGTCAAAATTGGGTTCCACCATCCCGTAAGGCGCCGTACTGGCAATCATGTGGGGCGGTGTTGTCGGTGAATACTGACCGCCGGTCATGCCGTAAATGGCATTGTCGTTTATGATTAATGTGATATCGATATTTCGTCTTGCGGCATGAATCAGGTGATTTCCGCCAATGGCTGTGGCATCACCGTCTCCTCCCACCACAACGACATGTTTTTCAGGATGGGCCAGCTTGATGCCGGTTGCAAATGCGAGTGCACGCCCGTGGGTTGTGTGCAGCGTGTTCATATCCATGTAGCCGGGCATCCGGCTGGTACAGCCAATTCCGGAGACAAAAGCAATGTCATTTTTATCCCATTTGAGCGCCGTAAACGCACGAATGATCGATTTCATAACAATTCCAATTCCGCAGCCCGGACACCACATGTGCGGGATGGTTTCGGTTCTCACATATTCATCATAGTTGAAAGTCATTTTAGGCAACCTCCTTCACTCTGCTGACAATCTCCCGGGGGCGAATCATCACCCCGCCGACCTGGTTGATGCCAATGACCTCGGCATCTCCTTTTGCCATCCGCTCCACTTCCAGAACGAGTTGGCCGAGATTCATTTCAGGGACAAAAATCCTTTTTACCTGCCTGGCAATTTCAGCCACGCGTTTCTCAGGAAACGGCCAGAGGGTCAGCGGCCGAAACAGGCCGATTTTTACGCCTTCGGCGCGCAGGTGCTCGACGGCATCGGTCGCGGAACGACCGATTGAGCCGTAAGCAATGATGGCGATTTCGGCATCCTCCATGGAACGCTCTTCCCATTTCAGAATATCATCCAGATGCTCGGTAATTTTTTTCTGCCGCCGCACCTGAATCGCGTGTACGACTTCAAAATCTGTCGAAGGCAGCCCTTTTGGATTATGGCTCAATCCGGTCACATGATACCGGTAGCCTTCAAAAAAATTGGCCATGGGCGGCACATGATCTTTCGTGTCGGCATAAGGCTCATATTCTTCCCGTGAAACGGTGGGTTTTTTGCGGTTCACAATTTCGATTTCATCCGATTCCGGCAATGCCACGCCTTCGTGCAGATGGGCAATCACTTCATCCAAAAGCAGAATTACCGGCATGCGATATTTTTCAGCCAGATTAAATGCACGCACCGTCTCATCAAATATTTCCCGCATATAAGACGGCGCCAGAGCAATCACCGGGTGATCCCCATGCGTGCCCCAGCGAGCCTGCATCACATCGCTCTGGGAAGGCGCCGTGGGCAAACCGGTACTGGGCCCGCCCCGCATGACATTCACAATAACACAGGGAACTTCGGCAATCATCGCGAATCCAAGATTTTCCTGTTTTAATGAAAATCCCGGCCCGCTCGTAGCCGTCATTGATTTCTCCCCGGCAAGCGAAGCGCCGATAATCGCGCCCATGCTTGCAATTTCGTCTTCCATCTGGATAAACCGTCCACCCACCTGCGGCAAAAATTTCGACATTCTCTCCGCAATTTCGGAGGATGGCGTAATGGGATATCCGCCAAAGAAACGGCAGCCGGCGGCAATTGCAGCCTCGGCCACTAATTCATTTCCACTATATAATTCCATTCTTTTGCTCACTTTAGTTCCTCCGCACTTAATAAACTTTAATCGCAAAATCAGGGCATTCGATTTCACACAGCATACATCGTGTACATTTTTCAGGATATTTCACTTCTGCAATGTACCCCTCCCATTTATTCGGCACTTTTATCAGAACCAGCACATTTGTCGGACACACGTCCACACAAATGTTGCAGCCCTTACAATTCTCAAAAATCACATCGACCACGGGCGGTTCTTTTTTTACTTTCGGTTTTGCCGCAACTTCAGCCGTTACCATTTTTTTTCTCCTCTATTTAAGCCAATCCATGTTCAAAGATTACTGCTCTTGCAGTGCACGCTGCACCGTTACACCGATTTCCGCGGGACTTTCCACCACATGAACGCCTGCGGCCCGAAGCACCGCCATTTTTTCGGCAGCCGTTCCTTTTCCGCCGGAAATAATGGCACCGGCATGTCCCATGCGGCGTCCGGGAGGCGCTGTTTGGCCGGCAATGAAGCTGATCACCGGTTTATTCACATTTTCCCGGATGTACGCAGCCGCTTCCTCCTCCGCCGTGCCGCCAATTTCGCCGATCATCACAACAGCCTCCGTTTCAGGGTCCGCTTTAAACAGTCTCAGCGCATCTACAAATGGAGTGCCGATAATCGGGTCTCCTCCAACCCCGATGCACGTGGATTGCCCGATACCCAGCGTTGTGAGCTGATGAACAGCTTCATAGGTTAACGTTCCGCTTCGGGAAATGACGCCCACATGCCCTTTTTTGTGAATAAATCCGGGCATGATACCCACTTTTGCTTTTTCCGGTGAAATAACGCCCGGGCAGTTTGGGCCGATCAAACGCGTCTTGCGATCTTTGAGATAAGCACGCACTTTAACCATATCGAGCGTGGGAATGCCTTCCGTGATGCAGATCGTCACATTCATGCCGGCATCTGCCGCTTCCATGATGGCATCGGCGGCAAACGGCGGCGGGACAAAAATGATCGATACATTTGCACCTGTTTCCTCAGCCGCTTCCGCCATTGTATTAAAAATCGGTACTTTTTCATCAAATTTTTGTCCCCCTTTACCCGGCGTCACACCCGCCACCACTTTAGTCCCGTACGCCATCATCTGGCGTGTATGAAACGAACCTTCGCTGCCCGTAATTCCCTGAACCACCAGACGGGTGTTCTCATCAATTAAGACACTCAATTTAGACCTCCTTTATCAGAAACGATTCGAACTATTCTTGATTCATCTTTTACTTTTCGGCGGCAACCACTTTTTCCGCCGCATCTTTAAGATCTCCGGCAACGGTAAAATTCAGACCGGATTCTTTTAAAATTCGGGCGCCTTCCTCGGCATTTGTCCCCTGCAGCCGAATCACCACCGGAATCTTGACACCCACTTTTTTAGTCGCTTCTACAACACCGGTGGCTACACGGTCACATCGCACAATTCCGCCAAAAATATTGATCAGGACGGCTTTTACATTTTTATCCGATAAAATAATCCGGAACCCATTCTCCACCGTCTCTGCGCTTGCGCTTCCGCCCACATCCAGAAAGTTAGCCGGATCGCCGCCGGCCAGTTTGATGATGTCCATCGTCGACATTGCCAGGCCGGCACCGTTTACCATACAGCCCACGTCACCGTCCAGTTTGATATAATTTAAATGATATTTCCGCGCTTCCACTTCCAGCGGGGCCTCTTCATTCAAATCCCGAAGCTCGGCATAGTCCGGATGGCGATACAGCGCGTTGTCATCAAAATTGATTTTTGCATCCAATGCCAGCACGCGGCCGTCTTTGGTCACCACCAGCGGATTAATTTCGGCCAGAGAGGAATCCGAAGCGACATAAGCCCTGTAAAGAGCCATTAAAAATTTAACGCCGTTTTTGACCTGATCGCCTTCAAGCTTTAGGTTGTAAGCCATTTTTCGGGCCTGAAATACCTGCAATCCAACACCGGGATCGATGTATTCCTTCAGAATTTTTTCCGGAGCCTCTGCGGCCACTTTCTCAATTTCCACACCGCCTTCCGTGCTGACCATAAAAACCAATTGGGATCGTGAACGGTCCAAAACCACGCCGGCGTACAACTCCCGCGCAATATTCATGGTTTCTTCCACCAGAACTTTTCGAACTTCTTTTCCCTCCGGACCCGTTTGGTGGGTTACCAAAATTTTACCAATCAGCGCCTCGGCGATCTTTCCGGCCTCTTCAGGGCTGTCGGCCAATTTCACACCGCCGGCTTTTCCTCTTCCGCCGGCATGAATTTGTGCTTTCACAACAACTTTTCCGCCTAATTCTTCGGCCACCCGGCGGGCTTCTTCCGGCGTGAATGCCACCCGGCCCCGGGGAACAGCTACACCGAACGTCTTTAAAATTTCCTTTGCCTGATATTCATGAATTTTCATTGAAATACTTCCTCCTTAAAATTTCGGACATCCCGGTTTTGCAGCAACGCGGCGGATTGGGTTTGCCATTCGCCGGGGCTGATTCAAAGCCTGTCTTTTTTGCCTTTACAGGCGTCTAATCTTCCATCCTTCAGCCTCTAATGCTTCACTATTCTTGTTCCCGTCTCGCCTCTCAGAGCCTGCGGATGTTTTTCAACCGATGTGATAAGCACCCGTTCGCCCCCGCTTTCCAAAAAATTAATGGCCGCCTGGATTTTGGGCCCCATGCTGCCCGCAGGGAATTGACCCCCGGTTAAATGCTCTTTCGCCTCCGAGACAGTTAACGTATCTAAATTAATTTGATCGGGTTTTCGATAATTCAGCGCCACCTGATCGACCGCCGTCAGAATGTGGAGTTCCGTGGCACCGATTTCCCGGGCAAGAACGGCGGACGTAAGGTCTTTGTCAATCACGGCATCCACGCCTTCGAGTGTGCCGTCTTTTTGACGATAAACCGGAATGCCGCCCCCTCCGGCCGCGATGACAATCACACCGCTTTCGAACAGTTGGCGGATAATTTTCTTTTCAACAATATCCAGCGGCTTTGGCGAGGGAACCACACGGCGGTACCCCCGCCCGGGATCTTCCTTCATAATCCAACCGCGCGCTTTAAGCGCAGGCAAATCTTCCTTTTTGTAAAAAGGCCCCACATATTTTGTCGGATTCAGGATTGAAGAATCATCTTTTTTGATAATAACCTGTGTTAAAACGGCCGTTACATCCCGTTTGATAGAGCGCAGATATAATTTGTTTGAGAGAGATTGGCTGATCATGTAACCCATGCCGCCTTCCAGATCGGCGACGATGACACCAAGCGGAAGGGGTGGGACAAGATGGCGGGACGCTTCAATTCGGATCAAATAATTTCCGACCTGCGGACCATTTCCGTGGGTTAAGACCAGCTTGTACCCCAGCTTAACCATTTCGATGACGCCCAACAGACTTTTCCGGGTGTTTGCAAACTGCTGATAAATATCGCCTTCTTCAAACTCCCGTGTAATCGCATTCCCTCCGAGCGCTACAACGGCTTTTTTTTCAAAAGACATGATATCTTAAAGTTCTTTGATAAATTCTTTCAAAAGAGTTTCCAGGTCTGGTGTTCCCAATTCCTGAAGTTCGTACCGCACTCTTGTACTGGGTTTGTTGAATTTAATCAGGTGCAGCAAATTAATGGGTGTGGCCACAATCACACTGTCCGCATCTGTCCGGTTGATCGTTTCTTCCAGATCGGCAATCTGTTTCGCGCCGTAGCCCATTGCCGGAAGAAGCGTTCCGATATAAGGATATTTTTTAAACGTATCTTTAATAGAAGCCACCAAAAACGGCCGGGGATCTACCAATTCCGCCGCCCCGAATTTCTTTGCCGCCACCACGCCGGCGCCATAGGTCATTTCGCCGTGTGTGAGGGTCGGGCCGTCTTCAACCACAAGCACACGCTTATTTCGAATGACCTCAGGTTTATCCACAAAAATAGGCGATGCTGCATCCACAACGATCGCCTTCGGGTTTACACGCGCGATATTTTTCCTGACAATTTCCACGTTCTCGGGGATAGCCGTATCGATTTTATTGATCACCACGATATCCGCCAGTCTTAGATTTGTCTCACCCGGGAAATACTTCAATTCATGTCCCGGCCTGTGCGGATCAACCACCGTAATGGTCAAATCCGATTTGTAGAAACACATGTCGTTGTTGCCGCCGTCCCAGAGAATGATGTCGGCTTCCTGTTCCGCCTGCCGCAGAATGGCTTCGTAGTCCACACCGGCGTAAACCACATTTCCCATGGCGATGTGCGGCTCGTACTCCTCCCGTTCTTCGATGGTGCAGTCGGCTTTGTCCATATCTTCGATCGTGGCAAAGCGCTGAACCTTCTGGGCATTTAAATCACCGTACGGCATGGGATGACGAATGGCCGCCACTCTTTTGCCCCAATTGCGTAAAATGCGACTGACCCGCCGCGTGGTCTGGCTTTTGCCGCATCCGGTGCGCACCGCTAAAACAGAAATGACCGGCTTGGTGCTTTTAATCATGGTTTTCTCACCGCCCATGACCATGAAATTTGCACCGGCAGCCATCACTTCAGAAGCCTTGTGCATCACATATTCATGCCTGACGTCACTATAGGCAAAAACTACTAAATCGATATTTTTTTCTTTGATTAAACGGTCCAGGTCATTTTCGGAATAAATCGGAATGCCGTTGGGATACAATTTCCCGGCCAGTTCTTTTGGATATTTTCGGCCTTCAATATTGGGAATTTGCGTGGCCGTAAAAGCCACTATATTGTATTGCTCATTATCTCTGAAGTAAACGTTGAAGTTATGAAAATCACGCCCTGCCGCACCCATAATCAGCACATTTTGCCTGTTCATTTCCGCCTCACTTTCATCTATTCAAAACAATATCATAACCTAATTAAAACAAAAGTACTAACAAAACAATCCAGAAAAATGTAACAAAAAAAAGCCTAAATATCAATATTTTTGTTTCGATTCTTCCGAATATGAAAAAAAGTTGGTCTTCTAAAAACAAATTTTCATGGTCAGACCAAAATCTTTGTTGAAATATTTGCATAAATTGCGATATATTATTACAGAGAACAATAAAAAATAAGGAGATGACAATGGCCATTAATTTGGAAGAGCGTGTGGATCAGCTCGAAACAATATTCGGGAAATTTATATCGCAAACCGGGGCAGCCATACTTCGGCTTGAGAGAAGTGACCAGACATTAAAAAATGAGATGTCCGATTTTAAAAATGAGATGCGTGACTTCAAAAATGAGATGCTCGACTTCAAAAATGAAATGCTCGACTTTAAAAATGAAATGCTCGACTTTAAAAATGAGATGCGTGACTTTAAAAACGAGATGAGATCTGAAGTGAAACGCATGAACAAACAATGGGGCGAGCTCTCGAATAAAATGGGAACAATGGTTGAAGATTTAATCTATCCAAGTATTGAGCGCATCATTCAGAAACAATTCGATGTACTGCCGGATTCACTTGCGATTCGACTTAGAAAAAGGCTGCCGGACGGAAGAGAAAAAGAATTTGACGCCGTGGCAATAGCGGGAGACATCGTTTATTTAAACAGCACAAAAAGCACCTTGAAATCCAAAGATATTGATGATTTCATTAAAGAAATTCAAGTATTTAAAGAATTTTTTCCTGAGCATCGAAACAAAAAAATTGTGGGGATTTTGGCGTCTCTGACGATCGACAAGAGCGTCCTGACATACGCCGAGAAGAATGGATTTTTGGTTTTAGGAGTGGGAGACGAAATTATGGAAGTTAAAAACAGTAAAGACTTTCAGCCCAAATTTTGGTAGTGGAGCGTTTTTTAAAATCAGGGTAATCCTTGATTCCTGAAATATCCCGCGTTACTTTTAAAAAAAAACCTCCTGATGAGCTGCATCACCTCTTCAGGCTGATTCAGTTTCATAAGTGTTGTCCGAAATTGGCCGGCTCCGGGCAATCCTTTTGCGTACGCGGCCAGATGTTTTCTCATTTCAAATAAGCCTTTTGAAAAACCGTAAAAATCCAATGCCCATTGAAATTGCTGCAGGCAAACAGCTCCCCTTTCCTGCAAAGACGGCGGCTCGATCTCCCGGCCAGATTCCAATAAATCGGCAGTCTCTTTAAAAATCCAGGGATTCCCAATGGCTCCCCGGCCGATCATCACGAAGTCACAGCCGGTTTCCCGAATCATTCGCCGTGCATCGGAGGCCGTCTTGATGTCGCCGTTGCCGATCACCGGAATCGCAACGGCTCTTTTGACATCTCCGATCGCAGACCAGACGGCTTCCCCGGTATAGCCCATGGTTTTTGTGCGGGCGTGGAGGGTTACGGCCTGGACGCCCGCGCGTTCAAGCCGGTGCGCCGCCTCACAGGCCACGATTTCGTCCATCGACCAGCCCATGCGAATTTTCGCCGTCACCGGAAGGTCCGTCGCATCAGAAACGGCTTTTGCAATGGCTTCGAGCCGGTCAAGATCACGGAGAAGCGCCGCTCCGGCACCCCGCTTCACCACCTTGTGCACGGGGCAGCCGAAGTTAATATCCAGCACATTCGGCTTGAATTTTTCGACCATTTTCGAAGCCCGTGCCATGATTTTGGGATCACTTCCGAATATTTGGATTCCGAACGGACGCTCCTCTTCCAAAAACTCGAGAAGTTTAAAGGTGTTCCGGCTTTCGTGCACCAGACCGTCGGCGCTGACAAACTCACCAAAAACAAATCCGGCTTCCAGTCTTTTGCAGATCCGCCGAAACGGCCGGTCGGTAAAACCGGCCATCGGCGATAAAAACGCCCTGTTGATGATCGGAATCGTCAAGAAATTCATAAAAAGTGAATCGCTAAACCCGTCAACGGCTTACCGTACCCACAGGCCGGCGAATTTTTCATTGTAATCTTCAAAACTCAGTCGAATAATTTCCAGCGCTTCTTCCCTGCCGTAAACGTGCGTAATTTCGGTGTTGTGCTCCACGGATCCAGGAATATCTTTGTAGGTGAGAAAATAATGGCGCAGGCGCTCGAGCAAGGCTTCCGGCATATCGCTGATATCCTTCCACTGGCTAAAAATCGGATCGTTTTTGAGATAGGCAATTATTTTATCATCTGCTTCATTTCCATCGATCATGCGAAAGCCTCCGATCGAAACCGCCGTGACAATGATGTTTCCATGGGAAATCGGACGTTCGGTTAAAATACAAATGTCCAGAGGATCACCATCGCCAACCACGTTTTTGCGCCCTGTTTTTTCGGTACAAAAATCACCAATCCGCTTTCCGCAGAACGTGCGCGGAATCAAACCGTACAACATGGGCGGCATACTGGAAAATTTCTGCGGCCGGTCGATCTTTAACAGGCCGGTTTGTTTGTCCAATTCGTATTTGACCGTATCCGTTGGGACAATTTCAATGTAGGCGTTCACAATTTCAGGCGCATTTTTTCCAACCGGAATGCCGTGCCACGGATGAGCTTGAAAAAACTGGCCAAAAAGTTTCCATGCGGGTTCTGAATGATCGTTCATTAACAATGCCTTTCTTTTTTTAGATTTTATTTGTGTCAATCATTTGCGGCTTTACCGCGACGGACTATAAACAGTACAATAAAATTCCCTGATTTTCAAGTCTGATTTGAATTACATCAAAACATGAGGAAAAAAGAATGTAATGCTTTA
Source organism: bacterium BMS3Bbin03 (assembly GCA_002898015.1). Classification (GTDB taxonomy): domain Bacteria; phylum Zhuqueibacterota; class JdFR-76; order JdFR-76; family BMS3Abin05; genus BMS3Abin05. Next base: position 26,437 of record BDTM01000040.1, on the reverse strand, counting down.
ATTTTAGAATAAATAAGCCTTTGAATCTTCGTGTTTTCGCGACAATGACGGATGCAGACTAATAACAGAAAAAATTCTTGCATTTTCAGGATTTCTTTTGTACTTTTAAAGTCGCTTTAATGAAATAAAAGGAGATTGATTAAGATGGCAAAACGTTGTGAAATTTGTGGCAAAGGACCAATCGTCGGAAACAAAGTCAGCCATGCTCACAATCTAACCAAAAGACGCTGGCTGCCGAATTTGCAGCGTGTCCGTGCCCGTCTGGATAATGGGACGGTGAAACACATGATGGTTTGCACCGGATGCATTCGTTCCGGACGCGTGACCAAAGCGGCCTAAACCAAAAATCATATCCCGATAAACGGCAATTAAACCCCCTGTGCCCTTTTTTTAGAGGTCTTTGTGGTTTTCGTTTTTTTCAAAAAGGCGTTTCTTTAAACGCCTTTTTTTATTCCTGGGCCTGCTGCTTTCGCAGAAACGTCGGGATATCCAGATAATCGTCAAGGGGTGTATCCGGTTCCCGGCCGGCGGGTTCCTTTAACGTTTCAAAAGAAAAAGCGGGTGTTTCACGGCGCTTAAATGTGGGGATGTCCAGCACTTTTCTTCGCGTGCCGAACAGTTCCAGAACATTCCGTTCCTCTTTGACAGTTTGATCCGTACTGCCGGCATTCAAGCCCGTGGCAATCACCGTCACCCGAATTTCATCCTGAATATTTTCATCGAGAATCGCGCCGAAAATGATATTGGCTTCCTGACCGGCTGCTTCAAAAATAATGGATGTGGCATTGTTCACATCATCCAGGGATAAATCCAGTCCGCCCGTGATGTTAATCAAAACGCCCTGTGCACCGGCAATCGAAACATCTTCCAGCAATGGGCTCGCAATGGCCCGCATGGCCGCTTCCTGAGCCCGGTCCTGGCCGGTTGAAATTCCGGTTCCCATCAGGGCATCGCCCATTTCGGCCATAACGGTTCGGACATCCGCAAAATCCAGATTGATCAGGCCCGGTTCCGTGATTAAATCTGAAATCCCTTTTGTGGCATGAAGAAGCACGTCGTCCGCCATTCGGAAAGCTTCCAGCAGCGGTGTGCCTTTCGGAACAATCGAAAAAAGCCTCTGATTCGGAATCACGATTAATGTGTCCACCTTCTCGCGCAGGCGCTGAATGCCCTCCATGGCGCGTTTCATGCGTTTTACCCCTTCAAACTGGAAGGGTTTCGTTACGATGGCCACGGTCAGTGCGCCCAATTCTTTTGCAATTTCGGCCACTGTGGGTGCCGCACCCGTTCCGGTGCCGCCCCCCATGCCGCCGGTGATAAACACCATATCCACTTCCTGCAGCGCCGCTTCTACCGATTCTTTATCTTCTTCGATGGCTTTTTGCCCCACTTCCGGATTTGCACCGGCGCCTAATCCTTTGGTAAGCTTTTTTCCGATTTGAATTTTGTTTTTGGCTTTGCTCATATTCAAAGCTTGAAGATCGGTGTTAACTGCCAGAAAGTCAACACCCTTCAGCTCAGAATCAATCATCCGGTTGATGGCATTTCCGCCGGCGCCGCCAATACCGATGACTCTCATTTTAGCCGACTGTTCGGCCAGATTGTCATATTCAAAAGTCAGAGACATATTCTGTTCTCCTTCAATTTTGTGAGTAACTGTCGCTATTTTCAAATGAACTTTCCGCAGTTTGTTTTTGTAACGATTCAGGGTATTAACCCCGAATGATTGAGTGAATCAGGGTTAAAACCCCTTTAGATTTGCTTTTTTATTCCAATTCCATTCTTTCCTTTGTGCCCTGGTGACTTCGCGGCTGACGACCTACCCTATTTAATTAAATTGGGCGTCATAAATACTCCATTACCCAGCGTTTTACCATGTTAAAATATTTATTAAAAAAACGGACCTCGTCATTGCCGGATTCATCTTCAATCGTCACAAATTCATCCGAACCATGATGCATGGCGTAATAAATCAATCCGACTCCGGTAGAATGAATGGGCGTTCGTGCCAGTCCCACAAGCCCGGCAAAGCCCTGCGGGATGCCTCCTTTTACCGGCATGTCAAAGATTTGCTCCGCCAATTCGATAATTCCTCCCAGCATCGACCCGCCGCCGGTCAGCACGATGCCGGCATTCAGAAAATCCCGATAATCCGAACGCTGAATTTCCCGCTTTGCCAGCGTGAGAATTTCCTCCACTCGGGGTTGAATGATGGAGGTCAGGTAGCGCCGGGGGACATTTGTGGCCGCCCGCCCGCCTACACCCTGCACTTCAATCAACTGATTCTGATCGGCGGACTTTGACAACGCCGCACCAAATTTCCGCTTAATTTTTTCGGCCTGGTCGACCGGCGTACGGAGTCCCTGGGCGATGTCGTTTGTGATATTCCGCCCGCCCAGGCCGATCACGGCCGTATGCCGAATACTGCCCTCAAAAAACAGGGCAATATCGGTCGTACCGCCGCCCAAATCGATGAGACCCACGCCGATTTCCTTTTCATCTTCACCCAAAACAGCGTAGCTGGAAGCCAGAGGCTCCAGCACCAGATGCCTCACCTTAAGTCCCGCCCGCTCTACGCAGCGATAAATATTTTGGGCGGACGTCACCGCCCCCGTGACAATGTGGACTTCCGCTTCCAGCCGAACCCCGGAGAATCCAACCGGCTCTTTGATGTTATCCTGATCATCCACAATAAATTCCTGCGGAATCACATGAAGAATTTCCCGGTCGATTGGCAGTGAGACCGCCCGGGCGGCATCCATTACACGGCGGATATCAGTCATCTTGATCTCATGGTCCGGTCCTGAAACGGCGACGACGCCCCGGCTGTTAAAGCTGTGAATGTGGTCCCCGGCAATCCCGACATAAACAGGCCCCGCCTCGATACCGGCCATTAGTTGGGCTTCATCGACCGCCCGTTTAATGGACTGCACGGTCTTTTCAAGATTTACAACCACACCGCGGCGCAAACCATCCGACGGCGACACGCCCACACCGACGATTTTCACATCATTGGTGTCGTCCACTTCGGCAATGATCGCACCGATTTTGCTGGTGCCGATGTCGATACCGGTGATAATCTTCTGCGTAATACTCCTGTATTTTTTCTTCGACGAAAACGAAATGCCCTTTTCAAGGGTGCGCTCCCTTCGCTGAGTCCCATTCCCCTTGTCCGTCATCGAGAATAAATCCAGGCTTTCTACATCTTCTCGTTTTTTCATGGCTGTAACCATTTTTAAGTGAACTAAATTAAAGGCGTTTTACTTGACGACCACCTGATTCTCAAAACGCAAGTCGATATATTGAACATTTGCCACACGGCGTTCTCTTTTTAATTTTTTTAAAATGGCCTGCATGTAAGCAATTTGCCGCACGGCCGGACTGTCTCCGAAATAAAGCGGAAAAGATCGTTTGTTTAAATAAACAACCATTCCTTTTTGGACACTGTAATCCACATTATTCACCTGGTAATACAAATTCTTGTCCAGAGTTTTCATCATCGAAAGCAGCCAGACGGCTTTCCGCAATTTTTTATTTTTAACCGCCTCGCCAATTTTCTCCTGAAATTTTCCCGTGTGTGTGATCACCGGCAATCCGAGTGTCTCGCCCCCCAAAAGCGGCGGCAAAATGACCCCCTCATCATCCACCATCCAGAGCTTTTTGCCGGATACATACGCCACAGGGCTGCGTTCTTCCACTTCAATTTCCAGGGTTGATGGAAACCTTCGGAACACGACCACCGATTTAAGATACGGATTTTTCATGAGTCTCCCTTCGATGCCGGAGAGTTCCACGTCCGTGAGACGCATATTTTTTTTGAAAGAGACATTTTTCAGGATATTCTCTTTCTCCAGGATTCTATTCCCCCTGACCGTGATCGATTTCAATAAAAAAGCATTTGAATGCAACACCCACGAACGGATGCCCCACAAGAACAGACCAAATAGACCGATTGCCAGAATCAGCCATACGGCGCGCCACACAAATGTCAAATGTTCACCCGAATCAAACACCTCTTCCTGCGTTTTAACAGCAGGCTTTTTCTTTTGCGGGCCAACCACAATGGCCGTTAAATCTGAGTTGTGCCTAAAATTTTGTGTCATGTCACCAACCGATTAATTCATTTTCCAGATCGAGGGCGACGCCGTATTTTTTAAAAACACCGGAACGGACAATTTCGATAAGTTCTTTAATTTCGCCCGCTTTTGCGCCTCCGGCATTAATGACAAAATTCGCATGTTTGCGTGAGACAAGAGCGTTCCCGTGCCGGAAGCCTTTTAGCCCGGCCCCCTGAATCAGTGCGCCGGCGTAATGGCCGGGCGGACGCTTAAAAACACTTCCGGCGGATGCACGGGACAAAGGCTGCTTTTCCCGCCGCCGGTCCAGAATTTGACGCATTCTTTCCCGGATCTCTTCTGTGCAGCCCTTTTCAAGCTCGAAAGTCCCCGATAAAATCACCCACCCGGGATTTTTAATGCCCCGGCGGTATCCGAAGTCAAGCGCATCGGCTTCAATTTTGTGAACGTCTCCGGTTAAATCCATGACTTCCGCTTCCACAAGATGATCCGAAATTTCCGTTCCGAAGGCACCCGCATTGATATGAAGCGCTCCCCCGACGGTTCCGGGAATGCCGTAAAGCGCTTCAAAACCGCTGAGGCCCTCTTCCGCCAACTGCTCAAGCGCTTTCATCAAAATCCATCCGGATCCGATTGTGACACGATTTCCGCTTCGTATCCAGTTTCGGCAGCATTTGCGAAGATCGATTACAACACCCCTGAAACCGGCATCACTCACCAAAAGGTTCGTGCCCTTCCCAATAATGAAAACCGGCAGACGCTTTTCCACCGTCCATTTCAGGGTGATCTTCAGACTCTTCCGGCTGGACGGCACCACATAAAGATCAGCCGGCCCGCCCACCCGGTACGAGGTGTGACGTTCCAGCGGCTCCCGGACAATGACTTTTCCCGAAATGAGCGACTTTAATTCTTCTCCAAACGCTTCAAGACCGGCCAATCATTATTTCCTCAAAGTAAAACATTTTTTGGCAAAAAAGACACGATGTCATCGACAATTGTTTTGACGGCTTCCGGTTTCGCCTGTTTCCGGGCAGCCAGACCCATTTTTTCCAATTTTTCACGGTCTTCGAGTAAATCCAGAATTATTTTTTTAAGCCCGTTCGGCGTCAAATCCTTTTCCAGCAAACAAACGGCAGCACCTTCCAACTCAAAACTTCTGGCATTGAAAATCTGATGTCCGCCGGCGGCGTAAGGATACGGAATCAAAATTGACGGCAGACCACAGACGGCCAATTCTGCCAGCGTCGTGGCGCCGGCCCGTGAAACAATGAGAGAAGCAGCCGCATACGCTTCCGGCATTTCCGAAATAAATGCAAAGACCTTCACCTGCTGAAATTGAGCAAACTCCCGGCGGATACCGTCATAATCGACGGTGCCGGTGCTCCACAAAACCTGCACCTGCGTCTGTTTCAGCAATTCCGGAAGCAGTTTCGCCACGGCCCAATTCACATGCCGCGCCCCCTGACTTCCGCCAAGTACAAACAGCACCGGGGCGCCGGCCGTCAATCCAAAATGCCGGCGCGCTTCTTCAGGCTCCGCTCTTTTTAAATCCGCTCTCACCGGATTTCCGGTTATCCGTAATTTGCGTTTATTCCGGAAGTACTCCTTTGAGACTTCAAATGTCAGATACACACGTTTCGCAAGATGTACCAGAAACCGGGTGGTGACGCCCGGGTAGCTATTTTGCTCCTGTATAAAAACAGGAATCCACAGCAGCCATGCGGAAAAAACCACGGGGCCGCTGACGTACCCTCCGGTTCCGATCACCGCTTTGGGCCGGTTCTTAAGGAACACCCGGAGCGCTTTGACCACACTTGCCGCCAGCACAAACGGAAACAGCAAATGGCCGGCCGTCAGACGCCGTTGAAATCCCCGAACCGGAATATATTCCAATTTGTACGCCGTCTCCGGAATAATTTTGGCTTCAATTCCCCGCTTCGTGCCCCAGAAGGTGATTTCCGCCGCCGGGAACCGCCGGTTTATTTCATCCGCAAGAGCCAGCGCAGGAAACAGGTGTCCGCCTGTTCCGCCCCCGGCAAAATGAAACCGAAGGGACTTTTTTAGAGAAGATTTCATTTTTGAACCCAGGCCGCTCTTGCCCGGTGCGTCCACTCCCTTCCGGGCACGGCCTCTTCGTTCTCCTCAGACTGCCTCATAATATTCACCAAAATACCGATCCCCCAAAGAATGGAAATTTGAAAACTTCCCCCATAACTGATAAACGGCAGCGGCAGCCCTTTTGTGGGCAGTAAACTCGTCACAACACCGGCGTTTACAAATGTGTACAGCGCGATAGTCGAGGAAATTCCAACCGCAAGGAGCATCCCCTCTTTTGTCCGCGCCCGCTGCGCAATACGATAGCCGATTAAAATAACAATCAGAATGCCTGTAAAAACAACTAAAATTCCCAAAAAACCAAATTCCTCACCCAAAATCGAAACAATAAAATCCGAAAAAGGTTCCGGCAAAAAATGAAGCTTTTGCGTACTGTTGTCCAGTCCGACCCCCAGAAAACCGCCCTTGCCCAAAGCAACCAGAGACTGCGCCACCTGGTAGGAAACCGGCTCTCCGTGAATCACGGAATTCAGAAATTTCATGATGCGCAAACGCTGATAGTCATGCATCAGAAAAAAAACAACCGGAAAAACCACAACAGAAGGCGCCAAAAATCTGATCGGAATTCCCCCCGCAATAAACAGCACTCCGATAAGAATCGTGAGGATGAGCATCGACCCTAAATCCGGCTGACGCCAGATCAGTCCAAGCAGAATACCCAGAACCACCAATTGCGGGAGCAGCCCTTTTTTAAAATGTCCCAGAAGTTCTTCCTTCCGCGTCAGCACATCCGCAAGATAAAAAATGACAAAAATCCTCACAAAATCAACGGGTTGAAATTGAACGCCTGCGATTCGGAGCCATCTGTGGGCTTTGTTTAAAGTCGCCTGGTAAGGCCCCGGAATGAGCAGGGCCAAAAGCAGCACAAAGGACACCAGAAGGGCAGGACGGCCGAATTTTACCCATTTCTGGTAAGGTACCCCCACGCCAATCGCCAGAAAAATAAAACCGATCACCAATCGAATGAAATGACGAAACAGGAAAAAGCGTGAATTCCCGTATTTTTGCGCCGCAATGGGATGACTGGCGCTGTAAACCATCACCAGCCCAATGCAAATCAACGCAAACGTCAGGACCAAAAGAAAAACGTATTTTTTGGATTCATCCCGCATGTTCACCGCACTTTAAATGTCGTCAAACTCAACAAAAGCAGTAAAATTCCAATGATCCAGAAACGCACCACCACTTTTTGTTCCGGCCAGCCGAGCATTTCATAGTGGTGATGGATGGGCGCCATTTTGAAAATTCGTCTCCCGCCGCGATATCGAAACGATAAAACCTGCAAAATCACGGAGAGGCTCTCGATCACAAACACGCCGCCGATAATCACCAGCAGAAGCTCTTTCTTGGTCAGAATCGCCAGGGCTCCGAGCGCACTTCCCAGCGCCAGGGAACCGGTGTCGCCCATAAAAACTTCCGCCGGATTGGTGTTGTACCAGAGAAATCCCAGTGCCGCGCCCACAGCCGAAGCGCAAAAAACAGTGAGCTCTCCCGCACCCGGCAGATAAGTAATATTTAAATAGCCTGAAAAATCCACACGGCCCGTGATGTAGCTGATAATCGCCCAGGCCAAAAAGGCGATTCCCACAAGCCCAATTGCCAGGCCGTCCAGCCCGTCTGTGAGATTGACCGAATTGGACGTCCCCGCAATTACAAAGATGACCATTGGGATGTAAAGCCAGCCGAAATTCAACATGTAATCTTTAAAAAAGGGCAAAAACGTCTTTGTGTTTACGCCTGAAAAAACCGAGGATTTCAGCACAATTACGCCGATTAAAATCCCCAGCGTGATTTGCCCCGCCAATTTGTACCGTCCGATAAGACCTTTTGGTTTTTTCTTGATGACCTTTAGATAATCATCCAAAAATCCAAATGCCCCCATCCATACTGTGGCCAGTACCACAAGCTGCGTAAAGATATTGTCCAGCCGGGCAAAGAGCAGGGTCGGGACGAGAACAGCGATTAAAATAATAATACCGCCCATGGTGGGCGTGCCTTTTTTCTTCTTGTGCCAACCGGGACCTTCCTCACGAATCTCTTCCCCAATTTGGTGTTTTTTCAGCATCCGGATAATTGCCGGCCCCACTAAAATACTGATCAAAAGAGCCGTCACCGCCGCAAGCATCGATCGAAACGTAATGTACTTGAACAGATTAAATCCGAAAAAATAGGATTTTAGTGGAAATAGTAAATGGTAAAGCATTATTTTTATCCTTATTTGTTGGGTGAATGGTTTTTATAGCGATCTCTCAGAAACTGAACAACCGTTTCCATTCCCATTCCCCTGGAGCCCTTTACCAAAACCAAATCTCCACCCCTCAAATAAGATTGTAAAAATTTCTCAAGGTCTTCTTTTTTTTCAAAATGATAAGACGCGGACAAACCTTTTTCGATTGCCGCATCAGAAATAAAACGCGCCTGTTTGCCGTACGTCAGAATAAAATTGATCCCTATTTCCGCCGCAATTTCTCCCACAAGCCGATGCTGCCTTTCACTTTCGTCGCCCAATTCCAGCATGTCCGCAAGTACTGCAAATGACCGGCCGCCCCGCCTGTGCCGAATGTGAGCCAATGTTTTTAACCCGCCTTTCATGGAATCGAGATTGGCATTGTACGTGTCATTCAGGATAAGAATATCGTTCACTTTAACGATTTCCATCCGCTTCGCCACACCCGAAAAGCTTTCCAGCGCCTGTTTTATCCGATTGATTTTCAATCCGAAATACAGGCCGACGGCCGATGCCGCCAGGGCGTTCTGAACCTGGTAGGCACCCGGGACATTCAAATGAATGTCTTCCCCGTTCAGGCGAAAACGCACACACCCCCTCTCATCCAATGATACAAATTCACCCCTTGCATCCGAAGGCATTGCCAGTCCGTAGGTAAACCGGTTTTTAACCTTTTCTCCAATCTCCCGCGCCAGCGGATCATCCTGGTTGACGAACAGCACGCCTTTCTTTGCGGAAAGATAATCGGGCAACTCGCTCTTGGCACGCGCCACATTTTCGACAGAGCCGAAATATTCCAGATGCGCACTGCCGATATTGGTTATTAAACCAAAATCGGGATCGGCAATTTCGCACAAACGGGCAATTTCGCCAAAATGGTTGGCGCCCATTTCAACGACGGCAAATTCGGTCTCCGAAGTGATTTCAAAGAGCGTTAACGGCAGTCCGATGTGATTATTTAAATTTCCGGGGGTTTTCACCACACGAAACTTTTGCGCCAGTACACTTGCCGTCATTTCTTTCGTGGTCGTTTTCCCATTCGAGCCCGTTATTGCCAAAACCGGAATGTTAAATTTCCGCCGGTAAAACGCACCGACCTCCTGCAGGGCCTGCAGCGTGTCATCGACCACCACAAGCGGCCAGTTCGGCACCCGCTTTTGGCCCCCCGCCCAACTCCTGCCGACAACGGCCGCCACATTCGGAGTCGCAAATACCCGGTCTAAAAAATCATGGGCATCAAACCGTTCTCCCTTTAATGCAAAAAAGAGATCCCCGGGCTGAATCTTCCTGGAATCAATCGAGACACCCTGAAGCACATTTCTCAAAGATGCCCGGGTGATATTAAGCGCCTTTCCCTTCGACGCGTGCAAAACGTCTTCAAGTGTTAAATTCATATAAACCCCGGTGCGGCCGTGCCGCAAATGAAAAATGAATTTCGACTCTTCCGATTCAGAACACATGAAACGCAGTCATCCTTAAGAATCAGGAAACAGAGTTTATCCGGTGTTCACACGCGGCTTGCAGACAATTTTACAAATTTTCTTTTTCGAATTCAGGATCGATTGCCTGATGACAAAACCGCTTCCCTCCACTCTGACTTCATACCCGTATTCCGCGAGCGTCTTCACCGCCTGTCGAATACTCAGTCCGCGCACATCCGGGAATTTTGCATCATCGGACTCCTGCAGCGCCATTTGCTTTTCCAGCCTGACGGAAATAATCGATCCGGATTTGACCAGATGATCCGGCACCGGAACTTGTTGCACAACAAAATTTCCGTGCGTGTAGGCGGCAATCTTAAGTCCGGCTTCAACCAAAATTGCCTTCGCTTTGGAATACGAGACAAACCGGACATCCGGCACGGAAACCAGCCCCGAATTTAATTGCGTCCCAAACTGCGCGGCGGGCGGCTCCGGTTCTTCGTCCACGGAGTCCACAATTCTCTGCATAATTTTATGAAAAATCGGGGCGGCCACTTCCCCGCCGTAATGATATTTTTGGGGTTCGTCGATCACAACCGCGCACACCAATTGCGGATTGTCCGCCGGAACGTAACCGACAAAAGAAGCCACATACCGTTTGTGAGAGTAGCCTCTCTCCTTCAGATCGTACTTTTGAGCCGTTCCGGTTTTTCCAGCCACTTCCACATTCGTCAAAGCCGCCCGTTTCCCCGTTCCGATTTTAACGACGCCTTTAAAAATTTCGGTCATTCGGTGAGCCGTTTTCCGCGATAAAACCTTCCGAATGGTATCCGGCTTGATTTCCTTCACAAGCTCATCATTCGGCGACAGGATCATTTTCATCACGTAGGGACGGAGTAAATACCCGCCGTTGGCCACAGCCGCGTACGCATTTGCAAGCTGAAGCGTTGTAATGGACACGCCGTACCCAATCGGAATGCGCGTGGCATCCGACCGGCTCCAAAATGTGGCGTTTTTCAGCCGCCCGCCCACTTCACCGGGCAGATCAATGCCTGTGGGATTTCCAAAGCCGAACGCGCGAGCCATATTAAAAACCCGCTTCTTACCGACTTTCCGGGCTATTTTGGCAACGCCGATGTTGCTGGAATATTCAATGACCTTTTTGAAGGTCAACTTGCCGTACGATTTGTGATCCCGAAGAAGCACCCCGGCCATTTTGTAAACGCCGTTCTCGCAAAAAATGACGTCACTCAGCCTAAACTTTTTACTCTCGAGCGCCGCCGCGGCCGTCACAATTTTAAATGTGGAACCGGGCTCAAAAACGTCTGTTATCGTCCGATTTTTATAACGCCAGACTTTATAATCCCTGTATTTATTGGGATTAAAACCCGGATACGAAGCCATGGCCAGCACTTCGCCCGTTTTGGGATTGAGCATGACAATTGTGCCCCCGCGGGCTTTATTTTCAATCACTCCCCGAGCCAATTCTTCTTCGGCAATCATCTGATAATTCATATTCAGAGAGAGAATCAGGTTTTCCCCTTTTGTAGAAAGCTTTTCCGGAAGATTCAATCCTGGCGAAAGGCGGTTGAAACCATCCATCTGGAAATACTGCCAGCCATCTTCGCCCTGTAAAATGGAATTGTACTTCCCTTCAATGCCGTTCATCCCCCGATTATCCACGTTTGTAAAACCGATCACCGCAGCGGCGGATTGGCTGTAGGGATAAATTCTCCGATTCTCACGGATTGTCTGAAACCCCGGCTCTTCCTTTTTATCGGGAAGATCCCAATTGACCATTTCCTGCTTTTGCACATCCCTGACAAGATAGACAAAGCCCCGTTTGGGCCGGAGTTTTCTCAAATAAAATCGCGGGGATTTGTTTGTGGCACGTGCAAAGAGGGTGGCCAGTTTTTCGCGATTTTTTATTTTCGACAGATCGGCCCCCAAAGAGTATCGATAGATATTATTGGCCAAGACGGACAGATTCCGGTCCAGAATTAACCCCCTGTCCCCTTTCAGCGTGACTTTTATACGGGATTTGTTTTTGCGGATTTCACTGTATTTCCCCCTTGAAATAACCTGAATGGTGAAAAACCGGAACAGAAGAATTCCATAAGCGAATATCGCCAGGCCGATAAAAACAAAAATAATTTTTCGGGATGTCCCTGATTGTCGCATGGCCGTTTATTTTGATAATAATTGTGCAATTTTTGAAGGCACATCTATCGACGGTGATTTCTTGATGGAATTGCCGGATGCAAACTTAACATCCGTCTTTTCGAACGCGGGAGAATAGCCTAATAAAATGGGTTCATGTTCCGGATCCCTTAATCCCAACCGTTCCCGGGCCACGCGCTCGATCCACCCTGCGCTGGACAATTGTGTAATTTTCGCCTGCAATATTTTGTTTTGATCATTGATATTCGCAATTGTTTTATTGTAAGTATGAATTTGTTTCAGCCCATCTTTGATGGAATCTTTTTGCCAGAGGTGCACGAGGAATAATCCGGTTACAAAACCAACGACCACGACGACCTTCCATGAAAGGTGCCTTTTGGTTACCCTTTGTGATTTTTTCGGGCGACGAATTTGCACGGGTTTATTCCTTTATCCAAAAAATATTTTTTAAATTCTTTCTGCAGCTCGCAGTTTTGCACTCCGGGCGCGGGGATTTTTGGCTGCCTCTTCCGCCGACGGTCTGACAGGCCTTTGGGTTAAAATTTTCAATTTTGCTTCTTCTTCACAGGGGTAAATCGGCAGCTCGGGCAGATACTCACAGGGCTGAGCCATTTTCTTAAAAAAATGTTTCACCAGCCGGTCCTCCAATGAATGATAGCTAATGACAACGGCTCTGCGGGAAGGTTTTAAAATGTCGACGGTCGATTTTAACGCTTTTTGAAGATGAACGAGATCCTGGTTGATTTCGATTCGAACGGCCTGAAAAATACGGGACAGGGTCTTGTTGACATAATTGGGGAAAATAACCGACCGAATAATCTCTGCCAATTCATCAGTTGTGTTAATCGTCCCTTTTTCCCGGGTCTTCAAAATGGCCAATGCCACACGCCCCGCCTGGCGTTCTTCCCCGTATTCTTTAAAAATGCGCTTCAAATCTTTATAAGCGTACTGATTAATGACATCAAAAGCGGTTAATTCACCGGAGCCGTTCATCCGCATGTCAAGAGGCCCGGATTTCAAATAGCTGAATCCTCTTGAATCCGAATCCAATTGATGGGATGAAACACCCAGATCCAGTAAAATACCGTCCACCTTGGAGAGCCCTAAATCGTGTAGAACGGACGGGAGCTCGTCAAAATTTGCCCGGCGCGTTATCAGTTGCGAACCAAATCTTTTCAAGCGATTTTTCGAGAATTGCAGGGCGTCTGCGTCCCAATCGATGCCGATAAGCTTTCCTTTCGGTGACAAGCGCTCCAAAATGGCTTCGGCATGCCCCCCGCCGCCGAGTGTGCCGTCCACATAGATTCCGGAGGGGTCGGTAATCAAATAACCCAGCACCGATTTTAACATGACGGGCACGTGATAGGCAGAGGCATATTTTAAAATTTTTTCAGACAATTGATAATATCCCTTTCCGGCCGGTTTACCGTTTAACTGAATATCAAACAGCACGCCTGTATTCCTGTATTGAACAGGTGCCAGCGAAAATTCCGAAAGGCTGAGATGATTCCAAACCGTTCGGGTTGAATTTTTTTCGCTGGAATAGTGCCGTAAAGCCAATAATTCTGTTGTCGTCATTTTCCCTGAAATCGCACCTGATTAATTGCCGGTAATAATGAGCTTATTTATTTAAATGGCTTTCATATTTCCATTAGAATAGGTCTGATAGCCATTGGGATTCCAGAATTCCATTTTATCGACCGTGCCCAGTATGAGCACTTCTTTCTGAATCCCCACTTTTTTCATCAAATGGACGGGCAGGTAAACCCGCCCTTGTTTGTCTATTTTTACCACATCAAAATTTGTGGCCATCTGGCGAATGCGCAGACGGACCTGAGGATCATCGTAATCTTTCAAACGGTTTCGCTCGATGATTTTTTTCCACTCATCCAGCGGGTAGCCGTAAATACTGTTGTCATGGCCGAGCGTTAAGAACAGCTTGTTACGAATTTTTTCATTAATGGCATTACGGAAAACGGCAGGAAGACTGAGCCGGCCCTTATCATCAACCGAAGTTTTAGCATTTCCAAAAAGATAGGACATCTTTTTAGTCTTCCTATATTTTCCTATTTAGACCTTTTTATTCCTCTTGAAAATAATAGTACTTTTTTTGGAATTTGTCAAGGGAAAAATTGGAATATTGCTAAATTTTCACAATTCAAATGCTATCTTATTAATTCTTAATAGCTTTAGGGATGGAATATCGAAGGCTTGTTCGATCTAAAATTGTGATTTAAATGGGATAATGTCACCGGGCATTTTGCAGCGGCCGCAAAACCGGTTTTCCCATTTCTTCCTCCGGTTCATTTCAGTTCTAAAATGATGTGGTCCTCCGGCTTTACATTTTTTTCAACCCAGCGATGAATCGCCCTATCCTTTGTAAACACAATAATTTGATTTTGCTCAGACAGTTGTTTCAAAAAGACAAGCACGTTCTCCAACCGGTTGTGATCAAAATGCACAAACGGGTCATCCAAAATCAAAGGCAGCGACTCGGCATTTTCACTTAAATGTTTTGCAACTGCGACCCGGAGAAGCAGGTAAAGCTGCTCCTGAGTCCCCAAACTGAGCCTGTCACTGGGCTGCATGTCGCCGGTTTCCGGCACAACCAAATGAATCGTAAAGGTTTGGGGATCGATTCGGACATCTTTGTACCGTCCGCGGGTAACCGCCTGGATTCCGCGGCCGACGGTTTGATTCAAAAAAGGGGCCATGTCGCGATGGTAACTTTCCATGACTTCCCGCAATGTGTCACGCGCTTTTTCCAGGGCATGGCGGACTTTCAGAAGCCGGCGGACTTCTTTTTCTGCGGCGGCTAATTCTTCCTCGATTTCGGCTTGAGGCCGGTGAGAGGTCAGCACCGTCTGAATGGTCGCCTCCAAACGTTCCACCTCCTTTTCCATCTCCTGGCGTTTTTGATCGAGCGTTTCATATTCCGTCAAAAGCTTTTGTGACGACCAGCCGGACGACAGGCCTTTCAATTCCGGATGATGGGCTAAAAGTGTGTCCCGCCTGCGTGTCCACGCCTCCTGCTGCTCCAGCAGCTCAGCCTCCGATTTTCCCGCAAACAGTCCGTTAAGCTCCGATTGCAGTTTTTCGATTTCACGCCCCAGACGATCGCATTCTTTTTTCTTCTCAACAAGCGCTTTAAACTGCAGAAGTGCTTTGTCCGGGTCTTTCTCATTGATCCCGGCTTCCTGCAGCCGCTCGAGCAAAGAATCGGTTGTTAACTCCGACCGGTCCTGCACCCGTGCCAGGTCTTTTCGAGTTTCTTCCAGAAGCCGCTTTTCACGGTCAAACTGGTTTTTCAATTCAAAAAAGGATTTGAATTGCGCGCCCACATTTTGAAGCACCTCCTCCGAAAGGGACTGAATGTCGATGGACCCGAGATATTTTAACAATTGAAATTCAACGGCAGCCAGCCCTTCCCTGCTGCGGGCGACGGCATCGATTTTCCGGGACAAACTCTCAAATTGAAGGCGCTTTTCCAATAAATCCTTGAAATCCTTTACACCAAAAGGCTGTAATGCATGTTTGTAAAAGGCCTCTTTTTCCATTTTTTCAGTTACAATTTCATGCAGGTCATGCTTAAGCGCCATCCTGTTTTTTTCATGCTTGTTCTGCATTCCGGAGAAATAAAGGGAGACACCCGCAGACAGCGTAATTAAAAATGCGCCCAAAATAACTCCCGTCGCAGTCAGGTGAAAGAGGATCAGCGGCACCGCCAACAGCACGCCCAGAAATGCCAGGCCCACAATCCCCAATTTTACCGATTTGGTAAAAGGCTCTTTTCCCGCCAGTTCTCTCTGTTCCAATTCCAGAGATTGGATTTCCCTGTCCAGACGTCCCAATTCCTCTTCCTGCTCCCGAAAGCCCTGGGTCTCTTCCGAAGACAATTGATAAATTTTCTGCAGCCGGTCGGCATCCAGATTTTGTGTGCTCAGGCGGTTGAGTTCCTTCTCATATTCGTCCTGATCTCTTTTTAATGCGCGGTCGGCGACGTTCCAGCGCGTCTGAAGCCTGTCAAATTCTTCGTACGTGAGAAATTCGGACAGCTTTCGCATGTCGGTGTATTCCGCCAGTTCCCGGGCGAGCTGCTCTACGATGGTCTGCTGCTGCTTGATTTTTTCGCGAATCTCCCCGATTTGTTCCTTTTGGTTTTCAAGCGTTTGAAACTTTCTGACAATCCCTTCGCGCAGGGAATCCGAAACCTGCCCGGCGCCCTCCAATTCCGAATAGTTTTCCCGGAGTTCCTTCAGGCGCCGCCGAATGGCCTCCGACCGTTTAAAATTCTGAGCCAGCTCCGCCATTCTTTTATCCAGAATCAGATATTGAAATTGGAGCAGTTTGGTCCGGTCTTTTTGTAATGTTTTCTCCAAATCCTGTTTTTTCAGGACGGCCTCTCTCAGAGAGTCGCGGTCCCGAAGCAGCATTTCCCGTTCTTCCTGTATTTTTTTCAGCCATTCCTGAGCCATCGGCAGACGTTTCACACGCGCACGGTCGCTGCCGACGCGGGCAATCTGTCCTTCTAAAAAGGCAATGGCTTCTTCCGCAGAAGCCCGTGTCGTTCCCGAATCCAGCAGACTCACGATTTCATTCACAAGACCCGCATTATTCTGAAGTGATTTCACTTCGGCCTGGCGCACAAAGACGGTGGCTTCAAAAATTTCGCGGCTCATTCCCAGATGTTCACGTGCAGAGGAGATATTCCCGTGCCGCCGAATTTTAAATTGCGGGGTCAGATCTTTCCCGGTGACCGCGTCGAAGATTTTTGTCGGAATATCGTCATCCGCAAAATTCCGCACAATTTCAAATTGGTGTCCGTCGCCCAATTCGTACACCAGTTGAAGATCAAAATCGGCGTGTGTCCAGGGTTTAAAACGCAGGTGCTGCTGTTTCTCGGCCGTTGTGGCGCGGCTGCCCTGATAAAATCCGTAAAATGCGGCCAGAATAGCCTGCTGCAGCGTCGATTTCCCCGCCTCATTCAGGCCCCAGATGAGATTCAATTTAGGCGAAAAATCAATCTTTAAAGATTTTAGTTTCCCAAAACCCTGAATATTCAATTGAAGTAATTTCATGTAAACATGCTCTTTTTAAAGTGTTTCAATTATCCGCGAAAATTTCTTTTTTCTCAAAAGCGAAAAGCCCGTACGTCAGTGCGTCTTTAAAAACCTCCTTCTGATCGTCGGACGCCTTTTCAATGTCGTCCAGCAGTTTACGGACAAATTCTCCCCGAACCGTTTTTTCTTCTTTGAGATCTTCAAGCGGAAAAGCCGGAAGTGTTTCGTCTTCCAAAAAAATATGCAGAAAATTTTTGGGAAGATTTTCATTAAAAAGCGCCATATCCCAGATCACATCCGGATGGCGCGTCCCCACCAGCGTGACCTGCGCCAGAACCCGTTCGCCGGCTTTGTCCTCAAGGGCTTCCTGAATCTTCGTGAGCACCGCATCCCGGTTCGTCAATTGTGAGACATCAACCTGTTCCCGAACCGATTGGTACGTCTGTGTCGAAATGGGGTGCGCCTGAACCGTGGACCCGGTCACTTCGAGCAAAACGGCGCCGTGCAGACCGGTCTCGCCAAAAGCCAGAGGCTCCGGGCTGCCCGGGTATGCCATAAACGGATTTCCCTCCGGCGTCAGCCGACCCTGGTGGTAATGTCCCAACAGCGCAAACCGGAATCCGGCTTTCCGAATCTGCTCCGGCAGAAAGGGTGCGTGCGTCACCTTCCCGGCAGGCACATTGGACATATCTGAACCGTGCAAAAGCAGAATGTGGATTCTTTCATCCGGCACGTGAAAATTTTCCAGGGGTTTTCCCCGCCAGGACGGCGACGGATGGGCCAGTCCCCACAAAACAACGGCCTCATTTAACGGATAAGGTTCCAGTTTGGGATGCTGAAAAATGGTCACATTCTCCGGCCATTTGACCTGTTTGTAAATCGAATCCGGAACAAGGGGATCGTGGTTTCCGGGCACGATAAATACGGGCACAGAATCCAGCCGGGTAAATTGTTCAGCCAGGAAATTCCCCGTATCCGCCGTAAACCGCTCCTGTTCGTATAAATCACCGCCCACCGTTACGCAGGAAACAGCCTCTTCCAAGGCCAGATCCATCAAACGTTTTACGGCGCCCCGCAAGGATTCCCGGTACCGTCTTGCCACCTCCAACGGAAAACCCATGCCGGCAAATGAAATGTCCAGGTGCACATCGGCAAAATGTAAGATTTTAAATGTCATGGAGTTCCCTTATTTTTATTGTAACGATTCGGGTCATTGTTTGCCACAAAGATTTTCCTGATGGTAAACTATCAGGCTAAGAATGGGAAGCGCCCTTTCTATTTTTAGCCCCGCGGTTTACCACAGGGCAGCCCAAGCCCATCGCCAACACAATTGTTTGGAAATGCTTCATTGAATCGATAAAATCTTTGATGTTATTTCCATTTTCATTAATAGAATAAAAATTACATGTCGTCCCTAAAGGGACTTAAAATCATTTGATTTGGCACTTTGCTAGAAACATTGCGTCCCTACGGGACTTTCAATAAATTTGACATATAAATCTATCTTGCAAACAAACACGGCGGCATAAAGTTTCTCCCATAAAATCAGATTCGTTGCTTTTACGAATCTCTGGCACTATTAGAGCCACTTTATTGAACAGAGATAATCTTTAATGATACTTCCATTATCCATGTCCCGTTAGGGACAAAATGTTTATAGAAAAATATCTCTGTCCATTTTGAGTGCCGTTAGGCACGAAATGTCCAATTTGTCTATTCTGTTTCCTGAAAAGAATAATAGTATTTAGAACCATTTGAAATACGAAACAACCTTTTGTAAATACTATGTTTATAAAATATTCAATAGTCCTTATGTTGACGGCTATTGCCAATCGGCGGACGAAATGTAATTCATGCCATTATAAATTGTTGAATCCTTCAGTTGACCGGTTCTCCCATTTTCTGCGATTTTTCGCAGATGTCGGGGAGTCAGATTCTAATTCCATTTTGGATGAAGGGACCCTTAAAATCGATTAAAAAACCGGGACATTTATCGCTTCATTTTAAATGGCTTAAAATTCATATCTTTTCTTTGTGTCTTGGTGATTTCGCGGCTGAAGCATCTCCTTTTTATGATTACCTAAAAAACTATTACTGTTCATTTGCCTGCGGGCAGATTGAATTAAACGCACAGTAGCGGCAGCTCATATAATCGGGTTTTGCTTCAAAATCCCGTTGGCGGATCCCCTGGGCGGCCGTGCGGATGTCTTCCAGAAACTTCTCCATTTTCATGCCGGCCACTTCCGCCCGGCCCACCAGCCCGGATTCCAGAAAATGCAGCTCTGTCCGAACAGGACGCTCCCGAAACATGCTCTCGTAAGCCATGGCATAAATGGCCAGTTGCAGGCTCTTTTTGGCACGTTTGTCCGCCGCTTCCTGCTCCCGTACATCAGATGATTTAAAATCCACAATCACAATGCCGCCGTCTCGCTGATCCACGCGATCCCAGCGCCCGACGATATGGTTATTATCCAGTTTGAAACTAAATTCTTTTTCCACATAAAGCGGCAGTTCGCCTGACTGTTCCTCGGTTTCGTAAAATTGTTTCAACGCATCCAGGCCGGCCTGGAACCGCTGCTCTTCGTGCGTTCTGGAAATGAAGCCTTCACTGGACCAGGAATTTCTAAAAACATCTTCTAAAACGGAATATTCGACAGGAAATCCTTTGATTTTGCGCCGATAGTATTCACTCACCGCCTGGTGGAGCGCACTGCCGTAAATCACCGTATGATGCGGTGCAATCGGAACCCGCAGGACGTGAACGTATTTGTATTTCAACGGACAGGTCAGATAATCATCGATTTGATAAAAACTCAATGTCATGATTTGATCTTCCGGAATGGGCTCCAGATCTGTTTTTACGTCATTTAGTGAAGGCGCAAAACGCTTGATGGCTTCCTCGGCCGAAGCCCGCACGTAGTCGTCGTTTGGAATGGGACGATCCAGCGCCTCTGCCACAAACTGGCTTATTTTTCGGAGCCGCTTTCCGCCGTAGTCTCTCGCAGAGGTCAGGTACAACTCTTCCCGGGCGCGTGTGATTCCCACATAAAATAAGCGCCTCTCTTCCTGAAGATGAAAATCACCCGACGGGAGGATGTCCTTCACCAGCGGATCGGGCAGCGGGATGGGTTCCTTGCGATTTCTGCTCGGGAATTTTTGATTGATCAGACTGACCATAAAAACAACCGGGAACTCCAGCCCTTTAGCTTTGTGTACGGTGAGCACGTGAACGGCATCCGTATCCGGATCGATGTCTGCTGTGGCCGGATCATCACCGGCTTCGATCAACAGATCCAAATAGTCCACAAAAAACTGCACCCGGTCAACCTGTGACGCCTCCTCAAAGCTTCGGATAATTTCGAAAAACTTCGCAATATTCTGAATCTTTGCATCGCTTTCCAGGGGAGGTTTGTGTGTCAGACTTTTCAGATAACCGCTCCGGGTCAGAAATTCATAGAGAACCGTGCCCGTTGAATTTTCCCGGGCCATTTTCAGGAACATTTCTATATCGCCGACTATTTTTTCGATCGTGGCTCTCCCCTCCACCGAAAGCGCCTGCAATTCCGGGTACTCGCGGTAGTGGAGAAACACATCGAACAGAGCGCGATTATTGCGGTTTGCCACGTGATTGCAGCGCCGCTGATCGTGAACCGGCATCCGGTAAATTTCGGATTCCGCCAGCAGCGACAGACTTTTTGAATCCGAAAAATCACTAACGGCCCGAAGAAAGGCCAGCAGTAATTGAATTTCCGGCTGCCTGTAAAGCCCGCGGCTGCCCGAGAAATAGGCCGGAATACCGGCCGCCCTGAGCGAATCAAGAAAGGGAGCCGCGTCATTATTGGATCGAACCAAAATAGCAAAGTCCCCGTAAGTCCGTTTTTTCTGTGCCACCTGTTCTTCGATGATTTTCGTCACGGCATCCGCCTCCGAAGAGAGCCTGTCGTAGTGCAAATGTCGCGTAATCGGAGGCAGGTCTTGCCGGGTTTCGGCCACAAGCTGTTTGTTGATTTTATTTTTCACCTCCAGCCGGTCCGGATTGTTGTGCAAAATTAATTTGTACGCCAAATCCAGAATCGCCTGTGTGGAACGGTAATTCCTGACCAGCACAATCAATTTCGACTGCGGAAAAGTCTTCGTAAAATTCAGAATATTGCTGATGGCGGCACCGCGAAATTTATAAATGGACTGATCATCGTCTCCGACCACGGTAATGTTCGGACGATTGACGGCCAGCAATTTCAGAAGTTGAAATTGGGCGTAATTCGTATCCTGGAATTCATCCACCAGAATATAGCTAAACTGCGCCCGGACTTTTTTCAGCACGGCGGGCCTGTTTCGAAAAAGAGACAGCACCATCGCCACCTGATCTCCGAAATCAATTTTTCCCTCTTTGGCCATCAATTCCTGGTAAAGCTTATACGACTGCGCCAGTTCCAACTGTTTGGCGGCTTCACTCTGCAGGGCTTCATCGCCCGGGTTTTCTTCGGCCTGTTTTTGAAGATTCCGGACAAAATCGAGGTATTCTTCCGGAGCCACATCTTCATCCTTTGCCCGGCTGAAAAGCGTGATCATCGCATCCGCAAATTTTGTGGGATCCCCCAGAGGCCGAAAATAGTGAAGCGGAAAGTCAAAAATATGATCCCGAAAAAACAGAACCTGCTCCGGGCGGGACAGCACTTTGAGATCGGTCGTCAGTCCCATTTCCAGTGCAAATTCCCGAAGAATGCGATCCCCAAAAGCGTGGAAGGTACTGATCGCCACGGTCGCATAACCGTAAGGTACCATCTCGTCCACACGTGCCTGCATTTCGGCAGCGGCTTTATCCGTAAATGTGAGTGCCAGAATTTCCTCCGGCCTGGCCATTTTTGAAGCAATTAAATAGGCGATTCGATGCGTAATCACACGGGTCTTGCCTGTTCCCGCGCCGGCAACGACTAAAAGAGGGCCTTCTCCAAAGGCGACCGCCTCTTTTTGCTCGGGATTTAATTCTTCTAATATTCTGGATACCGAAAAATCGTTCATGATTTGAAGGTTTGTTTTACTTACTCGATCAAAATGATTTCAGAAAACCGGTTTGAATAATATAAAACAAAAAGGGAAAGGAATCAAGGCAACAATTCGTCACCGCGAATGGCACAAATGAAAGAATTTGAGAGACTTATTTTGCCGTCTCCGCCAATTTTTTCTCCTGGAGGACATCGGAAAATTTGAGATTTTCCCGGGCGAAATAATAGAACCCGATTAATGTCAACGGAATAAAATTAAACAGATGGAGCACAATCGCCACACTTAACGCTTCACTGCCGGGGACACCAAACAGTGCCATGCCCTGCATGGCAAGATAGTGAAACGTCCCGATATAACCGGGCGACGAGGGGATCGTCACGCCGATGCCGATCATGATTTGAACGACGACGCTGGCCAATAAAGGCAAATGATATTTGACATCGAGGCCGAATGACATGATAATCATCTGGACAATACCCACGTAGCACGCCCAGATTAAAATGGAAAGCACCACAACGGCCAGATAAAGGCGAGGCGTCCGAAGCACACCGAAACCACTGATCAAATTTTCAGCATATTCCAGAATTTTCGAGCGAATTTTTTCAGAAAAAGGGGACAGCATTTTCTCCATGAGCTTCAAGGTCGGTTCGGTTTTAAAAACCAGGAATCCCATAAACAGAATCGCGCCGACGGCGATGGTAAAAATGACGTACCCGCTGTCTTTGATCCACGAGGGGAAGGGCTGGATCAGGAACGTCAGAGCCAGCAAAACGAGAAGCGTCAACAGATCGATAATTCTCTCCACAATAATCGTGGCAAAAGAAGACACTTTGGAAACCTTTGCCGTCCGCCCGATGGAATAGGCGCGAAGGAATTCTCCCAGCCGCATCGGGAAAATATTATTGGCCATGTAACCGACCATCATGGAAGCAAACAAATTGTTCATTCCAATCGGTTTAATGGATTTAAAAAAGAATTTCCAGCGGTACGCGCGAAACCACAAACTGAAAAACAGGAACACAGCCGCCGGAATAAAATACCAGTAATCGGCGCTCTCAAAGGCGGCCGCCATATCCGTGATGCTGACCTTCCGAAAAGCCAGCCAGAGAAACACAACACTTAACAGAATCCCAAGTGAGATTTGAAATTTCTTTGATTTTAGCATTTTAATCTCTCAAATATTGAATCGAAATGAAATAATGTCTCCGTCCTTAACAGTATACTCTTTCCCTTCCAGACGAAACACACCGGCTTCTTTGCATTTGGCCAGTGAACCGTGCTCTTTATAAGCGTTGTACGCCACGACTTCTGCCCGGATGAATCCTCTTTCCATGTCGGAGTGAACCGTGCCGGCGGCACCCGGAGCCCTGGTGTTCCGGCGGATTGTCCATGCCCGAACCTCATCGTCCCCTATTGTAAAAAAAGAGATTAGCCCCAGTAACCGGTACGTCGACCGAATGAGTTTTTCCAGCGCCGATTCCTGAATTCCAAGATCTTCCTGAAAAACCTTCGCATCTTCCGGGCCGAGTTGAGCAATTTCCATTTCAATTTCCGCCGAAAGCGCCAGAATTTCCGTCATCGGGTGATTCTTAATCTCCGAAAAGGGCTGCAACATTTGTTCCTCATTTCCGATATCGGATTCATTTATATTGAGAACAATGATTTGTGGTTTTTCGGTTAAAAATTGGTAGCCGCGAAGAATCTTTTCTTCTTCAGGGGAGAACACCAGACTGCAGAGCGGCTTTTCTTCTTCCAGAGCCGCCAGACACCGTTTCAGCAGAGTCAGCTCTTTTTGATTGTGTTCTTCTTTCTTCCTCTGCAGTTGTCTTTCAAGGCGCAAAATGCGGTTTTCCAGGATCGCCATGTCCGATAAAATAAATTCTGCCTCGAGTGTCTGAAAATCCCGCATCGGATTCACGCTTCCGTCCGGGTGTGCCACAGCGCTGTTATCAAATGCCCGAATGACCACAACCAGTGCATCGACATTTTTAAGATCGTTTAACAACTCCGTCAGAACCTTTGCGGACTCGCTAATCCCTTTTTCAAATCCGGCCAGATCGATGTATTCAATAGCCGCCGGAATTTTTTTGGCGGATGGGAAGTGCGTGTGCAAAAAGTCCAGGCGCTCGTCCGGAACTTTCACAATCCCAATGTGTGCTTCACGCTTGCCGCCCGACCACGAGCCGACCTCTACCTCCGAGCCGGTTAAGGCTTTGAAAAGGGTTGTTTTCCCCGAAAGCGGTAGTCCAATAATTCCAACACGCATTTGAAAACCTCATTTTTAAATTCGTTTAAGTGTGTTTCGAACTCACCCCAACTCCTCAAAAATTGCCGCCGCCAACAGGGGGAGCATGATTTCGTGGTGGCCAATAAACTGGTACCCCTTGCCGGCATCCAGAGTGGGGCGATGCACGACGTTTTCCCACGGACGATAATGCCGAATCATATCAAAATTGGCGGTATAAAATTCCCGAACGTCGTATCCCATATTCCGCGAAACCGTGAGCGCTTTTAAAAAAACTTCCGGTAAAATGACCGCAGAACCCGCAAGAATTACGACCCCACCGTGCCCCAATTGGGCAATGACGTTTCCCAGAATGCGGAAATCCCTCAGGCTCATTTCACCAATCGCCGCCCCATCCGCATTGGGATGTTGGTGCACAATATCCGTCCCGATTCCGACGTGCACCGTCACCGGGATGCCCAGACGATACCCATTGGCCAGAACACTCAACTCCCAGTAAGGCGGCTTTTCTTCAAAGATCTTCTTTCCAAGAGCTTCCCCGTATCCCAATTTTTGATCCGCGGCAGCCGCAATCGTCCCGTTTATTTTATCGGCCGTTTCCTTCGACATGCCAAACGTGCCGTCTTGAAGATTGGCCGCCACATTCTCGGAGGTCTGTCCCCAGTACGCCAATTCCGTGTCGTGAATTGGCCCGGCACCGTTTAAGCTCACGGCCGAAACAATGCCGCGTGCCATCAGGTCCACCACAATCGGACTTAAGCCGCATTTAATGACATGGGCGCCCATCATCCAGATCAACGGCTTTTTCTTCCGGTGCCCCTCAACCACATGGCCTATAAATTCACGAAGTTGTTCTCCGGCCAGAATATTGGGCAGTGAATACCAGAAATCTCGAAAACTCGCCCCCACTTTACACGTGCCTGCAAATTCTTCAACATTGACTTTATTCTTTCGAGTCTTAATCGAGACGGGTTTGATGTTTTCGATGTCAATTTCGGGATAACGTGACATATGTTCTCCGATCACTCAATGGAACCCAATTTATAGTTTTTAAGCTCAGCGACAAACGAACCGACAATCACCTTGCTTTTCATCAGAACCGGCAGATGGCGCGCGTCATCTGTGAGCCAGACCGTTAGCTTCCCCTTTTGCTGAAAAATTCCCGTGCTTTTAAGAATGGGCTCGATCACAATACAATTGAATGTGCCGGCGTTCACCTTAATGCGCTCTTTCCTCAGGACCTTTACTTCCAGTTGGTAAACCTTATTATCGGCATAATTATCGACGGCCAGTGATTCTCCCACCACTAAGGGCTGCGTGCGCACAAAATATAACGACGACAATACATCCTGTATGTATGGATTCACAGAAATTGTGTCTCTTCGGCTGACGACAAAATGCTGCTTTTGATTGAAGACATCCTTAATGTTTGCCACAAATTTTCCCTCCCGCAGGTGTTTCTCAAACTGCCAGCTAAACAGCCCGTCGACATCCATTAAGGATTCAACCTGATCTCTGACCTTAAAAAACGTCGAAAACACCCGGTTGGTGTAAGCACGGGATAAAATGCGGTAAACTTTCCGGCCGTGCAGGGTTAGTATTTCGGGGATTTCCATCACCGCTTCTCCTGCATGGATGGGCCCCCACCGAATAATGAAAACGAGCTTTTCCCCGACGCCGAACGCCTTATTCGACAAACTTCTCCACACAAATTCATCTCGAGGGGAGTTTGCCGAGCTGTCCGGCGCAGAAATCCGTAAGGAATCTTTTGGAGCCGCTTTCTCCTGCCCGGACCCTGCCGAAACACAGGTGAAGATTAACCCTGAAAATACAAAAAGGAAAAGTGCTTTTTTTAACCTTTTAACAGTCGGGAAATGGTGATCATTCATTTTTATAAATAATTTAGGTTTATCCTAAAAATGCATACTTTTTTCTACTAAAAAGTTGCCGCCATTTGTTAAATCCAAAACTCACCCCCTGATTGGTAGAAAAACCAACGTTGAAGGCCAGAATTTCCCCCTCTCTACGCGTAGAGAGGGGGAATAAGGGGGTGAGTTTTAAAAACAACAATAGGCCAATTATCCTGTAAGAGATTGAGAAATATG